>JAUSAZ010000229.1 GCA_030652255.1 Myxococcales bacterium | reverse complement strand
CGCAGCGACGACGGCGGGCGAGGGGGCGGGCAGCGGTGCCGCGGGGGAGGGGGCGGCGACCGCGGGCGGCGCCGGGCGCGGGGCTGGCGTGGGGCGCTGCGGCGACGCGGGGCGCTGCGTGACCAGCACCGCGAAGACGATCGCGGCGAGGCCCACGAACACGGCCGCCCAGCCCATCCAGCCGACGCGGTTGATGGGGAGTCGCACCGGGTCGTCGTCGTCGGACTCGCCACGGGGTGGCTGCGGCAGCAGCTCGGTGATGCGCCCGGACTCGGGGAGCGCTGCCTCGACCTCCGCGGGCGGCGTCGATGCCACCGGCGCGGGCGTCGCGGGTGCGGTCGGGGCGGGGGCGGGGGCGGGGGCCGGTCGGTCGGAGGCGGGCGCGGGCGCGGCGGCGGCGGCGCCGTGGCCCTCGCGCCAGACCGCCTGCTGCGGCACGTCGTGGAGCAGCGCCTTCAGGAACGACCCCGCATCGGGGTAGCGGTCGGCGGGGCGCAGCGCGAGCGAGCGCTGGAGCACCGGCTCCCAGGGGCCCACGTCGAGGCCGCGGCGCCCGGGCGTGGGCCGCTGTCGGCTGAGCGCCTCGGAGAAGACCTCCACCGAGTCTTCGCCCTCGTAGGGCTGCTCGCCGGTGAGCATCTCGGTGAGCACCAGCGAGAGCGCGTGCACGTCCGTCCACGGGCCGGTGCGGGTGCCGCTCACCTGCTCGGGCGCGGCGTAGTCGAGCGAGAACATCTGCAGGTGCGCCTGCGTCGACGTCTGCCCGAGGGTGGGCGCGCGCTCGTCGTCGGTCATCACCTTGGCGACGCCGAAGTCGAGCAGCTTGAGCCGCACCTCGCCCCGACGGTTGGTCACCAGCATGAGGTTGCCGGGCTTGATGTCGCGGTGTGCGATGCCCTCCTCGTGGGCGAGCGCCACGGCCTCGATGACCGGGTGGAGCAGCGCGAGGCACTCGATGGGCGTGCGGCCCGCGAAGCCCGTCTCGCCGCGCGCGTCGAGGTCGCGCTCGAGCGTGCGCCCCTCGAGCCACTCCAGGGCCATCCACGGCGCGAGGTCGCCCGAAGGCATGATGGTGCTGCCGAAGTCGAGCACCCGCACGATGGCCTCGTGCTCGATGCGCGCGATGGTGCGCGCCTCGTTGGCGAACTTGCGGAAGAACTCCCCGCGCGCCGCCGGCGCGTGGTGCGAGGGGATCTTCAGGACCTTCAGCGCGACGGTCTTCTGGAGGTCGGTGTGGGCGCAGCGGTACACCACGCCGAAGCCCCCTTCGGCGACCACCGCCTCGACGGCGTACTTGCCATCGAGCCGGGTGCCCACCAGGCCGAAGGGGTCGGTGGCGCCCTGCATCCCTGCGTTCGCGGACCCTCGCGTCATCTCGTGCACCGCACGGCCCACGCTACCACGCGCCTCGCGCCGGGCGCTCGATCGATGTCGCCCGGCGCTGCGGTGTGGTACCCGGTGAACCACCGTGGCGACGCGCGTCCGACGCCTGCTTCCGCTCCTCGGGCTCGCGCTCCTAGGCTGCGTGCGCGACCCGCCCGCCCCGCCCCCGCGGCGACCCCGCAGCGCCCCGGCGCGCCCCTCCGCGCCGCCCGCCACCCGCGACGCCGGACCCGACGACGCGGGCCTCGACCCCGCGCCGCCAGCCTCCCTCGCCGCGGTCGTCGCGATGGTGCGCTCGGGCGAGCGCTCGGGCGTCCGGGCGGCCCTCGAGCGCCTGCCCGCCGCGGTGCAGTCGAGCCCCGAGGCCCGCTTCATCGCCGCCCGCGTCGCGCTCGACCTCGGCGACCCCGCGGCCGCCCTCGCGCGCCTGCCCGGCCTCGCCGCCGCGCTCCCGGCGCTGTCCCTCGAGGCCCGACGGATGGAGGCCACCGCCCTCGCCGCGACCGGGCGTCACCCGGAGGCGCGCGCGGCCTGGGAGGCCCTCGCGGCGCGCGGCGGCGGCGCCTCCGACCGCACCCGGGCGGTGCTCGAGGCGTGGGCCGCGGGCGATCGGCGCGGGGCCGCCGCCGCGATGCGCGCGTGGGTGGCCCACCCCCCGGCGGGCATCGACCGAGCCCGCGCGTGGGCCCTGGCCGCCGAGGCCCTCGACGCGACCGGCGACGCCGCCGCGGCCGTCGAGGCCCGCCGGCGCCTGGCCGTCGACGAGCCCGACACCGCCGCCGGCGTGCAGGGGCTCGCGGCCCTCGCGCGCGGGGGGCGGCCGCTCAGCACGGCGCAGTCCCTCGAGCGGGCGGGGGTGCTGCTGGGCCGGGCCCGGCACGCCGAGGCCATCGAGTCGCTCCAGGCCATTCCCCCCCTCGCGGGGCGCGACGAGGCGCGGCGGGTGCACCTCCTGGGGCGGGCGTTGTTCGGCGCGCGCGGGCGTTACCCCGAAGCCCACCGCTGGCTCTCCGTGGCGTCGCGCAACCCCCTCAACGAGCGCCGCGACGAGGACGCGTTCATGGCCGCGCGGGCGCTCTCGCGGGCCGACCAGGACGACGACGCCGTGCGGGCCTACGACGCCGTCGCCCGGTCCCTGCGCGGGCGCTGGAGCGACGAGGCGGCGTTCCGCGCGGCGTGGCTGGAGTCCCACCACGCGCGGCGTGAGCAGGCGATCGCCCGGTGGCGGGCCTTCCTCCGCGATCGTCCCGGCGCGCCGGCGCGGCTGCGGGTCGACGCGGCCTGGCACCTGGGGTGGACCCTCTACTCCGCCGGTCGCTTCGCCGAGGCCGTCGAGCCGCTCGCCCGCTCGGGCGAGGTCGCGACGCACCACCTGGAGCGCGGCCGCGGGAGGTACTGGTCCGCGGTCGCGCGGCTGCGGGCGGGCGACGCGGCCGCGGCGGTGACCGCGTGGCGCGGGCTCATCGAGCACCGGCCGCTCACCTGGTACGCCATCCTCGCGGAGTCGCGGCTGCGGACCCAGGGAGTCGCGCCCGAGCCGCCGCCCCCGCCCCCGCCGGCGCGGCCCCGGCCGGCCCTCCCGCTGCCGCCGCGCGCCCGCTGGCTCGCCGCGCTGGGCTTCGACCGCGAGGCCGCCGAGGTGCTCGTCGCGGACGACGCCGCGCTCCGGGCGACGCTGCCGCGAGACCGGGCCGACGAGGTGATGGCCGGGGCCTACCTCGCGCTCGGCGACGCGCGCCGGGCCTTCGTGCTGTCGTCCCGGCACGCCGACGCGCTCGACGCGCTGCCGACGACCTCCACGCGCTGGATCTGGGACGCCGGCTTCCCGCGGCCCTTCGCGCCGCTGGTCGAGGCGGCGGAGGATACGAACGGCCTGCCGCGCGACTACCTCTTCGCGATCATGCGGCAGGAGAGCGGGTTCAACGCGCGGGACGTCTCGACCGCGCGGGCCATCGGGCTGCTGCAGATGGTGCCGCCGACGACGCGGCGCGTGGCGCAGGAGCTGGGCATCCCCTTCACCGAAGACCAGCTCTTCGAGCCTGCGTACAACATCCGCGTGGCGGGGCACTACATCGGGCGGCTGTACCGGCAGTACCGGGCGGTGCTGCCCCGCGCCATCGGCAGCTTCAACGCCGGCCCCGGCGCCATGAACCGCTGGATGCGCGAGCACGGCGCCGATGACGTCGACGCCTTCGTCGAGCACATCCCCTACGACGAGACCCGCACCTACGTGCGCCGCGTGGTGCAGAACCTCGCGCGCTACCGATACCTCTACGGTCGGCCCGAGCACGGCGTGGCCCTGCCGCTGCACAGCGACGCGGCGGTCGACCCGGTGGTCGACTACTGACCTGCGCGTCGCGGGGGCGTCGCCGGGGGCACCACGGCACTTGCCCTGTTGCGTGGGGACGCGCTACCTCAGGGGTGCGGAGGCCTGCGCTGCGATGTCGAACGAAGACCGCTCCGAGCCGTCACCGGCCGTAGAGCCGACCGCGCCCGCAGGGCGTGCCTCCCAGATTCCCATCGGCGCGCCGCCGCGGAGGAAGTCCTACGAGGCGCTCCCGGTGCTCCCTCCGTACCGCGACCCCACCCCATCCACGCCGGCCGCGCCGGCCGCGGGCCTCTCGCTCGCGCCGCCGCGCCGTCACAGCGGGGGGGCGTTTCCCGTCGCCCCGCCGACGAGCCCGCCGCCGGCGCCGAGGTCCGATGCTCCGCCGCGCATCGACCCGCGCGCCGAGGAGGCCGACGACCCCTCGCCGCGTGTCGAGCGCGTCCCGGAGCTTCCGCCGCTGCGCCCGTCGAGCGCGTCCATCTCCCTCGCGCCGCCCCGCGCCACGACGGCGCCGTCCGCCCCGGCGCCCCCCGCGCGGAGCTCGCGCCCCCCGCCGCCCCGCGAGGCCCGCCCCCGCGTCGCGCCAGACCCCTTCGCGCAGTCCCCCCGCTCCTCGCCGCCGCCGCGCCCCGTCACCGCGCCGCCCCCCTCGCTCGCCGACGAGATCTTCAGTACGCCGCTGCCACCTCCCACCGGGCGCCCCGCTCCGGTCGCGACGCGCGCCCCGGCGCCGGTGCCCGATCGCTTCGAGCTCGACGACGCGTTCGTCCCGCCGTCCCCCCGGTCTGCGCCGGCGCCCACGGTCGCCCCGCGGCGCCCGCCGACCGCCGCGCCCAAGAGCCTCGCCCGCGCGGCCCCCTCCGCGGGCAACTCCACCTACGCCTCGCTGCCCCCGCTGCGCAGCTCGGCGCCCCCGGGCGGCAGCGTCGCCCCCCCGCGGCCCTCCGCGCCTCCCGGCGAGGGGGAGCCCGAGACCGCCCTGCAGGGCAGCGAGCGCGCCGTCGCGGCCCACGCCTGCATGCTCACGCTGGCGCGCGCCTCGCGCAGCTACCTCATCTACGACCCGAGCAACCAGGCGGTGCGGGGCTTCCTCGACGCGCTCCGCAGCGCCTTCGCAGAGTACCTCTCCCGGTATGGCGAGATGCCGCTGACGGTGCGCCCCTTCGAGCTCGTGCTCGATCAGGAGGTCGTCTACATCGAGCGTGAGCGCGAGCGGTCGCTGGCGCTCAAGCTCTTCCGCGACGGGGTGCGCAAGATCACCCTGGACGCCGACACCACCTGGCAGGAGCTCACCAAGCTGCTGGAGATCCTGTCGATCCGCTTCGTCGGGGTGCGCCACGACGAGGACGACCTCGTCACGCTGCTCTGGAAGGCGGGGTTCCACAACATCACCATCGAGTCCATCGAGGGCTTCGTGCCGGACGACGACGACGAGGTCCCCGCGGGTGAGCGCGGGGCCTCGGCGGGCGTGTCCATCGAGGCGTCGGCGAAGATCCCCGCGGACTTCGACCTCCCGGCGCCGTCGCTGCCGGCCGCCGCGCGCGTCTCGCCCGCGGAGGTGTCCGACGAGGCCCGCGCGGCGCTGGTGGCCGAGTGCGCCTCGCCGCGGCTGCCGCAGGTGACCATCGACCTCATCCGGCAGCTGCTCGCGGTGGCGGGCGACCCGACGGACCCGGTGGGCTTCGACGAGGTCGCGCCGCTGGTGCGCGAGGCGCGGGACTTCCTCCTCTCGGACAGCCGGCTCCAGCAGCTGCTCGCCCTCTACGACGTGCTCGCGCGCTTCGACGACGCGCACCCCGACCTCGCCGAGCAGGTGGGCCCCATCGTGAGCGGCTTCTTCGACGCCCGGGCCCTCCAGAAGCTGGTGCGCTCGGTGCCCCACGACGCGCCGGGCGCCCCCCGGGAGCTCAAGGAGCTGCTCTCGTCGCTGCCCTACGACCCGCTGCCGGTGCTGCTCGACCTGCTCGGCAGCGAGCGCGCGGAGAACGACCGGCGCATCCTCCGCGAGCTGCTCGAGGGCTTCCTGCCGGCGCGCGCGGACGTGGTCGTGGCGAGGCTGCGCTCGGTGCGCGGGAGCCTCGCGGCGGACCTGCTGCGGGCCCTCGCGGAGCGCCTGCCCGACGCGCCCTCGCTGGTCGCCTCGACGCTCATCGGGGGCGAGGACGACGAGCTGCAGATGGAGTTCCTGCGGCTGACGGCGACGGCGCGCACGGACACCTCGACCCGGGGCGTGCTGGTGCACCTGCTGCGGTCGCCGAGCGAGCTGCTGCGGGTGCGCACCGTCGAGGCCATCGGCGAGCACCGCGAGCCCGGGGCGTTCTCGCTGCTCCAGCGGCACGCCGAGCACCGCGCCGAGGAGCGCTCGTCGCCCGAGGAGATGGCCGCGGTGGGGCGGGCCATGACCCTGGTCGACGGGGGACGGGCCATCGAGGCCTTCCGCGAGTGGGCGAGGCCCGCGGGGCTCATCCAGCGGCTCATGAAGAACGACGCGCACGGGGCGCGGACGCGGGCCGCCGCGGCGGGCCTGGCCCGGCACCCGGCGGACGAGGCCGACGCGATCCTGCGGGAGATGGCGGCGGCGGCGAGCACCGAGGCGATGCGGCGGGTGGTGGAGGACGCGCGGGCCGAGCGGGCGCAGGCGAAGGCGGTGACGGCGTGAGCGACGTCGACGAGGTGGCCGAGGCGCAGCGCGACGTCGGGCGGGCGCTCGACAAGGCGCGGGCGGGCGACGACCGCGAGCTGGCGGCCAGGGTGCGCGAGCTGGGCGAGCAGTTCGTGCGGATGCTCACCGGCGCGATGCGGATGACCCGCTTCCACGACACCCGCAACATGGCCTTCGAGGCGCCGCTGAAGGACCTCGAGCGCTCCCTCGCGGCGCTGCGCGACCTGCTCGGGATGGTGCAGGTCATCATGGTGGAGGACCAGGTCTACGTGAACGACCAGCGCCTCCGGCTCGACGACCGGGTGGAGGTCGACGACAACTTCGCGGCGCTGTGGCTGCGGCACGAGGTGGGCGGGCTCAACCTGCACGCGACGCTCACCATGGAGCAGTGGCGCCGGGTGGTGGTGGCCGCGATGGCCGACGCCGCGCCCGCGCACCCGCGCGCGGCGCTCCAGGCGCTGCTGGAGACCGCCGGGCTGAGCGCCCTGGAGCTGCTGCCGGTGTTCCGCTTCCGGCTGAAGGACGAGCACAAGCGCCTCGACCAGGACGTGGGCGCCGTGATGCACCGCGCGGCGGGCGTGGTCGACGGGCTCTGGGCGGGCCTCGCCTCGGGCCGGGCGGCCAACCCGCTGCCCGTGCGCAAGATGATCAACGAGATGGTCGACCTCCCCGCGCAGAGCGAGGAGGAGAGCATCGCGCGCTCGCGCTTCGACAAGAACACCCACGCACTCTCGCGCCACAGCTCGCAGGTGGCGATGCTGGCGGTGCTCATCGGCCGCGAGGTGGGCCTGCCCGAGACGGCGCTGGCCGACCTCGGCGTGACCGCCTGCTACCACGACCTCGGCTACTCCACCGACGAGGACGGCTACGCGCCGCCCTTCAGCCGGCACGGCAGCGCCGCCGTGCGCGGCCTGCTGGCGCAGCGCGGCTTCCACGAGGCCCGCATCCACCGGATGCTGGCGTGCCTGGAGCACCACCGGCCCTTCAACGCCCCCGGCGGCGCGTCGCTGTTCGGGCGCATCATCCACATCGCGGACGACTTCGAGACGCTCACCCGCTACCGCCCGGGGGGGCCGCTGATGGCGCCGCCGACGGCGCTCGCGCGGATGTACGCCGCCCGCGGCACGGAGTACGACCCGGAGCTGCTCCAGCTCTTCGTCAACCGCGTGGGGCGATACCCGCCGGGCAGCGTGCTGGAGCTCGAGGACGGGCGCTGGGTGCTGGTGCTCTCCGGGGTGCGCGCCCCGGAGCTCTTCGACCAGCCCTTCACCGAGGTGGTGCGGCTGGCCGACGGCACCGAGCCGCTCCTGCCGATGCCCGTCGACCTCGCGGACGAGGGCTCGGTGCGGCGCGTGGTGGAGTGAGCGCGCCCCGCTCATCGACGCTCCGCGGGCTCGCCGCGTCCGCCCTGGCCCTCGGGCTCCTCACGGCCGCCCGCGTTGCGCTCTACGAGCGGCTCGGTCCGCAGCCCCCCTTCCTGCTGTTCTTCGTGCCGATCCTCCTGGGCGCCTGGATCGGTGGGCTCCCGGTGGGCTTCGCCGCTACCGCGGCCGCCGCCCTGGTGGGCGAGTTCGTCTTCGCTGAGCCGCGCTTCGCCCTGCACCTCCCCGCCGGGCGCGAGGCGGTCGCGGTCTCGTGGTTCGTCGGCCAGGGCGTCATCCTCTCGCTGGTCACGGCCCGCGCGGGGGCCGACCGCCGGCGCGCGCTCGCAGGCGCCCGGGACGAGCGCGCGGTGGTCGACAAGCTACAGGCCGTGCTCGACGGCGTCGACGACGCCATCGTGGTGCAGGCCGCCACCGGGCGGGCGCTCTACGCCAACGAGGTGGCCGCCCGGCTCCTGGGCGTGGCGAGCGTCGACGCCCTCCTGCGCGCCCCCACGCCCGCCGCGGTCACGGGGCACCTCGAGGTGCTCGACGAGGAGCGCCGCGCGGTGCCGGGCGACCAGATGCCCGGCCGGCTCGCGCTGCGCACCGGCGCCCCGGTGGAGCGGGTGCTCGTCTTCCGCGAGCGCGCGACGGCGCAGGAGCGCTGGACCGTGGTGCGCGCCAAGCCGCTCTTCGACGCCGAGGGCCAGCCGAGCTCGGTCATCAGCGTCCTGCAGGACGTCACGCAGCACCGGCGCGACGAGTCCCGCCGCGCGTTCATCGCCCGCGCCTCGCAGCGGCTCTCCGCCTCCCTCGACTACCCGCAGACCCTCGACGAGGTGGTGCGCCTCGCGGTGCCCGAGGTCGCGGACTGGGCGGCGCTCGACCTGGTCCAGGGCGGCCGCACGCAGCGGCTCGCGGTCGCGCACGCCGACCCTGCGAAGGCCCCCCTCGTGGCCGAGCTGGAGCGCCGCTTCCCCGCCGCCCACGACGCCCTCCGCGGGGGGCCGAACGTGCTCCGCACCGGCCGGCCCGAGATGGTCTCGGAGATCTCCGACGAGGCGCTCGCCGCGGAGGCGCGCGACCCCGAGCACCTCGCCCTCGTCCGCGAGCTCGGGCTGCGCTCGTACCTCGGCGTGCCGCTCACCGCCCGCGGCGCGACCATCGGCGTGCTCAGCTTCGCCCTCGGGGAGTCGGGCCGGCGCTTCGGCCCCGAAGACCTCGCCCTGGCGGCCAGCCTCGCCGAGCGCGCCTCGGTGGCCATCGAGCACGCGCGGCTCTTCCGCGAGGCCGAGCGCGCCCGCGCCGACGCCGAGCTGGCCAACCGCTCGAAGGACGAGTTTCTCGCGATGCTGGGGCACGAGCTGCGCAACCCGCTGGCGCCCATCCTCACGGCCCTCGCGCTGATCCGGATGCGCGCCGGGCAGTGGCCGGAGCGCGAGCTCGCGGTGATCGAGCGGCAGGTGAAGCACCTCGTGCGCCTCGTCGACGACCTGCTGGACGTCTCGCGCATCACCCGGGGCCGCGTGGAGCTCAAGCTGGAGCGCCTCGCGCTCGCGGACGTGGTGGCCCGCGCCGTGGAGATGTCCCTGCCGCTCGTCGAGCAGCGCGCCCAGGGCCTGGACGTCGACGTGCCGCCGGAGCTCGCGGTGCGCGGCGACGCGGTGCGCCTCGCGCAGGTGGTGGCGAACCTCCTCAACAACGCCGCCAAGTACTCCGAGAAGGGCGGCCGCATCGCGGTGACCGGCGCGCGGGTGGGCGACCGCGTCGAGCTGCGCGTCCGCGACCGGGGCATCGGCATCGCGCCGGAGATGCTCCCGCGCGTCTTCGACCTCTTCGCGCAGGAGTCGCAGGCGATCGACCGCGCGGCGGGCGGGCTCGGGCTCGGCCTCGCGATCGTGAAGAGCCTCGTGGCGCTCCACGGCGGCGACGTCTCGGCCGCGAGCGACGGCGCCGGGGAGGGGAGCGAGTTCTGCGTCCGGCTCCCGGCGCTCGACCAGGCCGCCGCCCCGAGCGCCGCGCCGCCGCCCGGCTCCGATGGTCCGCCGCGGCCCGCGCGGGTGCTGGTCGTGGACGACAACGAGGACGCGGCCGACCTCCTCGTCGACGCGCTCGCCGCGATGGGGCACGACGTGCGCAAGGCCCACGACGGCCCGACGGCGCTGGTCGCCGCCGCCGCGCACCGGCCCACGATCGCGCTGCTCGACATCGGCCTGCCGGTGATGGACGGCTACGAGCTGGGGCGCCGGCTGCGCGCCATGGAGGGCTTCGAGGACGTGCGCCTCGTCGCGGTGACCGGCTACGGCCAGGCGGCGGACCGGCAGCGCTCGATGGAGGCGGGCTTCGACGCCCACCTCGTGAAGCCCGTCGACCTCGAGGCGCTCGGGGCGCTCATCGCGCGCCTCGCGGGGGCCTAGACCGCGGGGCCCCAGAACCGCCGACGCCCCGGGTGACCCGTTGCCGGGGCCCGAGGCGTCTTCGGAGATGGAGAGGGCTGTAAGCCGAGTTCTGTCCCGGGCGGCGATCGCTCACCGCCCGGGGGCGCTCATTCTTCTAGCGTCGACGATTGCTCGCGACGTCGTTAGCGACCAACCCGGAAGCATCGACCGGGCTCCTGGTCTCCCGCGGTGTGACCCGCATCGCTTCCATATTGGGTCTTGCTCCGGATGGGGTTTGCCGTGCCGTCGCTGTCGCCAGCGCCGCGGTGAGCTCTTACCTCACCGTTTCACCCTTACCGACGGGCCTCGCGGCCGGGCGGCGGTCTTTCTCTGTTGCACTGTCCTCGGGATCGCTCCCACTGGCCGTTAGCCAGCATCCTGCCCTGCGGAGCTCGGACTTTCCTCCCGAGGTTCACCAGGGAACCTCCGGCGAGCGCCCGCTCCTCTCCATCTGCCGTCGGTCGCTACACCCGCGCGCCGGTCGGGGCAAGGGCGATGATCCCGGCGGGGTGCGTATCCGGCCTCTGGTAGCGTCAGCCCTCGGAGGATCCCCGATGAAGCTTCGATGGTGGACCGCAGGGCTCGTGTGCTCGCTGGGCGTCGCGTGCAGCGACGGTGAGAGCGTCGTCGGCGGGGACGACGCCGCGACCGACGTCGGGCTCGACGTGGTCGACGTCCCGTCCATCGACGTGGTCGATGTACCCGCCATCGATGTGCCCGACGTACCCGCCATCGACGCGGTCGACGTGCCCGCCATCGACGTGCCGTTCCGGTGCACCGACAACGCCTCGTGCGCGGGCAACGCGGGCGGCGGCGCGTGCGACACCGCGACGGGCCGGTGCGTCCAGTGCGTGGCGAGCGCCGACACCTGCCCCGCCGGGCAGTACTGCCTCGCGGCGAGCAGCACCTGCACCGCCGGGTGCCGCGACGACGACGGCTGCGCCATCGGCGCCGACGGGGGCGTCGCCGCGCGGCACTGCGACACCACCACCCACGCCTGCGTCGACTGCGTCGCCGACGCCCAGTGCCCCTCCGGCACGCTCTGCGTCGGCAACCTCTGCGTCGCCGGCTGCAACGCCGCGCGCGCGTGCCCCGCGTCGCAGCAGTGCTGCTCCGGCGCCTGCGTCGACCCGCAGTCCAACGTCGCCCACTGCGGCGCGTGCGACGCCCGGTGCAGCGTCCCCAACGGCACCTCGCAGTGCATGAACGGCACCTGCGCCGTCGGCGCGTGCACCTCCCCGAACGCCGACTGCGACGGAATGGCGGCCAACGGGTGCGAGACCGACACCCTCAACGCCGTCGCCCACTGCGGCGGCTGCGGCGTGGTCTGCGCCGCGCGCCCCAACAGCGTCGCGAGCTGCGCCGCGGGGCGCTGCGCCTACGCCTGCGCCGCGGGCTTCGCGGACTGCGACGCCGACCCGGCCAACGGCTGCGAGGTCGAGCTCGCGACGAGCCTCGCCCACTGCGGGGCGTGCGGCCGGGCGTGCGACCTCGCCAACGCCACGCCGGCCTGCGCGGCGGGGGCCTGCGCGGTGGCGACCTGCGCGGCGGGCTTCGACAACTGCGACGGCAACGCGGCCAACGGGTGCGAGGCCGACACGCGCACCAACGCCTCCCACTGCGGCGCCTGCGGGACCGCCTGCGCGGCGCGGCCCAACGCGGTGCCGGCGTGCACTGCGAGCGCGTGCTCGAGCGTGTGCGTGGCGGGCTTCGGCGAGTGCAACGGCGACGGCTCCGACGGGTGCGAGACCAACCTCGCGACGAGCGCGGCCCACTGCGGCGCGTGCGGGCGGAGCTGCGTGACGGCCAACGTGGCGACGGCGACCTGCGCGGCGAGCGCGTGCGGCATCGGCGCCTGCGCGGCGGGCTTCGACAACTGCGACGGCAACGTCGCCAACGGGTGCGAGCGCGACGTGCGCGCCGACGTGGCCAACTGCGGCGCGTGCGGTCGCACCTGCGCGGCGGGGCAGGGCTGCGCGGCGGGGGCGTGCGCGGCGCTGGCGAGCTGCGCGGCGATCCATGCGGCGCTGCCGTCGCTGCCGTCGGGGAGCTACCCCATCGACCCGGACGGGGGCGGGAGCGTGGCGGCCTTCAGCGTATTCTGCGACATGGAGACGAGCGGCGGGGGGTGGACGCTCGCGCTGCTCAAGAACTCCGCGCACTCGGGCAACTACGGGAACTTCGGGGCGGCGTACACGTCCCTCGGGGCGCTCGCGACCAACCCGGCCACGGCGTCGGCGAGCGCGACGGGGGTGGCGGGTTGGGTCGACCTCAACGCGTTCCCGTACACGACGATGCGGCTGGCGGCGTACGGGAGCGGGGCGCGCACGTACCTCAGCAACGACATCCGGCGGGTGGACCTGCGCATCCCCTTCGGTCAGCCGGGCTACTACCTCTACAACGACGCCAGCGGTTACTACTGGTGCGGCGGTCCGGCGAGCTACACCGACGGCGGCGCCGGGCAGGTGAACCCACCGGCGGGCGCGCCCGCGGACTGCAAGGGCCACGGCAGCCTCGGCGACGGGTGGGACTTCGGCACCCCGTCGGTGAACCAGGGGCTCACCCTCTGCGGCGCCAACGCCTCCAACTGGATGTACAACGGCTACGGGACGGGGCCGTTCATCTACTATCCCAACGTGGGCGCGGCGTACGCCATCTGGGTGCGCTGAGCCGCGCTGACCCACGCGCCCGCGGGGACCCCGCGAGACACCTTCGCAGCCTCGACCCGATCACCTCACCGTCCCCTCCGCCACGCGCAGCGTGCGGTGGGTGACGCTCGCCGCGAAGGCGTCGTCGTGGCTGACCAGCACGAGCGCGCCGGGGTACGCGCCGAGCGCCCGCTCCAGCCGCTCGATGCTCGGCAGGTCGAGGTGGTTCGTCGGCTCGTCGAGCACGAGGGCCCACGCGTGGCGCCCGAGGCCCAGCGCCAGGGCGAGCTTCCGCGCCTCGCCGGGTGAGAGCCGCGCGGCGTCCTCCGGGCTCCGCAGCACGATGCGCTCGGGGTCGCTCCCCAGCGCCGCGAACACCGAGAGCACCCGACCGCGGCTCTCCGGATCGAGCGCGCGCAGCGTCTCTGCCAACGCCCGCACGTCTTCCGGTGGGAGTTCCTGCGGGAGGTAGAGCAGCCGCCCGGGGTCGCGGGCGCTCGCGAGAAGGGCGCGCACCAGGGTGGTCTTGCCCGCGCCGTTGGCACCGGCGACGCGCACCCGGTCGTCGCGCGACACCGTGACCCGCACGTCCGTGAGCAGCGTCACGCCCTCCGCGCCGATGGCTGGCTCGTCGAGGTGGAAGAGCACCGGGGAGGGCGCCCGCGCAAACGACGCGAACACCTTTGCCCCGAGCGTCCGGTCCCTGGTGAACGAGGGCACGGCCTCCTCCGCGCGCGCGAGCTCACCGCGCACCACCCCGACGGCGCGCCCGGCCCGCGCCTCCGCCCAGCCCGCCACCACCTTCGCGCCCATCGAGCGCGCGTCGTGGTCGGCCCTGCTCTTCATCCGCGTGCTGGCGCTGCGCGCCCGGTCGGCGGACTCCTGCTCGCGCCGCGTCTCGGCGAGGCGCGCGGCGACGGAGCGCACACGATCCCTCGCCTGGTGGTGCGCCTCCTCCTGCGACCGCGCCTCGGCCTGCCACTGCTCCGCCGCGGCCCGGTACGCGCCCGCGTAGGCGGTGACCCGGGCGTCGTGCACGCGCATCGTGGTGCGCGGCAGCTCCTCGAGGAGCGCGCGGTCGTGGGACACGAGCACCCCGATGCCGCGGAAGCGCCGCAGCGCCCCGACGAGCAGCGCGCGCCCGTCGCCGTCGAGGTGGTTGGTGGGCTCGTCGAGGAGGAGGATGTCCGGCTCGCAGAACAGCGCCTCGCCCACCTGCCAGCGCTTGCGCTCGCCGGGGGAGAGCGTGGCCCAGCGCTCGATGGGCGCCCGGTCGAGCGCGAGCCGCCCGCGCAGCGAAGCCGCGAGCCCGCCGGGGTCCTCCGCGAACGCGCGGAGCGAGGCCGTGGGCGACGGCGCCTCCTGGGCGCAGAGGGCGACCAGCGCGTCGGCGGGCTCGCGGCGCACGACGCCTTCGCTCGGGGCGAGCGCGCCCGCGAGCAGGTGGAGGAGCGTGGTCTTGCCAGCGCCGTTGGCGCCGACGAGCCCGTACCAGCCGGGCACGAGGCGCAGGTCGACGTGACGGAGAACCGGGGCGGACGCGGCGCGCGAGAGACCGACGCCGCGCGCTTCGAGCGCGAGAGTGCGTGATGCCATGAGGGACCTCCGACGGGGACGGCAGCTTCAACGGTGGACGCGCAGCGGGCGGGCGCGCGGGCGCTCGCGGTGGGCATGGGCGTCGGACTGGGGGATGTAGCTACCGGGAGGTCATGGCGTGTCGGCGGGTGAAGCCGACGACGGGCACCGTAGCACCGAGCCGACGCCGGCCAAGGGGCGTCCCTCCGCCGCGCCGTCCGCGCTATCGTCCCTGCCCATGCGCCTCGCCCCCTGCCTCGCGCTGCTGCTCGCCGGCCTCACGCGACTCGTCCCGGCCTCGGCCCAGTCCGCCCCGCCGACGCTGCGATGGAGCACCGGCGAGGCCAACCCCGCCCGCGCCATCGTCGGGCTCGACGACGACGACGACGACGACGACGGCGTGCCCGACTCGCAGCAGGCGGCGTCGCTCACCGCCGTCAACGACGACCGCGTCGCCGTCACCGTCGAGGGAGTGCCCACCGGCGCGGTGGCGGTCAGCGTCACCGGGGGGCTGCGGGTGCGCGACGCCGCGGGCGCCCTGGTCGAGCGCGCCAACGTCCCGGTGCGCCGGGGCGCGGCGGTCGTCGAGTTCGTGGGCGTGGCGGCGAGCGCGGCGCCCGATGACGCCTCGGTGGAGATCGTCGCGGGGTCGCACCGGTGGCGCGTGGCGGTCACCGTCGTGGCGGTCACGGTGCTGCGCGGCGACAACGCGCCCGTGTACGCCCACCGCGACGCCGTGATGCTCTCGCGGCAGGTGACCAACGACGAGACCCTGCCGCGCAGCGCCGCGTGGTGGGACGCCTCGCCCGACCCCGAGAACCTCCGCGCGGAGGTGTGGGACCCCGCCGCCGACGCCCCCGCCGCCGTGCGCTGGGAGGGCCGCGGGACGCCTGCGTCCTTCGCCGCGGAGCCGGGCGCGCTGCGGTCGCGGCTCGCGGAGGTGGCGCTCCGGCGGCCCGACGCGGGCTCGCCGTGGCGCTCGGGCTACGTGCGGCTCGTGGGCGACGAGGTCGACCAGCGGGCGCCGGGGGTCGAGGCGCAGACGCTGCGGGTGGCGCTGCGCGACCGGGTGCGCGTGGCCTACCGCCGCGCGGGCGCAGCGGGAGAGGCGACGACGGACGTGCGCGTGGGGCGACCCGGGCGCGAGGACGGTCCGATGGCCGCGCGGCTGGTGCGGGCGCACGTGCTGGTGCTGCGCGACCGGGCGCAGGCGAGCGGGGGCGTGCCGCTGGTAGGCGGCAGCGAGGCGGCGGCGCTGGACATCGGGCGGCGGCAGGTGGCGATCGCCAACGAGGTGTACGCGCAGTGCGGCGTGACCTGGGGCGACCCGGCGGGAGAGGTGGCGCGGGTGGTCGATCCCCCGACGCCCACGATGATCGCCTTCGGCGACGACCACGGGGCGCGCGCCGCGGGCGGCGAGGTGCGACTGCGGGTCAACGGCGTCGCGCTGCCGCCGCTGGTGACGCGCGCGGGGTGGCGGCCCATCGACACGGCCATGGCGATGGGGGCGATGCTGCGCGCGCGGGGATACACGGCCCGGGTGACGAGCAACCCGCGCACGACCTACGGGGCCGAGCCGAGCGCGGACGTGCTGGTGCTCGACCGCGCGGGGCGCTGGACGACGCTCTCGGCGCCGCCCGGCGGGGCGCTGAGCACCGACCGGCGGCAGGGCGCGACGATCGCGGCGGTGGACTTCAGCGACGGGGTGGACGAGTTCAACAACCAGAACAGCACGTCGGGCACGCTCGAGGAGCGCGCGCTCATCAAGCCGCTCATCGACGACGACGCGACCACGATGGAGATGATCGTGATCAACCGCTTCTCGCGGGGCACGCGCATCGGCGAGGCCTTCGTGCGCGGCGACGGCGGGTCCATCGGCAACGGGTTCCTCATCGACCGCGCGGGCATCGCCGCCGAGCGCGAGGCGTGGACGCAGTCGCACGAGGCCGGGCACATCCTGCTCGACCAGCCCTGGCACCCGGACAACATGGGCCCCGACCGCCCGTGGCTGCTCATGGACGCCGACGCCAGCCTCGGCACCGTCGCGGGCCCGAAGCGCATCTCGACCGAGGAGTGCGCGCGGCTGCGGTCGCGCAACGGCCCCGACGCGGCCGCGCCGCTGATGCAGCGCTACGACCCGGGCGTGGCCTCGCCCGACGCGGCGCGCTTCCGGCCGTGGCCCGCGGCGCCGCGCTACCCGCGACCGGCGGGCTCGGGGCCCGCGGTGGGCGCGGTGGTGGGCGCGGCGCCCGAGGTGAACCCCGACGCGCCCGCGGCGCGGTACGGCGTGCGCTGGGGCGAGTAGGCCGCGCCGGGCGATCGCGGCGGGGCGATCGCCGGGATGCGTGCCACTCTGGGGCGATGGAGACCGTTCACCGTTCCGAGGTCGCGCAGCTCACGGAGGTCATCCGCAAACCGCCCACGCAGGTCTCCATCGTGGGGGTGAGCGGGCCCGGCGGCGTGGGCAAGTCCTTCTTCATCGACGACGCGCTCGCGGCGGTCGACCCCACGGCGCTCGGCTACCTGCGACTGCGCGTCGACGGCTCCAACCGCGCCGCGGTGGGCGACCTCTTCGCGCTCCTCGACCAGCTCATGCCGCGCAGCCTGGAGGCGCCCGCGCGCCCCGACGCCGACTACTTCCCGCAGGTGCGGCGGGTGGCGGCGGCGCACCGGGCCCTGGTCGACGCCGTCGCGGAGGAGCTCGGCAGCGCGCGCGACGACGTGAAGAAGGCCGCCGTGGCGCTGCTGCGCGCGGGGCACCGGCTCAACGAGACCGTCCCCAAGACCCGCAGCTACCTCGACGTGCGCGCCACCGGGCTCTCCGAGACGGGCGTGGCCGCCACCCTCGACGCCGCCTGGGACCTGCTGGAGACCCTCGCGCCGCTGCGGCAGTCGACCCGGCTGCCGGGGCCCCTGCGCGACCTCTTCGGGGTGACCTTCCACAACCGCGTGCGGGGCGACCTGTACGGGGTCACCGCCGACGCGATGATCACCGACCTCACCGCCGCCCTCCGGGGCTACCGCAAGGAGGACTGGCACCGCATCACCCACGACCCCATCGGCCGCGGCACCAACGACCTCCTGCTCATCGTGGACGACTTCGAGGCCCTCGCGCCGACGCTGGAGGAGTTCCTGGTGGGGGCGCTCATCCCGCGGCTGGCGCAGGCGAGCTTCAAGACCGTGCTGCTGATCGCCGGGCGCGACGACCTCGAGGCCATGAGCCCCTCGTGGGCGCAGCACTGCCAGCGCTACCTCGCCGGGCAGGTGCGCCTCGCGCCCTTCGACCGGGCGACGGCGCTCGCGATGCTGGAGTCGGCGGAGGTCGCGCCCGAGCGGCGCGAGGCGATCTTCGAGGCGACGCAGGGATTCCCATACCTGCTGCACCTCGTGCTCGACGAGGCGGGCCGCGAGGGCGCCGACTCGGCGCTCTTCCTCAAGAAGTTCCACGACCGCACGACCCGCTGGATGAACCCGACGGAGCAGGGGTGGTTCGTGCGCGTCTGCTACCTCGACGTCGTCAACGAGGACACCCTCGCGCGGCTCTTCCCCGCCGAGCTCGTCACGCAGGTGCAGGACTGGTTCGAGCGCGAGCCGTCCATCCGCGACCCGGCGGCCGACGCCTTCCGCGTGCGCCCGCTCATCCGCGACAAGGTGCTGCGCTACCAGGCGTTGCGTTCGCCGCAGAAACACCGCGACCTCATGGCCCGCGCCGCAGAGGACTGAGCGCCCGGCGCGCAACTCCTGCGTCGCGCACGCAGCGGGTTCGTGGCTTCGCGCTGCATCCACCCGCCGTGCATGGGCTTTCGCGCGGCACGGGATCTGCTCACGCGGCGCTCATGTCCATCCATCACACCGTCGTCTGGCTCGACCACCGCGAAGCCAAGGTCTTTCACTTCGACGCCGACAACATCAACGAGACCGATGTCCAGGCGAACTCGGCCCCCGCGCACCTGCACAACCGCGCTGCGGTGAGCGGTCGCCGCGAGGAGGACTCGCACTACTACCACGAGGTCGCCGCGTCCCTCGCGGCCTCCGCCGAGGTCCTCGTGGTGGGTCCCTCCACCGCGAAGCTGGAGCTGATCCGGCACATCCACCGCCATGACCAGGCGCTCGAGCCCCGCATCGTCGGCGTCGAGACCGTCGACCACCCGACCGACGGGCAGCTCATCGCCTACGCGAAGAAGTACTTCCGCGCAGCCGATCGCCTGCGCTGACCGCGCTGCTCCTCGCCCTCCCTTCGCCTCACCCATGCGGAGGGTGCCCCTACCCCCCCCATCAAGCCCTCCAAACTCCTGCGACGCGTACGACGCCACCACGGCATGCACCGTGGCGTCGCGGATGCACAAGGGCGCCCCAGGCGAGCGCCGCGTCACACCCTCACGCCACACAATTGCCCTGTTTTGCCGGCGTTCGTCGTTCGTGTGCAGCGGCACATGCGCTGCACATGCCCCCCCTCGTCACAAGCCCCAACGGAAGGACAGACCTCCATGAACAACCCGAAGCACCCTGACGACACCAACCCCGACCCGATCACCGGCGCGCCCGGCGCGCACCCGGTGGGCGTGGGCGTCGGCGCTGCGAGCGCAGGCGCCGCGGGCGCCATCATCGGCGGCATCGTCGGCGGGCCGGTAGGCGCCGCCATCGGCGCGGCGGTGGGCAGCGTCACCGGCGGCATGGCGGGCAAGGGCGTCGCCGAGTCGGTGAACCCCACCGTCGAGGACGACTACTGGCGGGAGAACTACACCCGTCGGCCCTACGTGAAGTCCGGCACCAACTACGACGACATCCGCCCGGCCTACCAGCACGGGTGGGAAGCCCGCGGCCGCTACGCCGACAAGGGCTTCGTGGACGCCGAGCCCCACCTCCGGCGCGACTGGGAGGGCGGTCCCAACGCCTCCCGCATGGAGTGGGACAAGGCCCGCGACGCCGTGCGCGACGCCTGGGACCGGGCCGCGGGCGCTGGCCCGGGCGACTACGGCCGCTGAGCTCCGACGCGGCGTCGCGCGAACGCTCTCAGCGCTCGACGATGAGGCGCGCCGCGGCGACGCCGCCGACCCCGGTGTCCGAGGCCTCGACCCCCACCCCCACCTGAAGCCGCAGCCAGTGCACCAGGCTGGCGTGCACCTGCGGCACCACCGCCACCCGCCAGCGCTCGGACGAGTACACCGTGTTGGCCTCCAGGCCCACGACGAGGCGGTTGGAGAGGTCGGCAAACGCCGACGCGTTGGCGACGAAGGAGAACTCCCGGTCGGATTGACCGGGCGTCCAGTCGGCGCGCGCGCCGGTCATCGCGAAGGCGCTGAAGCGATCGGTGAAGCGGGTGCCGAAGAGGTAGAGCAGGGTGTTGGCGATCCTGCTGTCGGCGAGCGTGACCTCGTTGAGGGACTGCCAGCCATGGATGAATCGGTTGCCGCCGAAGGTGCCGATGGTTCCCTGGAGCGCAAACTTCAGCGCCTCGAGGTGGCTGCCGTGGAAGGGGAGCTCAAGCTCGATGGTGTGGCCGCGCGCGAAGGCCCACTCGACCTCCGGGGCCCAGCGCACGGCGTTCTGTCCGTCGCGGCGCTCCAGCACCATGAGCGTGTTCACCTCGAGCTCGCCGCGGCGCGCGCCGAGCGAGCGCGCGAGGTCGAAGATCATCGGCTCCGGCACCTGGACGGCGTCGTGCCGCCCCGCGAGCGTGCGGGTGGCCGCCCGGAGCTCGGCGTCGGTGTTGGCCCTCATCGGGTCGGTGCGCGTGACGGCCACCTCCACGCCGTCGCCGACGCCGTCGCGGTCGGAGTCCCGCCGGGTGGCGCTGGTCTCGGCGCCGTCCTGGCGCCCGTTGCAGTTGCGGTCTTCGAAGCCGTCGTGGAGGCCGTCGCGGTCGCTGTCGGCGCGCAGCGGGTCGGTCTCTCCCGGGTCGACGACGCCGTCGCCGTCGCGGTCCTCCCGATGGTTCGGGATGCAGTCGCGGTCGGTGTCGAGCGCCAGCCTCGTCGCTCGCGCCGCCGGGGCCACCGCGGCGGGCGGTGCGTAGCTCGGCGGGCGGGCCACGGAGCGCGGCGCGCAGCCCACGCCGATCGCCGCCAGGACCGCGCAGAGCCGTCGCCTTCGCATCGACTCCAGGGACGGGTGATCGCTCGCCATCTGCCTGCGTCTAGCCCGGCGTAGGGGCGTCCGCAATCGTGCGGCGGAGCGCCCGCCCTGCCGCTACCAGACCACGCCAGCGTTGACGGCCACCTGTAGCGTGGCGCCCGTCGAGCGGCCGAGGCCCTGTAACATCGCCTCGAAGAGCAGCGGCACCGTGCGCGTGCGGAAGTTG
The DNA here is from genome assembly GCA_030652255.1 of Myxococcales bacterium. Lineage (GTDB taxonomy): Bacteria > Myxococcota_A > Polyangia > Polyangiales > SCUS01. The sequence continues at coordinate 17,632 of JAUSAZ010000229.1, read as the reverse complement.
AACCCCGCGCCGAGCTGCGCGCCCCACGCCCCGCCGGGCTCGCCGTCGTCGTCGATCGCCGCGAGGGGACCTCCCAACAGGTACCACTGCGCGTCGCTGCTGTTGCCCGCGGGCTCCCACTGGAGCAGCAGCCCGACGCGGTGGGCGCCGCCGACGCCTATCACGAAGCTGCGGGCGTACTCCGCGGTGAGCGCGAGGCTGCCGTAGCGTGAGTTGCCGTGGTCGTCGCCGCCGCGGCTGACCCGGCGCACCCCGAGGCGCACGGCAGGCGCGAGCGCGAGCTGCGGCCCGGACTCCGTCGAGGCGCCGGCGGCCGCGCTGGCGACGACGCTCACCGTCGGCTGCCACCGCGAGGGCTCCTCGTACGCGCCGTAGGCGGGCTGGATGCGGGCGGCCTCGGCGACGCTGATGCCGTGATGGTCGAGCCACGCGCCGAGCTCGGGGTCACCCCGCAGCTGCTCGACGTAGGCGAGGTTGTGCTCGCGGGCGATGCGGCGCACGAGCGCGTCGCCGCCGGTGTACCCGATGAGCGCGGCCATGGCGCAGCGGGCGCCGTCGGCGTCGACGAAGACGGGCGTCGGGGTCGGGGCCACGCGGTTGCGGGGGAAGCGGCCCGCGGCGATGTAGCGGGCGAGGGCGCCGAGGGCCGCGCGGCGGCGGGCGCGGCGGTCGGGCGTGAGGGCGTCGGTAGGGGCGGCGCGGACGGCGCGGAGGGCGTCGGTGAGGTGGGCGCGCACCCGGCGGTGCTCGGCCTCGGCGGGGCTCACCGGGACCTCGGTGGGATGACCGTGCTGCCGGGGCGCATGAGCTTCGCGCCGCACGAGCCGGCCTCGTTGCGCAGCTTCATCGCGACGAAGCTTCCCCCGATGAGGCCCACCAGGAGCATCAGCACGAGTCGGACGACGAAGCGCCGGTCGCGCTCGACGGGCAGGAGGGTGGACTCGTCGACGGCGCCGCTGGCGGCAACGGGCAGGTCGTCGGTGGGCTCCGGGGCGTCACTCATGGCGAGCGGTTGACCTTAGTCCCTCGGCGCGCCGGGGTACACTCCGCGCGGTGATGGACGAGAGCAGAGGGCGCATCCTGATCGTGGACGACGAGGCCAACGCGCGCGCGGCGCTCTCGGAGATCCTCCGCGAGGAGGGCTACGAGACCGAGACCGCGGCGGACGGCTTCAAGGCCCTGGGCAAGCTCGGGAGCTTCTCGCCCGACCTCATCCTCACGGACCTCAAGATGCCCGGCCTCGACGGGCTCGGGCTGTTGAAGGAGGCGCGCGCCGCGTCGCCCTCCACGGTGCTCGTGGTGATGACCGCCTTCGGCACCATCGACTCCGCCGTCGAGGCCATCAAGCTCGGCGCGGAGAACTACCTCACCAAGCCGCTGGAGCCCGGCAGCCTCATCGCCGTGGTCGAGCGCGCCATGGAGAAGGCCCGGCTCATGGCCGAGGCCGCCGTGCTGCGCGAGCGCCTGCGGGAGCGCAACGCCTTCGGGCACATCGTGGGCGAGCACCCGAGCATGAAGGCCCTGCTCGCTACGGTGGCGCAGGTGGCGCCGTCGCGATCGAGCGTGCTCATCATCGGCGAGAGCGGTACGGGCAAGGAGCTCGTCGCCGCGGCGCTGCACCGCGCCTCGACGCGGGCGAGCCAGCCCCTGGTGCGGCTCAACTGCGCGGCGCTGTCCGAGTCGCTGCTGGAGAGCGAGCTCTTCGGGCACGAGCGCGGGGCCTTCACGGGCGCCGTCGGGCGCCGCGAGGGGCGCTTCAAGCAGGCCGACGGGGGCACCCTCTTCCTCGACGAGGTGGGGGAGATCCCCGCCGCGACGCAGGTGAAGCTGCTGCGCTTCCTCCAGGAGCGGGAGTTCGAGCGCGTGGGCGGCAACGAGACCCTCAAGGTCGACGTGCGCGTGGTGGCCGCGACCAACGTCGACCTCGAAGACCGCGTGCGCCGCGGGCAGTTTCGCGAGGACCTCTTCTATCGCCTCAACGTCATCCGGGTGGACATCCCCCCGCTGCGCGAGCGCCGCACCGACGTGCCCTCCCTCGCGGCCTTCTTCCTGCGCCGCTACGCCCAGGAGAACGGCAAGCGCATCACCGGCTTCAGCGACGAGGCCATGCAGCGGCTCACCGCGTGGCCCTGGCCGGGCAACGTGCGCGAGCTCGAGCACGCCGTCGAGCGCGCCGTGGTGCTCTGCCGCTCGGAGCGCATCGAGGTCGAGCACCTGCCGGGTCCCATGACCGTCGGCGCGGCCCGCGCGAAGGAGGGCGACGGGCGGCCGGTGATCCCCGGGTCGAGCATCGCCGAGCTCGAGCGCTACGCCATCCTCGAGACCCTGCGCGCCGCGGGCGGGAGCACCTCGAAGGCGGCGAAGATCCTCGGGGTCTCGGCCCGCAAGATCCAGTACAAGCTTCACGAGTACGGGCGCGTGGGCCTCGCGGGCGAAGGGGACCCGGGGTCGTAGGCGCAGCGCACGCCCACCCAGGGCGGCGCCTCGGTGGGCAGGCGCATCCGCCGGAGCGCGCTGGTGCACTGCCCCCACGGGAGCCGGGCGTCGCCGCCCCGCACGACGCGCCACGGGCCGCGCTGGGCGCCGCGCGGGTCGTCGTAGATGAAGAGCCCCGCGTCGGTGCGCGGCGGGAGCTCGGCGAGGGAGGCGTCGACGGCGGCGTCGACGGCGGCGTCGAGGCGCGGGAGCTCGGGGAGCGCGGGGTAGAAGTTGCCCGGGTCGTCGACCCACTCGGCCACCGAGCCGGCGAGGTCACGAATACCCTCCGGGGTAAGATCGTCGACGGCGGCGTCGGCCGCGGCGGCGGTGGCGCCGTAGGGGTACGGGCGGCTCACGTCGATCGGGCCGGCCGCGGCGCGCTGCCACTCGGCCTCGGAGGGGAGGCGCCCGCCGCGGAAGGCGCAGTAGGCGCGGGCGTCGGCCCAGGCGAGGCAGCGGGCGGGGGCGGCGGCGGGCACGTCGGCGTCGCAGCGCATCGGGCCGCAGCGGCCCGCGGCGACGCACTCGCGGTAGCGGGCGCCGGAGACCTCCGCGCGGTCGAGGGAGAAGGCACGGAGGCGCGCGGCGCGGGCGGGGCGCAGCTCGAAGTGGTCTTCGGTGGTCTCGGCGCCGAGCAGCGAGAGGCCCGCGGGGAGGCACACCGCGTCGGGGCGGGTGGAGCCGCAGGCGTCGGGCCCGGGGGCGGCGGTGGTGAGCGGGGCGGCCGCGTCGACGGGCGCGGCGAGCGCGCGGGGGCGGGGCGCGCGGGAGGCGCAGCCCAGCAGGGCAAGGGCGGCGAGGAGGGCGCCTCTCACGAGCCGCGGCCGTGCGGTGGGAGCGGCGGCGCGTTGAGCTCGCTCGCGAAGAGGTCGTCGGGGCGCACGGCGATGGGGGCGCCCGAGGGCAGCGACGGCACCGGGCTGGCGAACTCGGGCACGGAGCCGACGTCGAGCGCGCGGGAGACCTCGAGCACGGACTCCTCGAGCGACACGCCGGCGAGCAGGTCGACGGAGGCCGCGGCGGGCTCCTCGGAGAGGGCGTACTCCAGCAGGGTGCGGATCTCGACGTCGATCTCCCGCGCCCAGAGCCCGCGCATGTAGTTGGCGAGGCGGGTGCGCCGGTAGTTGGGCGCGTAGCCGCGCAGGTAGGTCACCAGCCCGTCGCGAAACTCCCCGGCCGACTGGTAGCGGTCCTGGCGGCTCCGGGCCATGGCCCGCTCGACGACCTCGGCGAGGGCCTCGGGCACGTGCGGCGCGAGCTCGCGCAGCGGCACCGGCTCGGCGCGGCGCACGGCGTAGATGAGCTCCACCTCCGAGGGGGCCGAGAAGGCCGGCGTGCCGGTGAGCAGCTCGTAGAGCACGCTGCCCGCGGAGAACACGTCGGACTGCCCGGTGAGCCGCGGGTCGCCCTGCGCCTGCTCGGGGGACATGTAGCGCACCTTGCCCTTGATGATCCCCTGGGCGGTGCGCTCGCGGTCGACGTCGGCCTTGGCGATGCCGAAGTCGATGATCTTCACCGTGCCGTCGTAGCTGACGAGGATGTTCGATGGGGAGAAGTCGCGGTGCACGAGGCGCAGCGGCTGCCCGTCGTGGGTGGTGGCGACGTGCGCGTGGTCGAGGCCGTCGACCGCGCGGGCCATGAGGTACGCGGCGTCGGTGGCGTCGATGGGGCGCCGCCGGTCCGAGGCGCGGTACATCGTGGCGCGGAGGTCTTTACCGTCCACGTACTCCATCGCGATGAAGTAGCCCTCGTCGGTCTGGAGCAGCTCGTAGATGCGCGCGATGTTGGGGTGCACCAGCAGCAGCGAGAGCCGGTACTCGGCGACCAGCATGCGCACGAAGGCCGGGTCCTCGGCGTACTGCTCGAGGATGCGCTTCATCGCCACGAGGCGCTCGGTGCCGTCGGGGTCGACGACCTTCGCGCGGAACACGTCCGCCATGCCGCCGCTGGAGACGCGGTCGAGCAGGTGGTAGCGGCCGATGGGGATCGAACGCTTCATCGCAGCAACACCTCGAGGCGGGGACGCTCCGCGGGCGAGAGGGTACCCGAACCCTGGAAGGTGGCTCCACCCTCCGTCGCGGTCACGGCGAGGCCGCGCCGGGTCAAGCCCTCGGCCCCGAGCGCGCGCACCAGGGCCGTCACATCCACCCGCACGGGCACCCGCTGCGGGGGGAGGGTGACCTCCGCCGCGGCGGCGAGCCCCAGCGCGGGGGTGTCGCCACGGTTCACGGCGGCGACGGTCCAGGGCTCGTCGACGGCGCGCACGCGCAGCAGGGCGCAGCGCTCGGGCCGGGCGCCGGGGGCGGGCACGAGCACCAGCGCCGCGCGGTCGACCACCGGGGCCTCGCCGAGCGCCGCGCCGTCGAAGCGCAGGTGCACCGTCTCCGCCGAGGGGTCGAAGCCCGCCGGGGCCTGCGCCAGCACGGGCACGACGTTGATGCGCGCCGCCGGGTCGAGGGAGAGGTCGGCCCAGCGCACCACGGCGCCCGCGGGGGCGGTCGCGCAGCGGGGCGCGGCGGCGCACCCGGTCGCCCCGGCGGCGAACAGCAGCAGCGCGGTGGTGGGTCGGCGGGGCATCGCGCGCAAGCGTTACCGCGGGGCCTCCGCCCGGTGGAAGGGAGATCGTGCGGGCGCCCGACCGTTGGAGGCCCTCCGCGCCGCGTGCTACCACCCGCCCGGCGTCGCCAGGAGGTAGTAGGAGCTCACCATGCGAATCGATCGGGTCGCTGCTTGTCTCGGGTTGCTGTTGTCGCTGGGCTGCGAGCGCGCGCCGTCGCCGTCGGTCACCCCGGAGCCCCCGGCGGTGGCGCCGCCGGTGAACCCGCCCGTCCCCCCGACGCCCGCGGTCGCCGCGCCCTCCGCCGAGGCCAGCGGGCCGCGCGCGGAAATCAGCGAGCCCAGCTTCGTGCTCACCGCGGCGCTCACCGCGGGCGCCACCCCCGCGGCCCCGGCCAGCCTCGCGGTCGAGCTGCGCGGCGCGGGTCACTTCCACGTCAACGAGCAGTACCCCGTGGTGCTCGAGCTCGACGTGCGCGACGGCGCGACGGAGAAGCCCTCGCTGCGCCGCGCCGACGCCGCGGAGTACACCCAGGCCGTGGCGCGCTTCACGGTGCCGGTCACGCGCGCGGGCGCCCGCACGGTGGTGCTCGGCCGCATGCGCTTCGCGGTGTGCTCGGCGGAGAACTGCGTGCCCGAGAGCCGCAACTTCGCCGTCGCCATCAACTGACGCCCAGGGGTCGGGGTCGAAGCGCCGCCCGCCGTGGTCACCCTCACGGCGGGGCGGGCGCCGGGCAGCCGAAGGCCGCCACGAGACGCGAGCCGCCGGTGGCCGCGCTCACCCGCTCGCAGGTCGGCCCGTGAAAGCGGATCTCCCGGCGGGCGTCGTCGGACCAGTCCCAGCCGTCGCGGTGCCCCGGGTCGTGGATGAGGCTCGCGCCGTCGAGCCGCAGGTCGACCAGCGTCGGGTCGGGCGGCGGCGCGTCGAGGGCGAAGCGGCAGTCGGCGATGCCCGAGGTGATGGCGGTGAGCTCGCGCACGAGCTCGTCGGCCGTGTTGGCGGGGTAGAAGCGCGGGGACGCGGCGCGCGCGCGGCCGCCCTCGTCGGCCATCGCGTCGAGCACCGGGGCGTAGGCCTCGGCGCCGTTGAGCCCGACCACGTAGGTGAAGATCTCCTGCTGGCGAAACAGCCGGATGGCCTCGGTGGCGCGCGCGTCGTCGAGGCAGTTGATGGCGGCGAAGGTGTTCATCGCGGGGTCGCACGACGCCGGGCCGGCGGTGCAGCGGCAGGAGAGCGGGTCGAGCGCGGTGTTGCAGTTGGGCGCGCCGTCCGTCGCGAGGATGATGTACCGCCCGCCCTCGCGGTCGGGCTCGTTGACGAACCACCGCCCCGCGACCTCCTCGGCGCCCGCGGTGGGCGTCGGCCCGTCGGGGAGGCCCGCGCGCAGGCGGGACATGATGGCGCCCGCCGCCCCGAGGCGCGGCTCGAGGTCGAGGCCCGGGCGCAGCGCGCAGACCGTGGCCGCGCTGCGGGGCACGCCCGGCGCGACGGGCTGCGGGAAGGTCACCAGGCCGAGCGAGACGTTGTGCTCGATGCGGGGCAGGGCGCCGCCGAGGGCGGCGAGCAGGGCGGTCCACTTGCGCACGCCGTCGAGGGTGTTCTCGTTCATGCTGCCGGAGCGGTCGATGACGAGGATGGCGCTCGCCCGGCGGCGGGTGAGCGACACCGCCGTGCCGCCGCAGGAGGGCATCTCGCGCAGCGGGATCGCGTCCCGCACCACAACCACGAGCGAGTCGTCGGCACCGCCGTCGAAGGTGATGCCCCCGAGCGGGGGCGGCCGTGTCCCGCCGGAGCAGGCGACGGTCACGGTCGCCGCCAGCGCGAGCCGGGCGACGCGGGAGGGACGGGCGCGCACCATCGGGCGATGATAGCGCCGTCGGGTCAGCGCAGGATGAAGGGGCTGTTGTTGTGGGCGACGAGGGCCCAGCTGAAGATGGCGTGCGACAGGATCGACGGCGCCAGCCCGCCGCGGTAGCGGTACATCGCCCCCCAGAGCAGGCCGCAGGGGAGGGCGAGCAGCGCGGGCGCGGGGTTGAGCGTGCCGAGCTGCGCGAGGGCGTAGAGGCCCGACGCGAGCAGCCAGCCGCGGGTGGAGCCGAAGCGCTCGGAGAGGCCCTGCTGCACGCCGCCGCGCCAGGCGAGCTCCTCGAGCGCGGCGATGGCGAGCACGAAGGCGACGCGGGCGCTGCCCTGTATCGCCGCCGCGCGGCCCATGGCAGCGAGCGCGTGGGTGCGCAGCCACTCGGCGGCGCCCTGGAGCCCGTGGGCGTTCGCGCGCCCGACCCAGGCGCCGTCGAGCGTATACGCGCGGAGCTCGGGGAGGGGCGCGAGCGCGCGGGTCACGAAGAAGTACACGAGCCCGAAGAGCACCAGCGCGGGGAGGAGCCCGAGGGAGGGGTCGCCCGCGCGGGGCTTGAGCGCGGCCTTGAGCTGGTCATCCTGGGCGAGGGCCCACGCGGCGAGGGCCGCGGCCGCGCCGTACCCGAGCACGAGGGCGTACCAGAGCGACGCGCCGCCGAGCCGCCATGAGATGGCGGGGACGAGGGCGCAGAGCGCGAGGAGGATCCAGCGCGGAGGGGTCATCGCAGGGGGGCGGTCAGCGGCAGTCGTTGACCGCGCCAGGGGTGGCGTTGAGGCGGAGCATCCCGGCGTCCGAGGCGGTGACCGGGGTGGTCGTGCGCCACGTGCTGGTGAGGGGCTCGCTGGTCTCGTCGTGCCCGCCGAGGCCGTTGCCGCCGGTGCGGCGCTCGGCCCCTTCGGCGTAGTTGCAGCGCACGAGGGCGGCGTTGTCGCCGGGCACCGGGGCGCGCTGCTGCATCGCGACGGGCGTGTCGGCGAGGTAGGTCGTCGCCGTGCCGCCGGTCGGGGTGATGGAGGTGCCGGACTTGTCGACCTGGAGGTTGCTGCCGCTGGGCGTTCCCCAGAAGACGTAGTCGAGGTCGGTGACGAGCGGGGCGGTGCCGTCCCACTGGAAGAGCACGATCGGCTCCTGGCCGTTGGTGAGGCCCGCGCTCGTGCCGATGGAGTTCGACGAGTGAGCCGTCGGGCGCATCGGGAGCGACCCGATGCAGGGCGCGAGGTTGACGCCCGCGTCGCTGGTCACGAGCGGGAGGTAGTAGGTCGGGCAGACGCCGGCGACGCTGTTGAACGCGGTGAAGTTGCGGGTGAGCGCCAGCGTCGCGTACTGGCCGGGGGCGAGCGAGGCGCCCGCGGGGAAGCGCGCAACGAAGTCCGAGTTGCCCAGCGAGGCCGCGGTGCGCCCGGCGATGGTGCACGCCCGACCGAGGTAGCAGGCGTAGTCGTGCAGGTCGCTGACGTAGACGTTGGAGAGGTCGATCGCGGACGCGGTCGGGTTGTGGATCTCGATGAACTCGCCGTCGGTCGCGTCGACCACCACCTCGGTGATCAGCAGGTGCGTGCCGCAGCCCGACTCGTCGATGAGGCCGTCGCAGTCGTCGTCCATGCCGTTGCAGGTCTCGGTGCCCGGGGTGCACACCATGCCCGCGTCCGTGGGGCCGGAGTCCGTCGCGCCCGCGTCCGTGGGGCCGGTGTCGGCCGGGCCGGTGTCCGCCGGGCCCGCGTCCTGGGAGCCAACGTCGGCCGGGCCCGCGTCCACGGAGCCCGCGTCGATAGCGCCAGCATCGAAGCCCGCGTCGGCGGGGCCCGCGTCGACGACACCGTTGTCCGTGACCTGCGGGGTGTCGGTGGCGACGGGGGTGTCGGTGGCGACGGGAGTGTCGGTGGCGACGGGGTTGTCCGTGGCCACCGGGCGATCGACCGCGCCGTTGTCGGTGGCGACGGGGCGGTCGACCGCGCCGAGGTCGGTCATCGACGCGTCGTCGGGCACGGTGCCCACGTTGGTGGGGTCGTCGTTACAGCCGACGAGGAGCAGACCGACGACGAGGAGGCGGGAGTGCTTGAGCATTGGGTAGTCGAAGTCCTTTCTTGAGCGCCAGCGGTATGCCAGATCAGGCGGTCGAGTCCAATGTGGTCACGCTGACGCGGGGCGGCGGCGACGCGGGCATGTCGAGCACCTTCACCAGCAGACCGCGCGCCCACCGGCGCCCCAGCAGCAGCGGCACGGTGGTCAGCACCGCCGCCATCAGCCACGGCGCGTCGCGCGCGATCAGCGCGCGCACGGTGAGCTGCCCCATGCCCCGGAGGCCCAGCGGGAGCTCCACCAGCAGCGAGGCCAGCAGCACCACCGGGCCCGCGAAGCCCAGCGGGGCCAGGAGCGACGCGACCCCGATGCGCGCCCCGTGGCGGAGCACCTCGCGCACCCCGGGCCGCAGGCGCTCGGCCACCCAGCTCTCGGCCTCCAGGCGCACCAGTTGGATGGCGCTCGCGGCCTTCTGGCGCTGGAGATACCAGGCCACGCCCGCCGCGATGATCGCCGCGCCGACGAGCACCCGCGCCCACTGGCCCTGTGCGAGCACGAGCGCGAGGTCGCCCCGGAGCGTCGCGGTGGGCGAGCAGAGGCGGAGCAGCAGCAGCCAGCCGGTGGTGAAGGCCGCGAGGCCCGGCGCGAGGGCGCCCGCGAGGTCGAGCAGCTTCGGCCGCAGGCGCCGGCGGCGCAGCGCGGGGCCGCCGCCGAAGGCGATGGCGATGGCGGTGCCGACGAGGCCGCCGAGGCCCGACGAGAGGGTGCTCGACGGGAGGCGCCAGCGCAGCTCGATCGCCACGGGGCGGCGGGTGACGCGGCTGAACCCGAGGCGGCCGCGCATGGCGCGCTCCACCCAGCGGCCGTAGCGGGTCTCGAAGAAGCGGGCGGTCGCGCGGCGCTCCTCGGTGAGCGTCTCGAACTCCAGGCGCTCGGCGAACCAGAAGGCCTGCCAGGCTGCGGTGACGCGGAGCACCTCGCCGGGCGCCGACCCGGGCTCGGCGCGCACCGGGAGTCCCGTGAGGGTCGCCAGCAGGCCCGAGAGCCGGGCGCTCTCGCCGCGGTCGACGGTGGTGGCGAGCACGTTCTGGATGCCAGGGAGCGCGAAGGTGCCGAGCTGGAGCAGGCGGCCGTACGCGTTGGTGCGGTCGCGGGCGCCGACGCGCTGCGCCTGGCGGGCGGCGTAGCTCAGCCGGAAGTCGAGCCCGCGAGAGGCCTGGAAGCGACCCCACCACATCCGGGCCTGCTCCTCGGGGTCGCCCGCGAGGGGGTCGGGCGCTCGCTCGGCGCCGGTGAGCGACTGCGACCAGGTGGCGATGAGCGAGAGGGCCTCGCGCCGCGCCGCGGGGCTCAGCCGGTCGAGGCCCGCGAGGATGGTCGGGAGCCCCGCCGACCCGCGGCGGTCGAGGCGCGCGCGCGCCGCGGCGCGGGTGCCGGGCGAGCCGAGCTGGTCGAGGTCGGCGACCGTGCGGCGCTCGGCGTCGAGCACGGTGGGGTTCCAGAAGAGGGGCAGGTCGGCGCCGACCGCGTGGTCGCGGGTGAAGCCGAAGAGGTGGGCGTAGATGGCGGTGTTCTGCCAGTCGCGGTCCCCCAGCCGGTCGAGCAGCGCGAACGCCACGGCGGACACCACCAACAGTGAGGCGAGGGTGATCAACGCCTCCCGCAAGAACAACCGCAGCACGCGCCTCGACGACCTCTGCGCGGCACTCTACCAACATCGGCCGCGGAGGCGCATACGGTGCGGCAAAGGCTTCGCAGCCGCCCGCGCCAAGCCCTTGATGTCAGGGCGGAATTCAAGCGCGACCGGGGTGAATTTTCGCACCTCCGGCGGGGTGGCGAAGGGCGTAGAGTCCGGTAGTCCCCACCGGGGCGCTGCCGACACGGCGACGCCCGGGGCTGCCCACGAGAGAGTCCCCAATCCCCACTCCGATGGATCGCTGTGACCATCTCTTTCCGCTCCTCTCGGACCTCGTCGTGCGCGTCGACGCCGCGGGGGTGATCCTCGCGGCCGAGGGCAACCTCGCGTCGTTCGGCCACCTCCCCGGCGAGCTCGTCGGCTGCGAGCTCCGCTCGTACCTCCGCGACGACGAGTGGGACGCGTTCCACCGATCCCGGACGGCGCCGATGCAGGTGTCCTTCCGCCGGCGGCGGATGGGGGTCGACGCGGTGGCGGAGGACTTCGTCCCGGCGATGGCGCGCTCGAGCGCCGACGGGGCGATCGCCGTGTTCTCGAACGTCGGCCGGCTGTCCGAGCTCGAGTCCCTGGTGCAGCGCTCGAAAGACCAGCTCTTCGAGCAGGAGAAGATGGCCTCCATCGGCCAGCTCGCGGCCGGGGTGGCCCACGAGATCAACAACCCCCTCGGCTTCGTGACCAGCAACGTCGCGATCCTGGCGACGTACATCACCCCGATCCGGGACATCCTCGCGGCGGTGCAGGCGCTCGTCGACGCCTCCCGGGGCGAGGTCGCGGGCGAGGTCGCGGGCCGGGCGAGGGAGATCGCGGCGCTGGCCGAGGCGCACGACATCGGCTTCGTGATCGGCGACATCGAGGGGCTCGCCCGGGAGTCCCTGGAGGGGCTCGAGCGCATCAAGCAGATCGTGATGGGCCTGCGGCTCTACGCCCGGCGCGACAGCGGCGAGAAGAGCCAGGCCGACCTCAACGCGGTCGTCGACGCCGCGCTGGGCATCCTGCACACGAAGCTCCGGCATCAGTGCCAGGTGGTCCGGGCGTACGCCGCGCCGATGCCGCTCGTCGAGATGGACGTGCAGCGGATGACGCAGGTGTTCGTCAACCTCATCGCCAACGGCGCCGAGGCCATCACGGGCCAGGGCACGATCACCCTGCGCACCTACGAGCAGGACGGGCTGGTGTGGTGCGACGTGCAGGACGACGGCTCCGGCGTCCCCGCGGAGATCCGTGGAAGGATCTTCGAGCCGCTCTTCACCACCAAGGCGCCGGGCAAGGGCACCGGGCTGGGGCTCAGCATCTCCGCGGAGATCGTGCGCGCCCACCAGGGCCGGCTGCTGCTCGAGTCGCAGCTCGGGGTGGGCACGACCTTCCGGGTCGGGTTGCCGCTCAAGCAGCCCGCGGCATGAAGCGGATCCTCTTCGTCGACGACGAGGTCAACATGCTCCGCTCGCTGCAGCGGATGCTGCGGGACATGCGCCGGGAGTGGGAGATGGTCTTCGTGGAGAGCGGCGAGGCCGCGCTCCGGGAGCTCGCCGGGTCGCCCTTCGACGTGGTGGTGGCGGACGTCCGGATGCCCGGGATGACCGGCCTGGAGCTCCTGCGCCGCGTCCGTGGGGAGTACCCCGCGGTGGTGCGCATCATCCTGTCGGGGCACTTCGACCAGGACGCCGCGCTCGGGGCGGTGCGCCTCGCCCACCAGTCCCTCTACAAGCCGTGCCAGCAGGACGAGCTCAAGGCCACCATCCGCCGCGCGTTCGTGCTCCAGCACGTGCTCGTCGGCGACGAGGTGAAGATCGTCGCCGCGGAGATCGACCGCCTGCCCAGCCTGCCGGCCCTCTACAACCAGATCATCCAGCAGCTCAGCTCGCCCGACGCCTCGATGAAGAAGATCGGCGACATCATCTCGATGGACATCGCGATGACCGCCAAGATGCTCCAGATCGTCAACTCGGCGTACTTCGGGCTACGGCGGCAGATCGCCACCCCCGCCGAGGCCGTCGTCTACATGGGCCTGGAGCAGATCAAGGCCCTGGTGCTCTCGCTGCACATCTTCTCGCACGCGCAGCTCGACGGCTTCTCCGACGCGTTCCTCAACGACCTCTGGGAGCACAGCTTCGCCACCGGGGTCCTCGCGCGGGAGGTCGCCCAGGCCCGCTCGACGGACCGGGTGCTGATCGACGGGGCCTTCACCGCGGGCGTCCTCCACGACGTCGGCAAGATCGTGTTCGCGTCGAACTACCCGCAGGCCTACAGCGACATCGTCCGGACCGCGAAGGACGATCGCCGCTGCCTCCACGAGATCGAGCGCGACCACTTCCGCGTCACGCACACCGAGATCGGCGCCTACCTCCTCTCCATCTGGGGGCTGCCGGAGAAGATCGTCGAGGCGGTGCTCTTCCACCACCACCCGAGCCGGTGCGCCGACGACCACTTCAGCGCCCTGGCCGCGGTGCACGTCGCCAACCACTTCTCGTCGAAGGGCTCCTTCGCGGGGCAGGGCATCCCGACGACGCTCGACCTCGAGTACCTCGACCGCGTGGGCCTCACCGCCGACCTCCGCGAGCTCGAGCGCCTCGCCGCGCGCGTCCGAGCCACCGCGCGCTGAGCCGGGCAACGCCCCGCTGCGGGCTGTGCGTCCGCGGCGTTCGTGCTAGGCCCCGCCCACGACCCCACCCATGGACCTCGCGGTATACGTGCACTTCCCCTGGTGCCTCCAGCGCTGCCCCTACTGCGATTTCGCGACGGAGGCGATCAACCCCGCGCGCATCCCGCACGCCCGCTACGCCGACGCCGTCGTGCGCGAGCTCGGCCTGCGCCTCGCCGCGCTCCCGCCCGGCGCCCGCGCCCGCACCCTCTTCTTCGGCGGCGGCACGCCCAGCCTCTGGGAGCCCGACGCGCTCGGCCGGGTCATCGCCGCGGTCGCCGCGCGCGGCGAGCTCGACGAGGTCACCGTGGAGTGCAACCCGACCTCCCTCGACGACGAGCGCTGCGCGCGCTGGAAGGCCGCCGGGGTCGACCGGGTGTCCATCGGGGTGCAGTCGCTGCGCGACGAGCACCTGCGCTACCTCGGGCGCCTGCACGACGCCGACGGCGCGGCGCGGGCGGTGCGCACGGCGGTGCGGTCGGGCGGGCTCCGGGTGTCCGCGGACGTGATGTTCGGCCTGGCCGAGCAGTCCGTCGAGGCGCTCACCGAAGACCTGGGCGCGCTCCTGGGCGACGGGGTCGAGCACCTCTCGTGCTACGCGCTCACCATCGAGCCGGGCACGCGCTTCGGCGAGCTCGCCCGCAAGGGCCGGCTGCCGCGCCTCGAGGACGACCGCGTGGCGACGATGTACGAGGCCGTCGAGCGCGCCTGCGAGGGCGCCGGGCTCTCGCACTACGAGGTGTCCAACTACGCGCGCCCCGGGGCGACCAGCCGGCACAACGAGGCCTACTGGCGCGGCGAGTGGTACCTCGGCCTCGGGGCGGGGGCCGTGGGCTGCGCGCCGACCCCGGAGGACGGTCGCGCGGGCGAGCGCTGGCGCAACGACGCCGACGCGGGCGCGTACTGCGAGCGCCTGGAGCAGGGGGCGCTGCCGCCGGGGGAGACCGAGGCCGTCGGGCCCGAGGTGCGGGTGCGCGAGGGGCTGATGCTGGGGCTGCGCACCGCCGCGGGGGTCGACCTCGCGCGCCTCGCCGGGCGCACCGGCGTCGACCCGCGGGCGGGGCGCGAGGCGGCGGTGGCGCGGGAGGTCGCGCGCGGCAACCTGGTGGACGAGGGCGCCCGGTGGAGCATCCCGCGGAGCCGCTGGCTCGTCGCGGACGACGTGGTGGCGCGGGTGTTCTGACCCCGCGCCCTCAAGGCGCCTACTCGCTGGCGATCGGGAGGCGGAGCATCACGCAGGTGCCCTCGTGGCCGGTCTTCTCGAGGGCGAGGGCGCCGCCCTGGTTTTCGATGAGGGCGCGGGCGGTGATGAGCCCGAGGCCGAGGTTGCCCGGGTTGCCGCTGACGAGCGGCTCGAAGAGGCGGTGGCGCACGTCCTCGGGGATGCCGCGGCCCGTGTCGGACACGCAGAAGAACACCGCGTCCCCTTCGGAGTGCGCGCGGAGGGTGAGGGTGCCTCCGTTGCTCATCGCCTGGAGGGCGTTCTTTACCAGCTTCTGTAAGGCCCGCTGGAGCTGCGACGGGTCGACGAACACCTTCGGGAGCGCCGGGCACTCGGTCACGACGGTGACGTTGGAGGGGAGGTCCATCCCCGTGAGGGCGATCTCCATGAGCAGGTCGACCGGCACCACGCGGCGCTGCGCGGGCGTCACCCGGGCGTAGTCCACGAGGTCGGTGATGATCTGGTTGGCGCGGCCCACCTCGTCCTGGATGATGTTGAGCGCGCGCCGCAGGTCGTCGTCGACCGTGGGGCTCGCGAGCTGCACCAGGTACGCGGCGTTCTTGATCGACCCGAGGGGGTTGCGGATCTGGTGCGCGAGGCTGCCGGCGAAGAGGCCGATGACGGCGAGGCGCTCGCGGCGCACGAGCTCGGTCTGCGCCGCGAGGAGCTCGTCGGTGCGCTCCTGCATCCGCCGCTCGAGGACGTTGCTCACCTCCCGCAGCGCCTCCTCGGCGCGCTTGAGGGGGGTGATGTCGTGGATGATCCCGACGAGGTGCGTGATGACCCCGCGCGCGTCGCGGAGCGGCACCTTCGTGGTGGACAGCACGTGGTGGCGGCCGTCCTTGTCGGTGAGGGGCTCCTCGGTGACCTCCACCCGCTTGCCGAGGGTGAACATCTCCTGGTCCTTCTGGCGAAACCAGTCGGCCTGCTCCTTCGGGAAGAAGTCGTAGTCCGTGTGGCCCAGCAGCTCCGCGCGCGGGATGCCGATCATCCCCTCCATCGCGCGGTTGAGCAGCACGAAGCGGAAGTCCCGGTCCTTCACGAAGATCGGGTGGGCGACGTGGTCGATGATCGCCGAGAGGAACTCCTCGTTGAGCTCCTCGGAAATCGACTGCGAGCTCGCGTCCTGGGGGCTCATGGCGACGTGGTCCTCTCTCTTCGCCGGAGGCGACGATATCGCGCCAGGGACAACCCCAGCATAGCCGCAAGCGCGCCCCCGGGGGCGGGCGTCTTCGCCCCCGCCGCGCATCCGCACCCGCCGCCCGGGCCCGCGGCGCCCGCACCCCCGTCGGCCGACCCGTCCAGGGCCTCGGCGTCGGCCCGGGGGCCCGCGTCCGTGGGCGCCCCCGCGTCGGGCGCCGGGGGCGCGGCGCAGGCGCCGTCGGTGCAGCGGGTGCCGCGGGCGCAGTCGCGGTCATCGAGGCAGGCCACGCAGCGCGAGGCGGCGTAGTCGCAGCGCGGCGTCGGGAGCGCGCAGCGCCGGCAGTCGGGCGTGCACGGGAGCGCCCCGGAGGGGTAGAGGTCGGCGGTGGGGACGAGGCGAAAGCCCGCGGCGGCGAGCTCTCCCTCAGGGTGCTCTCCCTCCGCGACGTACCAGTCGATGAGGGCCCCGCCGATGCTGTCGAACCAGTCGAGCTGAAAGGGGTACAGCCCCGCGGCGGCGAAGCGCAGCACGCGGCGGTCGACCCGCGGCGCCGTGCCGTCGAGGTACGAGAAGACGGGGACATTGGCGATGTCGAAGGCCATCCCGTCATCGTGGCCCCACGCGAAGGTGTAGGCGCCGGGCGCGCGCACCGCGAACCACCCGCGCAGGCGAAGCACCGCGCCGCCGTTGGTGGAGTAGGTGCCCGTGGGGAGCCCCGGCAGCGGGCGGCACGGGTGCATCTGCTCCACCAGGGGGTCGTGGAAGGGGAGGCACATCGTGCTCGGCGCGCTGCGCCCGAGGGAGTCGACGGTGGTGCCGTTGGTGAAGTCCACCTGCGGGAGGGTGCCGCACCAGGCGTCGAAGGCGGGCGTAAACGCCGTGCCCGCGAGGATGTCCCGGGCGTGGCCGAGGTTGTACGGCGCGCCCCGGAAGAACCCGAGCACGAACATCGCCTGCGCCCCGGTGCCCGGCGCCGCGGGCACCCGCGCCTCGGCGAGCTCCGCGGGGATGTCCATCGGCTGCGCCCCCGCGAGGCCCGCCGCCGTGACCATCACCGCGGCTGACACGCTCGCTCGCAGGGCTCGCACCCCCGCGAGGCTACCAGAGTCCCCGCGGCCGCGACCCGCCGTCTATCGTCCGTGCAGCCGGCGGAAGCGCACCCGCAGGTCGCCCCCCGCGAGCGGCCGCCAGCCGCCGAAGCGCGCGCATCGCCCTGCCTCGTTGGCGAGCTCGAAGCGCCAGCGGGTGGAGCCCGGGGCCGAGGCCTCCACGGCGATCTCCCGGGCGACCTCCATCACCGATCGGTCGAGCGAGGCCACGCCCGACCCGCGGAGGAGCGCGATGGTGGGGCGTCCCCCGTCGCCGTCGGTGATGGAGAGGTCCACCAGGAGCGCGTGGTACGACGAGCACTGCGGGGTGCCCGGGCCGAAGCCTATCGAGGTGAAGGAGTTGGCGTGCACGGCGTCGAGCTCGCTCGCGGCGGCGCGCTCGTTCGACGACTCGCTGGGGTTGAAGCGCGGGAGCGCGATGGAGGGCGCGCGCTCGACCTCGGGGGTGAGGCGCGGCACGGAGATGCGGCTGGCGATCTCCTCGGCGACGCGCGTGGAGAGCACCCGCCCCGCCCGCGCGGTGCCCGCCACGTCGATGTGGTCGTTGGCGTGCAGCCCCGCGACGATGGGCGCGAGGGCGATGGCGCGGATCTCCTCGCGCCGCTGCGCCTCGGTGGGCTGCGCCCCGGCCATCTGGAGCGAGAGGTCGCGCGCGCCGGAGAGCAGCGCCGTGGCGCGGAGGTTGGTGGGCGCCGGGCGCACCCCGGCGTCGGTCACCGCGGGCTCGGTCGAGGGCACCGGCACGGAGTCGGTGCCGCCCGGCGAGGTGAGGATCGTCGAGGTGCTCGCGGCCACGGCCATCGACGGGGCGACGCGCGCCGCAGCGGCGGCCGCGGCGGTGGGAGGGCGCGCGGGCGACGGCGGCGGTGGCGGGACGGGCGGCGGTGGCGGCGCGACGGGCGGCGGCG
>JAUSAZ010000228.1 GCA_030652255.1 Myxococcales bacterium | reverse complement strand
ACAACCCATGAACTCGGTCCTGATGGACCTCTCCTGAGCCCCGCTGCGGGGCGATCCGCCTGTGGTAGCCCGGTGGTGAACCGAGCGCGGCGGGCGCATGGGCCTACGGTGAACCCCGGCCGAAGGGACGACACACGAGCGATCGAGCCCGTTAGACGCAACGAAAATTCAAGCCGTTTTGATGACGCCGCCCTGGCCTCACACCACGCCGTCGCGGAGCCACTCGCCGAAGCGCTCACCGATCATCAGGGTCGGCAGGTGGGTGTTTGCCGTCGGCACCGTGGGCATCAGGCTCGCGTCGGCCACCAGCAGCCCTTCGGTCCCCCGCACCCGTCCGTAGGCGTCCGTCGCCGCGTCGGGGTCGTCGTCCGCCCCCATCGGAACCGTCCCGCAGGGGTGATAGCCCGAGTCGCAGAAGGCCCAGATCCACCGGCTGAACCTCTCGCTCGCCAGCACCCCCGGCGGCGGCCACACCACCCTCGCGAGGTCGCGCATCACCGGCGTCTCGGCCATCGCGCGCCCGATCTCCAGCGCCTCCAGCGCCCGCGCCCGGTCGGTGGGGTGATCCAACAGCCTCGATCGTATCTCCGGCCTCGCCCGCACGTCCGCGCTCGGATACCGGATGAGCCCGTAGCCCGCGGGCTTGCCCACCTGACACATGATCGAGACCAGCGGGAGGTTCATCGTGGGCATCAGCACCGCCGACCCGGCCTGCAATTGCAGGTCGTTCTCGTGCTCGCCGTCCTTCGAGCGCAGCCGCAGCGTCGTCTGGATGAGCGGGTGCAACAAATCGCACACCCCCTTCTTCGGCCACAGGAAGAACGCCGCCCCCGGGTGGTCGAGCAGCCGCCGCGCCACCGCCCCGACCTCCGACACCACCGCCACGCCCAGCCGGTCGAGCTCCGCCCTCGGGCCCACCCCCGAGCGCAGCAGCACCCCCGGGGTCGCGAGCGCGCCCGCGCACAGCACCACCCGCTTCGCCGCGATGGTGTACACGCGCCCGCTCGCGCTCTCCACCTCCACCCCCACCGCCCGCCGTTGCCGGAAGACCACCCGCCGCACCAGCGTCCGCGCCCGGAGCGTGAGGTTGGCCCTGCGCCGCACCTCGGGCGTCAGGTAGCAGCGCGCCGCGCTCATGCGCTCGCCGTCGATCTTGTTCATCGCGTGCGGGCCGTAGCCCTTCGCCTCGGGGTGGTTGGTGTCGTCGCACCGGGGCATCCCGATGGCCGCCGCGGCCTCCAGGAAGGCCGCCTGCCACGGCACCAGCTCGTCGGGCGTGTGGCGCCGTAGCGGCACCGGCCCATCGGTCCCGTGCCACTCGTCCCGACGGTCGAGGTCGGTCTCCAGGCGCTTGAAGGCCGGCAGGCACTGCGCCCAGCTCCACGGCGCCAGACCGCGCGCCGCCCACTCGTCGTAGTCCGACGGCACCCCCCGCAGCCCGATGCAGGTGTTGACCGCCGACGATCCCCCGACGACCTTCCCCCGGGGCATCGGGAACCTCACCTGCCGCGCGTTGGGTGAGTGCGTGTAGCCCCAGTCGTGGGCCACCAGGGAGTTGCGGGTGCCGTCGCGAAGATCCTGCGGGAGGCTCTCGGGGGTCGCGTAGTCGGGCCCCGCCTCCAGCAGCAGCACCTGCCGATCACCCCGCTCGGTCATGCGCGCCGCGATCACCGCGCCCGCCGCGCCCGCTCCCACCACCACCGTATCGAAGCCCTCGACCATGCATTCCACGTCGCACGGGCCTTCATTCGTGAACAGTCCCCATGTCCCTTGAGCCGTCGGGCGCAACCGTTGCGCGCGGCACCTCGCGACCCCCGAAACAACTGCCGTCACCGACGCTCCCTCCGATGCTCGATGGGGTCATTCCCTCGGACGAAGCGCGCGTGGCATCGGCCGTGCACTGGCGGCGATTGCGTCGGAAGGGCTACGCACCGCCCCGTATCCCCTCCTCGAGACGCGCAGGAGTCACGCCATGGGATCGCTCGGATCGGTCACTGCGCTCGATGCGTATCGGCACTCTCTCACCGGGGTCACCCCCCTCTCGGCCGAGGAGGAGCGCATGCTGGCCCTCCGCTGGCGCCACGGTGACCAGCGCGCGGGCCGCCGGCTCATCGAGGCCAGCCTCCCCTTCGTGATCACCGTCGCCACCGAGTACCGCCGCTGGGGCGTGCCGTTGGAAGACCTCATCCAGCAGGGCAACCTCGGGCTGCTCAAGGGCGCCATGCGCTACGATCCCGAGCGCGACTGCCGGCTCATCACCTACGCCGTGTACTGGATCCGCGCGGAGATCCGCGAGTACGTGGTGCGCGCCTACCGCCTGGTGCGCATCGGCGGCAGCAAGGGCGAGCGCCGGGCCCTGCGCGCGTACCGCCGCACCCGCGAGGATGACCCCGAGAAGCTCGCCGAGCTCTCGGGCATCTCCCCCGAGCGCATCGAGAAGCTGCTGCCGATGTTGAAGCAGCGCGACGTCTCGCTCGACGCCTCGATCGACGGCGAGTCCCCGGCGGTCGACCGGCTGCGCGACCCGGGCGACTCCCCCGAAGAGCTGGCCGACCAGCACGCCGCCGCCGACGACCGCCGCGAGCGCATCGAGTCCGCCCTCGGCGCCCTCAACGAGCGCGAGCGCTGGATCATCGAGCGCCGCGTGCTCAGCGAGGACGACGTCACCCTGGAGTCCCTCGGCAGGGTGCTCGGCATCTCCAAGGAGCGCGTCCGCCAGATCGAGGCCCGCGCGCTGGAGAAGCTCCGCGGCACGCTCAGCGACCTCGCGGCGGCCTGATACTCATTTGATACCAAACTTGCCGCCCGTTGGTGGGACACGCCGCCTGTTTGACGCTGGGGTTCGCGCGTTGGCGCTCACCCCAGGCTATCGCACGAGGGCGCCCCCGCAGTCGCGGGGGCTTTCGAACAGGAACATCACGGGTGCGGCTCTTTCGCGGCGCGAGGCGGCGTAGTGAGCGGGGCCCCGCGTGTGGGCGCCACGGGATGACGGGGCGTGCGGGCTTCGGGTAG
>JAUSAZ010000226.1 GCA_030652255.1 Myxococcales bacterium | reverse complement strand
CGCCGCCGCCGCCGCCGCCGTTGGCCCCGCAGGGCGACCCGGCCCCGCTGGCGCTCGCCCCGCCGTTGCCGTCGGCGCCGTCGGTGCCGTCGCCGCCGTCGGAGCTGGTCAGCAGGCAGTTGCGGAAGAGCACCGGCCCGGTGCTGCCGAGCACCCGCACGCCGTAGGAACTCTCGCCCGGCGCCGTCGCGGCCTGCGCGCGGATGGTGAAGAGCTGCACCTCGGTCGCCACGAGGACGTTGCTCGCGCTCAGGCCGAGGGCGCTGGGGCTCTCGATCTCCGTCGGGTTGCTCGCCGCGCGGGACCAGTTGTCCTCGTCGTTGTAGCCGCCGTACAGGTTCACCCCGGGGGCGAGCGTGACGCTCTCGGCGTAGGTTCCGAGGGCCGCGTAGACGGACTTCACCGGGGTGGCCATGCGGGCCATCGCGGTCGCCGCGGCGAGGGTGCGCTTGGGCATCGCGCGGGTGCCGGGGTTGCTGTCGTTGCCGCGCGGCGACACGAAGACCGCCCGCTCGACGTCGCCGTCGATGCCGTCGCAGTTGGTGTCGCGGAACATCACGTCGGGCTCGTCGCCCGCGGTGCGGTCGCACTCACACCCGTTGGCCGCCATGCCGTCGACGTCGACGAAGCCGTCGTTGCAGGTGGCGGCGCAGGTGCCCGCGGTGCACGCCGCGGTCTGGTTGGGCCCCGCCGGGCACGCGCGCCCGCACATGCCGCAGTTGGCGATGTCGGTCATGTAGTTGGGGCCGTTGTGCATGCACATGGGCGCGGTGCCCACCACCATGCAGACGTCCATGGTGCAGGTGTCCATGTCCGCGCAGTTGTAGGGGGTGCTGCGCACGCACCGGAGGCGGGCGGCGTCGCAGCTCCAGGTGCCGGTGCACGGGTCGCCGTTGAGCCGCGCGCAGGTGGCGTCGCCGATCTCGCAGGGCAGCTCGCGCACGCAGCCCGACTCGCCCGCGCAGAAGGTGTCGCTCGGGCAGCGCATGTCGTTGGGCGCGTGCACGCAGCGGCCCGCGGTGGCGTCGCAGCTGTCATCGGTGCACGCCACGCTGTCGTCACAGCTCGGCGTGCCGCCGACGACCTCGCAGCGGTTGAAGCGGCAGACCTGGCCGTTGGTACAGAGGTCGGGCGCGGTGCAGTCGTCGTTGGTGCGGCACACCCGGCCCGCGGGCACGTCGGGGACGTCGGGCGCGTCGACCCCGGCGTCGGCCCCGGCGTCGGGCTTCTTGCCGATGTCCTCGATCCCGGAGTCCTGCTTCGGGGTGATCACGCCGTCATTGTTCGAAGAGGCGCACGCCGCCACCAGACCCAGAGCCGCGAGCCAACGGAAGTCTCCAACGCGCATGGGCGCCATCGTGCGCTCCCGGCGAGGGGTAGATCAAGCCCGCACGAGCGCGAGCACGAACAGGATCAGCCCCGCCGCGACCGCCGCGCCCGACGTCGCGAGCGCGCGGGCGCGCGGGCGGTCGTCGTCGTCCCAGCCATGACGCGCAGCGTAGAAGGCGCCGCCGATCCAGAGCGCGAGGCCGACGCCGAGCACGAGCACCCACGCGGGCTCCGGGGCGCGGTCTTCGAGCAGCAGCGCGTAGTGCAGCTCCTCGCGGCGCGCGACGGGCGTGTCGCGCTCCTCGGGCGGCGGCGGGAGCAGGGCCATCAGCCGCGCGATGCGGCGATTGGCGCGGTCGAGGCGGTCGCGGTGCGGCACGACCATCCACCGGGTGGCGAGCGCGCTCGAGCGCACGGCGCGCCACGCGAGGAGGGCGTGGTCCTGGTGCCCGAGGGTCTCCTGGTCGCGGGCGAGGCGCTCGAGGGCGTCGTAGGCGCCGGCGTTGGCGGGGTTGCCCGGGAGGTACAGGTGGGCGGCGCGGCGGAGGGCGCGGACGCCCGGGTCGACGTCGCCGCGGGCGAGCGCGGCGCGGCCCTCGACGAGCGCGGCGCGGGACTCGACGAGCACGCGGGCGGAGGCGACGGCCAGCACGAGGGCGACCGCGGCGGCGTAGCGGGCGACGGCGGGCGGGGGCTTCACACGAGGTCGCGGCGGCGGAAGAGGAGCGACGAGGCGGCGAGGAGCCCGCCGGCCCAGAGGAGGGCGTAGAGGGCGGCGAGGCCGACGTAGCGGGAGAGGGGGTGGCCGGGCTCGTCGGCGAGGAGCACCGCGCGCTCGGGAACGAAGAGGTGGAGGTTGGGCACCACGCGGGCGATGCCCTGGAGGGCGGCGCGGGCGGCCTCGGGGAAGTTGCGCCGCGGGAGGTGCTGCATGAGCCAGGTGCTGCGGGCGATGGCGAAGACGCCGAAGGAGAGCATCGCCGTCACGAAGGGGGTGCTGAAGGACGAGAAGAGCATGGAGACGGCGGCGGTGACCGCGACCTCGGCGAAGACCAGCAGCGCGCCGACGAGGACGAAGACGGTCTCGGAGGGGGCGACGACGTAGGCGAGCGCCGCGCAGCCCGCGAGCGCGGCGCCGGCGAGGGGCAGGACGGCGGCGAGGGTGAGCATGCGGCGCAGCCGGGGGAAGAGCAGCGGCAGGGGGACGGCGGCGAGGACGAGCCCGAGGGCCGCGAAGCGCAGGCCGCGCGAGCGCATGAGCCGCAGCGCGGGGCCCACGGCGGCCTCGAAGCGCTGCGCGGCGGCGTAGCTGTCCTCGGTGCCGATGAGGGTGACCACGGCGAGCAGGAGCGCGGCGGTGACGATGATGAACACCGCGACGGTGAACAGGATGCCGAGGTACTTGCCGAGCACTAGCTCGTGCCGCGCCACGGGCTTGGCGAGCAGCACGTAGAGGGTGCGGAGCTCGAGCTCCTTGTAGAGGAAGTTGGCGCCGAGGAAGATCGCGATGAGGTTGGCCAGCAGCGAGATGGTCACGAGGCCGTGGTCGACGACGATGCGCACCGACTCGGCGTAGGAGAGCGAGCCCAGGCCGAGGCCGAAGAGCACGGAGGCGGCGCCGAGGCCGAGCACGGCGAAGAGCACCCGGTCGCGCAGGGCCTCGCGAAACGACGTGAGCGCGATGGCGAAGGTGCGGGCGTTCATCGCGCGGCGTCCGGGTCGCCGGGAACGGGAGCGTCGGCGGGGGCAGAGGCGTCGGCGGGGGCGGCCGCGGCGTCGCCGACGTAGGCAGCGGGGATCTCGCCCCGGGCGCGGTCGCGCTCGGCGGACATCACGTTGCGGCGCATCGCGTAGGCCTGCGCGCCGAAGAGGAACTCCCCGACGCAGGGGTGCGACGGGAGCTCGTGGCTGGCGCCGTCGACCTCCAGGGTGACGCCCACGTCCGGGCGGATGCGGCGGATGGAGCCCGTCTGCCAGAACGAGACGTGCACCCGCACGCTGCCCTCCGGGGCGGCGATGGAGAGCGTCGGGAGGTCGGCGTACTCGTCGCGCAGGAGGCGGTCGAGGCGCACGCGGTCTTCGCGGCTGGCGATGAGGTAGGTGCCCTCGCCGAGGGCGACCCGGCGGAGGCGGCCGTGCTCGTCCGGGGCGCGGTCGGCGGTCTCCGTGGACTGCTCGTCGACGACGCGAAACGCCGGGGCGTTGGCGGCGGTGCGCTGGTCGTACCAGTCCTGGAGGTGGCAGAGGTCTTCGTAGGTGATGTGCCGCTGGTCGTTGGTGGGGAGCGTGTGACGGATGGAGGGGCCGCACCCGAGCGCGAGCGCCCAGAGCAGGGCGGGCCACGGGCGCGAAGAGGGCGTTGGGGCGGTCATCGGCGCGATGATGCCATGGACCGCGGCGGAGCTGACCAGCGATGCCGGGAGCTCTCCGCCGGATCGCGGGCCGAGGCCCGACGGAGGTGCTCGCGGAGGTGCGCCCAGGGCCTGGAGCTCCAGCGCACAAGGCAAGGTCGAGTGCGCCGCCGCGCGGGGACTCAAGGGCAGAAACTTGCCTCGGTGCGGATCGCTCCCCGAACGCAGGGCGAGACCTCAGGGTGCACTACAAAATTCCCCCGTAGAACCGTCGACGCGAGCCCCATGCCGTGACCGGAACCGGTCGCGAACTGGCGACGGGGCTTGGGGTAGGTGCATGGTGGAAGTCCACCCCCCAACGCCGCCTCCACCGTTGATCGCCCGGCCGCCCGGACGATGCGGTGGGCCGTCGGGACGGCTTCACTCACGGCATATCGACAGGAGAGATCGCTTGAGCATCGACGGACCGATCCACGGGAAGACCAACGGCAAGTCGAAGGCCGCCGCCGCCAACGTGTCTCCGGCGAAGTCCGCGCGCACCACGCGCGCAGGCCGCGCCGCGGCCGACCTGGTGCTGCGGCGGTACACGAAGCCCGGGGCCGATCCGCTCGCGGCGGTGGAGTACGACCGGCGCGACAGCGTGATCAGCAACCCCGACGGGTCGGTGGTCGCGGCGACGCGCGGCGCCGAGGTGCCGAAGGCGTGGTCGCAGCTCGCCACGGACATCGTGGTGTCGAAGTACTTCCGCCGGGCGGGCCTGCACGGCGACGCCAAGACCGGCGAGACCAGCGTGAAGCAGGTGGTCTACCGCATCGCGCGCTCCATCCGCGAGGCGGGCGAGTCGCGCGGGTACTTCGCCGACCGGGCGCAGGCCGACACCTTCGAGGCCGAGCTGTCCTTCATGCTGGTGAACCAGTACGGCGCGTTCAACTCGCCGGTGTGGTTCAACTGCGGGCTCTTCCAGCGCTACGGCATCACGGGCCAGGGGGGGAACTTCGCCTACAGCGAGGCCACCGCGACGGTGTGCGAGACGGCCAACGCCTACGAGGCGCCGCAGTGCTCGGCGTGCTTCATCCAGAGCGCCCAGGACGACCTGATGGCGATCTTCGAGCTGGTGAAGAACGAGGCGCGGCTCTTCAAGTACGGGTCGGGCACGGGGTCGAACTTCAGCGCGCTGCGCGGCCGGCAGGAGAAGCTCTCGGGCGGCGGCACCTCGTCGGGGCTGATGTCCTTCCTGGAGGTCTTCGACCGCGCCGCGGGCAGCACCAAGTCCGGCGGCACCACGCGCCGCGCGGCCAAGATGGTGTGCCTCGACATGGACCACCCCGAGATCGTCGACTTCATCGAGTGGAAGATGAAGGAGGAGAAGAAGGCCATGGCGCTCATCGCGTCGGGCTACCCCTCGGACTTCAACGGCGAGGCCTACCACACCGTCTCCGGGCAGAACTCCAACAACTCCGTGCGCGTGACCGACGAGTTCATGCGCGCCGTCGAGACCGACGGCGAGTGGCAGACGAAGGGCCGCACCAACGGCAAGGTCATCGACACCCTGCGCGCCAAGGACCTCTGGAAGAAGGTCGCCCTCAGCGCGTGGTCGTGCGCCGACCCAGGGGTGCAGTACGACAGCACCATCAACGACTGGCACACCTGCAAGGTGAGCGGGCGCATCAACGCCAGCAACCCCTGCTCGGAGTACATGTTCCTCGACGACACGGCCTGCAACCTGTCGTCGCTCAACCTCACGAAGTTCTTGAGCGAGGACGCCGACGGCACGCAGCACTTCGACGTCGAGGGCTACCGCCACGCGGCGCGGGTGTTCTTCCTCGCGCAGGAGATCCTCGTCGATTACTCGTCCTACCCGACGAAGCAGATCGCGCAGAACTCCCACGACTACCGCCCGCTGGGCCTCGGCTACGCCAACCTCGGCACGCTGCTCATGCTCATGGGCGTCGCCTACGACTCCGACGAGGGCCGGGCCATCGCGGCCTCGCTCACGGCGATCCTCACGGGCCACGCGTACCGGGTGAGCGCCGAGGTCGCCGCGGTGAAGGGCACCTTCGCGGGCTTCGCGAAGAACCGCTCCTCCATGCTCGACGTGATGGGCAAGCACCGCACCGCGGCCTACGCCATCAGCGACCGCGTCGGCCCGAAGGCCCTCGTCGCCGCCGCGCGCGAGGACTGGGACGAGGCCGTGCGCCTCGGCGAGCAGCACGGCTACCGCAACGCGCAGGCGACGGTGCTCGCGCCCACCGGCACCATCGGGCTGCTCATGGACTGCGACACCACCGGCATCGAGCCCGACTTCGCGCTGGTGAAGTTCAAGAAGCTCGCGGGCGGCGGGTACTTCAAGATCGTCAACGCCTCGGTCGAGCGCGCCCTCGTGTGCCTCGGGTACTCCAAGGGGCAGATCGCGGAGATCCTGGCCTACGTCAGCGGCACCAACACCTTCCTCGGGGCCCCGGTGGTCAACCGCGAGTACCTGAAGGGCAAGGGCTTCACGGCGGACGACATCGCCCGCGTCGAGGCCGCGCTCCCGGGCGCGTTCTCCATCGAGCAGGCGCTGTCGCCCTTCACCCTCGGGGCCGACCTGGTGAAGCGCCTCGGCGTCGAGGCCGAGTCCAAGTCGCCCACCTTCTCGCTGCTCTCGCACTGGGGCATTCCGCGCTCCGAGATCGAGACCCTGGGCGACCACGTGCTGGGCCGCTCGACGGTCGAGGGCGCGCCGCACCTGCGCGACGAGCACCTCGCGGTGTTCGACTGCGCCAACCGCTGCGGGCGGCACGGCAAGCGCTTCCTCGCGCCGATGGCCCACGTGAAGATGATGGCGGCGACGCAGCCCTTCCTCTCGGGCGCCATCTCCAAGACCGTGAACCTCCCCAACGACGCCTCGGTGGATGACGTCGCGGACATCTACTACCAGGGCTGGAAGCTCGGGCTGAAGGCCGTCGCGCTCTACCGCGACGGGTGCAAGGCCTCGCAGCCGCTCTCGTCGACGAGCGCCGAGGAGAAGAAGGACGACGCCAAGCCCGCGGCGAAGGCCCTCGAAGCGAAGGTCATCGAGGCGAAGGCCGAGCCGGCGACGGCGTCGGTGGCGGTCACCACCGGGGCGGCGGACACCACGTCGGAGTTCGGGCCGCTGTTCTCCAAGAGCCCGGTGCTGGCGCCGCCGCGCAAGTCCGTGCGCTACCGGCTGCCGAAGAAGCGCAGCGGGTTCACCCAGGAGGCGCGCATCGGCGGGCACAAGGTGTTCCTCCGCACGGGCGAGTACCAGGACGGGCAGCTCGGCGAGATCTTCATCGACATGCACAAGGAGGGGGCGGCCTTCCGCTCGCTGATGAACTCCTTCGCCATCGCGGTCTCGATGGGCCTCCAGCACGGCGTGTCGCTGGCCGAGTACGTCGACCAGTTCACCTTCACGCGCTTCGAGCCGCAGGGCTCGGTGGTGGGCCACGCCAACGTGAAGTTCGCGACGAGCATCATCGACTACGTGTTCCGCGTGCTCGGCGTGGAGTACCTGAAGCGCTACGACCTGGCGCACGTCCCGCCGACGGACGAGGAGAAGGCCGAAAACGAGCACGCCCAGGTGCAGAGCGCGCCGACGGCCGCGCTGCCCGAGAGCGCCTACAACGCGACGCTGACCGAGTACGAGAGCAACGGCGGCAACAGCGGCAACGCGCTCGACAAGCAGCTCAGCAAGATGATGGGCGACGCGCCGATGTGCAGCGTGTGCGGGCACATCACCGTGCGCAACGGGGCCTGCTACCGCTGCCTCAACTGCGGCAACTCGATGGGCTGCTCGTGAGGGCGTAGGCCCGCGCGTGTCGATCGGGGGTGCGCCATCGCCCCCCCGATGTACCGCCCCTCGCTGATCTCCTCTTCGTCCCCTCCCCCTCCCATCGACGTCAACCGTCGACTGCCCGTCGTGCCCGCAGGTTGAAACCCTATCGCTTCTACACATCTTGCGGGCGCAGAGACGCCGCCCACTCCGCGGTCGCGGACGGCCCGCGAGCGGGCCTGCGACCGCTGAAGTGGGAGCCTGGAGCTGACCGCCCGGCCTGCGCCGGGCTATCTGCAGGCGCATCGAGCGCTGGAGCGCTCGATGGAGGG
>JAUSAZ010000225.1 GCA_030652255.1 Myxococcales bacterium | reverse complement strand
GCTGCCGGAACAGCGCGAAGTACGCCTCCAGGATCTCGGCGCGATCCTCCGTCAGTTGGGACCAGTCGTAGGCGGCAGTGTCGGGGGCGGCCATGGCGGCGAGGACTCTACCGCGCCCGGAGCTCCCGGCCCACCGCCCCCCCCAACGCCGTGACGGTATCGACCCCTACAAACCAAGGGATTCAGGAGCTACCTGCGGAACCCTGCTTCGGAACCCTCGTCATGCGAAGGATGGGCGAGGTAGAAAGCCCGCATCCGGTAGACGTTGGTGCGCGAAAAGCCTGCCACGCCGGGGAAGGCCTTCTGGAGGTCATCAGCCAGTCGCTCCAGAACCCGACCGCCCCAGCCCTCTGCCTCCTGCCGCTCGACGATCGCGTGGCCGACGTTCCAGTGGAGGGTGAGGAGCTCGCGGTTGACGGCGAGCGCAGCCTTGAGTTGTGCGTCGCGGATGCGCGCCTTGAGCGTCTCGACGAACGAGCCGTATCCCTCGGGAAGATCGCTCCGTGTCACGCCCGCACCCTACGACGGCCCTGCCGAGGTCAGCCAGTTCGCGAGCCGGGCCAGTCCGTCGACGGTGCCCCCAATGCGTGGCGCGTCGCTTAAGCAGGGATCCGCGGAGCGAGTTCAATACCGTCATGAGCCCATTCCCGCGGGGCGTTGGCGTAGGTGGATCACGCCGGCGCTCCCCCGACATCGCAGCCCAAGGCTGTTGAAGACCTCGACGAGTGCCGCCTGCCTCCTTCGGTCTTCGGCTGCGTCGAGCGCGTCGACCCACATCGTCAGCCGCTCGGTTTCGACGACTGTGAGCGCCGACTGCCCGAGCAGCAGTTCACCCACGGTCGTCGGCGCCATCACCCGCACGTCCTCGTCGGGGCTCGTCGCCAGCGCGCGAGCCATCGCGTTGTGCACCAGCAGCCACTTGCCCAGCCTCTCCGCGCCGCCCTCGACCCGCGCGTGCTTGAGCGGCGCGGCTGCCACGACGGCCGCCTGCCTGGCCCGCGCCTGCTCGACCTTCCCGGCGGCCGCGATCAGGCGCCCGACGGCCTTGCCCGAGAGCGGCTCGGCTTCCAGTTCGCGGACCTTCCCACGCCACCGTTCCTCGCGCGCCCGCAGTCGCGCCACCTCCCCGTCGGTGCCGCGGCTGACGACGAGTTCCAGGCGCCGCGTGCGGTTGCGCCCGAAGCCCTGCGACTGCAGCGCCTTGAGCTCGTTCTCCATCGACGGCCAGCGCGACTTGTAGAGCGCGTTGAGCGAGAGAAGCTCCGCCTCCGTGAAGGCCACCGCCGAGCGGAAGCGGATCCCCCGCGTCGCGTCCGGGTCGTCCGGCTGGGCGGGGACGATCACCTCCCAGGGGCCGTCGGCCGCGTCGCCGCCCAGGCGCCGATCGGGGCGCACGACGATCGGGAGCGCGTGCGCGTTGCCCAGCGTCGGGACCCTGAAGCGCTACAGCTCGGCGCCCCGGTGCCCGATTGTCAGGTACGGCACCTCCCAGCTCCACAGCCACCGCAGGACCGGGTCCCCGTTGGCGCCCCGATCGACGATGTGGAGCCGCACGTGCTCGTGCCACCAGGCGAGGCGCGTCTCGTCCTCGAACAGGTCCTCCGGGGCGTCGCGCAGGGGCGCGGCGGGCTTGTGCCAGGACAGGTGGGCGAAGAGCGTCGGCCCGCCCGGAAGGGCCACGGTCGTGAGGCCGAAGTAGGCGCAGCCCAGGAGGCGGTTGCCCAGCCGCCCGATGGGCGCCGCGTGCGCGAGCTTCTTGGTGAAGTACGGCTGGTCGAGCATGTCGGTGTGGGCGATGACCTCGTCGTCGACCCCGGCCACCGCGCCCTCGACCTGCGCCCACACGGCGTGCGCGACGTGGGCCCACGCGCCCTCCGCGTCGAGGCGATCGGCGGCCTGGCGCAGGGTGCTCTCGGCGTAGGCGCGGGGCCGCCCCGTCCAGAGCGGCTCGGCGCCCGCGTGTCGCGCCGCGGCCGTCAAGCTGCTCGGGGACATCACCCGCGGGATCAGTGCCCCGAGCCAGCCGACGAGGCGCTCGGCGGGCGCGCCCTCGGGGTGCGCGCGGTGGTGCGCGGCGGCGACCGTGCGCAGCTCGCGCTCGACCAGTGCGGGGAGCAGGACGGAAGCTACCCGCGCGGCGACTTGCGCCCGCGCGGGGTCTGCGGGCGCACGGTGGTCAAAGGGGGGGAGGCGGGGGCGGCCGCGCGGCTCTCGTTGGAGGGTCGGCCGCCGCCGCGTCGAGGGACATCGACGGCGGCGAGCACGGTGCGGACGAGCGACTCCGACGGCGCCGTGCGTCGGCGATCGCGGAACCACTGGAGGATCTCGCCCGAGCCGATGCTCGTCGGCTCCCGCTCCCGAAACAGCGCGAAGTAAGCCTCCAGGATCTCGGACTGATCACGGGTCAGCTGCGACCACTCGAAGGTCTCGGGTACCGCCATGGCGGAGCGGACTCTACCGCCGCGAGAGCTCCGGGCCCACGGCCCTCGGGCTGTGACGGTTTCTACCCCTGGAACTCAAGGGCTTCAGGAGCGACCCGCGGAACCCTGCTTAGGCCCGCAAGACGGGTCTTGAGGTTGTAGGAGTCCCACCGGGCGCCTCGGGCCACGATCCGGAGGGCAGCAGAAAATCGACGCGCGCGTGAAACGCTGGAGGGGTGCATGGCGGTGTGAGGCATGGCAGCCCACCGTGCGCCGTGGAGATCGAGATCATGGAGATGAGCGAACGGACTTTGCAGGTCGTGGACCTGAACATGAGCGACAACTCGCTGTATGTGGCCTGGGGGGACGAACCCGGCGCCGTGCCGCGTGAGGTCCCTGCGGACGTGACGGGCGAGATCGACGGCCTCGTCGCGGAGCTCTCCGAGGCAGAACACAAGGCTCAGGAAGGCGGCTCCCCGACCGTTCTCCAGGCCGCCCAGCGCGCGCTGGGCCTTCGGCTCCACGCGCTCCTCGACGGACCTGAAAGAGCGCTGGCGCGGCGGGAGCTGGAGGCGCGGCGGTCGGCCCGACAGCTCAGACTCGTGATTCGATTGTTGGCGGACGATGAGAGCTCACTCGCCCACCACCTGGCCGTCCTCTGGCGATGGGAGCACATCGCGTCGGAGCACGGCCCTCTGGCGCTCGACCCGCAGGTGCGCCTGGGCGTCCAGCTGGGGGAGTTCGATCCTCACCGTGGCGACCGCCCTCGCTCCCAGCAGAAGCTCAGGCTGCTCTTCATGGCCTGCTCGGCGTACGACGCCGCACCGGTACTCGACTACGAACAAGAAGAAGAGTCCCTGACCAGCGCGTTGGCGGACTTCGTCGCCGCTGGGAGGGTGATGCTCCGGGTCGTCGAAGAAGGATCCCTCGAACGGTTGCGCGCCAGCCTCATGGGCGACGCCTTTGATGTGGTGCACCTCACCGGTCACGGACTCCTCACCGAGGCCGGACCGCGGTTCGTCATGGAAGACGCCACGGGCGCCCGGCAGGATGCAGACGCCGACGACCTCCTCCGGGCGTTCAGGGCCGCTCGTCAGATGCCCTTCCTCGTGGTGATCTCGTCGTGCTGGTCGACGGGAGGGCGCGACGGTCTGCCGAGCCTCGCGGCACGGCTGGTCGCGGGGGGCGTCCCGAGCGTCATCGGCTGGGTGCGTCCGGTCCGCGACGACGTCGCGACCAAGACTGCGTGCGACCTCTACGAGCGGATCTGCGTGGGCGAGTCTCCCCTGATCGCCGCCGGGTACGCCCGGCAGCGCCTCTACGAGGACGAGGAGCGGCGCCCTTGGCCCTCCCACGCCTGGGGCACCTTTCAACTGCTGACGCGGGAGGCGCCGGGACCGAGCCTCGAACTCACCGCCGACACGACAGCTCCGGCGAGTGCGCCGGAGCACCTCCATCGGATGCTCGGGCGGTCGATGCGCGTTCTCGCTCGGGGTTTCGTGGGACGCAGGCGCGAACTCCAGCGCCTCATGCGTCTCCTCCGTGAAGGCACGGATTGTGGAAACGTGGTCGCGGGCGCTGTCATCTCCGGGATGAAGGGCCAGGGAAAGTCGTGCCTCGTCGGACACGCGCTCAAGCGTCACGTCCCGACCGTCGGACGCGACGGTGCCGGCGGCGAGGTCGTCGTCATCGGCGGCGAGCTCAACGACGCCGCGGTGCTGGATGCCTTCCGGGAGCGGGCGATGGCCTGGAAGGACGACGCGGCCGAGAAGGTGCTCGCCGACGGGAAGCGCACGATGGTCGAGCGCGTGGCGAGGCTGCTCCGGGGCCACTGGATCGACCGACGGATGGTGATCGTGCTCGATGACTTCGAGGCCAACCTCGACATCCCCGGCACCGGACTGGCGCGTCTCGATCCGGTGGCCGTCAGCCTGCTCGAAGCCATCGTTCCAGTTTGTGTCGACGGGCACCCGAAGATCCTCATCACCAGCACGGCACGCTTTACACTCCCGGCGCGCCTGCAGGGGTACTTCGCGGAGGTGGATCTCGGCGCGCTCGACGCCGCCAGCGTGCGCAAGTTGTGGCTCCGTGGCCAGGAGAGTGGAGAGCTCGCCCACGTGCCCCCCAGCCAGTGGACCGCACTCGCGGAGCGACTGGGCCGCAACGCCCGCGTGCTCGACTGGGCTCGCCAACTCCTCAGCGGGAAGACACCACGCGAGGTCGAGGAAATCGTCCGCCGTGCAGGGATGGAGCTGCTCGACTGGAAGACCGGCGTTCCCGACGACGCCCAACAGACGGACCTCGCGGCGATCTTCCTGCGATCCCTGTCCTATGACGAGGCCAGAATCAAGGTCGGGTCGGATGCCCTGACGTTCGTCCAACGAGCCCGCGTGTTCGACACTCCGGTGCCGCAGGAAGCGTTCGTCGGTCTCACCGCGGACCTCGCCATCGACCTCGACTTGCACTTGCCCGCGCTCGCGAATCTGGGACTTCTCGAGTCCGGGAGCGACAGGAACACGCGAGTCTACCGGGTCAGCCCGCTCGTGGAGAGGCGCTTCGACGCGCCCGAGGCGGAGCGATGGCACCTTGCGGCAGCGCGATACTTCCAAAGACGCGCGAATCTCGGAAGTAGCTACCGGGCCTCGTCCGTCATCGAGGCATGGGCGCACGCGCTTGCAGCCGGTGATCAAGACATTGCCGACTGGGCAGCGGCCTTGATGATGGTCGGACTCGACAGTCGCGGGGACTTTTCAGAGAGCCTCGTCTTCTCCCGCAGACACCTCGCTCGGTTTCCCGACAGCGCCGCGGGGACGTGCTGGGAGGGGTTCGCGGCCTTCCGCAGCGGTGAGTTGACGCTCGCCCGCGCGAGGCTGCTGCGCGCCGAGGAGCTCGCATCGCAGGCGCGCATCCCCGCCAACCTTCGCGATTGGGTGCGGGACGCGACCGCCCGCGTCTTGACTGCATGTGGAGACCTGCGCGGAGCCCGAACTCGGTTCGAGGAACTCATCGCCGCTGAAGAGACGGCACCTGTGCACGGTCGCGGATCGTTGGCGATCATGCTCCACGAACTTGGGACCGTTCTGCTGCATCTTGGGGATCTCGCGGCAGCGCAGGTGCACATGGAACGGGCGTTGGAGATCAAGGAGGATGTGTTCAGCGCCACGGAACCTGCCGACATCGCGGTGACGCTGCAAGGGCTCGCTACCGTGCTCACCCAGCAGGGCGACCTCACGCGTGCCCATGCGCTGCTGACACGAGCACTCGAACTGCAGTGCAAGGCGTGGGACGGAGACAACCACGTGGACATCGCCACGTCGCTGCACGCGCTCGCCACGGTCCTCCGGGCGCAGGGGGACCTGGATGGAGCCTGGGCGGCGCTGGAGCGGGCGCTTGAGATCCTGCGCCGGCTCCTGAGAAATGAAGAGCACGTACTCGTCGCCGCGGTCCTCTATTCGATGGGTTCGGTTCTACACGCTCAAGGGGATCATGCAGGTGCTCGCGTCCAACTGACCCGAGCACTCGAGATCCTCCGGAGGTCGGTCAAAACCGAAGAGCATTTGGACATTGCCGCCTGTCGATACATGCTGGCGGCGGTTTGCCGCGAGGAAGGCGACCTGGCAGGAGCAAGGTCCCACTTGGAGGGATCGCTCAAGATCAAGTGGGCGGTACTCGGCACGGACGACCATCCCGACGTCGCGACCTCGCTGCATGACCTCGCGGTCGTGGACACGGCGGAGGGGCGTATCGAGGATGCCACCACACGATACCGGCAGGCACTGGGGATTCGAGAGCGTGTCTTCAAGACGCGGAGCCACCCGCTCTACGCCGAGACCGAAGTCGCTCTCGCGGCCGTGCTCGTCGAAGGAGCCGATTCATCGGAGGCGATGCAGCTCTTCGAACACGCGAGGAGCGTCCTGCGGGAGCATGCCCCTGACCATCACCTGCTTCCGCAGCTGGACGACGCATTGAACGTCGACGGCATGCCCTCGGTGCCGGAACTCGCCCAGATGGCGATTCAGGCTCGTCGCACGAACCAGTGCCCTCCGCCCGAGTTTCAGGCGGGCTTGACGTGGCTGCGCGACGAGGGTCCTCCCCATGACTTTGGTGCGGACTTCCTTGAGATCGTTGCTCTCGGCAAGGTGCTGCCCCCGATCCCACAAGACCTCCCTGAACCGATCCGCGACCTGCTCTCGCAAGTAGCCAGAGCCGCCGGACGTGGAGGGACGATCGACCTCGGCGCACTGACCGGTCGCGCGCTCGCCGCGCGACGTGGAACACCGATGCCAGAGGCCGATCAGGCGGTGATCGCACTCCTGGGAGAGAAGGGCTCGCTGTATGCCTCCATCGCGAAGTTCCTGGAGACGCTCGCCGTGCATGGTCAGGTCCCGGAGGTGCCCCCGGACCTGCCGCAGGTACTCCTGGCTACCTTGGCCAACGCCCGCGAGCAGGCGCTCGCAATCGACGCTGAGACGGCCTCCGGCGAATCCTGATGGGGAGCCGATCCGGGTTATCATGGCGCGCAGTTCACCCATGCCCACGAGCCCCGCGGCACTCTACGACGCCTTGCTTGACCACCGCGATGCCGATTCCATCCCCGACACCACCGCGCTCCTCGCTCGGTTGTGGCGGGCGGCGCGGTCGGTGGCCCCTCCACGGATCAGCATGTTCCGCGGCGGCCCCCACCCTGGAGGCCTCACGCGAAGCGACGAGGACCTCCTGCGTGCGTTCCAGGCGGGGGATGCGGAGGCGCTGGATACGCTGGCGACCCGCCACCTGGGCAGACTGAAGGGGCACGCACTGCGCCACCTTCCCGAGTCTGACGTTGACGATGCGGTCCAGGACGCGATGATGGTGGTCTTGCGGGATGCGAAGACGCTGGAGGGTTCCGGTGCCTTCCGCCGTTTTGCATTCCGCGTCCTCGACATCGAGCTCCTCCGTCGCCAGCGAATCGCTGGCCGAGCCACGGACCGAACTCGGCCACTCGACGAAGGGGAGATCGCTGAGGAGTCGGCAGAGCAGCAACCCGACATCTCGTTCTTGCGCAAACAGGAGGTCCAGGCCGTGGCCGAGGCGATGCACGAATGTCTCGACCTGCTCGATCAGCAGCTCCTGCTCCTGTGGCTTGACGGCGAGGAGGACGGCTCCATTTCGAAGACGGTAGGGACAGCGTTGGAGATGGATCCTGGGACGGTGCGGGTGCGCAAACACCGCGCCCTGAGGCGTCTTCGGCTTTGGCTTGAGGCACGTGGGATTTCCCGTGGATGAGCATTGCTCGCCGCCAGAGGGGCGGCACGGACTGGATGAGATCGCACGTGCAAGCGACAAGACCCTCCTTCACATTCAGCGGTGCGCTGACTGCCGCACACGCTGGTACCAGGCAGGGATGTGGAAGGCTGGTTGCACGGAACCACGCCTCGGAGCGCTGGCCTCTCTCTCACTTGGAGCGAGCATGCCTGATCGCGTGCTTTTTCATGTCGCCACCTGTCTCGCTTGCAGTCTCGAACGTCGCGCATGGCAGGTGTTCGCAACCGGGGTTCCCGGTCGCCTTGAGCACTGATCTTCGCGTCGTCCTTCCGCCAAAGGCGCCGGGGATTTCGCTCTCGGCTCACCCGCGGCGATCGGCACGATCTCTCCCCAGAGACTTCAAATGCTTGCTCGTTCCGAGCGTCCGCCTGTGTTCGGAGGATCAGGGCGAGCGCGAACGATGGCAGGCGATCCGCGTCTCCTTGGTCGGCGCGGCGGCGCGAGTTGCAGGGGAGGCGCTTCTCGTCGCGCCCGGAAGACCGTTTCCGGCGCGATCACGGCGTCTCCAGCTCTCGGATTGGGACCGCGAGCGACCCCACGCGCAGGCGTCGGGCGGTCGCGGCGGACCGCAGCGTGTGCCCCCGCACCTCAACCTCTTCCGCCCAGACGAACTCGGCCCGGTACGACCGGTCGCGGTTCCAGTAGAGGAAGACCCGCTGTGGGAGCGAGGTGATCTGGTGCACGGGTGCGCGACGAGAGCCTGGAGTCGACCGACAACCTGCCCGAGCCCGACGTGATCGCCCGCGAGATCGTCGAGGACCTGCGCGCCGCGCTGGAGCAGTTCGAGAGCGTCGCCGGGGAGCTCGGGGAGGCGGCTGGTTGATGCAGGGGGACTTCGCTCAAGTAGACAGGGCCGTGGGCGACTGCGGTCCCTACCCCGACACTCACACCGCGCTCGCGGAAACCGTCGTCCGGATCCCTCGCGCTCCTGAGAGCAGATCGACGAGCGCCGCGCAGAAGGACGTGGCCTCCTCCGCGCTGCGGAACGACCGCGACTCATCGCCGAGGGTAGCCCTCGCCTCGAGCGGATCGACGCCAAGGTACGTCTCGAGGACGCGCGATGACCATTCCACCAGGAGTCCGCCCCCCTCATCTGGCAGCCGGGGCTGAAGCGACAGCGCGACGGCCCGGCGCTCTCGAGGCGGCGCGAACTTCACGCTCCGGGAGGCGTAGCGGGGGAAGAGGCCGCTTCCCGAAGCCGCGCGATAGATGCTCTCGAAGGCCCCACGGGCCCGCGCCGTCTCCGCGGCGGCCAGCACCGGGGCGAGCCCGGAGTCGACGTCGTTGGCGTCCTGTGCCTCGACCTTCATGGCCGCGCAGACCTTCCGCGCCGCGGAACGCGCCCCCGAGCGCGAGTTGTGGGTCTCGACGTACAGGCCCGGCAGGCAATGGAACGGCGCGAGGTAGGGGCCCCCGGTCAGGTGGAGGGGCTCGCTGTTGAGCACGTAGCGGGAATGACCCGACGCCACCGGCAGCTGCGCCGGGTCGAGCCGACCCGCTCCTTGGAGCCATAGGAGGAGACGGCCCAGGAACGCCCGTACGCTGTGCCCCTCGACCCGGGTCCATTCCTCCGCGTCGGAAGTACGTACGTCGACCCAGAGGCCGCCGGCCGTCTCGTCGGCGTCCGCCCGGTCGAGCAGCCGGGGCACCGTGAGCCAGCCCAGCGCCGCGCAGCGGGTCTCCAGCGCGTACATCGCCGCGACGCGGCCGGCGTCCGTCGGCGCCGCCGACACGTCCTGGGCGGCGCCGTCCCCGGTGAGCAGCGGGGCGCCTCCCGGCGCGAACCAGGGAAGCGAGGCGGCGAACGCCTCCCATCGGTCGCCCGCACGGGCGAAGCGGATGAGCTCCCCGCAGAGCGACCCGAAGGAGTCCGCCCGCAGGACCTCCTCGTCCAGCGGGAGCACGTAGGGCAGACGGACCGGCTCTTCGGGACGCGTCGCCTCGGGAGACTCCTGGAAGCGTTCGTCGAGGAGCCTCGCGAGCGCGACCACGCAGGCGCCCAGGCGACGCTCGCTGTCGCTCGGGCGCCGCGCGTGTCCGAGCTCCGAGAGGAGCCGGGCGGCGTCGGTCAGCTCCTTCCACCGCGGGCGGACCTCGTCGGCATCGCCGCTCGCCCTGCGGGTGATGCGCTGCGAACGTTCAAGCTCGCCAAGCACGGCTGCGAGCTCGTCGGTCGACAGCCCCGTGACCTTCGCCAGCTGGACCGTGCTCGCGGGCCAGTCGTCCTCGACGAGGGCAAAGACCGCGTCCGCGCGCCGAGCACCGAGCGCGTCGAGCGGGAGGCGGATCAGGGCCTCATCCGGCACGAGACGCGCCAGTTCAGCGAGCGCGTCGGGATCGCCGCCCAAACTCCGCCCGACGAGGTCGCGGACGAGGTCGCGGATCTCGGCGCTCTGCCGGTCGGGCAACAGGCCCTCGCGGGCGGTCGCTTCGAGGTCCTCGCGCTGGTCCTCCGTGACGAACCCGACCTGGAGCCACGCGAGGGCGACCTGCGAGCGGTACCGCGAGGTGGCCTCGGCGGAAGGCGCCGGGGCTGTTGGCCACGACACTTTCGGACAGAGGGCCTGGGACGGGGCGCCGTCCTCGGACCTCGCCAGTACCCACCACTCTGCTGTTGGTGCTTCCCACGCGGCGCCGCGCCCAACAACCCGTTCGGGGACGATCTGCATCGCGGCGGGCACGACCTCGGCGCTCCAAGCGTCGGCGCTGGAGGGCGCCGAAGACCTGAGCGAGCGGACGACTGTGCCGGAGAGCAACGACGAGAGCGGCTGCCACAGCAGCAGCGCCGCCATGCCCTCTTCCAGCCACCCGGCAAGCGTCGACAGCCACGCCGGATCCTTGGCGACCGCCTGGAACCAGCGCTTGCTGGTCTCGGCGGCGTCGTCCACGTGAGCGTCCGCGTTGCGCCACTGGACGAACTCGTTGACGAGGTCGGCCAGGCGCGCGGCCCGCGCCCCGCCCCCAGCATGCCTCGCGACGTAGTCGGCGACGCGCGCCGCCGGGATATCGAAGTCCCGACGGCCCTCCCTGGCCGTAGCGAGGCAGCGGACCATCCTGCTCGTGGCCTCGGGAAGGGGCGTCACGAGCACCGCCACGCCGTCCTGGAACGCGTCGCAGCGCGGGGCGTCCCGGGCGCCGAAGAACCGCGCGAACGCCGCGATACTCTTGACGCGGTCGCCGAAGCTGAACTGACGCGTCTCCTTGCGCGCGAACTCGAACAGCACCCGCAGCAGGTCCGTGTTGGGCCGGGGAGCGGAGTCCACGATCGCGCTGTTCAAGCGGTCCAAGAGCTCCATCGAGAGCAGTTCCACGAGTTGGAACGTCTCGCGCAGCTTCTTGGCGCTGTCGTGGTCGCGGAAGAGGTGGACGACAGACTGCGCGACGCGCTCGGGCAACCGGTGCGCGAGGTGTTCGAGGGCTCGGAGCGTCTCCTGCGGGAGCATGGCAACGCGCAGGGTAACCGAGGCGCGTCAGCCCGGCGAGCGCCATAGGTGGTCGGCAGGATCGTTTCTGCCTGTTAGGCGGTCACGCTACCGCACTTCTCTCCGCGATGACTTGGCTCTCGTTCGCGGTGGTGACGGTAGCAGAAGTCACCCATTCGTCAGCCATCGCCGAGGCCTCGGCCTCGCGCCCTGACAGCAACAGCGCGGTGGCCTCCAGAAGGACTCGAGTAGCGTCCTTGCGTGCCTGGACCACCGGTACGCGAACCGCACCCAAGTCCGCCGGCTCGAACTTCAACAGGCCGTCAGCGTAGATTCGTGCGTGCCGCGCGAGCTCTGCCCGCACCGAGGACGTCAGCAACAGCACTCCCAGCTTCGCCTTCTCAGCCTCCGTCGCGTGCTTCTTGAAACGGATTACATAGAGCGTATTCGAAGCGGTGAGCCCCTGCATCTTCCGAAGCACGAGAAACGGCAGTCGTTTCGACATGCCCGACATGAAGCCATCGATGCGAGCCGGCAAGGACGTGCGGTGCCACGGATCACGTTTGTTGATCCAATAGGCGGCGACGTTGCAACCGCCCTCCCTACCGTGCTTTAGGTAAGCCTTGACCGCGTTGTGCTGGAGGACT
The DNA here is from genome assembly GCA_030652255.1 of Myxococcales bacterium. Lineage (GTDB taxonomy): Bacteria > Myxococcota_A > Polyangia > Polyangiales > SCUS01. The sequence goes on along the minus strand of JAUSAZ010000225.1, from coordinate 6,948 downwards.
GCCTCTGTCGGCCGAAACATCCACACGCGGGCGCCCTGGTCACGTAGGGCCCTCCACTCCTTGATGCCGATCGTCGCGCTGGTGAGGTGCCTGCTCCGGGATAGAGCGGGTCTAAGCGCCGATTGAGGCAGTCTCCACTCGCTTCGCTCGGCTTCGTTCAAAAGAAAGTAGCCCGCATCACCGGTTACCGCGCCAATGCCAATATGAATGAGCGCGTCGAGCCGCTGCAACTCCAGAGGGGGAGGCGCGAACGCGCGCAACGTCGATGTCCCATGTGGCACCTTTCCCTGAGCGATCTGCTCGAGCGAGGCGATCGTCTCGACGAGAGTAGGAACCTCGACTCGGCGATTGATGCACGCCGTCCCTCCACGATTGAAGGCCACGATGACGACAACGCCCTCTTGCACCTTGGGGAACAGCGGGCTCCCACATCGAACCACGAACACTTCGCCAAAGGCACGCCCGACGGTCTCACGAACGCGTGACGCGTACTTTGCGAAGTCCCAAGCCGCAGGGAGTACCGCCACGAGCGAACCGCCGCCTCGTACGCAGGTTACAGCCGCGAGAAGGAAGGCTGCCCAATAGTTCGCTTTGAAGGGGAGGCACTGGCCATCAGAGAGACGCACCTCAAGCGCGCGCTCGAGAAGCTCTTCGCGAACTCTACTCAGCGCCGCGTAGGGAGGGTTCATCACGACGTGATCAACGGCGGAATGGTGCTGAACCGCCCACTCCAGAAAATCGATTCCGCGCACGGTCTGAGCGGCGTGGTCGAGAGCGCCGACGTGGGGCGCGATGTCGACAGCTAGGATCTGCTTGGCAGGGACCCCCTGTTTCGCCATCTGCGAGACGAAGGCTCCGTCGCCGACACACGGATCGAGCCAAAGCGAGTTGGGCCTTCCACGCGCCGCTGAGACCATCGCTGACGCCAGTTCCAGCGGCGTGTAGACCGTCGAGGATTGAGGAACGTGCTCGTAGCTCATGTTCCCTCCACGAGCATCTCACGCGGGGGCTTCGCCAACTTGAGCGCCATCCATGGGCTGCCAGCGAAGTCATGCACGCACTTCGTCTGCCACCTGAAGAACCGGAGAAGGCGTTCCTGGTGAATCGCGCGCCACCACTTCGAATCCTTGTTCTCGGCTAGCGAGTGCTTTTTCCAGCGATCTTGGAAGAGCTCGCCGAGTGCAAGATCGATGACCAAGAACGGGCTCATCATAGGAGCTGGGAGCCGAGGGATATCGAGTGATTTCGGGAAAGGAAGTTCCTCGCTGTCGGGGCGGTTCACTTGGAAGTGAAAGTGAGTGCCGGGCGATGCGTGGTCACCTACCTCCGTGGCCCAGCGGGCGATTACCCGATGGTCACCGTCGACGTCGGCGACGATGGTCGTCACCGTCGACGCGAGCCCGTCAAGGAGGAAGTGCTTGCCGGTCGTCCACTTGCCCTCGTTGATCCTGCGGATCTGCCAGACGAACGAGAACTCGGCGCGAACCTTGTGACTGCTCTCGCCGTCAGGCTGACATTCACCGTCGCTCCAGATCGTACACAGCGGGCGATCGACTGGGATCTGCCACTTCACCGAGTTCATGTGCCTCGCGACCCGGATGCTATCGAGGGTGCCCTTCGCTTCAGCCAGCACGCCGATAGTGGTCTTGTCGAGGAAGTCGGCCGCGTAGGCCTTGATAGCCTCGCATTCGTCGATGAGCTCCTTGAACGGGAAGATCAAACCGCTCATCAGTGCTCGTCCCCGACAGCAATCGCCTTCAGCTCGGGAACGTCTTCGAGGTCGATCCGAAGCGCCCAGGCCTCGTCTGCGAAGGGCGGCCAGTCGTCCGGACATACCTCGACGACTGCGTCCTCGCTCGCGAGTTCGTCCTTCGTCTTGAACTGCTTCCCAAGAACCGGAAACAAGCGCAGAGCCTTCTGCACCTCGATGCCAGGAACCTGCTTCAACACGTTGTGGAGCGTACCGAGATCGCCAGGGCTGTCGGTGGTCGCCTCGAAAATTGCGTGCTCGACTCCGGCGCGCCACCAACGCCGACCGAGAAAGGAGGCGAGCTGTCCCGTGTAGCGAGCCGCGCCGAAGAGCGCGGCGAACTCGTCGGACTCTGCCACCGAACGCAGCGACTGCAGCGAGACGCGGAGCCGAGCAGCCAGATGCGCCTCGTCGATCAGAAAAGTCGGGTACGGGAGGATCTTGTGCAGCGCCCAGCGCACCACGCCAATCCCCTGTGTATGCTCCGCGAACTCATGAATCGGCGGGCGGCATCTCCGGATCTCGCGCGTTGCGGCGTCTCTCCACAGCGCATCGTCTGGGAGCGCGAGCCACTTATCGAGCGCCCCCGTCGCGCTGGCGGCATCCTCTCCTGGCCAGTTCTTCGGGAGGCTCTCGACGGCACCAGCAAGAGCAGCGACACGGTGGGCGCGGTCGACGATGGGGTTCTCCACACCGCTTTTCTCGAAGATCCACTCGAGGTTGTGGGCCCGGGCGACGATGTAGGGCTGATGCACCAACTCGCGAGCCACATCTTGAATGACGGCGGTGTAGAGCGTGTAAGCCCGTGGCCGTTTCGGGTCGAGCTCGTGCGCCTTCTCTTGCAAGGTCGCGAGGACGGCCAGCCCGTTGGGCGGGCGCAGCGCGAGCGCCAGTGCGCTCGCTCTCTCGGGCCACTTCTCAATTTTGAAGTCGACGAGCACCAACGACGCCTTCTTGAGGCTGGCCTCGGTGACGTCTTGCGGGTGGCAGACCTCGATGTCGATCCGACCCTGTGACTGCACCTCGTCCTTCCAGGGCGTGAGATCGTCGGGTTCGTCATCGACGTGGAGGACGAAGGGCTTACTCGAGGGCACGGTCATCGTGTGGCTCCAGGGAAGACAATCTCGAGGGCGGTCGCCGCTCCCTTGCGCGGCCGCACGAACGCTATCGTGGCTCCAACCTCTGCGAGGATGTCGCGTGTGATTCCGAGGCCCAAGCCCATACCCTGGCCGAGCACGGGGTCGAGCTGCACGGTCGTCGATTCGAAGGGCCGGAACCAGCGCTCCCCCTCGGCAGGGTCGACCGCTTCTCCCGTGTTCTCGAGCCGGATCCGCAGCTCACCGTCGTCCCTGATGTCTGCAGCAGCGCGGATGAAGCCGTCAGTCCCAGCGGCCTTGACCGCATTGGTGAGCAGGTTCGTGAAGATGGCCATCAGCTCCGCGCGGAACATCGGCGGCGTCCGAAGCTCGCCGTCGACGTCGTTCTCGAACGAGATTCCTCGGTGCTCCGCAGAGGTCGCGACGAGCTTCCATGTCGCGTTCAGTGCATCGTGGGCCTTCTGTCGCGAGCGACGTCGGCGAGCGTCTGGAGTGACGACATCTATCAGATACGCGGCCTGGCGCTCGATCGCTCGGCGCAGGTCGGAGGCGGCTCCCGAGACCTTTGAGACGCGGTTCTTCAGCTTCTGGGGAAGCTCCTCTTCGCGTAGACGCGCGATGTTGGACTCGAGATCCGCGGCGAGCCCGAGGAGACGATTTACCTCGTGGGTGAACGCGGCGAGTTGAGTGCCGACGGAGGCAAGCACCAGAACCATCGTGTTCGCAGGTACGACCTCGCGGGACACCTCCGTCGCATGCGTGACCTCTTCGGCGACTGCGATGAGCTTGTGCTTCAAGGTGTCTGGCGCCTGTTCGGCCAGCCGTTTCAGCTCGGCCGTTTGCTCGGTAAGTCTCTTGATCGAGCCTTCCGCCTTCGCCTTGGTCGAACCGTCCGCCGTTGAGGATTCCGTGGTGGTGCGTCCTGTCGGCTGAGCCGCTGCTGCTGCCTCGGCCTTGGCCGCGTTGGTCGCCGCGCGAACGCGTGTCAGGAGGTCTATTCCACGACGCACCGTGTTGACGATGACCTCATACGCGGCGTCAGGGACGAAGCCCTCGCGGTTGACCAGCATCTCGAGCGATCCGGACCGGTTCACGGTCAGGAAGACACCGCCAAAGAAGTGTTTGCTGGAGAGCCCCAAGAGACCTTCTTGGTCGACCTCACCGAGCTTGCCGGGAGCCACCGAGTCAACGAGGAACCTCAACTTCCGATCACGCGCGTTGTAGTCGCGCGAAAGGTAGAGCCAGTCGTCTGCATCCTCGCCATAGGGCAGGACTCGGAAGCCTTCCATGTACACACGCACGCCCGCGATGCGGTTCGACCAAGCGCGCTCGTCGCGCTTGCCCGAGGCCGCGCCCTCCCGGAGCAGGAGGCGCGCGTGGAAGAACGGACCTTCTTTTTGGGAAGGATGCGTCTCGGAGAAGTTGTACGCGCGCGCCTGAGGGGTCTCCTTTGCCATGCTGCGCGTGGGGAGGACGGCATAGCGAACCCCATCCGCCGAGGCATCGATCTCGAGAACCCAGTTCGCAGCGTCGAGGACGACAGGCCAGTAGTTGTCGCCGATCTCGAAGTCGCCCTCGAGCTTCAGCTCAAACCCGGGATCGCCCGTCGATGCATCCGCCACCTTAGGGGACACGAACAGGCCCTGGGTGCTCACGAAGCTCTTCGGAAGCGGCTGCACCAGCAGCTTGGGCGCCTGGAGTCCCTCGACTTCGAGCAGGAAGCGCCCGCGCTGCGCGTCGGTCCACTTTTGGCGCAGGACCTTGAGTGTGAGCGTCGTGCCGTTACGAGCGCCACTTTTCACGGGGCGCTCGCGCGCAACGATGGCATCCGCCCCCACGTCGTCGAGAGTCTCGACAGCCTCGACCAAGTTCCAGTCGATGAAGCCATCGATGCCGACGACGGCCTTCCCGCTCGCAGACCACGGGATCGACTGGATCTCGATCTGCCGCGCGAGCTTGTGCGCTGCGAGGCGACCAATGCCCTTGGCGCCCGTGAAGCGCCGTTTGTATCGTTCCGACTTGCGGTCACCGTCCGTTTTCAAACGAGCGGCTATGCGCAGGAAGCCCCGCTGGAATGTGTCGGGGTCCATTCCGACGCCGTTGTCCGAGATGCGGATGACGCCGCGCCTCGGGTCGCCGAGGTTCTCGCCGAAGACAGTCACCTCCGTGGCGTCGGCATCGTAGGCATTCTTCACCAGCTCGATCAGCGCGGTGGACTCGCGCCCGACGAGCAGTTCTCCCAACTCGCGGAACAGATGAGTATCGACCGAGAACTTTGCAGACTTGGTTCCGTCAGTCATTGGGCCTCCAACCTCTGCTGGCAGGTGAAGCGCCATTGGCTGCGAATCTTGAACACCGAGATCTCCCCCTTCTGGACCATCGTGTAGACGGCCTTGTCCACGACCTTGAGTAAGGTCGCGACCTCCAATGCCGTAAGGATCTCGTCGTTCACCCGATTGGGCTCCGTGGGGTCGCAAGGAGGATCCTTCCAACCGCTTCCAGTGTACGGCGGTCCATGGGGCGAACTCAAGAAGTGAGAGATGAAACCGCTTGATTTTCCTTTCAGAACGTCGTCGTCGCGGCGGCCTTCGGGCCCGCCTACCGCCGCCGCTCCTGCCAGCCGACCGTGCCCTGCAACGCCTCGCGCTGGCCCCGTTCGCTCAACAGCTGTGCCCCTGCGGGCACCTCGAGGAACAACAGAACCCCTTGTAGACAGACCCGCGAACTCGCCGTCGGGACAGGCGGATCTCCAACCCAACGGCACAGTGGCTGACCAAGCGCAATTCGCCGTCCGGATGTTCCATCGCCCGCACTCTCGTTCGACGGGAGCGTCCTCCGGGCACGGCGACTTCACCGAATGGTCTCCCCTGCGTCCAATCGGTGCTTCGAATGACGGAGGACGACGGACGATCGACGTTGCCACTCGTGCTTCCGATGGGGTCATCGCCAGCGCCACGCCGCGTCCCAGGTTTGCGTCGTGCCGAGCAGCACCGAGTCGAGGAAGGTCCGTACAGCAACGGTGATCTCGTCGATCGTGAGCCATGGAAGCATGTCCGCTGCCGCAATGCGCGCGTAGGGCGCTGCCCATGCGACCGGCGGCGGTACCGCCGCGGGAAGCGGGTGGGTCCCTCGAAACCCGAACGTCGCGTCGAGCGCGGCGCGCAGGCGGCTGCCGTCGAGAGATCCCGTCTGCGCAAGGAGGGCCAGGTCGGGCAGGTCCTTGACCCGTGTGTTCTCGCGCAGACGCGGGAGCGTGAACGCGTGGAGCCTCTCGGCTACGTGGCTCTCACGCGGATACACACGGTAGCGCGACGCAGCGATCCCAGCGAACTCCAGGGCGGTGCTGCCAGTGAGCATCTCGGGCTCGTAGATGAGGCGGTCGGCGAAGCCGGCGTCGACCCCGAAGGGAGCACCGTACTGCCTCCCAGCGAGCCGTGCGGCCGCGCGAAAGCGACGCCCTTTGTAGACGATACCCTCGCCCTCGATCGTCGGATGCGTGGGATCAGCGTGGACCTCGAACTCCAGGTGGTCGCCGAGGTCGCGGGCCGCCGCCGCACGGAGTTGTGTTTCCAGCGTGGCGGGGTCACCAACGACGCGGAGGTCGATATCCCTGGTTGTGCGGGCGCGGGCGAGCCGGAGTTCTAGCACCACGCCGCCCTTCACGATGACCCGGTCACCGAGCTCGACCGCGATGCGCGCGAGGAAGCGGTCGAACACCACGAGCTAGCGTTGCCGTCCGAGCGCTCGGCCCGTCGAGGCAGCGTCGGCCCGCAGGCGGGTCTCCAACGCCTGCTTGAACGCGGCCGGAGAGGCATACGTTCGACCCGTCACGTGGCCTCCGACGACGGCACGACCACGCCGGGCGGTAGGACGAGGCCTGCGAGGTCGGCGCGGGCGAAGAGGCCCCGGCGCAGCCCGCGGTCGATCGCCTGCTGCACCCACTCCGGGGTGACGTGCGCGTGCTCGGCGTCAACTACATCTCCCCATCAACGACAATTACATCTCCCCAACTTCTGCCTCGCCCTGCACCCCTGCCGGCGCCGTAGTTGTCGTCGCTCCGGGGGTAGTTGTCGTCGCTGCCGTAGTTGTCGTCGCCCCGGT
>JAUSAZ010000216.1 GCA_030652255.1 Myxococcales bacterium | reverse complement strand
CACGGCAGCCAAGGGAAAACCCGCGGCGGGCTGGTCACTGTGCCTGGACATCGGACAGGCCGCTTGCGGCCTTCACCTTAGGCTGCCGTGGGTTTCAACCCGCGGCAGCCGGGCGCGCGCGAAGGTGTGAGGATGGCTGGGGTTCCGCGCGATGGCTCGGAACCCCAGCCAGCAAGCGCTCTACGCACGATGAGGGCAACGAAGAGCTCGTGGGGGCGGGGCCGGGGGTGGGGGCTCGCGTACCAATCCCACTCGACTACCGCTCTAGAGACCCGAGACGCGGAAGAGCACGCCCTCGGCGACGTTCTCGGCGCGGGGCTCGCGCTGCGCGCCGGCGGCGATGAACACCTCGCGGCGCCCCGCGACGATGGCCGTGAGCCACGGGCGCTGCAGCCCGAGGAGGTCGCTGGCCCTCGCGTTGCCCAGGTGCTCGCCGCGGCGGCTCCACATCGCGACGCGGTCGCAGTTGGTGTCGACCATGCAGTAGCCCGCGTCGCACGCGGTGACGCCGTGGACCCAGCAGAAGCCGTCGTCCGCGGTCGCGCGCGCGTTGCCGAAGCGGCGGCGCTCGCGCCCCTGGGCGTCGTAGACGGCGACGAAGTTTCCACCCCGGTCGGGCATCGACCCGGCGAGCACCACGTCGCGGCGATCGAAGGCCATCGACATGACGGTGCTGAACGCGTTCTCGTAGGCCCACGGGGTGATCTCGCAGGCGCTCCCGCCGTAGGAGACGCTGCGGACGGGGGCGCCCGGGGAGATGCCGATGCCCTCGCCCGCGCGGGACGACATGGTGACGTAGCCGTGCGGGCCGCTGTTGCAGCGCTGGGACACCGCGCCGTCCTCGACGACGAAGCTGCCGAGCACGCCGCTGGCGACCACGGCGCCGCGGGCGTCGACCGACACGCGCGACACCCCCGACGGGAGGGCCAGCACGCCGGCCTCGCCGAACGCGGCATCGGGGGCGAAGCGGCACTCGTCGCCGCGGACGGGCGTGTAGCGACGGAGGTGCTGGTCGCCGTCCACGAGGTAGAGCGCCCCGCGGCGGTCGAAGGCGACGGAGGGCAACACGGTGCTGGTCGAGCTGCCGAGGAGGGCGGGGCCGTCGAGGACGCATCGCTCGGCGCCGAGGGTGCGCCGGCCCACGGTGACCGGGTGGGGCGTCGCGACGACGGCGGTGGTGCGGGCGGCGCGCACGGCGAGGGGCTCCGGGGCGGCGCGCGCGGCGGGCGCGGCGGGCACGGCGGCCTGCACGGCGTTGGCGGCCTGCGCGGCGGCGTCGGCGGCGCCCTGCACGGCGTTGGCGAGGGCGCCGACGGCGGCGAGCGCGCTCCCCGACGGGGGGTCGGGGACCAGGGGCGGCGGCGGGCTGTGCCCGTCGAAGGTCACCGGGTGGAGGACGACGGTGCGAATCACCGAGCGGCTGCCGAAGGGCTGGCGCAGGGTGCCCCAGCAGCGGAGCGGGCCCGCCGCGGAGAGCACGCACTGGTAGCCGATGCCCAGGGCCACCGTGCGAGCGCCGACCACGCCCGGGAGCGCCGTCGGCTCGTTGACCGCGCTGACCTCGCGCGGCGCGAAGAACTTGCCCTCGTAGTTGTTGCCCCAGCAGCGCGGCACGCCCCCCGCGACCACGGCGCAGGTCGCGAAGTTTCCCGCCGTGATGTCGGTGACGCCGGTGAGGGCGACCGCCGTCGCCTGCCGTCCGCCGCCGGCGCCGCCCGGGCTGCCCCAGCAGGTGACCGCGCCGCCCGCGACGAGGGCGCATGCGTGGCTCTGCCCGACGGCGAGGCTCGTCGCGCCAGCGACGCCGCGCACCTGGGCGGGCGCGTTGCGCTGCTCGCTGGTGCCGTCGCCCACCTGGCCGCTGCTGTTGTAGCCCCAGCACCAGACCGTCCCGTCGCGGAGTCGCGCGCAGGAGTGGTTCTGCCCGGTCTCGACCTCCGCCGCGGGGCCGAGGCCCGCGACGCGCACCGGCGCCAGGACCGAGCGGGTGCCCGCGGGCTGCGCCGACTCGCCGAACACGTTGCTCCCCCAGCACCACAGCCCGCCGTCGACGGCGACCATGCAGGTGTTACCGCCGCTCGTGCCGATGTCCTGCGCGGGAGGCACCCCCGGCACCTGCACCGGGGCGCGCGCGTTCTGGGTGTTGCCCGTGCCGAGCGCGCCGTCCGACCCCTGGCCCCAGCACCACACGGTGCCGTCGCGCTTGCGCGCGCACGCATGGGCGTCGCCGACGTCGACCTCGACGACCCCCGTCATCCCCGGGACCGGAGCCGGCACGAGCCGCCTCTCCCGCCCGCCGTCGCCGAGCTGCCCGTAGCTGTTGTCGCCCCAGCACTGGAGCGCGCCGCTCGCGAGCACGGCGCACGCGGACGAGCTCCCGATGGCCACCTGGATGGCCTGGTTGGGGTCACTCGGGCTCGCCGCGGGCGTCGCCGACGCCTCGTCCGATGTCCGACGCTTGCAGGCCCCCGAGGCCATCAGATGCGCCGCGATCAGCCAGACAATCCAACGCTCTCTCTTCAATGAGTGCTCCAATGGTTCGGGTGGGGCGTCGATCGCGTCACCGTGGGCGTCTCCCCGCCGCACGGTCGCCGACCGTCCAGCCAACGAACCTACGCCCTCGTTGCGCCGCACCGCTACCGCAGATTTCCCACGCCGACGTGCGCCGGATGAGCCACGGCGCCGTCGGCGGAGGGCGTCTGCTCGTCGCGTCAGGGGTTGCGGACGCCCGTGATGGCGCAGCCCGCGGCGACGCCGGTGTCCATGCCGCGCAGGGTGCCGTCGGGCGCGAAGACGAAGGTCACCGAGCCCATCACGCCGCCCATGTTGTAGTTCGCGGCGCCGACGCCGCCCGGGTCGATGGGGAAGGTCACCGGGGTCGGGAAGAGGTTGGCCACGGTCACCGCGCACCCGGCCTGGGTGACGGTGATGACCGCGTTGGGCGGCGCGCAGACCGGCGGCAGGCCCGGGAGCGCCGAGACGGTGTAGCTCCCCGAGACGGTCGGGCACGCGGGGTTGCTCGTCCCGGGGCAGTCGCCGGCGCACGAGGCCGTGCTCTCGCCCGCCTCGCAGCGGCCGTTGCCGCACACCGGCGCCGCCGCGACCGCGCAGTCCGCCGCGCACGAGGCCGCGGTCTCGCCGGTATCGCAGCGACCGTTGCCGCAGGTCGTGGTGGCGCAGCGCTGGCACGCGCCGACGGCCTCGCCCGACGGGCGGATGCACGCCTCGCCGCTGGAGCAGTTCTCGTCGCTCGTGCAGCCGGGCGAGCAGCTGAGCATCGACTGGTTGCAGTACTGGCCGGCCGGACATGTCCCGCCGATCACCACCGAGCACTGCGACTGCCCGTTGCTCGCCCGGCCGCAGGCGCCGGCGGCGGTGTCGTTGCTGGCCGCGTCGCCCCCGCACGCGCCGAGCGCAGCGAAGCAGAGGGTCATCAGGGAGGCCATGAGGGTGCGTCGGGTGTGGGTCTTCATTGGATGGATGCTCCCGGGCCGCGGTGCGTGGGCCCCGTTGGTCGTCGCGCGCCGCTGGTGGCGCGGAGGGACCCCAGTGCAGCGAGGGTGCCACCCGAAGGCTCTCGAAAAACACTACGCAGCAAGGCGTTCGTGAGCGGGGCGCGGGCGCCACGCCGGGGGCGACGACGCCACGCCGGGCGTCGCCTGGGACGAGGCCCGTGGACGATCACGAGGGCGGGTCCGAGCTTGTGACCGCAGGGCTACGAGGTCGATGCGGCGGCCGCGAAGGGATGGTGCCCCCAATGACGCTGTGGAACGACGTGTCGATCGGCCGGAAGCTGTACCTGGTCATCGGCACGATGGCGCTGCTGATCGCGTGCGAGCTGGCCACGCTGCGCTTCGCGATGCGCACGCTGTCCGCGGTGCGTGCCTTCGTCGCCGGCGAGGGGACGTGGTCGAAGGCGCAGAAGGACGCCGCGCTGAGCCTGCAGCGCTACGCGCTCACCGGCGACGAGGCGGGGTACCGGCGCTTCGTCGAGGAGCTGCGCGTCCCGGAGGGGGACCACCGGGCGCGCGTCGAGCTCATGCGGCCGGACTACGACCCGCGCGTCGTGCGAGCGGGCTTCCTCCAGGGGGGCATCGCCGACGAGGACATTCCCCCGATGGTCGACCTGCTCCGGCGCTTCCACGCGGTGAGCTACCTCGCGCGCGCCATCGAGGCGTGGACGCAGGCCGACGCGCTGCTCTCGGACTTCAAGGACGCGGGCGTGAGGTACCACGCGCTGCGGAGCGCGGGCTCCCGCGACCAGCGCGCGCTCGACGACGCGCTGGCCCGCGTGCACCGCATCAACTACGAGCTGTCCGGCGTCGAGGCGACCTTCTCGTCCGTGCTCGGCGAGGGCTCGCGCTGGATGGAGCGCGTGGTGATCAGCCTGCTCTTCCTCGCGGTGCTCACCGTCGAGGCCGTGGGCCTCACGCTGACCTTCCGCATCTCCCGCGCGATCTCCCGCGGCCTCGCGGCGGCCGACGACGCCGCCCGGCGGATGGGCATGGGGGACTTCTCCGTGACGCTCCCGGTGCACTCGCGCGACGAGCTCGGGCGCCTCGCCGCGTCGATAAACCAGATGGGCGCGCTGCTCGACCGCTCGTACCGCGGCCTCGAGGCGCGCGTGCAGGAGCGCACCGCCGAGCTCGAGGTGATGGCCGCGGAGAACGCCGGCCTCTACGCCGAGGCGAAGGCGGCGGTGCAGATGCGCGACGAGTTCATCTCCATCGCGTCGCACGAGCTGAAGACGCCGCTCACCGCGCTCGGGCTGCAGCTCGACCTGCTGTCCCGCCGGGTGCGACGGGTGGCGCCGGACACCCCGCAGCGAGACCAGATGCTCGAGTCGCTCGACGCCTCGCTGCGGCAGAGCGCGCGCCTCTCGTCGCTGGCCGCGGGCCTCATGGACCTCACCGCGATCCGGGTGGGCAGGCTGGAGATCTGCCGCGAGCCCTGCGACCTCGCGGCGGTCGTGCGCGACGTCGCGGCCCAGCTCAGCCCCGGCGCGGCGCGGGTCGGGGTCACCCTCGAGGTCGACGCCGAGGCCCCGATGCCCGGCGACTTCGACCCGGTGCGCATGGGCCAGGTCGCCACGAACCTCCTCACCAACGCCATCAAGTACGGCGAGCGCCGGCCCGTGCGGGTCACGGTGGACGGCGACGAGGCGCGCGCGCGCATCACGGTGCGCGACCAGGGCATCGGGATCGCGGAGGAGAGCCAGGAGCGGATCTTCGAGCGCTTCGAGCGGGTCGCCGGGCCGACGGCGAGCCCGTCGGGGCTCGGGCTGGGGCTCTACATCGCGCGGCAGATCGTCGAGCTCCACGGCGGGCGCATCACGGTGCAGAGCGCCCCCGGGGCGGGCAGCGCCTTCGTCGTGGAGGTGCCGCGCAGGGCCTGAGCGGCCCACCGTGTCTCAGGGCGGCGCGTCGAGGCGGTCGAGGACCCCTTGGCCGTCGCGCGGCCGGGCCGCGGGGTCGCGGGAGAGCATCGCGGTGAGCAGCGCGTCGAGCGCCGGGGGGACGTCCGGGCGGAGCGCGCGCACGGAGGTGAGGTCGTCGCGCAGCAGGCTGGCGAGGGAGGCCATCGCCGTGGCGCCGCGGAAGGGCACGTGGCCGACGAGGCTCGCGTAGACGGAGCACCCGAGGCTGAACACGTCGGAGCGGGCGGTGGCCGCGGCGGCGTCCTCGACCTGCTCCGGCGCGAGGTAGCCCGGGGTCCCGAGGATCTCGCCGGGCATCGTGAACACCCCCGGGTCGGGACCGCGCGCGACGCCGAAGTCGATCAGCGCGAGCCGGTCGATCTCGCCGTCGACGAGGAAGAGGTTGCTCGGCTTGACGTCCCGGTGGACGACACCCGCCGCGTGCGCGACCGCGAGCGCCTCGGCCGCGTGGCGCAGCACCCGGGCGGCCTCGTCGGGGCTGAGGGTGCCGCGGGCCAGGCGCGCGGCGAGGTCTTCGCCGTGGAGCCAGTCCATCACCAGGAAGGGGTCGCCGTCGAGGGTCACCCCGTGCTCGCGGTAGCGCACCACGCGCGGGTGATCGAGGCGCGCCAGGATCGCGCACTCCCTCTCGAAGCGGTCCGACGACCGGCCGCTGTCGACCAGGAACTTCAGCGCCACATCCTCGCCGCGTATCACGTCCCGCGCCTGGAACACCGCCCCCATGCCGCCCCGCCCCGCGCGCCCGGTGAGCCGGTAGCGCCCGGCGATGAGGTCTGGCAGCAGCCGCCCCGCCAGCCGCGGTGCGTCGGGCAGCGTGACCACCGGGCGCCGGGGTCGGTCGGGCAGGCTGCGCCGCAGCCGGGCGCGCACGGTCTCCAGGAGGTCCGCGCCGGAGAAGGGCTTGACGAGGTAGTCGTCGGCGCCCTGGTTCATCCCGCGCCGCACCTCCCTCAGGTCGACGCCCGCGCTCAAGAACACGAAGGGCACGTGGGCCGTCGACGCCGACCCTCGCAGCGCCTTGAGGGTCTCGAAGCCGTCCATCACGGGCATGCGCACGTCGCAGAGCACCAGCGCCGGGGGCGCCGTCAGCGCCAGCGCGAGGCCCGCGGCGCCGTCGTCCGCCGCCGTGGTCTCGAAGCCCTCCTCCTCCAGCATCTGACAGATCGAGCTGCGACAGTCGGGGTCGTCGTCGATCACGAGCACGCGCCCCGCGCTTGCACCGTCATCGTCGCCTGGGCGGTCGCTCATGCAGGTACCGTCCTCCAAGCGTGTGGCCCTGCACCGCTGAACGTCAACGCGCCCCGGAAGTTCCGGGGGTACGTGTCGGTGTGGAGAGGCAGCGACGTGCGCCCCGGGGGCGGCGACGATCAGCGGGGGATGCGCAGCTCGGCGCGGTCGACGGTGTCGTCGGAGAGATCGCTGTAGCCGTCGTAGTGGACGAGCACCCGGCCGTCGCTGAGGGTGGCGCGGACGACGCCCGGGTAGAAGCTGGCGCCCCAGTGGATGCGAACGGCCTGGCCGGGGCGCAGCCGGGTGGTGGGCAGCACCAGGAAGCCTTCGGCGTCCTGCGGGGCCGGGGGAACCGCGCACGGCGGCGTGACGGGAGCGGGCGCATGCACCGGGACGAAGACCACCCGCGGCTGCACGACCGGGCGCCGACGCATCCCGTCGAAGCGGTGATGGAACGCCCCGCCCGCTGCGACGAGCGTGGGCTCGGGGCGGCGTCCCCAGCGGGGCATTCCCTGCGCCGAGGCGGTGGCGTCCACCGAGGTGAGGGCGCCCGCGACGCAGAGCGCGAGCAGCGCGCGAACCGACCAGCCCGACACACCAACCGAGGAAGACTTCGTCATGGCGATACCCTCTTTCCAGATGCTTGCGATCCGCTGATCGCCGCATGCAGAGGGCTTGAGCAGGCGCCGTGCCGCGCGCGAAATACGCTGGTGCAGACGCAGTTTCGGTGTAGGCAGATCGTCGATCGTGGCGCCGACGCGGCGATGCGACGCGTGCGCGCCACGCAGTGGGGTCACCGATGGACTTCGAGCAGCACTACCTCGAACAGCTCACGGAGCAGTACGGCCCGATCAGCGCGTCGCTGTTGTTCGGCGCGGTCCACCGGGTGCGGTGGACGCTCTCGCAGGCGCTCGCGGCGCGGCACCACTGGGGCGACGACGGCAGCAACACCGTCGCGTGGATCACCGCTCCCGCGCAGCTCGGCGCGGAGCCACTCGACGCGCTGGTCGCCTTCACCAACGAGAGCGCGCTGGTGACCCTCGACACCGCCGGGGAGGGATACACCCCGCGCTCGGGCATCGACCCCGACCTCGTGGGCAGCTTCGCGCGCAGGCAGAAGAGCGACCCCGACGCGTTGTTCACGCAGCCCGAGCAGGACCTCTCGCAGCGCGGTGCGAGCGCGGTCGCGCCCGCGGGGTGGCTGGTGTCCGGCGGCGCGGAGGTGGGCGTCGTCGAGGTGATCCTGGGGCTGGAGTTCGGCGCGAAGGCGAAGAAGTTCCCGCGCGGCGCGAGGGTGGTGCGCGTGGGCGGGCGGCACCTCGCGGGGGTCGGGCTCGCGCGGATCACGCTCGGTACGGAGCGCTGGGCGCCAGTGGATCTATCGGGCATCGGCGCCGCCCTCGACCGCGTGGAGGCGATCTGGAAGATGGACGTGCAGCCCTTCCTGCTGGTGGCGCCAGAGCCCGTGGTGGTTGCAGAGGGCGCGCCCGCGGCTGCGTCGGAGGTGGAGAACCGCAAGGGTCGCAAGGGGGTCAAATCTGGTGGCGCTCGATAGACGCTGGCGTATCGGATTCGCGAGAGGGTTGGAGCGATGCGGGACTCCGACACGAGGTGATGTGTCGGGACGGCTGCGCGCCCCGCCCGTCACTCCCTTGCGACCCTTGCGACCCTTGCGGTTCTTCTCCTCCGACGCAGCCGCAGCCCTCGCCCCCCATCACCCCAGCACGCGCACCCCAAACCGCTCCAGCAGCTCCACCACCCTCGTCAGCGGCAGCCCGATCACCGCCGTGAAGTCATCCCCTCGCACCCGCTCGAAGAGCGCGATGCCCAACGACTCCACCCGGTACGAGCCCGCGCAGTCCAATGGCGCGTCCCTCGCCACGTAGTCCGCGATCGCCTCGTCCGTCAGCGCCCGCATCACCAGCGCGGTCGTGTCCACCGCCGTCTCCGTGCGCCCGCTCGCCCGGTGGTGCACCGCCACCGCCGTGTGCAGCCGGTGCTCCCTGCCCGCCAGCCGCCGCAGCTGCGCCCGCGCCCGCTCCTTCGTATGCGGCTTGCCCAGCGCCTCGCCGTCGACCTCGCCCAGCTGGTCGGACCCGATGATCACCGCGTCGGGATACAGCTCGCCCAGCGCCTCGGCCTTCCCGATGGCCAGCACCCGCGCCCGCTCGGGGATGGGCAGCCCGCTCAGCCCCGCCTTCGCGCCCTCCTCGTCGAAGGGCGAGGCCATGCACGTCACGCCGAGACCCAGCCGCTCGATGAGCTCCCGCCGGTAGCGCGACTCCGAGCCCAGTATCACCGTCGCCACGTCACCCGTCACCACGGCACACCTCCACTTCTCCGCCGCTCATGCCAGCGGGTCGTCCACGTCGACCTCGACCGCCCGCGCACGCCGCGCCTCCAGCCGCGCCTGCGTGTACGCCACGAGCGGCCCCACGTACGCCTCGAAGGGGGGACACTCCACCCCCCGCGGCGAGAGCAGCGCCCGGGCGCCCGCGTCGGAGTAGCGCGCCCGCGTCGCGAGGCGGTCGACGAAGGCCCGCGGGCTGCGCGTCAGGCGCTCCAGCCCCGGTGTGTTCAGCAGGGCCCGCGTGAGGTTCACCGGAACCATCCCCCGCGGAACCCCCCGCCCCGCCACCTGCGCGATGCGCTCGAAGGCGTGCCGCGTCGTCGGCGGCGACGGGTCGACCACGTGCACCGTGCGCCCGATGGCCTCGCGCATCCCCCCGAGCGCCACCCCCGCCCGCGCCACGTGGTCGACCGGAACCACGTGCAGCGGCAGGTCGCCCCCCGCCGGCAGCGGCAGGCGCAGGTCCACCGGCGAGCTCAGCATCAACACGATGAACAGGTACGGCCCGTCGAAGAGGTCGATCTCGCCCGTCTGCGAGTCGCCCACGATCATCGACGCGCGCACCACCGTCACCGGCAGCGCCTCCATCGCCTGGCGCAGCAGCCGCTCGGCGTCGTGCATCGTCTCCTCCGCGGGCGAGCGCAGCCGCTGCCCGAGGTCGAGGTCCTCCTCGCGCAGCAGCCCCTCCGCGCCGCCGAGCGCGAGCACCGAGCTGTACGCCACCACCCGCGGCGCGCTGCCCTGCTCCAGGCCCGCGCGGGCCAGCTCGATCACCTCGCGCGTCCCCTGGATGTTGAGCGCCGTGATGGCCTTCGCGCCCACCTCCAGGCTCGTCGAGTACGCCGCGTGGTGCACCACGTCGATGCGCCGCGCCAGGTCGAGGTACTCCCTCCCCCCGAGCCCGAGGTCGATGGCCGTCACCTCGCCCTCGAGCACCTCCACCCGCTCGGCGTCGGCGCCCAGCGAGAGCACCCAGCGCCGCGCCTCCTCCATGAAGCGCGTGCGCACCAGCATCACCACCCGCGCGCCCGGGTCGGCGAGCACCTCCGTCGCGATGCGCCGCGCCAGCAGCCGGGGATAACCCGTGACGAGCCGGGTGGTCACATGCGCTCCACGACCTCGATGCCCAGCAGGTCGAGGCCCCGTCGCAGCACCGTGGCCACCCGCTCGCACAGCGTCAGACGCGCCGCGCGCACCGCGGGCTCGGCGTCCTTCACCGGCAGCTCGTTGTAGAAGGTCGAGAAGGCCCCCGCGAGCTCGTAGAGGTAGTCGCAGAGCGCGTGCGGCCGCGCCGTGCGCGCCACGTCCTCCACCGCCAGCGGGAACTTCAACAGCGCCAGCACCAGCGCCCGCTCCGCCGGCTCCAGCGCCCCGACCGGGCCCGGCACCGCCCCGAGCTCGGCCACCTTGCGCTGGATCGAGCGGATGCGCGCGTAGGCGTATTGCAGGTACGGCGCGGTGTTCCCTTGGAGCGAGAGCGCCTTGTCCCAGGTGAAGGTCACCAGGGTCGTGCGGTCCTTGGAGAGGTCGTTGTACTTCACGGACCCGAGGCCCACGACGCGGGCCACCTCCTTGACCTCCGCGTCGGGCAGGTCGGCGTTGAGCGAGCGGGCCACCGCCTCCGCGCGCTGCTCGGCCTCGTCGAGCAGCGACTCCAGCGCGATCACGTTGCCGTCGCGGGTCGAGAAGGTCCCCTCGGGCAGGCGCATCAGCCCGAACCACACGTGCTCCAGCTTCGCCGGGACCCCGAGCCGCCGCGCCACCGCGAAGAGCTGGCGGAAGTGCAGCTGCTGCCGCTCGTCGGTCACGATGAGGATGCGCGAGGGGCTCCAGCGCCCCATGCGGTAGCGCATCGCCGCGATGTCGCTGGTGCCGTAGAGGAAGCCCCCGTCGGCCTTGCGCACCAGCATCGGCGGCATCGCCTCGCCGTCGCGCTCCTTGGTGAAGGTCACCACCACCGCGCCCTGGCTGTGCTCCGCGATGCCCTTCTCCAGCAGCTCGTCGACCGTCGCGGCGAGCATGTCGTTGTAGAAGCTCTCGCCCAGCACCTCGTCGAAGCTCACCCCGAGGCGCTTGTAGGTCCGCTCGAACTCCGCCATCGACACGTCGACGAACTGCTTCCACAGCGCGACGTTCTCGGGGTCGCCCGCCTGCAGCTTCACCAGCTCGGCGCGCGCCGCGAGCAGCAGCTCCGGGGCCTGCGCCGGCAGCGGGGCGTCGTCGTCGTCGGCCTCCTTCACGGGGGCGCCGAGCGCGAGCTTCTGGGCCTTCTCCTCGTCGCTGTACTTCACGTAGATGCGCAGCAGCTCGCCCACCGGGTCGCGCTCGTATGCGGCCCGGTCGAGGTACCGGTGCCACGCCACGATGAGCTTGCCGAACTGCGTGCCCCAGTCGCCGAGGTGGTTGTCGGCGACGACGGTGTAGCCCACCGCGCGCATCACCCGCTTCATCGCCTCGCCCAGGATCGTCGAGCGGATGTGCCCGATGTGCATGGGCTTGGCGACGTTGGGCGACGAGTAGTCGAGCACCACGGTCTGCCCGGCGCCCACCGGGCGCAGCGCGAGCGCGTCGTCGACGTGGGCGGCGAGCCACTCGTCGCGCAGGGTGACGTTGACGAAGCCCGCGCCGGCGACCTCGGCCTTCGCGACGGCGGGGTGCGACGCGACGGCGCCGACGATGGCGACGGCGAGGTCGCGGGGCGGACGCTTCAGCCCCCTGGCGAGCTGCATCGCCGCGTTGCACTGCGCGTCCGCGCGCGGCGACGGCTCGAACACCAGCGAGGCGGGGATGCCCTCCGCGCCGAAGGACTGCACCAACGCCGCCGAAGCGGCCGAACCAAGCTCTTCCAACAACGCATGCATAGGGGCGCGGACACTACCACCGGCCGGACCGCGCCGGCGCCGATGCGGGCGGGGCTTGCCCCGCTCGTGCTTCGAGCGACGGTTGTGACTGTGGGGAGGGAGCCGCCGCTCGGTGCGGCGTCGGGACGGGAAGGATCAGTGCGCGGAGTAGGCGACGTCGCCGTCACCGTCGCGCGTGAAGGTCACGTCGGTGATGCGGCAGAGGTTGATGCCGCTGACGACGTGCGCGCCGGCCTGGTCGACGACCTTGATGTCGAACACACACTGCCCGCGGTACATGCTGGGTGTGTAGTGGATGAGCACCGAGGCGTCATCGGCGAGCACGTGCGCGCCGAGGAGGTCGGCGCCCCAGGTGGTGGTGCTGCTCGGGGTGATGTGCAGCTCGATGATCGGGTTGCCGATGCTGTTGTGCACCGTGAAGTCGCGGTCGATCGCATGCGCGACCGTGGCGAACGAAAGCACCGCGAGGCCGACCATGGTGAACAGCGAACGACGCTTCATGATTGAATGACTCCTGCACCCGAACGATTGCCCTGCGGTGGAGAGCTGGAGCGAAGTCCCCAGACACCGCTGCGCAGGGTTTGTCCATCATCCCTCCGAGCACGCCTGGGACAGGAATCCCAGGCCTCGTCGCAGATGACGACGCGGCCCTGAGCAACGGCCGAACCGCCCCCGTCGTGAACGGATGTAGGCACCGCCCTACCGCTGTGAAACAGGGCGATTCGCGCGGCGTCGGCCCGACGCCGGGGAGCCCGGCCTGCGAACCTTCGACGACACCCACCGACACCGGCATCACAGCCGCGGCGGAGCGGCGGGTTCATGTGAACGGCGACGACCCGGCGCGACGGTGCTTCACACCCCGCCGCAGGCGGGGCAGCGGCCGAGCTCGCCCGCGTACACGGCGCGGCACGACCCGCAGGCGCGGCGCCCGAGCCCGGCGCCCTCGTCGAGGCGCAGCAGCTCGGGGTAGAGCACCTCGAGCTCGGCGGAGGACATCGGGTCGCCCTCGTCGGCGGGCGACCACACGACCTCCAGCGCCGCGAGCTGCTCGGCGCGCGGCGGGATGAGGCCCTCGAGCGCGGCCATGAGGGCCGGGAGGCTCATCGCGGGCGGCAGCGGCGGCAGCGGTCCCTTCGTGGCCACGAGCAGGGTCACCACCACGAGGCCGGGGCCCTCCTCGGCGCGCGCGACGGACTTCGGCCCGGCGACGCGGCGGGCGTTGTTCACGGTCTCGACGGTGTACCGGCCGCGGAGCGAGTCGGCGATCTGGCCGAACACCTGCTGCCCCCGCGCGGGGTCGAGCGCGTAGCTCTGGAACACCCCGTAGCGCGCGGCCCGGTGGGCGTTGGCGAGGGCGTCGCGGGCGGCCATCGCCGCGGCGTGCAGGCCGTGCGGGGTGCCGGGGTCGACCGCGGCCGAGACCGTCGCGAGGGCGTGCTGGATGGAGGCCCGCGCGGTCCAGTCGAAGGCGATGGAGACCCGGCGCACCTCGACGCCCGGGTGGTGCATCGGCCCCGGGGCGCGGCTCGGCATCGGCGGCCGCACCGACGGCATCGGGCGGGCCCCGGCGCCGTCGCGGGTGAGCCAGAAGGTGAGCGCCGCGCCGACCCCGAAGAACGCCGCCCCGGCCGCCAGGCCCGCCGCCGTGCGGGCGGGACCATACCGGGTGTTGTAATCCCGCGACGGGTGCGCGACCTGGTACTCCGCGTCGTCGACCGGGCGTATGCGCGACACGCGGGCCACGGGGAAGTCCCGCGGCGAGGGGCGCCGGTAGTCGAGCACCGTCACCGGCGGCGCGGGGGGCGGCGGCGGCGGCGCGGGCGCCGCGACGGGCGTGGGCGGCGCGGGCATGCCGGGCATGGGCGCGGGCATGCCGGGCATGGGCATCGGGGCGGAGGGCGGGAAGATCGTCGTCGGCGCGGGGGGCGAGGGCGCGGGGGGCGAGGCCGCGGCGGGGGGCGCTGCCCAGTTGGAGCCGCCGAAGCGTCCTCCGGTCTGTTGCCCCCACGACGCGTGGGCCTGGAGCACGAGGCACAGGGCGATCGAGCGCGCGCTTCGCTTCATGGCAGTGCGCCGGAGGGTACCGCATCGCCCGCGTTGTCCGCGCGGTGTCACCCGTGAGAGATTCGCGTCCGGGCCATCGATGAAGACCACGCTGCGGGTGCTGGGGCTCTCGATCGCCCTCGTCGGGGGGATGTTCGCGTACCTCTTCGTGGCCTTCGGGACGCGGGCGCGGCTGCCGCCGGAGCCGCTGCGGGCGGTCACCCGGGCCGAGGCGCTCGCGGCCCTCGAGGGCGAGCGGGCCGTCGCCGCGCAGCTCGGCATGACCCTCTCCGAGGAGGGCGAGGAGGCCGTCACGGCGGTCGACGGCGTGGGCGTGTGGCGCCGGCCCATCGCCCTCGGGGCGCGCGAGTGCGTCGCGGTCATCGTGGCGGCGTACGGCTACCAGACCCCCCGCGCGGTGGCGGTGCAGGACGTCGCCGCGGACTCGTCGCGCATCACCACCCATCCCCTGGCGCCGCTCTCGGTGCACCGCGGGATGGAGGGCCTCGTGGCGCAGGCCCAGTGGTGCAACTGGGAGGCGCGGGCCCGGGTGGCCGTCGCCGAGACCCGCGCCACCGACCCGGTGACCAGCTCGCCCTACCACGAGGGCGTGCTGCACTACGCGGTGTACCGCGGCCCCTGGGAGCGCGTCGGCGGCCCAGGCTCCCTCACCCGCGGCGACCTCTCGGCGCAGGGCCTCGCCGCGCTCGGGGCGGCGCCCGCGGTGCTCTCGGCGCAGCCGCAGGTGCCGGCGGGGGCGCGGTCGCTGGGCCCGGCGATCGACCTCACGATGGCGGGCGCGCGGCTGCTCCCGGCGAGCGCGGCCACCTACCAGCGGCTCTACGACGCCGTGCGCGGCGAGCTCGACGTGGGCGTCAACCCGCGGGTCGATCCCTTCGTGCCGCCGGGCGACCGCTGGGGCCTCGGGCTCCCGGTGAACTTCCAGCAGGTCGTGGCCGCGGTGCGCCGCGGGGCCACGCCGCCGCCCCTGCACGACGCCGTGCTGGCCGTGGGGGTCAACCGCTTCCGCCGGGTGGTGCTGGTGGTCGACCGGGGCCGGCTCGGGGCGTCCTGCGCGACGCTGATGTTCACCCGGCTCGTGGTGGCCCAGCGGGCGGCGCTCACCCGCCACGACGGCGACGGCCCCGGCACCGAGCTCCGCTCCGAGGGCAACGTGGTGCTCGACGAGGCGTGCCCCGCGAGGGGGGTGGCGATCTACACCGCCGACGACACCGACCAGGAGGCCTACCGGCTGAACGTCTACGCAACGCCCGAGTGACCAGGAGTCGACGTGATGAACGCGAGCAACGGAAGGTCTGTACGCGCGGCGCTCGGGCTCGGCGCAGCGCTCGGGGTGCTGCTGGTGGCGACGCCGGGGGGAGCGTTTCACCTGGAGGACGGGCTGCGCGGGCGCACCCTCGGCAACCAGGTGGGCGGGTCGCTGACGATGGACGGCTGGCACGTCACCGACCGGCGCGACCGGATCTGGTACGCGCTGCCGCGGCTGGTCTCCGGGTCGGTGGAGTTCACGCTCTCCAACGTCACGATGTCGAGCCTCGGCACGATGACCGACAACGAGCTCTTCGCGATGTACGAGGGCGGCTACGGCATCACCGAGCCCATCGAGTACTCACCGGATTTCCGGGTCAACCACTACAAGTGCATGCTGCGCGTCTACGCCAACGACGAGGACGGGCGCGCGGGGCAGCAGAAGCTGATGTGGGGGATGTGCCCGAGCGGCGCCCCGGGCTACGGCGACTGCGGCTGCGGGTCGTTCTTCGAGGAGCCCTTCGGCGGCAACGGCACCTGGGACGGGTCCCCCCAGCGGCTGCGCATCGAGTGGCGCGACGGCCGCACGCGCTACCTCCGCAACGGCGCGGTGGTGCTCACCATCGACTGGTCGGACTCGGGGATGACCTTCGCGCCGTCGAGCCTGCACATGTCCCTGGGCACCTCGCGGCCGAGCGGCGTCGGCGGGGCGCAGCTCCCGGTGGGGGCGGTGTTCTCCGACCTCGTGGTGGACGGCGTCGAGGGCGAGCTCGCGCGCTGCCCGGGGTCGACCGTGCGCGACGCGGGCACCCCGATGCCCGACGCCGGCACCCCGATGATGTCCGGGATGGTGATGGACTTCCCCGCGGTGGAGGACGTCACGGTGACCCCCCTCGCCGGGGCCTCGGTGTACCCCGAGGTCCGCGACCTCTCCGTGGGCGCGGGCGACAGCGAGTTCTATTTGAAGTTCCGGGTGGGCGCGCTGCCGGGCCGGGTGGTGCAGGCGCAGCTCCTGCTCAACAGCTCCACCGACCGCTCCGCCGAGGGCGACGGCGCGAGCGTCTTCGCGGCCTCGAACGCCTCGTGGTCTGAGGGCACGCTCACGTGGAGCGCGCGCCCGGGGCCCCGGGGCCCGCAGCTCGGGCGCGTCAACGACATCTCCGTCGACCAGCGGTACACCCTCGCGCTGCCCGCGAGCGCGGTGCCGTCGGCGGGCACGTACGCCTTCGCCGTGCTGCCAGCGGCGGGCGACGCCAACTCCGCCCACTTCGACTCGAAGGAGGTCTCGGCCGGGCGTGGGCCGGTGCTGCGCCTGGTGATCGACCCCTCGATGCCGCCGCTCGACGCGGGCGCCGCACCGCCGCCCGACGTTGCGACGGCGACGGACGTGGGCACGGTGGTGAACGACATCGGCACGCCGCCGACGGACGTGGGCGCGGTGACGAACGACGTGCCCGGCGCGACGGACACGGGGATGGCCGCGGACGCAGCGACGGTCGTGGATGCGGGCGAAGAGCCCGGCGAGGTGCTGCGCGAGGTGACCGAGGGGGGCTGCGGCTGCCACGCGGGCGGCGACGGGACGACCGGCCGCGGCCTCGGCGGGGTGGCGCTCGCGGCGCTGGCGCTGGTCGGTCGACGGCGTCGGCGGGTCGCCGGGCGCTGACGAGTTGGGTACGCGGCTTCGCGAGACCTCACCCCCAGCCCCCTCTCCATGAATGGAGAGGGGGAAAGACCGAGGATTCAAGCGATCTCGTCTCACTCCGACCCCCTCTCCATGAATGGCTCACTTCGGGACACATCTCCCGGAACGGCTTGTTTCCAGGCATTTCGCGTCGGTGCAAGCCGTCGCGCGTCGCCGGGGTTCGGGCGTTGGCCCTCACCCCGGGCAATAACAAGACGCGCCCCGGACATTGTCCGGGGCTTTGCCGGACCGGAACTCGCTCGACCTTCCGGAAGGTGCAGGCGACGAGCAAC
>JAUSAZ010000214.1 GCA_030652255.1 Myxococcales bacterium | reverse complement strand
CGCCCCTGACGGGGCTTCCGGAGTCGATGAGCAGCACCGCTTCCATGGACGTGGTGTCCGGGAAGCGGTGCGATCACGCGGCTTGCACGGCGTCCTTCCGATAGCCCCGTCAGGGGCGCCTGCTTTCGCTTGCCCGGCGGCGCAGTCGCGGGACGCGACCAGCCCCGGTCCGAAGCGACGACAAGACCGCTAGGAAAGACCAGAAATAGCCGCAGGAATTGAGACCAGAGGACAGCCCTCAAGGTCGGGGTCTGGCTCGGGTCGCCAACCGCGCCGCGGTCGAGCTGGGGCACCGCGCCCTTCGCCGCGCACTGAAGTACGCGGCAACGCTCTGGACGGCGAACGACTCGATGCAAAGTCCGCGGCGCGGACTTGCGGTGTGCTGCTCAATGTCCCCAACGTTGCCGCGTACTTCAGTGCGCGGCGACAGGCGCGGTCCCCAATAGGGCCCCCTGCTCCGAACCTCAGCTCGACCTCGCCCCACTTGCCTTCGCTCCCTACCATCTGGTAGGCAACCTGTCCGATGGTCGCCTCGGACGAGCGCAGCGGGCGGGGGGAGGTGCGGGCCGCCGTGGTGCGCGAGGCCACCCGGCTCTTCGCCGTGCGCGGCTTCGACGGCACCGCCCTCCAGGACATCGCCGACGCCGTCGGGGTGTCCAAGCCCGCGGTGCTGCACTATTTCCCCTCCAAGGAGCTCGTGCGCGACGCCGTGCTCGACGGCTTCCTCGCCCACTGGAAGGACGCGCTCCCGCAGCTGCTCTTCGCGGCCCCGTCGGGCCTCGGGCGCTTCGAGGCCATCTTCGGCGCGGTGCGGCGCTTCTTCGCCGACGACCCCCACCGGGCGCGGCTGGTGCTGCGCGAGATGCTCGACCGGCCCGACGCCATCCGCGCCCTCCTGCGCGACGCCGTGCGCCCGTGGCTCGCCGCCATCGCGGGCTTCATCCGCGCGGGCCAGGCGGGCGGCACGCACCACCCCGACCTCGACCCCGAGGCCTACCTCCTCCAGATGCTCCAGGTGGTCATCGCGGCGGGGGTCTCCAACGCCGTGCTCCCGGTGGCCCTCGACGACGACCTCGCGAAGGCCCGCGCCCGCAGCGACCGCGAGCTCGACCGCATCGCCCGCACGGCCCTCTTCGTCACCCGCGACCCTGAACCACCGCAGCCGGGCCCCGCGCCCAAGAAGCGCCGACCTTCCAGGCGGTAAGGATACCCCCCACCATGGCCAGCTTCCTCACGGACAACGAAGACCTGCGGTTCTACCTGGAGCGGGGCGTCGACTGGGACGCGCTGGTGGAGGTCACCGAGTACGGGTACCGCACCCCCGACGGCTTCAAGACCCCCGCCGAGGCCCGCGGCTTCTACGCCGAGATCGCCGCCATGATGGGCGAGCTCGTGGCGAAGGAGCTCGGCCCCCGGGCGGCGCGCATCGACCGCGAGGGCAACACCCTCGCCGACGGCGAGGTCACCGAGGGGCCCTCGATGCAGGCCTTCTTCGCGGCGCTCAAGGCCGCGGAGGTGCACCGGCTCTGCCTGCCGCGCGAGCTCGGCGGGCTCAACGCGCCGCTCACGCTCTACTTCCTGGTCGCCGAGATGGTCGCGCGCGGGGACGTGTCGGCGATGACACACTTCTCGTTCCACGGGGGGATGGCCATGGCGATGCTGGCGTACTCCATCCACGAGGGCAGCACCCGCTTCGACGTGGCCGCCGGGCGCATCGCCGAGACGCGCTTCGCGGAGTACATCGAGGAGATCGCGCGCGGCGACGCCTGGGGCTGCATGGACATCACCGAGCCCGACGCGGGCTCGGACATGGCCCGGCTGCGCACCCGCGCCGCGCAGGACCCCGACGGGCAATGGCGGGTCACCGGCGAGAAGATCTTCATCACCTCCGGGCACGGGAAGTACCACTTCGTCATCGCGCGCACCGAGGAGCCGAAGGGCGACGACGCCTTCGCGGGGCTCCAGGGGCTGTCGATGTTTCTGGTGAAGGCCTTCGACGACCTGCCCGACGGGACGAGGGTGCGCCACGTCGAGGTGTCGCGCCTGGAGGAGAAGCTCGGGCACCACGGCTCGGTGACGGCCGCGCTGCTCTTCGACAACGCCCCCGCGCAGCTCATCGGAAGGCGCGGCGAGGGCTTCAAGTACATGCTGGTGCTGATGAACAACGCCCGCGTGGGCGTGGCCTTCGAGAGCATCGGCCTCGGGGAGTGCGCCCTGCGCATGGCGAGGGCCTACGCCGAGGGGCGGCGCTCGATGGGCAAGGCCATCGCGCAGCACGAGATGATCGCCGACCTGCTCGACGAGATGGAGACCGACCTCCTCGGGCTGCGGGCCCTCGCGGCGACGTCGGCCTTCCACGAGGAGATGGCGCAGAAGATGGCGCTGCTCGAGCGCTTCGTCGAAGGCACGCCAGAGGCCTCGCGGGCGAAGGTCGACCTGCCGCGGCACCGCTCGCTCTCGCGGCGCTACACCCCGCTGCTCAAGTACCTCGCGGCGGAGAAGGCCGTGGAGATCGCGCGGCGCAACGTGCAGATCCACGGGGGCGTCGGGTACACGCGGGAGTACGGCGCGGAGAAGCTCCTGCGCGACGCGCTGGTGCTGCCCATCTACGAGGGCACCAGCCAGATCCAGTCGCTGATGGCGATGAAGGACACCCTGCTCGGGATCATCAAGCGCCCGCAGGCCTTCGTGCGGAGGCTGGCGCAGGCGCGGTGGCGCGCGGTGTCGGCCACCGACGCGTTGGAGAAGCGGGTCGCGGCGGTGAGCGTGCTGTCGCTCTCGGCGCAGCAGCACCTGCTCGCTCGCACCGCGGCGGACAAGCTCAAGACCCTCGGCGGCACTGCCCTTACCACCTGGAAGGCATCGCTCGCGAAGGAGTGGGACCCGAAGCGCGACTTCGCCCTGGCGATGCTGCACGCCGAGCGCCTCACGCGGCTGCTGGCCGACGAGGCGATCGCGGAGATCCTGCTGGAGCAGTCGCGGCGCTTCCCCGAGCGGCGCGAGGTGCTGGCGCGCTGGCTCGACCGCTGCGAGCTGCGCGACCGGGCGCTGCACGAGGAGATCACCACCACCGGCGAGCGCATGCTGGCGAAGCTGGCGGCGCAGCGCGCCGCGGTGGCGTAGAGGAGCCCCCACCATGACCGACCTGCTCGTCGACCTCGGCCGCAACGCCACCGCCCGCCGCCTCATCGGCGCCCTCGGGCTCCCGCTCCCACTGCCCACCGCGCTGCGCCGCGGTCGAGGCCCGATGCCCGCCCTCTGCCTCGCCGACCAGTCCGTCGTGGTGGGCGCCGCGGGCGCCGGGGGGTTGGTGCCCATGCTCGCCGAGACGCTGGCGGCGGCGGGCGCCCGGCCCCTGCTCGCGGGGTGGAGCATGGACGCCTTCGTCGGGCCCGGCGAGGCCTATGGGCGGCCGCCCCGCGCGGCGGAGTCGTTGGCGGAAGGACAGCGGGTCGACGCCCTGGTCTTCGACGCCTCGGGGCTCGACGGGTCCGACGCCCTCGCGGCGCTGCACGGGTTCTTCCAGCCGTGGGTGGGCCGCGTGGCGCGCTCGGGGCGGGTGCTGCTGCTCGGTCGGCCCGCGGACGACCCCGCGCTCACGAGCGGGGCTGCGGCGGCGCAGTCGTCGCTCGACGGCTTCGTCAAGAGCCTCGCCAAGGAGCTCGGTCGCCACGGGGTGACCGCCAACCTGCTGCGCGTCGAGCCGGGCGCCGAGGGGCGCGCGGGCGCCGTCGTGCGGTGGCTGCTTACCAACCGGTCGGCCTTCGTGTCGGGGCAGGCCCTGCGGGTGTCGCTCGCGGCGGCGGGCGAGGCGTCGGCGGCGGTGGTGCGCCCGCTGGAGAAGCGCGTCGCGCTGGTGACGGGCGCGGCCCAGGGCATCGGGGCGGCGACGGCGCGGGCCCTCGCGGCGGAGGGCGCCCACGTGCTGTGCCTCGACCGGCCGCAGGAGGAGGCAGCGGCCACGGCGCTGGCCCGCGAGCTCGGGGGCACCGCGGTGGCGGCCGACCTCTCCGACCCGGCGTCCATCGCGGCGGTGGTCGCGGCGGTGGCGGCGCTGGGCGGGGTCGACGTGGTGGTGCACAACGCGGGGGTCACGCGCGACCGCACGATGGCGCGCATGAAGCGCGAGCACTGGGACGCGGTGCTGGCGGTCAACCTCCGCGCGGTGCTGGCGCTCGACGCCGCGCTCGACCCGCTGCTGCGCGAGGGCGGGCGGGTGGTGTGCCTGTCGAGCATCGCGGGCATCGCGGGCAACGTCGGGCAGACGGCCTACGCGGCGTCGAAGGCGGCGCTCATCGGGTGGGTGCGGGCGAGGGCGAGGGAGCTCGGTGCGCGGGGCGTGGCGGTCAACGCGGTGGCGCCAGGCTTCATCGAGACGCGGATGACGGCGGCGGTGCCGGTGGCCATCCGCGAGGCGGGGCGGCGCTTGTCGGCGCTGGGGCAGGGGGGATTGCCGGAGGACGTGGCGGCGACCATCACCTTCCTGGCGGGCCCGGCGGGGTTGGGGGTCACGGGGCAGACGCTGCGGGTGTGCGGCGGGGCCTTCCTGGGAGCGTAGAGCGGAGATGACCATGAACAAGCAGGACGGTCGGCGCGCGGTGGTGGTGACGGGCGCGCGGACGCCCTTCGTGAAGGCCTTCGGGGACTTCACGACGATGGACACGATCGCGCTGGGCGTGGCGGCGTCGCGGGGCGCGCTGGCGAGGGCGGGCCTCGGCGTGCGCGACGTCGACGCGGTGGTGTGGGGCGGGGTCATCCTGCCGAGCGGGTCGCCCAACGTGGGGCGGGAGATCGCGCTCGACCTGGGGCTCGACCCGCGGGCCGAGGCGATGACGGTGACCCGGGCCTGCGCGTCGGGGCTGCAGGCGATCACCCTGGCGGCGGCGGCCATCGAGCGCGGCGAGGCCGACGTGGTGCTGTGCGGCGGCAGCGACTCGACCAGCAACGCGGAGATCAAGCTGCCGCAGAAGGTGGTGCACGCGCTGGCGCCGCTGGCCCTCGGCAAGCCGACGACGGCGGACTACCTCGGGGTGCTCAGCCAGCTCTGGCCGATCACCGACCTGCTGCCGCGGCAGCCGAAGATCGCCGAGCGCTCGACCGGCGAGGTGATGGGCCAGGCGGCCGAGCGCATGGCGACGCGCAACGAGATCAGCCGCGCGGCGCAGGACGCCTTCGCGCTGCGCTCGCACCAGCGGGCGGCGGCGGCGATCGCGTCGGGGCGCTTCGACGACGAGCTGGTGGAGGTCACGACCCCGGAGGGGAAGGTGGTGCGCGTCGACGGGCTGGTGCGCGGCGACACCACCCTGGAGAAGCTGGGGAGGCTGCGGGCGGCCTTCGCGAAGGAGGGCACGCTCACCGCGGGCAACAGCAGCGCGCTCACCGACGGCGGCGCGGCGGTGGTGCTGATGAGCGAGGCGAAGGCCCGCGCGCTGGGGCTGCGGCCGAAGGCGGCGTTCCGGTCGTGGGCCTACGTGGGGGTCGACCCGGCGGACCAGCTCCTGATGGGCCCGGCGCTGGCGATGCCGCTGGCGCTGGAGCGGGCGGGCCTCTCGCTGGCGGACATCGACCTGGTGGACCTGCACGAGGCCTTCGCGGCGCAGGTGCTGAGCGTGCTGAAGATGCTCGCGAGCGACGCCTTCGCGCAGGCGCGGCTCGGGCGCGCGGCGGCGGTGGGGGCGGTGGCGGACGAGCGGCTCAACGTGCACGGCGGGTCGCTCGCGCTGGGCCACCCCTTCGGCGCGACGGGGGCGCGCATGGTGACGACGATGGCCAACGAGCTCGCGCGCTCGGGCAAGAAGACGGCGCTGCTGGGCATCTGCGCGGCCGGCGGCCTCGGCGCGGCGGCGGTGCTCGAGGCGGTGGACTGACCGGGGGTGCGGGCTACGACTTCCGGCTGCGCGTCATCGGCGGCAGCGGGGTCGCGTCAATGGGCCGGGCGAGCGACACCTCGTGCTCGGCGTCGAGCAGGGAGAGCACCGCCCTCACGAGCCGCGCCTCCGTGTCGGTGAGCGGCGCCCCGTCGTAGCGGGTGAGCACCAGCTCCGCCCGGATGCCCTCGGGCCCCAGCGCGCGTCGCACCGCCTGCGGCGCCGGAAGGACCAGCTCGTGTCGGGTCGGACTCCTCTCCATCGTGATGCCTCCTGCTATTGGGTGCCTGCACTCCCCCCGATGCTACCGCGGGCCGGGGCCGAGGGCCGTGCTCGTGTTGCGCGGTGCGGCGAGGCCGCCGATCGGCCCCGCGTTGGAGGCCCGGCTGAGCTACCATCGCCCGCCCCGCGGCTCCACGGCCGCGATCTCCATCCACGAGAGGAATTCACCCCCATGAAGGTCGGACGCAACGACCCCTGCCACTGCGGCTCGGGTCAGAAATACAAGAAGTGCCATCTCCCGAAGGACGAGGCCGCGCACGCCGCCGAGCTCGCCGCCCAGCGCGCCGCGCAGGCCGAGCCCGCCGCCGCCGAGGCCCCCGAGGCCGACGCCGATGCCCCGGCCCCTGCCGCCTCGGCCTCCGCCGCTCGCGCCGCCGCGCCCGCGCGCACGCCGAACGCCACCGTGCGCGCCAAGGCCCAGGCGATGCGCCAGCCCGGCGCCGCCCGCCGCCGCGCGGTCTGATCCTCCCCTCCGATCCCGCCGTCCGCTCCGCTCCACGCCAGGCGCCTCTCCCCCCCAACGCGACACATCGCCCCCAAACCCCTCCGACGCCGCGCGTCGGTGGGGTCGGGAGCGGTCGTGCTTCTGGGATGTTAAGGGGGAGCGGAGGTGGGGGGAGGAGCCGCGGGCGCCGAGCGACGCCCGCGTCAGGGCGTCACTGGCAGGAGAAGACGCCGGGCATCCCGGCGACGGCCTGGCAGGTGGGGCCGCCCGTGCAGACGACGCCGCAGGCCCCGCAGTTGGGGTTGTTGTTGAGCGCCTCCTCGCAGCCGTTGGCCGCGAGCCCGTCGCAGTTGCCGAAGCCCGGGTTGCAGGTGCCGATGGTGCACACCGAGCTCACGCACGGCGTCGCCGCGGCGTTGGCGCGCGCCGGGCACGCGAAGGACGCCCCGCAGCCGCCGCAGTTGTCGGCGTCGTTGGTGGTGTTCACCTCGCAGCCGTCGGTGCGCTTGTCGTTGTTGCAGTCCGCGAAGCCGACGTTGCAGCTGCCGGTGCAGTTGCCGCCCGAGCAGGCCGCCACGATGTTGCTCGACGAGCAGGCCATCCCGGTGCAGCCGCCGCACTGCGCGACCGAGGTGTTGGTGTCGACCTCGCAGCCGTTGCTCTGGAGGTTGCCGTCGCAGTTGGCGCGCCCCGCCGAGCAGGTGCCGTTGCACACGCTCGCGCCGCAGGTGCGCGACACGAGGCCGGTGCCCGAGCACACGGTGCCGCAGGCGCCGCAGGCGTCGGCGTCGGAGGTGAGGTTGCGGCACACGCCCGAGCAGTTGGTCTGCCCCGAGCCGCAGGTGGTCACGCAGGTGCCCGCCGAGCAGAGCTGACCCGCGGCGCAGG
>JAUSAZ010000189.1 GCA_030652255.1 Myxococcales bacterium | reverse complement strand
ATGACCCTCAGGCGCGGTCTGGAGCGGCTCCTCTTCGCGACCGACGTCGTGATCGCGGTTCAGGAGCAGACGGGACCGCCACAAAAGCCGCAGCGGAGCCGACGGAAATGAGACCAGAGGACAGGACAGGGTCCGGGGCTCGCGAACAGGAACACCGCTTCGTTCCAATCCAACGGGTGTCGGTGGACGCCTCGGAAGGCCGAGCGAGTTCCTGTCGGTGAGCCCCGGACCCTGTCCGGGGCGACCGCTTGTTATTGCCCGGGGTGAGGGCCAACGCCCGAACCCCGGCCCGCAGCGGGTTGCGCCACTCCCGAACGACACCCGTTGCGCATCTCGTGGGCCGGAAGCGCGCGGCCGTGACCGACCCCGATCCCGCGAAGGCCCCAACGGGCGCGGCGTGGGCCTCAGCGGGCCCCATCCGTGACGGGGGACCGTCGCGCCGCGCGCGATCGCAGGAGCACGCAGGCCCACGCGACGCCGGTGGGGAAGAGCACGTCGGAGGCGTAGTGCGCGCCGGCCACGACCCGCCCGGTAGCCACGGTGAGGCCCCAGGCGACGGCCACGACCGCGACCGCGGCCGTGACCCGGCGGGGGGCCCCGCGCTCCACGGCGAGGAGCACGAGGGGCAGGAGCATCCACCCGAGGGCGGTGTGGCCCGACGCAAAGGACGACCCGACCCCGGCGGGCCCGCGCGGCTGGAACCACGGGGTGAAGTCCGCGAAGCCGGGGTCCAGGTCACGGAAGCGGACGCGCCCCCAGAGCACCTTGGCGGCCTGCACGAAGCCGACGAAGTCGACCGCGGCGAGCAGGGCGGTGTCGCGCGCCCAGCCCACCGCGCCGGCGCCCACCCGGGTGGACCACGCGGCCCCGAGGCCCGAGCGCGCCGCGACGCCCGCGAGCAGGACGACCGGCACCAGCGCCCAGGAGCCGCGCTCGGCGCTCGCCGGGCTCAGGCGGTACCAGATCATCGCACCCAGGAGGTACGCGACGAAGCTCGCGACGAGCAGCGAGACCATCGACCGCGCGACGCCCGACGCCCCCGGCGGGCGCGTGCGGGTGAGGTCGAGGATCAGCACCGCCGCCAGGATGAGCAGGTAGCCCGGGATCTCCCCGTAGCGCTCGACGAGCACGGCGAGGGGCGAGCGCGGCTCCTGGGCGCTGGGGTCGGCGCCGGGGCCGCGGGTGTCGCGGCTCGCGAAGCTGGTGTTCGTGAAGGACAAGAAGGCGCTGCGAGGGGAGTTCGAGCGCCTCGCCGCGACGCCCGACCTGGTGCGGGTGATCGTGGCGCACGAGAAGGTCGCGAGCGGCGCGGAGGCGGCAGCGGCGCTACGACAGGCCGCGACGTATCTGTGAGGCGTCTCCAGCCCCGAGCCGGTGCGACGCGTCAGGGTGGGGGCTGCTTCTGTTGCTTGTGCGACTCCTGCGCGATGAGCTTTCGCACTGCCCCGTCGAGCTCGCCGAGGTCCTCCTTCTCGACGAGCTTGTCGCCGATGGCGAGGCGCACGGCCTCGACCAGCTCGAGGTAGAGCCCGTCGCGCTTCATCGTGCCGAGGCGCGCGCCCTCGAAGTGGTGGCCGGCGATCGTGAGCCGGTAGCTCTTCTGCACGTTGCCGTGCTTCGTGATCGTGCTCCGCGTCGCGTCGTACACGACCGGCACCGCCGCCCACCGGACGTCGACGACCTTGTCGAGCCGCCCGCGGATGGGGCCGACCCGGCTCTGCGAGGTCACGGTCATCCCCTCCGCGTCGACAGTCACGACGGTCTCGGACGAGAAGAAGAAGTAGAGCGCGAGCAGCGATGTGAGCGCGACCGCGGCGCAGGTGCCTTGCGCCACGACCGGGGACAGCCCCGCCGTCGCCACCAGGAAGGTCGACAGCGAGAACAGCATCATCACCAGGAACACACCCAGGAACGCCGTCGCGCACCCGCCACCGGTGTAGTGCCGAATCGTGTGCGGGAGGCTGCGGGGGCCCATCGGAGCGGAATGCGTATCACACCCATGTCGGTAAAGCGGTCGCGTCCCGCCAGACACCCGCGCCCCGACGCGGCCCATGCGCCCGACGGCTGCTCAGCGGCGGCGGGCGACCTCGACCTCGATCCACTTCGCGCCCGGCGCGCCCGCGGGGTCGTGCGGACGCGCGCCGCGGTCGGCCTCGAAGCTCGCGGCGAGCGCCGGGGTGTAGCCCATCGCCGCCTGCGGGCAGTGCGAGGTGATGCGGTCGAGCACGCGCTCGAGGCTGGCGACGTCCGCGACCCGTAGCGTGTGCGCGGCGCCGTCGCGGGTGCACACCGTCACCACCCGCTCCATCGGTCGCCGGGAGCCCAGCGCGACGTAGACGGTGCCGTAGGTCCACACGACGGACTCCGGCGCGTCGCGCAGCGCCAGCATCGCCGGAGGCAGCCGGTGCCGCAGACCGAGCCCCAGCGCCATCAGCAGGAGGCCGAGGGTGAGGGCGGGGGCCGCCAGCAGGGCGAACTCGCGCGCCTCCCCGCGGAGCAGCGGGCGCGCCGCGACGCATGCCTCGCGTGAGGCGTACGGCGGCGAGTCGTCCGCCCGCCACTGCCACGGGTAGACCTGCCGGTCGCAGGCCCGCTGCGCGGCGACGTTGCGCGCGAGGCCCTCCCAGGAGAGGTACGCGCACAGCGCGCCCGCGAGCAGGGCGCACAGGCCAAGGTAGGTGAGCATCCCGGTGCGAAAGCGGTTGTGCACCGCCGCGAGCCGACGCTCGTCGGCGAAGCGCTGGGCGTAGCCATCGCGGGCGTTCTGTCGAAACACTGGCACCGGGGTCTCGGTCTCCTACGAGGGCGCCACACTGGCACGACCGCGGTGCGGCCGACAGCGCGCCGCCATGGGAGGGAGCGCGCGATCAGGGCGTCGTGAGCCGCAGCGGAGGAGCGCCCGAGAGGCCCGCCGCGGCGCCGTAGAACACCCGGCCGCGGGCGTAGAGGTCGGCGTGCCCGTCGCGGTCGAAGTCGTGGGTGATCGACACGCTCCACGGCGCGTCGGAGGGCTCAGGCAGCACCGCGACCGTGGCCGCGGCGGGGAGCGCGTAGCCCGACGGGCCGCCCAGGTAGATCCGCACCTCGCCGGTGACGAGGGGGGCCGCGAGGTCGCTGTACCCGTCGCCGTTGAGGTCGCCGCCTCCGGCGAGCGAGCGGGTGAAGTTCGAGGCGAGCGCGTCCGCCTGGAGCGTCTGGCTGACCGTGGCAGAGAGCCCCGACGCGCCTCCGAGCCACACCAGCAGCCGACGCTCGCTCGTGCCGAAGGTGCGCTGCGACACGACCGCGTCGCTGTACCCATCGCCGTTGATGTCGCCCGCCATGGTGGCCGAGTCGCCGAGCTTCGATCCGCCGCGGGGGTCGGGGTTGGGCACCTCGCGCATCGTGTCGGGCGAGAGGCCCGTGGCGCTCCCGGGGTAGACCACGAAGCGCCCCAGCCCGGAGGAGCGCTGCGGGGAGGTCACGAGCAGGTCGGAGAAGCCGTCGCCGTCGAAGTTGCCCGACGCCGCGAGGGCCCAGCCCAGGAGCTGCTCCCGGCGGGGCTCGGCGATGGTGAGCTCGGGCGCCTCGCCGGGGCCGTCCTCGCTGCCGTGGTAGACGTGCACGAAGCCGGCGTTGTCGTCGAAGCGCTCCGGGACGCTGATGTCCCCGGAGGCGAGGTCGCCGTAGCCGTCGCCGTCGAGGTCGCCCGCCGCGCCGAAGGAGAAGCCGTGCTCGTTGCCCGGCGCGCTGGCCGCCGGGAGCACCCTCGACGGCCGCGAGGGGAGGCCCTCGAGGCTGCCGAAGTAGAGGTAGAGCTGCGCCGGGGCGGAGGCCGTCTCCCGGGCGCGCACCACCATGTCGGAGAAGCCGTCGCCGTTGAGGTCGCCCGCGTCGAGGTCGAAGGAGGTCGACCCCCATTCGAGCGAGCGGGCGAGGCCCGCGACCCCGGAGAGCTGCTGGTCGGGGCGGGCGCGGAGGCCCCTGCGGGAGCCGTGGTAGACGAAGACCCGATCGGCGGGGCCGCCCACCTCCGTCGCGGGCACGGCGAGGTCGGAGTAGCCGTCGCCGTTGTAGTCGGCGGCGTGGCCGAAGCTCGACGCGAGGGCCGCGGAGCGGGGCCCTACGCGAAACTCCCAGGTGGCCGAGGGGTGGGCGCTGCGGAGCAGCCCGCGGAAGCTGAAGGCCCGCCAGAAGTGCACCCCGGGCCGTAACGGGGGCAGCCATGGGAGGACGCTCCCCAGCGCGGGAAACAGGAACTCCACGCTGCGGCAGGAGCGGTCGCGACAGATCTCGATCAGGGCGCCCTGCTGGCCGCGTTCGAGCCTCCACCGGAGCGGCGTCGCCCGGGAGGTGACCGTGGCCGTGGAGAGCGGCGAGACGAGGCGCGGCGGAGGGAGCCGGCTCGTCGGGATGATGATCTCCTGGCCCTGCTGCGAGACCTGCTCGTCAGGGGAGATCGAGGCGTCGCCGCAGCCGGAGAGACCGAGCGCGACGACGAACACGGAGGCGCTTGCGAGGTGCTTCATGCCCGCAACGCGATGCATCGCAGGTGCCGGGAGGGGCGCTGGCCGTCAGCGCGAAGGCTCGACCACGCGCCCGACGAACAGCACCGCCCCGGTGGGGGGACGTCGCGGATCGCGAAGAGGAAGGGGCGGTCGGTGCGTCGCGCGCACCCGGTTCACGCAGCCCCTGCACGGGCGACACCCTCGCGGCCCGCGCCGCCGGTCACTGCCCCGCGTACGGTGCCCCGCACGACGGGCACTCGCCGAGCTCCTTCGCGCCCACGGCCTTGCAGCTCGCGCACACCATCCGCCCGACGCCGTCGTCGAGGCGCGTGAGCTCGGGGTAGAGCGTCTCCAGCTCCGCCGAGCTCATCCGGTCGTCCTCGTCCGTGGGCGACCACACCACCTCCAGCGCCACCCAGCGCGACACCTCGCGCGGCGAGAGCGCGTCGAGGGCCTCGCTCCACGCGCTCGCGTCCCGCCCGGCGCCCGCCATCGTGCCCTCGTACCCGGCGACGAGGCTCAGCACCACGAACCCTTCGCCCTCCTCCGCGCGCGCGACCGCCGCGGGCCCGCGGGTCTGCATCGCGCCGCGAACCGTCTCCACCACGTAGCGACCTCGCAGCGCCGTCACCGTCGACTCGAAGCGCCGCTGCGCCTCCGACTCCGCCACCGCCTGGTGCTCGACCCGCGCGTACCGGACCGTCGCCGGAGCAGCCTTCACCGCCTCCGCGATCGCCCGCTGGCACCGCTCCATCCCCTCCGGCGTCGAGAGGTCGTGCGTCGCGCCGAGCGCCTTCAGCGTCGACTGGAGGGCCCGGCGTCGTCGACCATCGACCGCCACGGTCACCGTCTTCAGCGTCGCCGTCGGGGCGGAGACCGCGGCCACCGGCGCGACCCACGCCGCCCGCGGCGCATCCGGAACCTCGGGCTCGTCCGACGTGGGCCCGCTCGCGGCGCTGCTGCGCAGGAGCCTCCGGGCCATCAACGCCGTCCCCGCGAGGAGCAGGACGCCCACCCCGGTCCAGCCCGAGACGTAGGTCTCCGCCGGGCGCGAGAGCGAGCGGGTGTAGTCGCCGACGTCGCGGCTCCACCAGACCTGCGAGGGCAGGCGTGTGGCCGCGGGCGTCGGGGGCGGCCACACCTGCGGCGGGAGCGTCGACGCCTGGGACCCGAAGCGAGGGCTCCGCGCGCGAAGCTCCACCGGGAGCGCCCGCTCGACGAGCAGCGCGGGGTCGATCTCCCGAGGCCGCGGCGGCTCCCGGACAGGCGCTGCGATCGATCCGACATGGGCAGTCGGCAGCCCGCTCGGCGCCTCGCGCGGCGTGCGTCCGCTGCTCGACGCGCCGCCCTGCCCGAAGCCCGTCGACCCACCGCCGCCGGTCGACGAGCCGGGCGCCACGGCGCTGGGGCCGCCGCCCGCGCGCGACCCGAAGCCCCGCGACCCGCCGAAGCTCCCGCCGGTCTGCTGCGCCTCGGCGCGCACCGCCACCAGGGCCATCCACCCGGCCAACCACCGCCCTCGCGTCGCGCGTCCCATCGCGCTCGACGGTATCACCTCGCTTTCGCGCATCGGACATTGTCACGGGCCTCGCCGCCGTCGCATGCTCGCCCGCCGCGACGCTCCCTCGCGCGCCGACGACGTCATGACGCTGGTCCAATCCGTGGTGTTGTCGGTGACCGGCCTGGCGGGGCTCCTCTTCGTCGCCGTCGGGGTGCGAACGCGCCCGGGGCCCCACTCCGAGCAGAGCCTCGCGCGCACCTTCGCGTACGAGTGCGGCGTCGCGCGAGAGCGGGGGCTCCTACCGCGCGCCGACCGGCGGGCGCCAGGGGCGGTCACCGAGTCCTTCGAGCTCCCGGCGGGGCACTGCTTCTCGCTCGTGGTGAGCACCACGGGCGACGCGCCGCTCGCGCCCCTCGAGGTCGTCGACGCCGCGGGCGATCGCCTCGGCGTCGACGAGCCCAACCTCTACGACGGCTTCGTCCGGCACGTCGCGTGGTGCGCGCCGCGCGGCGGGCGCTTCACCGTGTCCGTCGCGGCGCGCGGAGCGCTGCACCTCGCGCGCTTCGAGGGAGCGGTGCCCCCGAGCCGGTGGCCGCTACGGCGCGCCCGCCCCCGCCCCGAACACCTCCCGACGCTGGAGGCAGAGCTCGTCGAGTCACGGCTGGCGGGCCTCCGCGCGGGCGATCCGCTCGCCGAGTTCACCGTCGCCGCGGGCGCCGCCCCCGCGCTGCTCCCGTCGACGCCGGCCACGCGCGCGGCGCTCCGGGACGCCACCTTCGCCGCGCCCGAGCGCGTCGCCGCGGTGCCTTCGCCCGTTGCCCTCCGAGCCTTCGACCTCGCCGACCCGTCGCCGCCGACCGCCGCGACGGCGCCTGCCTCGGGCGCGGTCTCGTCGTTCGCGCTCTTCGACGACGCCCTGCGTCTCTTCGCGGCGCTCGACCCCGGCGCGTTTCGCAGGCGCTGCGTGACCCTCCTCGTGCGCCCCCCGGCGGACATGACCGAGGCGGTGTATCGCATGGAGATCCCCGGGTGGCGCATGACCCCGCTCGTGGCGCGCGACGGCCTCATCGCCGAGCGCCGCTGCGCGACCGACCCGCTCACCCTCTACGTGACGAGCTCCCGGTTTCCGGGCGCGCTCTGGTTCGCCCTCGACCGCGTGACGGGTCCCGACGACGCGACCGTCACCGCCTCGGGGTGGCGCGGCGAGGCGCTGCCGCACAGCCTGCTCGCGCGCCTCCAGTCGGAGTGCCCGGGCGACCCCGGGGCCTGCATGACCCTCGGCCGGCTGGGCACGTCCGCGCTCCCCGCGGCGCTGCGCCCCGACGCCGCTGATGGCTACCGCCGGGCCTGCGCCGCGCAGGTCTGGGAGGGCTGCGCGCGCCTCGCCCTGCTGGTGCGGAGCCCCGCCGGGTCACGGGGCCTCCTCACCCGCGCCTGCGCGGGCGGCGTCGCGGCGGCGTGCGCCCTCGTGGCCGGGCGGTCGCGCCTCGGCGGAGACGGGTGGGCGCCCGACATGGCCGCGGCCTCCGATGGCTACGAGCGCGCCTGCGCCCTCGGAGACGCCGCGTCGTGCGAGCGTCGCGACGCGATGCGCCTGCTCCACCTCACGCCCTGAGGTCGAAGGGGACCTCGCGCCCGCCGGCAGCGCGCGGTCTACGGTCCCTTTACCCGCGCGGCGCTCGTGAGGTCGCGTCTGCACGACGACGGGCGCAACGGTGGCGCCACCGGGGCCCGCTCATCGCCACCGAGACGCCCCTCCGGTCGCCCGCCGCCTCGCCCTCGTAGACCTCCGCCGGGGTCGCCGGGATGCCCGCCGCGCTCCCGTGGAACACGCTCGCTTCGCCCGCCGTCGCGCGCCCGCCTCGGGTCGCCGTGAACGCGCCGACGACCACGTCCGCGTAGCCGTCGCCGTCGACGTCGCCCGCGCTGGAGATCCCGAACCCGAAGCCGTCGCCCGCCGCGGTGCCGGCGATCACCCGCACCGGGCTCGTCGGGATGCCCGCCGTGCTGCCGTGATACACGCTCACCGCGCCCGCCCCGTCGCGGCCGCCGGGGTCGGCGCCGTTCGCCCCCACGATGAGGTCGCCGAAGCCGTCGCCGTTGAGGTCCCCCGCGCCCGCCACGTAGCTGTGATAGTCGAGGTCGGCGACGCCCTCGAGCACGCGGTTGGCGGTCATCGGGACGCCCGCCGAGCTACCGTGGAACACGCTCGCGGTGCCGGCCCGGTCGCGCCCGCCCGGGTCGCTCCCGTTGGCGCCCACCACGAGGTCGCTGTACCCGTCGCCGTTGACGTCCCCGGCGCACGCCAGGGAGTTGCCGAACTGGTCCGCCACGGCGCCGCCCCGCAGCACCCGCGCTGCCGTCGTCGGGATGCCCGACGCGCTCCCCAGGAACACGCTCACCGTGCCCGCGTTGGTCACCCCGCCGGGGCTGCCGTACACCGCCGTCACCGCCACGTCGCTGTACCCGTCGCCGTCGACGTCCCCCGCGCCCGTCACGGTGTACCCGAAGCGCTCGCCGCGCGCGGTCCCTTCGAGCACCCGCGCCGCCCGCTCCGCGGTGCCCGACGCGCTCCCGAGATACACGCTCGTCGACCCCACCCCGCCGCGACCGCCCGGGCTGGCGCCGTACGCCCCGACGATGACGTCCGCGTACCCGTCGCCGTCGACGTCCCCCGCGCCCGCCACGGAGGAGCCGAACCCGTCGTCCATCGCGACGCCCGGGAACACCCGCAGCGCGGTCTCCCGGAGCCCCGTCGGGCCGCCGAGGAACACGCTCGCGCTGCCCGCCGACCCCGGCATGCCCTCGAGGCCCGTCGCGCCGACGATGAGGTCGCCGTAGCCGTCGCCGTTGACGTCGCCCGCGCTCGACACCGAGACCCCGAAGCGGTCCCCCGCCGTGACGCCCCCGTGCACCCACGCCGCGGTCGCGCCGGGTCCCGTCGCGCTGCCGTGGAACACGCTCGCGGTGCCCGCGTCGGCGCGCCCGCCGGGGTCGGCGGTGTACGCCCCGACGGCCACGTCGTCGTAGCCGTCGCCGTTGACGTCGAGGTGGGGCGAGGCGCTCGTGTCGACCCCCGTGGACGCGCTCGTCGCGGGCACGTGGAAGAGCCACGTCGGGCCGTACGCCGCCGCGGTCGCCCCTCCCCCGCGGCCCCGCAGCCGCCAGAACACCACGCTGCGCGGCGGCAGGTCCCTCGTCGGCCGCGCGTTCGACCCGGTCGCCGTGAGCGTCTCGATCACGCTCCCGCAGGCGCGGTCGCGGCAGAGCTGGACCTCCGCCCCGTCGTGGCCCGCGGACAGCGCCCAGCGCAGCGTCGGCCGCAGCTGCGTCACGCCCCCCAGCGAGAGCGGCGCCAGCGGCCGGGGCGGAGCCGCAGGCCCGTTGACCGTCGGGACGTCCGCGGAGGCGTCGAGGACCGGCGCCCCGTCACCGACGTCGGCGACGGACGCGTCGTAGGACCAATCGTCGCGCACGCACGCCGACATCGCCAGGATCGCCGTCACCACGGCCAGGTGAGCTGCGCCCCGCTGGTTCATCGCGCGCACCATCCGCGCGCCGCCCCGCACTGTCAACGCGCCCGCCCGGGGGTGCCCGTCACCCTCTCATCGCCACTTCCGGGGCGGGTCAAAGACCGCACGCGGGCCGCCGTCGCTTCGTGCGAGAGTGCGCGCCCGGTCAGTTCCGCCCCGCACCGGGGCGCCGACCATTGAGGTGGACGATGCAGATCAAGAGTCGCGTAGCGTGGGGCGTATTGCTCTGCGCGACCGTCGCCGCGTGTAGCGGCAGCTCCGTGGTGGGCGGGGGCGCCGACGGCGGGGGCACCGACCTCGGGGCGGCGGACGGATCGTTCGACAGCGGGCTGCAGTGCGACGGCAGCGGGCTCACGACCTGCGGCGATCGCTGCGTCGACACCTCCGCCGACCTGGCCAACTGCGGCGCGTGCGGCACCCGCTGCGGCGCCGGCATGGCGTGCGTGTCGGGCGTCTGCGCGGTGAGCTGTCCGACGGGCCAGAGCGCCTGCAACGGCGCGTGCGTGAGCCTGGCCACCGACCGGGCGAACTGCGGCGCGTGCGGCACGGTGTGCCCCGGCGGCCAGGTCTGCACGGGCGGCCTCTGCGCCACGAGCTGCGCGACGGGGCAGACCGCGTGCGGCGCGGGCGCGAGCGCGACCTGCGCCAACCTCCAGACCGACAACGCCAACTGCGGCGCGTGCGGCACCGCGTGCCCCGCGGGCCAGGTGTGCTCGCTCGGGGCCTGCGCGGCGTCCTGCGGGGCGGGGCTCACCGACTGCTCCGGCAGCTGCGTCTCGGCGTCGACGGACCCGCTGCACTGCGGCAGCTGCACCAACGCCTGCATGCTGGCCAACGTCGCCACGCAGGCCTGCGCCGCGGGGGCCTGCGTGGTGGGCGCCTGCGCCGAGGGCGCCGGCGACTGCGACGGGATGGCCGCCAACGGCTGCGAGGCCATGATCCGCACGTCGGACGTCAACAACTGCGGCGGCTGCGGGGTGCGCTGCGCCTTCGCCAACGCGGCGCCCGCCTGCTCGGGCGGGGTGTGCGCGCTCGGCGCCTGCAACGCGGGCTTCGCCGACTGCGACGGGATGGCCGCCAACGGCTGCGAGGTGAACCTCAACAGCGACGGCGCCAACTGCGGCGCGTGCTCGACGGCGGGAACGCCGCGCGCGTGCGCCGCGGGCCAGGTGTGCTCCGCCGGCGCCTGCGGGGCGACCTGCGGCGCGGGCACGACGAGCTGCGGGGGCGACTGCGTCAGCACCGTCACCGACGTCAACAACTGCGGCGCGTGCGGCAGCGCCTGCGCGCTGGCCAACGCGAGCGTGCAGGCGTGCTCGGCGTCGCAGTGCGTGGTCGGCGCGTGCGCGGCGGGCTTCGCCAACTGCGACGGGACGGCGGCCAACGGCTGCGAGACCAACGTGCGCGGCGCCGACGCGAGCAACTGCGGCGGCTGCGGCATCGCGTGCGCGTTCGCCAACGCGGCGGCCACCTGCGCGGCGGGCGGCTGCGTCATCGGGGCGTGCGCGGCGGGGTTCCGTGACTGCGACGGCAGCGCGGCCAACGGCTGCGAGGTGAGCACCCGCAGCGACAACGCCAACTGCGGCGCCTGCGGCAACGCCTGCGCCGCGGGCCAGGTGTGCTCCGGCGGCGCGTGCACCGCCACCTGCGGCGCGGGCCTCACGGCCTGCGGCGGGAGCTGCGTGGCGACCGCGACGGACCCGGGCAACTGCGGCGCCTGCGGCGGCGCCTGCGCGCTGGCCAACGTGGCCACGCAGGCCTGCGTCGCGGGCGCGTGCGCCGTGGGCGCGTGCGCGGCGGGCTTCGCCAGCTGCGACGGGATGGCGGCCAACGGCTGCGAGACCAACGTGCGCACCACCGACGTCAACAACTGCGGCGGCTGCGGGGTGCGCTGCGCCTTCGCCAACGCGGCGGCCACCTGCGCCGCGGGC
>JAUSAZ010000163.1 GCA_030652255.1 Myxococcales bacterium | reverse complement strand
TCAAGATGGTCATGCCGGGCGACAACATCGCCATGGACATCGAGCTCATCGTCCCGGTGGCGCTCGAGGAGCAGATGCGCTTCGCCATCCGCGAGGGCGGCAAGACCGTCGGCGCCGGCGTCGTCACCAAGATCACCGAGTAGAGTCCGTGGCGACGCTCCGGCGGTACCCTCCTTCGGGAGGGGCTTCCGGGGCGTCGTGCGGTTGAAGGCAGAGCGAGACGCATGGGAGCCCGGATCAAGGTGGTGTTGGCGTGCGAGACGTGCGGGCGGCGTAACTACCGCACCACGCGCTCCGCGGCGGCGGGCACCAAGGGGGTTCGGATGAAGAAGTTCTGTGTGGGGTGCAACGCCCATACGATGCACGCGGAGAGTCACTGACAGAAAGTTCGAGTCGGGCGGAACGATAGGAGGCTAGCTCAGTTGGTAGAGCAGCGGATTCCAAATCCGCAGGTCGTGGGTTCGAGTCCCTCGCCTCCTGCAGAAACTCGAAAGTGCGGAGCAACAGCGTGAGCACCCAGCCAGAACGCATCGGCGGAAGCCTCCAGCTCGGAGTCCAGAAGTACCTCTACACGGGGTACTTCGTGGCCGGCTGCGTGGTGGCCTTCCTCGTCAGCCACACCGTCGACGGGCTGTGGGCCGGCCACGAGAACGCGAGCAACGCGATCGGCGTGGTGGCGGGCCTCGTCGCGGTCGGCTTCGCCTGGAAGAACGTGACGCTGCGCACGCTCGCGATGGAGACCATCG
The DNA here is from genome assembly GCA_030652255.1 of Myxococcales bacterium. Lineage (GTDB taxonomy): Bacteria > Myxococcota_A > Polyangia > Polyangiales > SCUS01. The sequence continues at coordinate 75,539 of JAUSAZ010000163.1, read as the reverse complement.
AAGAGCTGGCCGCGGTGACCTGGCCCTCGAAGGACGAGACCACGACGGCCACGGTGGTGGTGCTCGCGACCGCGATCATCGCCTCGCTGGTGATCTTCGCGATGGACCGCTTCTGGAACTGGATCACCAACGTCATCTACCTGAGCTGAACGGCGCCGCGGTCACGCGGCCGTCGCCGGCGGGAAGAGTCCCTAAACCCCCCATGAAGTACTACATCGTCCAGGCCTACTCGGGCTTCGAGAACAAGGTGAAGGCCTCGTTGCAGGAGCGCATCCGCAACAACGCCATGGACCAGTATTTCGGGGAGATCCTGGTCCCGTCGGAGAACGTCACCGCGACGCGCGGCGGCAAGCAGCGGCTCGAGAGCCGGAAGTTCTACCCGGGCTACGTGTTCGTCCAGATGGAGATGAACGACACCACCTGGCACATGGTGAAGGACACCCCGAAGGTGACCGGCTTCCTCGGCGACCAGAACCCCACGCCGGTTCCGCAGAAGGAGGTCGACACCATCAAGCGTCAGATCGAGGGCACCGGCATCGCGCCGCGCCCGAAGGTCAACTTCGAGGTGAACGACCAGGTGAAGGTGGTCGATGGGGCCTTTGCAAACTTCACGGGTGTGGTAGAGGACGTCCGCCCGGAGCGGCAGAAGATCAAGGTGCTCGTCACCATCTTCGGCCGTCCCACCGCGGTGGAGCTCGGGTACAACCAGGTCGAGAAGATCACGGCCTGATATCAATACGGTGATGGCCCAGCACGACGCCGCGCACTCCGCGCGGTGACCGTGCGAGGAGAACCCCGGGGCGGAACCCCCGGTACTCCGTAAACCCACCGACGAGGGAACGATGGCGAAGAAGGTAGTCGGAATAGTCAAGATCCAGTGTCCGGGCGGCGAAGCCAAGCCTGGACCCCCGATCGGTCCCGTCCTCGGTCAGGCCGGCGTGAACATCCCGATGTTCATCAAGGACTTCAACGCGAAGACCGCGGACAAGAAGGGCTACGTCATCCCGGTGATCATCACCGTGTACTCCGACAAGTCCTTCACCATGGAGCTGAAGACGCCGCCGGCGTCGATCCTCCTGATGAAGGCCGTCGGGGCGGACAAGGGCTCGGCCCGTCCGAACAAGGAGAAGATCGGGCAGATCGCGCAGTCCAAGGTGGTCGAGATCGCGAAGCAGAAGCTCGCCGACCTCAACACCGACGACCTCGAGGCGGCCATCCGTACGGTGAGCGGCACCGCGCGTTCGATGGGCCTCGACATCATCCCGGGCTGAGCAGATCCGACCCAGACAGACGGCTTCACGGACCCTTCGAGCGATACCCCATCGCAGCCCAATGGCGGGCTGAACGAGAGGGCGGGTCCTGGATGACCACCGCGGCTCCGAGGCGGTGGGAGGTGCGATGCACCGAAGAGGAGGTACAGGGATGGCGAAGATTCCCAAGCGGCGTCAGGCTTCGGACAAGAAGCACGACGTCAACAAGCGCTACACGCTGGACGAAGCGACCGCGCTTGTGAAGGACTGCGCCACGGCGAAGTTCGACGAGACCGTCGAGCTCGCCGTGCGGCTGGGGGTCAACCCCAAGCACGCGGATCAGATGGTCCGCGGCGCGCTCGTGCTGCCACACGGCACCGGTCAGAAGGTGCGCGTGCTGGTGTTCGCGAAGGGCGACAAGGGTCGTGAGGCCACGGAGGCAGGCGCGGACTATGTCGGCGCCGACGACCTCGTGGCGAAGGTGGCAGACGGCACCTTCCTCGACTTCGAGCGCGTGATCGCGACGCCGGACATGATGGGTCAGGTCGGTCGCCTCGGTAAGGTCCTCGGCCCTCGCGGGCTGATGCCGAACCCGAAGGTGGGCACCGTGACCTTCGACGTGGCCAACGCCGTGCGCGAAGCGAAGGGCGGCAAGATCGAGTACCGCACCGAGAAGGCCGGCATCGTGCAGGCCCGCATCGGCAAGGCGTCGTTCGCGCAGGAGCACATCCGCGAGAACGCCAAGGCGCTGGTGACGGCGCTCATCCGGGCGCGGCCGTCGACGGCGAAGGGCACGTACCTTCGCTCGATCACGCTCACGTCCACGATGGGCCCGGGCGTGCGAATCGACCCGAATGCCTTCCTCGAGAAGGCGGAGGACTGAGCGATGAACAAGGACCAGAAGAGCGCGGAGATCGACAAGGTCCGCGAGCGCTTCGAGAAGTCCGTCGCGGCGGTGCTGGTGGACTTCAAGGGCCTCACGGTGGCTTCGGCGACGAAGCTCCGCCGGGAGTTCAAGAAGGCCAACGTGGAGTACAAGGTTGTGAAGAACAGCCTGATCCGCCACGCGCTGAAGGACTCGCCGTACAAGAGCCTCGTCGGGTCGCTCGAGCGCGACACGCTGCGTACGCAGCACAAGTCGCTCATCGGGATGACTGGCGTGGCCTGGTGCAACGAGAGCCCCTCGGCGGCCGCGAAGGTCATCGAGGACTTCAAGAAGGGCGCCGGGCCGCAGGGCGCGAAGCTCAACGTGAAGGCCGGCCTCCTGGGCAACCAGGTCAAGGAGCGCGAGTGGGTCGAGAAGGAGATGGCCAAGCTTCCCGGTCTCAAGGAGACCCAGGCCGCCATCCTCGCCACGATCCAGGCGCCCGCGCAGCAGACCGTCGCGGTGCTCAACGCCCCGGCGCAGAACCTCGTGTTCGCGCTCCAGGCGTGGGTTCGCAAGCTCGAAGAACAGGGCGCGTGATCGCGTCCGCCCGACTCATCAATCAAGACAACCAATCATCGATCATCGATCGAACCGTTTGAAAGGAAAGCACCATGGAGATCCAGTCCCTCGTTGACAGCATCAGCAAGCTCACCCTGATCGAGGCCTCCGAGCTCGTGAAGGCCCTCGAGACCAAGCTCGGCGTCTCGGCCGCCCCCGTGGCGTCCGCGGCGGCTGCGGCCCCGGTCGCGGCGGCTGCGGCCCCGGTGGAAGCGACCGAGTTCTCGGTCGAGCTCACCGCGGCGGGCGCGAACAAGATCAACGTGATCAAGGTCGTGCGTGAGATCACCGGGCTCGGCCTCGGTGAGGCGAAGGCCCTCGTGGAGGGCGCGCCGAAGATGGTCAAGGAGAGCGTCGACAAGGCGACCTCCGAGGACCTCAAGAAGAAGCTCACCGACGCCGGCGCGACCGTCACGGTCAAGGGCCTCGTCTGAGAGCGCTTCACCGTTAGACAGTCCCTGACGGCGCTTCGACCCCTGGCACCCCATCCAATGGATGGTGGTTCCGGGGGTCGCTGCGTTTTTGTGCCCGCGGGTCGCTTGCGCCTACGCGGGATCCGTGCCATGAGCCCAGGCCCAGCGTCGTCGAGGCCTTCACCGGCACAAGCGACCACGCGATCGCGACCAGTATGCGGGAGGTCGCGCTCGTTCATGCAGCGCCAGCAAAACCCCTGGAAAGGCCAGTAACGCTCGACGGCGAACCTCGAACGAAGCACCACCCTCCCAACACCCCGCGCAGGCAGCGCCCGTCCGCCGTCCCGAGTCATACTACTCCGGCGGGGCGCATCGCCAGGCGGGGGACGGCGCGGGGGAGGGATGGGAGCGACGACGGGGATCGGCGGCGGGCGCCACGGCACAAGGCGGTAGAGGAGAAGAGATGGGATCGGTTATTCAGAGCAACTACCGGGCACGTAAGAACTTCGGTGTGATCGAGAAGATCATCGAGGTTCCGAACCTGATCTCGATTCAGAAGGCGAGCTACGAGAAGTTCCTCCAGGCGGACACCGATCCGAAGGAGCGCAAGGACTACGGCCTCCAGGGGGTGTTCCGCTCGGTCTTCCCGATCAAGAGCTTCGACGAGACCGCCGAGCTCGTCTTCCGCGAGTACCAGCTCGAGAAGCCCAAGTACGACGTCGACGAGTGCCGCCAGCGCGGCATGACCTTCGCGGCGCCCATCAAGGTCACCATCGAGCTCATCACCTACGAGGGCGGCGGCGAGAGCGGCGAGCGCACGGTCCGCGACATCAAGCAGCAGGAGGTCTACTTCGGCGAGATCCCGCTGATGACCGAGACCGGCACGTTCATCATCAACGGCACCGAGCGCGTGGTGGTGTCGCAGCTGCACCGCTCGCCGGGCGTGTTCTTCGACCACGACAAGGGCAAGACGCACTCGTCGCAGAAGTTCCTCTACAGCGCCCGGGTGATCCCCTACCGCGGCTCGTGGCTCGACTTCGAGTTCGACCCGAAGGACATCATCTACGTCCGCATCGACCGCCGCCGGAAGCTCCACGCGACGGTGCTGCTGCGCGCCCTCGGCTACACCGCCGAGCAGATCCTGAACTACTACTACGACACCGAGACGGTGTACGTGGAGGCGGCGGACAAGCTCTCCAAGTCGCTGGAGTTCAACATCCTCGCGGGCCAGCGCACGACGGCCGACATCAAGATGGGCACCGAGGTGCTCGTCAAGAAGGGCACGAAGTTCACCAAGGCCGCGGTGAAGAAGCTCCGCGACGCGAAGATCGACCGCATCCCGATCGACCGCGTCGAGGTGGTGGGCCGCGTCGCCGCGAAGGACGTCATCGACCCGGAGACGGGCGAGGTGATCGTGTCGTGCAACGAGGTGGTCACCGACTCCAAGGTCGAGGCCATCGCCAAGGCGAAGATCAAGTCCTTCAAGGTCCTGTTCATGGACAACCTGCTCGTCGGCTCGTACCTGCGCGACACGCTCGTGCAGGACAAGTACGACGACCCCGACGGCCCCATGGCGGGCTTCGTGCGCCAGAACGGCCAGGCGATCGCGGCGCAGATCGACATCTACCGCAAGCTCCGCCCGGGCGACATCCCCGAGCCGCGCGAGGCCTCCAAGCTCCTGGAGAACCTGTTCTTCAACGCCGAGCGCTACGACCTCTCGAAGGTCGGCCGCCTCAAGCTGAACTACAAGTTCTACAAGGAGCGCCCGGTCGAGAAGCAGCCCCCGCTCGACGCGCAGGTGCTCACCAAGGAGGACATCCTCCTCACGGTCAAGCACCTCATCGAGATCAAGAACGGCCGCGGCTCGGTCGACGACATCGACCACCTCGGCAACCGCCGCGTGCGCGCGGTGGGCGAGCTGCTCGAGAACCAGTACCGCATCGGCCTCGTGCGCATGGAGCGGGCGATCAAGGAGCGCATGGCGATCTCACCGGAGCTCGACACCCTCATGCCGCACGACCTCATCAACGCGAAGCCCGTCTCCGCGGTGGTGAAGGAGTACTTCGGGAGCTCCCAGCTCTCGCAGTTCATGGACCAGACCAACCCGCTCTCCGAGGTGACGCACAAGCGCCGCCTGTCGGCCCTCGGGCCGGGCGGCCTGACCCGCGAGCGCGCCGGCTTCGAGGTGCGCGACGTGCACGCCACGCACTACGGCCGCATCTGCCCGATCGAGACGCCGGAGGGTCCGAACATCGGCCTCATCGCGTCGCTCAGCACCTACGCGCGGGTGAACGAGTACGGCTTCGTCGAGACCCCGTACCGCAAGGTGGAGAACGGCGTCGTCGAGGAGGCGCACCAGTGGTACTCGGCGCTCCAGGAGGAGGGCCAGTACATCGCCCAGGCGACGGCCGTGAAGGACGAGAAGGGCCGCCTCACGGAGGGCCTGGTCTCGGCGCGCTTCAACGGTGAGTACAAGATGGTCCCCCCGGACCAGATCGCGCTCATCGACATCTCGCCGTTCCAGCTCGTGAGCGTCGCGGCGGCGATGATCCCGTTCCTCGAGCACGACGACGCCAACCGCGCGCTCATGGGCGCCAACATGCAGCGCCAGGCCGTTCCGCTGGTGCGCACGATGGCGCCGGTGGTCGGCACCGGGCTCGAGGGCCAGCTCGCGCGCGACTCCGGCGTGTGCGTCCAGGCGAAGCGCCCGGGCATCGTCGAGACCGCCGACGCGTCGCGCATCGTGGTGCGCGCGCAGGGCAAGCGCGGCGAAGAGCCCGACATCTACAACCTCACCAAGTACCAGCGCTCCAACCAGAGCACCTGCTGGAACCAGAAGCCCATCGTGAAGCCCGGCGAGCGCGTCGAGGTCGGCGACGTCCTCGCGGATGGCCCCGCCTGCGACACCGGCGAGCTCGCGCTCGGGCACAACGCGGTCGTCGCGTTCATGCCCTGGGGCGGCTACAACTTCGAGGACTCGATCCTCATCAGCGAGCGGATCGTCCAGCAGGACATCTTCACGTCGGTGCACATCGAGGAGTTCGAGTGCGTCGCGCGCGACACCAAGCTCGGCAAGGAAGAGATTACCCGGGACATCCCGAACGTCGGCGACGAGGCCCTCAAGGACCTCGACGAGTCCGGCATCGTGCGCATCGGCGCCGAGGTGAAGCCGAGCGACATCCTGGTCGGCAAGATCACGCCGAAGGGCGAGTCGCAGCTGTCTCCCGAGGAGAAGCTCCTGCGGGCGATCTTCGGCGAGAAGGCGGGCGACGTCCGCGACACCTCGCTGCGCGTCCCGCCGGGGACGTCGGGCATCGTGATCAACGCGCGCGTCTTCGCCCGCAAGGGCACCGAGAAGGACGACCGCGCCAAGGACATCGAGGATCAGGAGCGCGCCCGCCTGGAGAAGGACCGCGACGACGAGATCAAGATCGTCCGCGAGAGCTACCTCCGGCGCGTGCGCGGCCTCGTCACGGGCAAGACCACGCAGGGCAAGCTCGTCGATGACAAGGGCAAGGTGCTCCTCGCCAAGGGCGTCGAGGTCGACGAGGCCACCCTGGAGAGCATCCCCCGCAAGCTCTGGGGGCAGATCGCCCTCGAGGACGACGCCGCCAACGAGCTCGCCCACGTCTTCCGCGAGCTCGACGACCGCACGGCGCAGATCGAGCAGAACTGCGCCGAGAAGGTCGGCCGCCTCTCCAAGGGCGACGAGCTCCCGCCGGGCGTCATCAAGATGGTGAAGGTCTACGTCGCCATCAAGCGCAAGCTGCAGGTGGGCGACAAGATGGCCGGCCGCCACGGCAACAAGGGTGTCGTGTCGCGCATCCTCCCCGAAGAGGACATGCCGTACCTGCCGGACGGCCGGCCGGTGGACGTGGTGCTCAACCCGCTGGGCGTGCCGTCGCGCATGAACGTCGGGCAGATCCTCGAGGTGCACCTCGGGTGGGCCGCCCACGCGCTCGGGCAGAAGATCCGCGAGATGCTCGACACGGGCGTCAACGCCGACGTCGTGAAGAAGCTGCTCGCGCAGATCTTCGACGGCGAGCCCTCCTACAAGAAGACGATCCAGGCGCTCGACGCCGAGAACGTCCGCCGCTTCGCCGAGAAGCTCTCGCGGGGTGTGTTCTTCGCCTCGCCGGTGTTCGACGGCGCGCCGGAGGCCGAGATCAAGCGCATGCTCGACATGGCGGGCCTGCCCTCCAGCGGGCAGACGGTGCTCTTCGACGGCCGCTCCGGCGACGCCTTCGAGCACGATGTCACGGTGGGCATCATGTACATCCTGAAGCTGCACCACCTCGTGGACGACAAGATCCACGCGCGCAGCATCGGGCCGTACTCGCTGGTCACCCAGCAGCCGCTCGGCGGCAAGGCCCAGTTCGGCGGGCAGCGGCTCGGCGAGATGGAGGTCTGGGCGATGGAGGCCTACGGCGCCGCGTACGCGCTGCAGGAGTTCCTCACGGTCAAGAGCGACGACGTCCAGGGCCGCACCCGGATGTACGAAGCCATCGTCAAGGGCGAGTACACCCTGGAGCCCGGCGTGCCGGAGAGCTTCAACGTGCTCGTGAAGGAGCTGCAGTCGCTCTGCCTCAACGTCGAGCTGGTGGAAGACACCGAGGGTCAGACCCCCGGCGACAACAACCAGGCGGCGGAGTAGTCGCGAGCCTTAGAGCCTCGCCCGGTTTTACAAGCGAAGTAACGATAGGTCGATCACGGAAGGACGCAGCGGTCTCACCAGCGTGACAAGAGCGATGCGAGATGCCTGACACAAAGGGCGTCTCGCAGGTCACCACCCTCGAAGCCTCGCGCGCCACGCGCGGGGGAGGTGACTCAGAGGTGGCGCGCCGCGCTGGTGAGTTCCGTTCCGTTCAACCCCCGACGGAGGAAGCAACGTGAAGGACATCTTCAACCTGTTCGAGAAGCCGAAGGATCCGCTGTCTTTCAGCGCGATCCGCATCTCCCTCGCCTCGCCGGAGAAGATCCGGGCGTGGTCGCGGGGCGAGGTGAAGAAGCCCGAGACGATCAACTACCGGACCTTCAAGCCGGAGCGGGACGGGCTCTTCTGCGCCAAGATCTTCGGCCCGGTGAAGGACTACGAGTGCATCTGCGGCAAGTACAAGCGCATGAAGCACCGCAACATCGTCTGCGAGAAGTGCGGCGTGGAGGTGATCCAGTCCAAGGTGCGCCGCGAGCGCCTCGGGCACATCAACCTGGCCACCCCGGTGGCGCACATCTGGTTCCTGAAGAGCCTGCCGTCGCGCATCGGCGCGGTGCTCGACATGACCCTCCGCGACCTGGAGAAGATCCTCTACTGCGAGGCCTTCGTCGTCATCGACGCGAAGAACACCCCGCTCAAGGTCAACCAGATCCTCTCCGAGGATGAGTACCTGCGCTGCCAGGACGAGTTCGGCGACGACGCCTTCGTGGCGAAGATGGGCGGCGAGGCCGTCCTCGAGCTGCTCCAGCGCCAGGACATCTCCCGCCTCGCGGAGGAACTCCGCGCCGACATGCGCGCCGCCACCAGCGACGCCAAGCGGAAGAAGTACGCCAAGCGCCTGAAGGTCATGGAGGCCTTCCGCGAGTCCGGCAACCGCCCGGAGTGGATGATGCTGACGGTGATCCCGGTGCTGCCGCCGGACCTCCGCCCGCTCGTTCCGCTCGATGGCGGCCGCTTCGCCACGTCGGACCTCAACGACCTCTACCGCCGCGTCATCAACCGCAACAACCGCTTGAAGCGGCTGCAGGAGCTCAACGCCCCGGAGATCATCATCCGCAACGAGAAGCGGATGCTCCAGGAGGCCGTCGACGCCCTCTTCGACAACGGCCGCCGCGGCAAGACCATCACCGGTCCCAACAAGCGCCCGCTGAAGTCCCTGAGCGACATGCTCAAGGGCAAGCAGGGTCGTTTCCGCCAGAACCTCCTCGGCAAGCGCGTGGACTACTCCGGTCGCTCGGTGATCGTGGTGGGCCCGCAGCTCAAGCTGCACCAGTGCGGCCTGCCGAAGAAGATGGCGCTCGAGCTGTTCAAGCCCTTCATCTACAACAAGCTCGAAGAGCGGGGCCTCGCGCCCACCATCAAGAGCGCGAAGAAGCACGTCGAGAAGGAGAAGGCCGAGGTCTTCGACATCCTCGACGAGGTGATCTCCGAGCACCCGGTGATGCTCAACCGCGCGCCGACGCTCCACCGCCTGGGCATCCAGGCCTTCGAGCCCGTGCTCATCGAGGGCAAGGCCATCCAGCTGCACCCGCTCGTCTGCGCGGCCTTCAACGCCGACTTCGACGGCGACCAGATGGCCGTGCACGTGCCCCTGTCTGTGGAAGCACAGATGGAGGCCCGCGTGCTGATGATGTCGACCAACAACATCCTCAGCCCCGCCAGCGGCAAGCCGATCATCAACCCGACGCAGGACATCGTGCTCGGGCTCTACTTCCTGACGCGCGCCAAGGAGTACGCGAAGGGCTCGTTCCGCGTGGACGCCACCGGCGCCGCGGCGATGCAGGGCGTGTACGGCTCCCCGAAGGAGGTGCGCATGGCGTACGACTCCGGCGAGCTCGACCTGCACGCGAAGATCAAGGTGCGCATGCCCGCGGTGAAGGTCACCGAGGCGGGTGACACGCGCCTCTCCGTGGGCCAGGTCATCGAGCAGCAGGACCTCGACGCCATCAACAAGATCGCGGTGAAGGAGGGCCTCGCGCTCGCGCAGGCCGAGGCCACCACGATGCGGGTGGAGTCGACCACCGGCCGCGTGATCATGTCCGAGTCGCTGGCCGAGGCGCTCGAGGACGAGACGCTCCCGTTCTCCCTCATCAACAAGGTGATGGAGAAGAAGGCGCTCTCGGCGCTCATCGACGCCTGCTACCGCGCGTACCGCAACAAGAGCACCGTGCTCCTCGCGGACCGTCTGCGGTCGCTCGGCTACGAGTACGCCACGAAGGCCGGCGTCTCGGTGTGCATGGACAACATGGTGATCCCGCCCTCCAAGGCGAAGCACATCAAGGACGCGCAGGACCAGGTCCAGAAGGTCGTCGACTCCTACCAGGAGGGCGTGATCACGGACGGCGAGCGCTACAACAAGGTCGTCGATATCTGGGCCGGCGTCGCCGACAAGGTGGCGAAGGAGATGATGGAGCAGGTCGCCAAGGAGGACGTCATCGACCCGGTCACCGGAAAGACCGAGCGCATGCCCTCCTTCAACCCGATCTGGATGATGGCCGACTCGGGCGCCCGCGGCTCGCAGCAGCAGATCCGCCAGCTGGCGGGCATGCGCGGCCTCATGGCCAAGCCGTCCGGCGAGATCATCGAGACCCCCATCACGGCGAACTTCCGTGAGGGCCTCTCGGTGCTCCAGTACTTCATCTCGACCCACGGCGCCCGCAAGGGCCTCGCGGACACCGCGCTCAAGACCGCCAACTCGGGCTACCTCACGCGCCGTCTCGTCGACGTCGCGCAGGACGCCTGCGTGACGGAGTTCGACTGCGGCACCACCGACGGCATCGAGGTGAGCAAGCTCGAGGAGGGCGGAGACGTCATCCAGCCGCTGGGCGACCGCATCCTCGGCCGCACGGCGCTCTACCCCGTCATCGACCCGATCACGGGCGTCGTGCTCGTGAGCGAGGGCGAGCAGTTCGACGAGGAGGCCGTCCGCAAGGTCGTCGACGCGGGCATCGAGGAGATCACCATCCGCTCGGTGCTCACCTGCGCCACGCGGCGCGGCATCTGCGCGCAGTGCTACGGGCGCGACCTCGCCCGCGGCTACCACGTGAACATCGGCGAGGCCGTCGGCATCATCGCCGCGCAGTCCATCGGCGAGCCGGGCACCCAGCTCACGATGCGCACGTTCCACATCGGTGGCGCGGCGCAGGGCGGGGCGACCCAGAGCTCGCTGTCCAACCGCTACGAGGGCCGCGTCAAGCTGGAGAAGATGGTCACCGTCGCCCACAAGGACGGCCGCCAGGTGGTGATGAACCGCCACGGCGAGCTGGTCATCGTGGACGGCACCGGCCGCGAGCGCGAGCGCACGCACCTGCTCTACGGCGCGGAGCTGCTGGTGAAGGAGGGCGACCTCGTCGCGCCGGGCACCCTGCTGGCGCGCTGGGATCCGTTCTCCGTGCCGATCCTCACCGAGGTGGGCGGCGTCATCCGCTTCGCCGACCTCATCGAGGGCCAGACGATGGAGGAGAAGGTCGACGAGGTCACCAGCCTCTCGCGCAAGCTCGTCATCGAGGCCCGCGACGGCTCGCTGCGCCCGCGCATCGAGATCGTCGACCCCCACACCCGTCACGTGCGCAAGCAGGAGAACGGGATCGAGGGTCGCTACCTCCTGCCCAACGGCTGCAACATCACGGTGCAGGACGGCGAGCAGGTCGACCCGGGTCAGATCATCGGCAAGATGCCGCGCGAGACCACGCGCACGAAGGACATCACCGGCGGTCTACCCCGCGTGGCGGAGCTGTTCGAGGCGCGCAAGCCCAAGGACGCCGCCGTCATCTCGCCCATCGAGGGCTACGTGAAGTTCGGCCGCGAGACCAAGGGCAAGCGGCAGATCTTCATCGTGCCGAAGGGCCAGGAGTCCTTCCTCAACCAGCCGGTGGAGGAGGAGAAGAAGGGCTCGCGGCGCAAGAAGGTCGCGGAGCCCGTGATGCAGCCCGTCGAGGGTGTGGGCAAGGTCGAGGAGTTCCTCGTCCCGAAGAACAAGCTCCTGGTGGTTCGCGAGGGTGACTTCGTGAAGGCCGGCGAGCCGCTGATCGACGGGCCGGTGAACCCCCACGACATCCTGCGCGTGAAGGGCGAGAAGGACCTCGCGGCCTGGCTCGTCAACGAGATCCAGCAGGTCTACCGCCTGCAGGGCGTGGCCATCAACGACAAGCACATCGAGGTGATCGTCCGCCAGATGCTCCGCCGCGTCCGCGTGGTGACCGTCGGCGAGACGGACTTCCTCGTCGACGAGCAGGTCGAGAAGTGGCGCTTCGAGCAGGAGAACCTCAAGGCGGCCCGCAAGGTGCTCGCCAAGGTCGTCGAGGAGGGCAAGGTCAAGAACGCCCAGGTCGCAGACTCGCTGCGCCGCGCGGTCAACGCCCCGCTCGCCAACATGACCGCGGTCCTGAGCGAGCGGCTCGCCGAGGTCGGGATGAAGCACGGCGCCGACACCCCCGTCGGCACCGAGATCCAGAACGTCTTCAAGGTGTTCCACGAGTCGTTCGCGGTCGCGGAGCCCCTGCTCCTCGGCATCACGAAGGCCTCCCTCTCGACGGACTCGTTCATCTCGGCCAGCTCCTTCCAGGAGACGACCAAGGTGCTCACCGAGGCCGCCATCATGGGCAAGGTCGACGACCTCCGCGGGCTCAAGGAGAACGTCATCATGGGTCGGCTCATCCCCGCAGGGACGGGCCTCCCGGCGTACCGCCAGCTCGAGACCGTGGTGCAGTCCGAGGACGGCACCATCGTCGAGGGCGAGCGCGAGCGCAGCCGGGAGCGCCGCCCGCGCATCTCGCGCACCGCCAGCGCGGAGTAGTCCCTCCCTCCCCATCGCGTCCGTAGCCCCTCACCGGGCCTGCGGACGCGCTCCCCCCTCCCTCGACGGTCCTGAGCGCTTGCAGTACGCAGCTTCCATGAAGCTGCGAAGCCTGCTTGGACTACCCCTCGGACTCGCCTCCTTCGGCCTCGGCTGCTCCGACCCGGTCAACACCGTTCCCTTCAACCTCCCGGACGCCGCCGCGCCGATCGACCGTGGCGGCGCCGACGTGGGGGCCGACCTGGGCACCCAGGAAGACGCGTCCGCCGTAGACGTCGCGGGTGACGACGTTGCCGCGGTGGACGCACCGGCCGCGGACGCCTTCGTCCCCACGGACGCGCGCGGGCCCTGCGCCAACAACCGCGACTGCGTCTCCAGCGGTCGGTTCTGCGACGCCGTCGCGGGTGTGTGCGTGCAGTGCCTCACCGGCGCGCAGTGCCCGGTCGCGGGGGAGGTCTGCCTCGGGAATCGCTGCGTGGCGGGGGTCGCCTGCGCGAGCTCGCGCATGTGCATGGGCCTGGTCTGCGAGACCACCCGCGGGCTCTGCGTCGACTGCATCGCGGACGTCGACTGCACCGGCGGCGCCGTGTGCCGCGGCAACAGCTGCGTCCCGCCGCCCACCGCCTGCCGCTCGTCGCGCGAGTGCAGCGTCTCCGACCAGGTGTGCGACGCCGCGCGCGGCGTGTGCGTCGACTGCCTCACGGACGTCGACTGCGGCGCGGGCCAGTTCTGCGGCGCCGAGAACCTCTGCCGCGCGCAGGTGTGCATGCCCGGCGCGACCAGCTGCGTCGACGTCACCCGGATGCGGGTGTGCGACGCCCGCGGCGCCGCCGCCGCCGACCGCCCGTGCGGCGCGACCGAGGTCTGCGCGATGGGCCGTTGCATGCCGCGGGTGTGCATGCCCGGCGAGCGCAGCTGCGGCTCGGCCACGCAGACCCGGCTCTGCAACCCCGACGGCCTCGGCTACACCACCGCGATGTGCACCGGCGCGCTCACCTGCTCGGCGGGCACCTGCACCGACTGCGTCGACACGGACGGCGACGGCATCTCCGACACGATCGAGGGCGCGCCGTCGCGCAACACCGACGGCGACGCGATGCCCGACTACCTCGACCCCGACAGCGACAACGACGGCTACACCGACCGCGTCGAAGCCGCGCGGGGGTATCCCGGGTTCGCGATGGGCTCGCCCGCGCTGATGTGCGGCGCGGCCCCGGACAACTGCGACGCCGCGACGGACGGGCGGCCCAACTACATCGACACCGACTCGGACAACGACGGCGTGACCGACGCGGACGAGCGCGCGCGCAGCACCAACCCCTGCGCCCGGGACACCGACGCGGACGGCGCGACGGACCTCATCGAGCAGCTCGCGCTCACCAATCCGACGATGGCGGCCTCGCGTCTGCCGGTGACGACCCAGGTCGCCGAGCTGCCGTACCGCCCCGGCGGCGTCGGGCCCGTGGAGAACGTCGAGCTCTCCTTCCTCCAGCGAGCCCGGGCCGCGGACGTGATGTTCGTGGTCGACAGCACCGGGTCGATGCAGCCCACGATCACGCAGCTGCGCACCGCGGGCGCGGCCATCATCGACGGGGTGACCAGCGCGCTCGGCGGCGCCTCATCGGACGTGCGCTTCGGGGTCGCCGACTACCGCGACTTCGGCGAGGGGGACTCGGCGACCGCCTACGCCTTCAACGTGCGCCAGCGGCTCGACCGCGACGGCAGGCTCTCCCAGACGGCGCTGACGACCTTCAGCGCGGCGTCCGGCGGCGACTCGGCCGAGGCGACCGTGCCGGCGCTCTACGCCCTGCTCAACGGCCTCGCGCTGCCCAGCTACCGCGGAGCCTTCAGCCGCACCGCGGGCGCGGCGGACTGCGGCGGCGACGCGACGGCCTTCGGGTGGAGCTGCTTCCTCCCGGGGCGGACGCCGGTGTTCATCGTGTACTCCGACGCCGGCTGGCACAACGGCCCGGGCTCGACGGCCAACTTCTACGCCGGCACCCCGACGACGCCGACCTACGCCCAGCTCACGGGCGAGATGGTGCGCCGCGGCGCCCGCTTCATCGCAGTCGACGTCGCGAGCGGCGTGCGTGATCACTCGACCGCCAGCGCGCGCTTCGCCGCGGACACCAACAACATCCCGTCGGGCGGGGCGGCCTTCGTCTACACGGGCAGCGCCACCGCGACGCAGACGCAGGTGATCAACGCAGTGAGCGCCATCGTCGGCCTGGGACGCACGGTCGTGTCGACCGCGGTCATCGCCGACGGCGCCGAGACCCGGCTCCCGACCGGGCGTCGCACGAGCGAGTTCATCAGGGTGATCAACCCCCTGCGCGGCGTGCCCGACGCGCCCGCGGGCTACGACCGGCGCGAGGGGAGCACCTTCGTGGGCGTCGCCGTGGGCACGACGGTGACCTTCAACACGGTGCTCGCCAACGACATCGTGATGCCCGGCCCCGTCGACCAGGCCTTCGCCGTGTACGTGCACCTCCTCAACAGCGGTCTGTACGTGGAGCAGCGCACGTTCTACGTGCTCGTCCCGGCGCAGCGCTGAAGGGCTTGTTGGGGGGGGGGGAGGAGGCGGGCGATCGCCCGACGGCGGCGCTCGCGGGAGCGGCCGTCGGGCGACGGAGGGAGAGGGCCCTACTTGTTCTCTTCGAACTCGGCGTCGATGACGCCGTCGTCCTTGGCCGCGGGGGGCGGCTGCTGGGCCGGACCCCCTTCGGGGCCCGCGCCGTCGGTCGACTGGTAGAGCAGCGTCGCGATGCGGTGCGACTCCTTCTCCAGCTTCTCGGTGGCGCTCTTCACGCGGTCGTCGTCGCCGGAGGCCACCGCGTCGCGGGTCTCCTTGAGGGCGGCCTCGAGCACCGCGGCGTCCTCCGCCTGGATCTTCTCCTTGTAGTCGCGGAGGGTCTTCTCGACCTGGTAGGCCATCGCCTCGGCCTTGTTGCGGTTCTCCGCCGCGTCGCGCAGGCGCTTGTCTTCCGCCTCGTGGGACTGGGCCTCGCGCACGAGCCGCTCGACCTCGTCCTTCGGGAGGCCGGAGCCCGCAGTGATGGTGATCTTGTTGTTGCGCCCGGACACCTCGTCCTTGGCGGTCACCTGGAGGATGCCGTTGGCGTCGATGTCGAAGGTCACGCGGATCTTCGGCACGCCCTGCGGCGCGCTGGGGATGCCCTCGAGCGAGAAGCGCCCGAGGCTCTTGTTGTCGCGCGCCATCGGCCGCTCGCCCTGGAGCACGTGCACCTCGACGGTGGTCTGGTTGTCGCTCGCGGTGGAGAACACCTCGCTCTTCGACGTCGGGATGGTGGTGTTGCGCGGGATGAGCGGCGTGGAGATGCCGCCCTTGGTCTCGACGCCCAGCGAGAGCGGGCACACGTCGAGGAGCAGCATGTCCTTCACCTCGCCGGTGAGGATGGCGCCCTGCACCGCCGCGCCGATGGCCACGACCTCGTCGGGGTTCACGCTGCGGTTGGGCTCGCGGCCGAAGAACTCCTTGACCCGCTTCTGCACCAGCGGGATGCGCGTGGAGCCGCCGACGAGCACCACCTCGTGGATGTCCGAGGCCTTCTTGTTGGCGTCCTTCATGGCGCGCTCACAGGCGTCGAAGGCGCGCTTCACGAGCGGCTCGAGGATCTGCTCGAGCTTGGCGCGCGTGACCTTGATGTTCATGTGCAGCGGGGCGTTGTTGGCCATCGCCACGTACGGGAGGTTGACCACGGTCTCCTGCGTCGCGGAGAGCTCGATCTTGGCCTTCTCCGCCGCGTCGCGGACGCGCTGGAGGGCCATCTTGTCCTTCGCGAGGTCGATGCCGTTGTCCTTCTTGAACTCCTCGATGAGGTGGTCCATCACGCGCTGGTCGACGTCGTCGCCGCCGAGGTGCGTGTCGCCGTTGGTGCTCTTCACCTCGACGAGGTTCTCGCTCACCTCGAGGATGGAGATGTCGAAGGTGCCGCCGCCGAGGTCGAACACCGCGATGGTCTCGTCCTTCTTCTTGTCGAGGCCGTAGGCGAGCGCCGCGGCGGTGGGCTCGTTGATGATGCGCCGGACGTTGAGCCCGGCGATCTTGCCGGCGTCCTTGGTCGCCTGGCGCTGCGTGTCGTTGAAGTACGCCGGGACCGTGATGACCGCGTCGGAGACGGTCTCGCCCAGGTAGGCCTCGGCGGCCTGCTTGAGCTTGCGGAGCACGTGGGCGCTCACCTCGGGCGGCGCGACCACCTTGCCGCGGATGTTGAACGCCGCGTCGCCGTTGGTGCTCTTGGTCACCTTGTACGGGACGCGCCGGGCCTCTTCGCCGACCTCGGTCTCCTTGCGGCCCATGAAGCGCTTGGCGGAGTACACGGTGTGCTCGGGGTTGGTGATCGACTGGCGCTTGGCGACCTGGCCGACGAGCACCTCCCCCTTCTCGTCCCAGCCCACGACCGACGGCGTCGTGCGGGCGCCCTCCTCGTTGACGATGACTTCGACGTCCTTGCCCTGCATCACGGCGACGACGCTGTTGGTCGTACCGAGGTCAATTCCAATTACCTTGGCCATGGCGAATGTTCCTTATCTTCGGACGTTGGTGGATGAGTTCCGAAGCGTCGCGAAACTAGCCATCAACCTCGCATGGTCAAGCGCCATGCCAGACGTTGTCTCAACCTTCGTGGCGTGAGCCCGGCCGGGCGTGGTGCCAGAGGGTGAGCGCGCCGCCGGCGAGGGGGAACACCAGGCCCAGGGCGAAGCTGGTCACCGAGGCCGCGACCGCGACGTCGGCCCGCACGCCCGCGAGCCCGTAGACCATCGAGAACACCAGCTCTCGCTGGCCGACGCCCCCGGGCGTGACCGGGACGAAGGTGAACAGCACCGTCGCGGGGCTCAGCGCCGTCACCGCGCGCAGGTCGGACGCGGGCGCGAGGGCGTGCACGATGACGGCGAGGGAGAGCGTGGTGGTGGTCTGCGTGACGAGGGAGAGGAGCAGGGCCCGCGCGAGGTCGCGGGGCCGCGACGGGGGCGTGATGGCGCCCAGCCGCGGGCCGAGCAGGGGGAGGGCCGCGAGGCGCCGGGCGAGCGCCGTCGAGCGGGTGGCGGCGAGGGAGAGGGCGAGCAGGACGAGCGAGCCGAAGCACCCGAGCAGGGTCACGCGGGTGAACCACGCGGGCGCCGGGGGCGCGAGGACGTTGGCGCCGAGGGCGACGACGAAGAGGCCCGCGAGGCCGCCGACGCGCTCGAACCACAGCGCCGCGAGGGCGTTGCCCAGGCCGCCGACGGTGTGGCGCACCGCGTCGCTGCGGGCGACGTCGCCGACCAGGCCGCCGGGGAGGAGGTTCCAGAAGGTGGAGCGCACGACGAGGTCGAGGGCGGCGAGCGTCGAGGGAGGTGTGGCGCCCCACGCGCGCAGGAGGAGCCGCCAGCGGAGGGTGAAGCTGTAGACCGAGAGCGCAGACCAGAAGAGCGACGCCCCGAGCGGGCCTGGCGGGAGCGCCCCGAGGTGGGCGACGACGAGCGACGCATCGACGCGACGGGCGAGCCAGGCGATGGGGACGAGCACCAGCGCGACGCGGAGCGCCGGGAGGGCGCGCCGCAGGGACGGGGCTATGACTCGCTCCGGGCGCCGCAGCTCGCGCACTGCACCTCGTAGGCGGGCATCGGGTTGCGGCAGAACTCGCAGAGCTTCTGGCCCGGCAGGGTGCGAGGGTTGAGCATGGAGAGCAGCGGGCCCTGGGCGTCCGAGGCGCCGGGGGGAAAGGCGATGGTGACCCCGGCGAGCGACCCGCGGGGTAAGCCCATCAGGGCCTGTAGCAGGCCGGCGACCTGCTGCCCGTTGGTGTAGTCCACGGGGCTGTTCATCGGGGTGTTGAGCACGAGGCGCAGGGCGATGATGACCCCGTCGTCCATCACCTCGACCGGGAGCTTCACCGCGGTCACGGGCATCTGCGGCGCGGCCCACACGTACGCGTGCGTGGCGACGCCGACCCCGCGGGCGATGACGCGACAGGCCTCGCGGGCCTGGTCTTCCGGGGCGAGGGCCGTGCGGAGGACGCCTTCGAGCGAGGCCTTCATGGCCGGGCCGAAGTCGGGGTTGAAGCGGAGGACGACGTCTACGACCCGCGCGGGCTGCCAGTTGCTCATAGGGGTTGATGTTCTACCAGCGACGGCGGTGATGAACACGGGTCTCGCCGCGTGCACCGACGCACCATCGCACGCTATGCTGCGCCCCGATGACCAGCGGTGGGTACCCAACCGAGGGAAGGGAGCGGCCGAACGTGAGCATGAACTCGAACGATCCGATCGATGGGGCCGAGCGGCGCGAGCGCGCCGTCGCGGAGGGCACCGAACTCCGCGAGCGCGCCGTCGAGCACGCCCGCAAGGTCGGCGACGCCCTCGGATTGAAGGACGCTCCAGAGTCGCCCAACCCCCCGCCGCCGTACCCCGCGCCGCCGGTCGCCGCGCCGCCGTACCCCCGCCGCACCCTCAAGGAGACGCTCCCCGCGACGCCCCGCGCGCTCGCCCGCCAGGTGGCCGAGGCGCTCGCGCCGCTCACGCCCGATCCCGCGGAGGCCGCGCCGGTCGAGGCCCCCCTTGTCCCGACCGCCCCCGCCGCTCCTGCCGCTACTGCTACCGCTCCCGTCGAAGCCGACCCGAAGGGCTGATCCTCCGCGGCCCCGAAGCTCGCGGTGTTCCCCCTCAGGGACCCGACGGGTCGGGGATGGGCACCATGCCCGGGCGCCCTGGCAGCAGTGCTCCGGCGCGGTCGGGCATCGCCGCGAGCGTGACCTCCACCGTGGCGACCGTCCCCTGTCGGATGAGCTCGATGCGCGAGCGGTGACCGATGCCCGCCGACGAGGCGAGCCACGGGAGCTGCGTGCTGTCGGTGATCTCCTGCCCGTCGAAGCGTCGGATGACGTCGCCCGATCGGATGTCCCCCGCGGCCGCGGGGCTGCCCGGCTCGACGTCCTGCACCAGCGCGCCGCGCGTGTCGGGCAGGTGCATCCAGCCGACCATCTCGTCGCGCACCGCGGCGATGGAGACGCCCAGCCACGAGCGCCGCACCCGCCCGTATTGCCGGAGCTGCGGCACCACCGTGCGGGCCATGTTGATCGGGATCGCGAAGCCGACGCCCTGCGCCGCGCGGTGCACCGCGACGTTGATGCCGACGACCTCGCCCGCGAGGTTGAGCAGCGGCCCGCCGGAGTTGCCCGGGTTGATGCTCGCGTCGGTCTGCAGGAGGTTGCCGAAGTTGTCGACGCCGAGGTGCAGCTCGTGGCCCGTGCGACCCACCGCGCTCACGATGCCCGCGGTGACCGACTGCGTGAGCCCGTAGGGGTTGCCCATCGCGATGACCCAGTCGCCCACGGAGAGCCGGTCGCTGTCGCCGAGGCGGGCGGGGCGCAGCTGCACCCCGGGGGCCTTCACCCGCAGCAGCGCCACGTCGAGGCGCTCATCATGGCCGAGCACCTCGGCGGGGTAGCGCCGGCCGTCGTCGAGCTGCACCTGGATGCGCGCGGCACCCTGGATGACGTGGTTGTTGGTGAGGATCTCGCCGTTTTCGGCGATGAGGAAGCCGGTGCCGCGGCCCAGGGACATGCGCTCCTGGGTGCCGTTGAAGCCGTACTGCATCCCGGTCACCTCGCGGATGGCCGCGAACACGCTGACCACCGAGGTGCGGACCTCGCGCACGATGGGCGCGAAGGACGACGGCGAGCCCGGCAGCGGACCGCCCTGCGGGGCGAGCGGTAGCCCCCCGGCGTCGGCCGCGGTGGTCGCGGGCGCGGGCGCGGGGCGCTCGTCGGCGCGGGGCGCGGGGGCGCGGGGCGGCGTCGGGGCCGGGGCGGGGATGGGGGTGATGCTCGGCACCTCGCGCCCGCGACACGCGGTGAAGGCGGGGAGGAGGGCCAGGGCGACGCCCCAGCGGAGGCGGGCGACGCGGCGGGAGAGGGGCATCGGGTTACCTCGCGGTACGCTCAGCGATCTTGATGAACCGCATTCTCAGGTCGTAGACCACCTGGTGGAGCAGGCGCTCCTCCTCGCCGGTGAGGTTCCCCTTGGTCTTCTCCTGGAGCATCACGACCAGGTCGATGTGATGCCGGGCCAGCGGGAGGTTGAGCTCGCCCTTGCGCCCTTCGGGGCCTTCGACCTCGCCGAGGTGCATCAGCGTCGCCGATGCCATCGAGAGGATGAAGGTGTTGAAATCGATGGGCGGCATCGGATCGCCCACCTCGGGGAGGTGGGGATCGTCCGCGTGGGGCTGTGCTTCGGGGTCGTGCTCGTTGGCCATGGTCGAGGGCGGTAGCACGAGCGGCGGTGAGCGTTCAACGCCGCGCCGTGTGATCGCTCAACCCTCGGCTTCGTCGGTCTCTTCCTCGTCGTCGACGTCGTCTTCGATCTCGTCGTCGGCTTCGACCGGGTCTTCCTCGCCGAGGCGGGCGGTGATGGACTCGGCGTTCTCCGAAGCGTCGCCGAGCTCGCGCAGGAAGGTGTCGTACTCCTCGCGGGTCACGATGCCCTTGCGGATGTTTCGCTCCACGACGCGGCGGTCGAGGAGCATGTCTCGGGGCGTGGAATCCTTGCGCATCGGGGGGAACCTCCAACGGACATCGCAGGGTCTAAGGCCTGCGGGGCGGCGGACGCTACGAGCGGGGAGGGAGCGCGTCAAGGGTGCGCGCGACGACGGGCGCGACCCCGGCGAGGTGGATGCGCAGCAGCTCGCCCGCGCGGTGCTTGTCGAGCGCGACCCCGCGAAGCTCCGGGCGCTCGGACGCGCTCGTCACCGCGAGCTGCAGGTGGGCGCCGAAGGACTCGCAGTCGGCGACGAGGGCGTCGAGGGTGCGGTCGTCGACGAAGTCCACGTCGCCGAGCGCGCCGAGGGCGTGCGTGAGCCGGTCGCGGTGGGGATACAAGGTCTCGTATGCGAGCGCCTGCCCGAGCTCGCGGTAGTGCCGGAGGTACTCCGCGATGAAGGCGTGCGAGGGCGGCGCGGACCACAGCTCGAAGGAGGCGTGCCGCGCGAGGCGGGCCTTGGCGACGAAGGCGCGGGTGACGAGCGCGAAGATCCACGCCCACTGCCGGCCCTGCGAGGTGGCGCCGCGGCGCGCGTCGGGGTCGCCCACGGCGCGCTCGGGGTCGCTGCCCGGGCGGAACACCTCCACCATCCGCAGCACCCCGTGCTGGAGCGTCTCCGAGAGCTGCGCGGCGGCGTCGATGAAGCCCGCGAGCCGCGCCGGGGCGCCCGCCGTGGCGCCGCAGGGGACCACCGCGCGCTCGAGCGCCCGGCGCACCGAGGCCCGCAGCGCGAGCACCGAGGCGGTCATCGCGGCGCGGGTGCGGCTGAGCTGCTCGGTCTCCGCGGTGAAGGACTCGAAGCGGGCGCGGACGTCCGTCGCCACGAGGCGCAGCACCTCGCGCTCGAGGGCGTCGGCGAGCAGGGCGCCGGCGCGCTCGCGCAGCACATCGAGCAGGGCGTCGGCCTCCGCCCGCAGCACCGACAGGAACACGTACGCCCGCGCGGGGTCGGCCGGGTCTGCCGCGGCGGAGGCCATCATCTGGACGACGCGCAGCAGCCGGAAGTGCGAGAGGAAGGTGAGCGACGCGAGCCGGTGGGCGGTGTCGGTCTCGCAGAGCTGGAGGCTCTCGAGCACCTCGGCCGATCGGACGCGGTCGAACTCCGGGCGAAACTCCAGCAGCGTGAGCGGGTTGAAGCAGGCGTTGCGCTCGATGTCGCGACGCAGCGCCGTGAGTGCCGCGAAGAACACCCGGTGCGGCACCCGCTCGGCCCCGGAGAGGCCCAGCATCACCTCGCGCGCCACCCCGATGGCGGAGCGCAGCGCCGCCAGCGACTCGACGGGGGTGAGCGCCGCGGGCTCGCGCCAGGGCTCGGTGCGCGAGGCCTCGGTGAAGCCCACCGACAGCCGGCGCGGGAGCGCGCCCGGGGGCCGCGTCGCCCCGAGCAGGCGACCGGCGAGCGCGTGCGCGCGGGTGAGCGCGGCCAGGGCCACCTCCACGTGCGGTCGGAAGTCGCGCTCGTGCAGCGGGGCCGACCCCGGGCGCGTCGGGTGCAACCGGGGATCGGCCCACAGCACCACGCCCTTCAGCGTGAGCTCGAGCTCCAGCAGCACGTCGTCCTTGCGGTCGAGGGCGAGGGCGGCGAGCCAGGTCTCCCGCGCCACGGACTGCTCGCGGCTCATCCCGCGGGTGTCGCGAAGGAGGTCGGCGTGGGGGTCGCGGAGCCGGCGGGGCGCGAGGTCGGCGCGCGCGGTAACGGAGGCGCGGGGCCCTTGGGTCATTCGAAGAGCGTACCCTGAGGCGCGCCCGCTGCGGTGGGCGGTTCGACGCCCAGGTGCTCGTAGGCCCGGCGGGTGGCGACCCGGCCCCGGGGCGTGCGGGCCAGCAGGCCCTCCCGCAGCAGGAAGGGCTCGTGCACGTCTTCGAGGGTGTCGCGCGGCTCGGCCATCGCCGCCGCCAGCGTCTCGATGCCCGTGGGGCCGCCGTCGTAGAAGTCCATCAGGATGCGCAGCAGCCGACGGTCCATCTCGTCGAGGCCGCGGTGGTCGACGCCCATGCGGTTGAGGGCCTTGCGCGCCGTGGCGAGGTCGATCTCCGGCAGGTCGGCCACCTCGGCGAAGTCCCACGCGCGGCGCAGCAGCCGGTTGGCGATGCGGGGCGTGCCCCGGGCCCGGCGGGCGATCTCCATGGCGGCCTCCGGGGCGATGGCCGTGCCGAGGAGCCGCGCGCTGCGGCGCACGATGAGGCAGAGCTGCTCGGCGGTGTAGAAGTCGAGCCGCATGATGATGCCGAAGCGCGACTGGAGCGGCCCCGTGAGCAGGCCCGTGCGGGTGGTGGCCCCGACGAGGGTGAAGGGGTTGAGGTTGAGCGGGATGGACGACGCGTGCGCGCCGTCGCCGGTCACGAGGTCGATCTTGAAGTCCTCCATCGCGGGGTAGAGGTTCTCCTCGACGATGGGCGTGAGCCGGTGGATCTCGTCGATGAAGAGCACGTCCCGCGCCTCGAGGCGCGTGAGCATGCCCGCGAGGGCGCCCTTGTGCTCGATGGCCGGGCCGCTGGTGGTGTGGGCCTGCACCCCGAGCTCGTGCGCGAGGATCATCGCGAGCGTGGTCTTCCCGAGGCCCGGCGGGCCCGAGATGAGCACGTGGTCGAGCGGGCGGTTGCGCTTGCGGGCCGCGGCCACGAAGACCTTGAGGTTCTCCCGCTCGTCGTCCTGGCCGATGTACTCGTCGAGGGTCTTCGGGCGCAGCGCGTAGTCGAGCCCGGCGTCGTCGTCGGAGGTCACCACCGCCGCCGTCACCCCGCTGTCGACGGGCGCCGGGGAGGGAGAGGGGGAAGCGGGCTTCTTGCGAGGGGCCATGGCCGAGCGAGTGTACCCGATCACCCGCGCGCGCCAATCGGCGCGTCGGGGGAGCGTGACATACCCTGTCAGCCCGTCGGGCGGAGCTGGTAGATGATGGTGACGACGAGGACGGCCCAGCCGAGGACGGTGACCACGAAGGGCACGTCGCGGAGCATGGCGTCGGTGGGCGATTCGCCGTCGCGGGAGCGCAGCAGCTTCACGAAGCGGGTCATCGCGATGAGGACGAGCCCGGTGGTGATCCAGAGGTAGCGCCGGGCGAAGATGAGCTGCGGCGGGGGATCGAGGGTCCACGCCAGGTAGACCCCGACGGTGAGCAGCGCGAAGGTCCAGAGCACGGCGCGCAGGGCGACGGGGCTGTACGCCCGGAGGCTGCTGCGGGCCTTGGCCTCGTGGACCTCGAGCTCGTGGGCGCGCTTGCCGAAGCCGAGGAAGAGGGCGAGGAAGCCGGTGCTCAGGAGGAGGTAGAGCGACGGCCGCACGGGGTGCGCGGCGGTCGAGACGGCGTAGGATCCCGCGACCACGCGGAGCACGAAGCCCGCGGCGATGCAGACCACGTCGAGGTACGCCACTTGTTTGAGTCGAAGCGAGTACGCGAGGTTGAGGGCGAGGTAGCTCGCGGCGGCGACGCCCACGGCGGGGTCGATGGCGAAGGCGGCGGCGAGCGCCAGCACGATGAGCACCACCGAGGCCACCCGGGCGGCGGTGACGGGAACTTCGCCCGACGCGACGGGTCTGAGCCGCTTGGTCGGGTGGCGCCGGTCGTCTTCGACGTCGACCAGATCGTTGATGGTGTAGACCGCCCCGGACAGCATCGAGAACGCCGCCGAGGCGGCCAGGGCGCGCAGCAGGACGGGTTCATGGAAGAGATTCTTCGCGAAGACCACGGGCGCCAGCACGAAGAGGTTCTTCACCCACTGCTTCGGGCGCATCGACCTGACGAGTCCAGGGATCATCAAAACGGCCGCGGACACTACCCGCCGCGCCCCGGTGTGTCCACGCGCCTCGTGAGCGTCGTCGCTGCGCTCGCGGCGTGGCTCGTGGCGGCGCCCGCGCTCGCGACCCCCGACGACGACCTCGTGACCGCGCCCGCCGCCGCGCGCTCGCGCGAGCCCGCCGACGCCGAGCTCGCGGTCCTGCGCCTCCGCGGCCTGCGCGAGTGGGTCGACCCCGCGCGCCTGCTCTCGGCGACCCGCGCGCTCGCCCGCGACCCCGCGGTGCTCCCCTCGGCCAGGGCGCTCGCCACCTTCGTCAGCGCCGAGTTCGCGCGCGACCTCGGCCAGGCCCCGGCGGCCCGCCGCGACGCCGCCTCCCTCGGCTTCATCACCCGCTGGGCGGTCGTGGGCCCCTTCGACAACGAGGGCCGCGCCGGGCTCGATCGCCCCGCCGGGCCGGAGGAGCAGCGCCGCGCGCGCATCGACCCCGAGGCGGAGTTTCCCGGCCAGGCCCGCGCGGTGCGCTGGCGCCCGCTGCCCGACGAGGTCGCGTCGCTCGGTCGCGTGCCCCTCGACGCGATGGTTCGCCCCAGCGTCAACGCCTGCGCCTACGCGCACACCACCGTCCGGATGACGGCCGCGGGCCCCGCGGTGCTGCGCCTCGGCGCGAGCGGCGCCGTGCGGGCCTGGGTCGACGGCCGCGAGGTGCTGCGCGACCCGTCGGTGCGCCGCGCCTTCCCCGACCGCGACGCGGTGCCGCTCACCCTCTCGGCGGGGCTCCACCGGCTGCTGGTGAAGGTGTGCACCGACGAGCGGGGCATGGCCTTCTATGCGCGCTTCACCCGGCCCGACGGCGCCGCGCTGCGGCTGGAGGCCAGCGCCGACCCGGCGGTCGCCCCGGTGCTCACGGCCCCGGCGGGCGCGGCACCGGCGCTGCCTGCGTCGGTGAGCACCTTCGCGCGCCTGCGCTCCCTCGCCGACCGATCGACCCGCGCGGAGGACCTCGAGCGCATCGCCCGCTACCTGGTGCTCACCGGCTCGGACGACGCCAACGACGCGCACGCCGCGGACTTCGCCGAGCGCAGCGCGCGGGCGGCGCCCACGCCCGTACGGTGGATGCTCGCCGCGGCGACGACCACCGACCGCGGGCGGCGGATGGAGGCGCTGCGCCAGGCGTACGCGCTCGCCCCCGCCGACCCGCGGGTGCTGCTCGCCGTGGGGCGCGACCGGCGCGGCGGCGGCTACGCCGAGGAGGCGCTGCCGTACCTGGAGGCCTCGCTGCGGGCGGACGACCTCGGGCTCGAGGCCGCGGTCGAGCACGCCCGGGTGCTGGAGACGATCGGGCTGCCGCTGGCGGCCTTCGAGGAGCTGAGCGCGCTCGCGGCGCGGGCGCCCCGGGCGCCGGGGGTGCTGCGCGCGGCGATGCACATGGCCGAGCGGGCCCAGCAGGGCGCGTCGGCGCAGCGGCTGCGGCGGGCGCTCTCGCAGGTGCGGGCGGGCGACGCGGAGCCCTGGGAGGCGCTGGCGCGGGACGCGCGGCAGCGGGGCGACCGCGCGGCGGTGACGGCGCTGGCCGACGAGATCGTGGGCCTCGACCGGGGGCGCCTCGACGCCTACTCGATGGCGGCGGAGCTGCTGGAGTCCGTGGGGGAGGGCGACCGGGCCGTGGCCACGCTGGGCCGCGCGCTGGAGATCGCCCCGGACGAGCCCGCGCTCTGGAGCGCCAAGGGGGCGTTGGAGGAGCGGCTCGCGCGGGTGGACGCCGCGCGGGAGTCGCTCCAAAGGGCGCTCTTGCTGCGGCCGCAGGACGCGACGATCCGGCGGCACCTCGAGGCGCTCGCGCCGGCGCAGGCGCGGCCCGACGAGGCGGAGGCCGAGGCCTCGGCGGAGTTCTTGCGGCGGCGGGGGGAGGTCGCGGCGCAGGAGACCTTCAACGTCGCGACGCTCACCGAGCTCACCGCGCGCACGGTGTACCCCAACGGGCTCTCGGGGACCTTCCGGCAGATCGCCTACGAGGTGCGCACCGCGCAGGGCGCCCGCGACGGCCGCGCCTACACCATGCAGTACGACCCGGACTCCCAGCGCTTCGCGCTACGGGCGGCGAGGGTGCACCGCCGCGACGGGGGCGTGCAGGAGGGCACGCAGGTGCAGGAGTTCGCCTCGACGAGCGACCCGTCGGCGCGGATGTACTTCTCCAACCGCGTGGTGCAGGTGACCTTCCCCGACCTGCGGCCGGGCGACGTGGTCGAGCTCCAGTGGCGGGTGGACGACGTCTCGCCCCGCAACGCCTTCGCCGACTACTTCGGCGACTTCCAGTTCATCCAGGCGAGCGTGCCGCGCGACCGCTGGCGCTACGTGCTGCGCGCGCCCACCACGCGCGAGATGTTCGTGCACACCGCGGCGCTGCCGGGCGGGCGCGCGGTGACGGCCACCTCCCGCGTCGACGGCGACGCCACCGTGCGCACCTGGACCGCCGAGGACGTCCCCGCGGTACCGCCGGAGGACCACGCGCCGGGATTCGCCGAGCGCGCGGCCTACCTCCACGTGAGCACCTACCGCGACTGGGCCGCCGTGGGCCGCTGGTACTGGGGCCTCGTGCGCGACCAGCTCGTGGCCGACGACCGCCTGCGCGGCGTGGTGCGCGACATCACCCGCGGACTCCCCGACGACCGCGCGAAGGTGCGGGCCATCTACAACTGGGTCATCGCCCACACCCGCTACGTGGCGCTGGAGTTCGGCATCCACGGCTTCAAGCCCTACCTGGTGCCGCAGATCTGCGCGCGCGGCTTCGGCGACTGCAAGGACAAGGCGTCGGTGATCGTCACCATGCTCCGCGAGGCGGGCATCGAGGCGTCGCTCGTGCTCCTGCGCACCCGGCACAACGGCAACATCGCCACCGAGCCCGCCTCCCTCGCGGTCTTCGACCACGCGATCGCGTACGTGCCCTCGCTCGACCTCTTCCTCGACGGCACCGCGCAGCACAGCGGCGTCGACGAGCTGCCCGGCGGCGACCAGGGGGTGATGGCCCTCCTGGTCGACGGCCGCGGCAACGCCCGCCTGGTCCAGACGCCCGTGTATACACCCGATCGTAATCGCACCGTTGCGACCGCCGAGCTCACGCTGCGGGCCGACGGCGGCGCGGCGCTGACCGTCACCCAGGAGCTTCGCGGCCCCAACGCGGCGGGCGCGCGCAACCGCCTGGAGGCGCAGGCCACCCGGGTGGAGCGCATCGAGGACGACCTGCGCGAGCTGCTGCCGGGCGTGCGCGTGACCTCGGTGCGCGCCGAGGGCATCGAGGACGTCGAGCGCCCGGTGCGCCTCACCTACGAGGCGACGGTGCCGAGCATCGGCACCCGCCAGGGTGACACGGTGCTGCTCTACGGGGCCTCGCCGGTGCAGCTCACGCGGCGCTTCGCCACGCGCTCGACGCGCGCGCACGACCTGGTGCTGGGCGTGCCGAGCATGATCGAGGAGTCGCGCGTCATCCGGCTGCCGCCCGGCGCGAGCGTGGTGGAGGTGCCGCCGCCGGTGCGGCTGGAGGGGCCCTTCGGGCGCTTCGAGTACGCGATCACGGCGCAGGGCAACACCCTCGCGGTGCGGCGGGTGACCGTGCTCTCCCGCGACCGGGTGCCGCCCGCGGAGTACGGGGCGTTCCGGGAGTTCTGTCAGGCCGTCGACGACGCCGTCGCGCGGCGCATCGTGCTCCGGCTCCCCGCGGCGGGCCGGGCGGAGGAGTCCCGATGATCCGTCTCCCGAAGGTTTCCGCGTGCCTCGCGCTCGCGCTGGTGGTCTCGGCCTGCTCGCACCATCCGCGCCCGGCGCCGGCCGCGCCCTCCATCGCCGAGCTCCGCCGCCGCGCCGCGGGCTCGGCGCCCGACTCGCCCGCGTCCGTCGACGCCACGCTCGCCGAGCTGGTCGCGCCCGGTGGGTCCCTCTCCGCGGCCACGTCGGGCATCGACGCGCTGGTGCGCGCGCGGCCGGGCGATCCGCGGGTGCGCTTCGCCGAGGGGCTCGTGGCGGCCCAGCGCGGCGACTTCGAGCGTGCGCTGGTCGCCTGGTGCGCCGCCGTCGAGGCCGGGCGGACGAGCGCCGACCCGATGGCCCCCGCCATCGCCGAGGCCGTGGCCCCGAAGCTCGTCTCGCTGCGCGGCGACGTGCGCGACTTCGCGACGCCCTTCCGCCGCCTCATCGACGCGGTGGCGACGGACCCCGGGCGCCTCGGCGCGGCCGCCGCGACCGAGCTCGTCGAGACCGCGGTGCGCTGGGCCCGCGAGGCCGGCGACCGCGAGGCCGCCGCCCGCTGGACGGCCGCGTCGGGCTGCGTCACCGCGTGGACCATCGCCGGCCCCTTCGGCCCGCTGCCGATGCTGCGCTTCGACGAGGCGCTCGACCCCGACGGCAGCGGCCCCCTCCAGGCGGCCTACGACCTCGGGCCGGGGCGCGGGCTCCAGCCGACCTACACCGTGCGGGCCCGCGGCTGCGCGGCCAACCTGGGGCGCGGGGTCACGCTCACGGGCGTGCTCTACGCGGCCACGGACTTCACGCTCCCGCGCGAGGAGACGGTCTCCGTCCGCGTCGAGTCGCCCAACCTCTTCGCCGTGCTCGTCGATGGCGTTCCCGTGGGGGGCATCGACCCGCGGCGCTCGGCCGTCGGGGCCGTCGCCGAGGCGCGGCTGCGGCTCCCGGCGGGCTCACACACGCTGCGCATCAAGGTCGCGAGCACCTACCACTCGCCCCTGGTCATCGCGACGGTCACCGACCTCGCGGGCCACGCCGTCGCGACCTTCTCGCCCGCCCAGCGCTCGGCGGCCCCGGTGCCGCCGCGGGTGCTGCCGGTGCCGCCGTCGCCCGCGGACGACGCCTTCCTCCCGACCGCCGGCGCAGGGGCCTTCGAGCGCTACGTGCTCGCCGAGCTGGCCTTCTCGCGTCGGCACCCCATCGCGGCGCGCGAGCTCCTGCGCACCCTGCTCGGCGACGCGGCCACGCCCACCACACTCATCGCGTGGGGCTCGGTGGCGCAGGCCGACCCCTTCGTCCCGCCGGCGCAGGCCCGCGACCGCGCCCGCGACGCCTTCGAGCGCGCGGGGCGGGGCGACCCGCAGGCGTACTTCCCGGCGCTGGCCCTCGCGCGCATGGCCTCCGAGGATGAGCGCGGCGACGAGGCCCTCACGCTGTCGCGCGACGCGGCGCGGCGCTTCCCGGAAAACCCCGAGGTGCTCTCCGACCTCGCGACCCGGCTCATGGACCGCAACTGGGACGGCGAGGCCCGAACTTTACTCGACCGGGTAAGGGAGCGGCTGCCCGCGGTGTGCTGGCCCGTGCGGCTGCAGCTGTCGCTCGCGCAGCGGCACGGCGACGGCGCGGCGGAGTCGGCGCTGGCGGACGAGATCCGGCGCTGCGACGCGCTCTCCGACGCGCCGGCCTCGGTGGCGCTGCGGATGCGGCGCTTCGACGCGGCGGCGCAGGAGTACGAGCGCCTGCTCGCGGACGACCCGGAGGGCCGCGGGCTGCGGCGGGCGCAGGTGGAGCTGCTGCGGGCGAGCGGGCGGCGCGAGGAGGCACGGGCCGCCGCGAGGGCGCTGCTGGCGGAGATGCCCGAGGACGACGCGCTGCGGGCCGACCTCGCGGACCTCGACCTCGCCACGGGGCGACCCGACGAGGCGAGGGCGCTGCTCAACCAGGAGCTGGCGCGGCGCCCGGCGGAGCTCGCGTCGCTCTATCGGCTGAGGTCGTTCCTCGCGGGGCGGGAGGACCTCCAGCCGTGGCGCCAGGACGGGCGGCGGGTGCTGCGCGACTTCGAGGCGTCGGGGCACACCTACGAGAGCGCGGCGGTGCTGGTGCTCGACTACACCGTGCGCCGCACCTACCCCGACGGCTCGGCGCTGGAGCTCACGCACAACGTGGTGCGGGTGCAGACGCAGGAGGGGGCCGACGCGTTCGGGGAGTTCCAGCTGCCGCCGGGGGCGACGCTGTGGCGCATCCGCACGCTCAAGGCCGACGGTCGGGTGCTCGAGCCCGAGGAGATCGCCGGCAAGGACTCGCTCTCGCTGCCCGACCTGCGCCCCGGCGACGCGCTGGAGTTCGAGTACGTGCGCACGCTCCCGCCGTCGGACGCGGCGCCCGGGGGCTTCTCCTCCGACCGCTTCTATTTCCGCGGCTTCGAGGTGCCCTACGACCGCACGGAGTACGTCGCCGTGGTGCCGCGGGAGATGGAGCTCACCATCGACCCGCGCGGCCCGGCGCCGCCGCTGGCGCGCACCGAGCGCGGGGGGCTGCTCGAGTACCGCTGGCTCGTCCGGCATAGCGACCGGATGACCCCGGAGCCGCGCTCGGTGGCGGCGCGGGAGTTCATCCCGAGCGTCGCGGCGGGCTACGGCGCCACCTGGGAGCGCCTCGTGGACGCCCTGCGCTCCCGCCTCATCGAGCAGGACCCGGCGGACCCCGAGGCCGTCGCCCTCGCGCGGCGGATCACGCGCACGGCGCGCACCCCGGGGCAGCGCCTCCAGCAGCTGCACCACTGGGTGCTCGACAACATCCAGCAGGAGGGCTCCGGGACGCCCTTCGAAGTCGCGCCGCGCATGCTCGCCGCGCGCGCGGGGCATCGCACCCGGGTGCTCTGCTACCTGCTGAAGCAGGTCGACGTGCCCTGCGACATCGCCCTCGTGCGCCAGGGGAGCGGCGACTCCACGCCCTCGACGCTCGCCGACGACGAGACCTACCAGTCGCTCCTCCTGCGGGTGCGCACCGAGGCGGGCGAGCGCTGGGTGACCGCCGCGGACGCCAACGCCCCGACGCTCTACGTCCCGCCGGCGACGGCGGGCGGCGAGGCGCTGCTGCTCACCGCGGGGGCGCCGCGCTCGCGGGTCTCGGCGCTCGACATAGCCGCGCACGGCCGGCAGCTCACGGTCAACCTGGCGCTCTCGCCCGACGGATCGGGTCGCGCGACGGTGCTCGAGCGACTGCGGGGCTACGCCGCGACGGGCGCGCGGGCGGCGATGCGGCGCCTCGACGCGGCCAACCGCGACCGGCAGTTCGAGGCCTACGTCGGGGCGATGGTGAGCGGCGCGACGCTGGAGTCGCTCACCGTGGAGGGCACCGAGGACCTCGAGGCGGACATGGTGTTCCGGTACACCTTCCGGGCGCCGGGCATCGCGCGGCGCGACGCCGGGCGGCTGCGCTTCGACGGGATGTTCCGCGCCGAGGCGGGCCGCGCCTACGCCGAGCTGCCCGAGCGCCGCTTCCCGCAGTGGAACGGCGACCCGGTGAACGCCTCGCTCTCGCTGACCGTGCGCCTCCCGGAGGGGGCCACGGTGGGCGCGCTGCCCGCGGACGCCAGCGAGGAGTCCGTCGGCGGTGTGCGCTGGTCGCTGCGCTGGTTGGCCCAGCCCGGCGGCTTCAGCGTCGAGCGCCGCGTGGTGGTCCCCACCGGCCGCGTCGCGCCGAGCGACTACCCCGCCTTCGCGACCGCCCTGCGGGCCCTCGACACCGCGGACACCCGCGAGGTCGCGATCACCCTCCGCCCCTGAAGGCTCTCCCTTACGGGGCGCCCACCACCTGCACCTCGCCGAAGGGCGCCTGCTCGATGAGCTGCACCGCGCGGAAGCGGTAGACGGTGACGTCCGGGCGCAGGTAGCCCGGCGCCGGGACCGCGCGCTCCAGGGCCAGCGTGCGCAGCGCGGCCACCGGGTCGGTCGGGGCCGCGCCGGGGAGCGTGGGGAGCACGTACTCCCAGCTGGCCATGCGCTCGAAGCCCACCGACCAGCCCGGCGCCGGGGCCGCGCGCCGTAGGAACTCCGGCGTTCGCGCGCCGAGCACGCCCTTGTCGTGGAAGAGCGACACGGTGATGCGCCGGGTGAGCAGCGCGTCGCGGAGGCGGCCGTAGCGGTCCTGGAGGGGCGAGCTCCAGCGGTTGATGATGGCGAAGCTGCCGTCGAGCATCGCCCGCGCCACGGAGCCGCCGCGGGTCGAGCGCCAGAGCAGCGGGGCGTCGCCGTCGCGCACCACGATGCCGACCTCCACGGAGCGGGCGCGGCGCAGCGACTCCGGGAAGATCCGCTCGGAGGGCGAGGCCGCGCCGGAGAGCACGAGGCGGGCGACGGAGACGAGGCGCCGGGCGTCCTCGGGGCTCATGGTGATGGGCTCGTCGCGCTCGTAGAGGGCGGTGGTCTCGTCGAGGAAGGCCGCGCTCAGGCCGCTCACCGGCGCGAGGGCCGCGAGGCGGGCGCCCACGCTCGTCGGGGCCCCGCCGCGGACGGTGCCGTCGACCCGCACGAGCAGCCCGTCGAGGTGCGCGCGCTGGAGGATGGCGCCCACCGCCACGCCGTCATCGGCGCGGAGCGCGGCGGCGAGGCCGGGCACGCGGTCGGCGGCGAGGAGGGTGGTCTCCATCGCGGGGAGCCCGAGGGGGACGGCGCCCAGCACGGCGACGGTGCCGCGGTCGCGGAGCTGCTCGACGAGCCGGTCGTAGCGGCGGGACCACGGCGCCCGCACGACGCCGCTGCGCCACGCGGCCCCGACGGCGACGACGAGCAGCGCCACGAACGCCGCGATGATCCAGAGGGCCTTGCGCATGGGCGGCGGACCCTAACGCCAAGCGGGCCGCTTCACCATCGACGCGGTTGCGCCGACGCGGGCGGTTTAGGGGTATCCTCCGCGCCCCATAAGGTATCGAGAGGAGCGCTGCGCCGTGATCATTGGAGTTCCGAAAGAGATCAAGACCCGTGAGTACCGCATCGGCATGACGCCCGCGGGGGTTCGTCAGCTGGTGGCCCAGGGGCACTCGGTGCTCGTCGAGACGCGCGCGGGCGAGGGGTCGGGCCTGCGCGACGAGGCCTTCACGCAGGCCGGCGCCACCATCGCGCAGTCCGCGAGCGAGGTGTGGCACCGCGCCGACATGGTCATGAAGGTGAAGGAGCCGCTGCCCGCGGAGTTCGAGTACTTCCGCCCCGGGCTGGTGATCTACACGTACCTCCACCTCGCCGCCGAGCCCGTGCTCACGCGCAAGCTCATCGAGAAGAAGGTGCGCGCGGTGGCCTACGAGACCATCCAGCACCCGGACGGGTCGCTGCCGCTGCTGCGCCCCATGAGCGAGGTCGCAGGCCGCATGGCCGTCCAGGCCGGCGCCACGTCGCTGGAGAAGTGGCGCGGGGGCAAAGGGGTGCTGCTCGGCGGCGTCCCGGGCACCCGGCGCGGCCGCGTCGCCATCCTCGGGGGCGGGGTCGTCGGCCGCAACGCCGCGAAGATCGCCATCGGCATGGGCGCCCAGGTCACCGTGCTCGACGTGAAGTCCGAGACCATGGACTACCTCGAAGACATCTTCGGCGGCGCCATCGAGACGCTCTACTCCAACCCCGCCAACCTGGAGGAGGCGGTCACCCGGGCCGACCTCGTCATCGGCGCCGTGCTCGTGCCGGGCGCCGTGGCCCCGCGCCTCGTCGACCGCGCGCTCGTCTCCAAGATGGAGAAGGGCTCGGTCATCGTCGACGTCGCCGTCGACCAGGGCGGCTGCATCGAGACGGTGCGGCCCACCAGCCACGACAACCCCACCTACGAGGTCGACGGGGTCATCCACTACTGCGTGCCCAACATGCCGGGCGCCGTGGCGCACACGTCCACCTTCGCGCTCACCAACACCACCATCCGCTACGCCATCGCCATCGCGCGGCACGGCGTCGTCGAGGCCGCGAGGCGCGACCCGGCGCTGGCCCTCGGCATCAACTGCTTCGACGGCGCGTGCACCTACGACGCCGTCGCGCAGGCGCACGGCCTGGACTACGTCCCGCTGGCCACCGCCCTCGGCTGAAACCCCGCCATGAACTTCATCGAAGAGCTCCGCGCGCGCGGCTTGTTCCAGGCGGTCTCGGACGAGGCCGGCCTCGCCGAGGCGCTCGGGGCGGGGCCCGTCACCGGGTACATCGGCTTCGACCCGACGGCGGCCAGCCTGCACGTCGGCAGCCTCTTCCAGATCCTGCTGCTGCTGCGCCTCCAACAGGCGGGGCACCGCCCCATCGCGCTGGTGGGCGGCGGCACCGGGCTCATCGGCGACCCGAGCGGCAAGTCCGACGAGCGCACGATGCTGTCCGCCGAGCGCCTCGCGGAGAACCTCTCGGGCATCCGCGGTCAGCTCTCGAAGTACCTCGACTTCGACGGCGGCGCGACCGGCGCGGTGCTCGTCGACAACGCGGAGTGGCTCGGGTCCATCGGGCTGCTGGAGTTCCTGCGCGACGTCGGCAAGCACTTCTCGGTCAACGCGATGGTGCAGCGCGACTCCGTGCGCAACCGCCTGGAGCAGCGCGAGCACGGCATCTCGTACACGGAGTTCAGCTACATGCTGCTCCAGTCGTACGACTTCCTCGCGCTGCACGACCGCTTCGGCTGCCGCCTCCAGCTCGGGGGCAGCGACCAGTGGGGCAACATCGTGTCCGGCGTCGACCTCGTGCGGCGCCTGCGCGGCACCGAGGTCTTCGGGCTCACCACGCCGCTGCTCGCCCGCAGCGACGGCAAGAAGTTCGGCAAGAGCGAGGCGGGCAACGTGTGGCTCGACCCCGAGCTCACGTCCCCGTACGAGTTCTACCAGTTCTGGCTCAACGCCTCGGACGACGACGTCGAGCGCTACCTGCTCGCGCTCACCCTCGAGCCCGTCGACGCCATCACCGCCGCCGCCGCAGAGCACCGCGCCGAGCCCGCGAAGCGCATCGCGCAGCGCCTCCTGGCCGCGTCGGTCACCCGCTTCGTCCACGGCGCCGACGCCCTCGCGAGCGCGCAGCGCACCACCGACCTGCTCTTCCAGGGCGGCGACCTGCGGGCGCTCGCCGCGGCCGAGCTCGCCGCGGCCTTCAAGAGCGCCCCCAACCACGCGCTCGCGAGGGCCTCGCTCGGCACCCCGGACGCGGGCTTCGTGAAGGTGCTCGCCGACGCGGGGCTGTTCAAGTCGCGCTCCGAGGCCCGCACCTTCGTGGGGCAGGGCGGCGCGTCCATCAACGGCGTGGCGGTGGCCGACGTGCAGCGCGTGCTCACCGTCGACGACCTCCTCCCCGGCGGCTTCATCGCGCTCCGCAAGGGGCGCAAGAGCTGGCACGTGGTGCGCGTCACCGACGGGTGATGCACCGAAGCCGCGGCCTGCGGTAGAGTCCGCCGCGATGCTTTCCCACAGAGTGTTGGCGGTGGTGTTCTGCGCGGGCCTCTTCGCGGGCTGTTCGTTTCCTACGGAGGAGTTTCGGACGCGCGATACCCTCGAAGACGCAGGCGTCACCGACCGCGGCGGTGACCCGGGCGCCGACCTGGGCGTCGACGTCCCGGCCGACCAGGTGGCGCCCCCGGACGTCCCCGTCGACCGGCCGCCGACCCTCGACGTGGTCGCCGACGTCGTCGCCGTCGACACCCACAGCGACGCCGTCGTGGTCGACACGCCGATCGTGGTCGATGTGCCCCCGGTGGGATGCAGCGCCGACGTGGCCTGCGCCGCGGGCTCGGCCTGCTGCGGCGGCACCTGCGTCGCGGTGCAGTCCGACGATCGCAACTGCGGGGCCTGCGGCAACGCCTGCACCGCGGGGCGCTCGTGCTGCAACGGCGCGTGCACCGACGTGACCACCGACACCTTCAACTGCGGCGCCTGCGGCGGCGTGTGCGACTTCGAGAACGGCACCGCCCGGTGCACCGCGGGCGCCTGCGCGGGCGGCACCTGCTCGGCGGGCTACGGCGACTGCGACGGCGACACCACCAACGGCTGCGAGACCAACCTCGGCGAGTCGCCGCAGCACTGCTCGATGTGCGGGCGGTCGTGCATGCCCGGCGCCAACGCGACGGCGCGCTGCGAGTCGATGGCCTGCCGCACCACCTGCGACCCCGGCTACGGCGACTGCGACGGCAACGCGGCCACCGGCTGCGAGGCGCAGCTCTCGACCTCCAGCGCCCACTGCGGGTCGTGCGGGCGCACGTGCGCCAACGCGGCCAACGCGACGGGCGTCTGCCTCGCGGGCACCTGCGGCCTCGCCTGCGCCACCGGCTTCGCGGACTGCGACGGCAACGCCGCCAACGGCTGCGAGGTCAACACCCAGACCTCCGCCTCCAACTGCGGCGCGTGCGGGGCGCTCTGCGCGCGACCCAACGCCGTCGTGGCCTGCACGGCGGGGATGTGCGCCATCACGGGCTGCGCCACGGGCACGGGCAACTGCGACTCCAACCCGGCCAACGGCTGCGAGACCAACACGCGGCTCGACTCGGCCAACTGCGGCACCTGCGGGCGCGCGTGCACCGGCACCCAGGTGTGCGCCAACGGGGCGTGCCAGGCGACCTGCGCCACGGGCTCGACGCTCTGCTCCGGGGCCTGCGTCGACACGGCGACCAACCCCGCCAACTGCGGCTCGTGCGGGCGGTCCTGCGCGGTCACCAACGCGACGGCGGGCTGCGCCGCGGGCGCGTGCACGCTGGCGAGCTGCAACGCGGGCTTCGGCAACTGCGACGGCAGCGCGGCCAACGGGTGCGAGGTCAACACCAACACCGACGCGCGCAACTGCGGCGGCTGCGGCGAGGTGTGCAACTCCACCAACGGGACGGCGTCGTGCCTGGCGGGGCAGTGCCGCATCGCGTGCGCGGCGGGCTTCGCGGACTGCAACGCCGACCCCG
Source organism: Myxococcales bacterium (assembly GCA_030652255.1). Taxonomy (GTDB): domain Bacteria; phylum Myxococcota_A; class Polyangia; order Polyangiales; genus SCUS01. The sequence continues at coordinate 37,981 of JAUSAZ010000163.1, read as the reverse complement.
ACGACGGCTGCGAGACCAACCTGCGCACGAGCGTGGCCAACTGCGGGGCGTGCGGCCAGGCGTGCTCCGTGGCCAACGGCAGCGCGACGTGCGCCTCGGGGGTGTGCGCCGTCGGGGCGTGCGCGCGCGACTACGCCAACTGCGACCGCAGCGCGGCCAACGGGTGCGAGGTCAACACCAGCCGCGACGTGTCCAACTGCGGGGCGTGCGAGGCGGCGTGCCTGCGCGGGCAGTTCTGCTCCAACTCGACGTGCCAGCTGTCCTGCGGCTCGGGGCTCACGGCGTGCAGCGGGGCCTGCGTCAACCTGCTCACCGACGAGTCGAACTGCGGCTCGTGCGGGCGCCGCTGCCTGCTCGGGCTCACGTGCCTCTCCGGGGCGTGCGGCTATCCCCCGCCGTCCAACGACGCCTGCTCGGGGGCGGCGGACGTCAACCTGGCCGCCGGGTCGCGCATCACCCTCAGCGGGACGCTCCGGGGCGCCACCCGGCAGGTGTCGCCGCCGTGCGGGGTGCTGGGCACGGCGGAGGTGTTCTACCGCCTCACGCTCACCCGGCGGGAGTTCGTGTACGCCGACACCTTCGGCTCGGCCTCCGACACCAAGCTGTTCTTCATGAGCTCGTGCTCGTCGCCGACCCCGGCGCAGACGGCGGGCGACGCGGTGTGCGACGACGACCGCGGGCTCGCCTGCACCGGCACCACGACCGGCGCGCAGGTGTTCACGGTGCTCCCCCCGGGGACGTACTACCTCGCGGTGTCGCTCCAGGCGGGCACGGCCAGCACCTTCGCGCTGCACATCGAGCACCTGCCGGTGGGCACCGGCCGGGTCGCGCCGCTCGTGCGCGGGAGCAACTCCCTCACCGGCAGCACCTCGGGCACCAGCGGGTACAGCGGCTCGGGCTGCGGCGGCAGCGGCCCCGAGGCGGCGTTCTGGTGGGTGTCGTGCCCCGAGACGCTGGCGGGGACGTTCACCGCGTCGACCTGCCTGGGCACGCTCTTCGACCCGGTGCTCAACCTCCTCAATGGCTCCGGCGCGGGGCAGGTGTGCAGCACCACGCCCATCACGGGCTTCTGCTCGTCCAACAGCGCGTCGATCTCGCAGAGCGTCGCGGCGGGCGCCGGGCTGCACGCCCTCATCATCGACGGCTACGGCGGAACCTCCGGGACGTACAACGTGGGCGCCACCCGTCCCTGAGGCCCTGCGCTCCAGGGCCCAAGCTGCGCGGCTGACCAAAGCACGGAGGCGCGGAGAGTCGCGTTGACGCCGTCGCGGGCGCGGCGATACCGTCGTGCGCGATGGAACACCCTGGAGGGTTCGGGTTGCGTACTGGTGTCCTGGCGCTGCTGATCGCGGCGCTGGGCACGGGGTGCGGGGGCGGCGACACGCCGAGCGCGGCGGACACCGGCGTGGTGGAGGACGTGGGGAAGACCGACGTCACGATGCCCGAAGACAACGGGGTGACCAACGACACGGGCGTCGGGACGGACACGGGCGTCGGGACGGACACCGGCCCCGGCGACGCGGGTGAGGTGCTCGACGCGGGGGACGCAGGCGCGCCGACGGACGCTGGCCCGACCGACAGCGGCACGCCGTCGGACGGTGGCGGCGACGGGGGCGTCGGGCCCGACGGGGGCACGCGGCGGGCGCGCGGGGGCGCGTCGCTGGTGTCGGCCGGGTCGCTGATGCGCTCGGCGAGCTTCCAGATGATTTCCACGCTGGGCGGACGAAGCGTCCAGCAGACGACCTTGCAATCGCCCAACTTCCGGCTGCGCGGCGGCCTGGTGGGCACGATCGGAGCGCGCTGAGGATGACGACCACGATGAACAAGGGACTCGCGATGAAGACCGTGCGGCGTGCGATGGGGGCCCTGGTGCTGGCGGCGATGTGCGCGGTGCCCGCGGTGGCGTCGGCGCAGGTGCCCTCGACGATGATCCACCAGGGACGGCTGCTCGACCGCTCGGGCAACCCCTCGACGGGCTCGCAGTCGGTGGTCTACCGCATCTACGACAGCGCAACCGGCGGAACGCCGATCTGGACCGAGACGCTCACGGTGACCCTGGATGACGGGTACTTCTCGACGCAGCTCGGCGCCACGACGCCGCTGACGCCGACGGTGTTCGCGGGGCGCACGCGCTTCCTCGGGGTGACCGTCGGCACCGACCCGGAGATGACGCCGCGCGAGCCCATCGGCAGCGTTCCGTACGCGCTGGTGGCGACCAACGTGGTGGGCGACATCACGCCGACGAGCATCACCGTGGGAGGGATGCAGGTGGTCGACTCGACGGGTCGCTGGGTGGGCGCGTCGAGCGGTCCGTCGGGTCCTGCGGGCCCGATGGGTCCTGCGGGCCCGGCGGGTCCTGCGGGCCCGGCGGGTGCGACCGGTCCTGCGGGCCCGGCGGGTCCTGCGGGCCCGATGGGCCCTGCGGGTCCGTCGACGGGCAACATCGGGTGTGAGCGCGGTCTGATGCTGGGCGGCGTGTGCGTGCTCCAGATCGACAACAGCGGCCCGGGCTCGGACTGGAACCTCGCGGCCAGCACCTGCGCGGGCTTCGGCGGCGACCTCTGCAGCCCGACGCAGTACGCGGTCATTCGCGACGACCAGAACGGGACCGGGCGGTACATGTTCTTCACCGACGGCACCCGCCGGGCGGTGTGGACATCGAACTTCTCCGACAACGACTCGAACCGGCTCGGTACCTATCTGCAAAGCGCAGACGATCCGACGTCCAGCAATGGCTACAGCTACGCCTGCTGCGCCAACATCACGCCGCCGGAGTACCGATCGCGCTCCACGACGGAACTGGTTCGGGCGATGGGCTCGAGCGATCAGGGCGTCCAGGTGACCTACCTCAACAGCCGCGAGGAGAGCTCGGGGCTCCTCGCTGCGAACGTTTGCGCATCACTGCGAAGTGACCTCTGCTCGAAGAGCCAGTACGTGACGCTCAACGACGCTGGCCGGTTCTCCGGAGCTACGCGTCGCCTGTCGCGTGAGTTCTCTGATAACGATGGAACGCTCTTCAACTCGGTTGTCGGGTCAAATACGGCCGATAATCCCGGAGTGAACAATGCCTGGGCATTTGCCTGCTGCGCGTCCCAGCGCCCCGTGGACAACTCCTGCCCCTCTTCGGGTACCGTAATCAACAATGTCTGCGTGATGGACGTCCACACCACTGAAGACAGCAGTTTCCTCGATGCCGCTCGTGCATGTGCTCGTCTCGGCGCGGACATCTGCAGCAACAGCCAGATGCAGAACATCCGCAACATGGGCCGGCTCGCTGGGGTTCGAGCATGGACGAACAGCGGTGCAGACAACGATGCTCGTCGCGTTGGGGGTCTGCTTCCGGCCATGCCGGATGATCCGAACCCCCTCACGGACCGTTTCGGTTACGCCTGCTGCCTCTGATTTCACCTCAAGCGCAACCTCCCACCATCGATCCTCGACATGCCCTCTGCGCGCAACTCGCGCTGAAGGAGATGCCATGAACACTCGGACGCTTGCGCTCGCGATGCTGCCTGCATTGCTTGGTTGTGTGCCGGAGACTCGCGTCGAACCACGTGCTGTGCCCGACGGGGGGAGTGATTCGGGCAGTCTCGATGTCATGACATTGGACCAGCCAACTGTCGATACTGTCCGAGACGGGGGCGTCACCGACGGTTCTATGGAAGATCGGCATGACACATCGCCCGCTGATGTCATCGCTCACGACGTAACAGCGGAGGCTGGGTCTACTGTTGATGTCGTGGATGTCACCGTTGCTCCGGGTGATCGGCCTACCCTATTCGATGGGTTGGGAGAGTCCGACGGGGCCTCGGATGCGGGGGCCGCGGACGTGGGGTGCCCACCATGTGCAGCGCCCAACGCGGTCGCGGCCTGTATCGCAGGTGTTTGTAGAATCGACCGCTGCAATAGTGGGTTCGGTGATTGCAACGGCACGTTTGGCGATGGCTGTGAGGTCGCACTGGATTCCGTGGAGAATTGTGGGGCGTGTGGGGTTGCATGTGGCGCTAACGGGGTCTGTATCGCTGGGCGATGCTCGCTTCAGCGTAGTTGCCCGATGACGCCAGAGCGAGGATGCGGTCTGGTCTCCGTTGCGGGCGGTAGTTTCCAGATGGGTTCATCAGAAGCCAGCACTGGCCAACCACTCCCAGGAGACGTGACCGTCTCGTCGGTGGTCGTGGACACGAGCGAAGTCACGGTCGCACGGTTCCGACGGTTCTGGCTGGCAGGGCACCCGGTTCCTCCCGAATCTGTGCGCTATCCTAGCGGTACGATCCTCGCAGTTGGCGCCGTAGCGGAACCAAGAAGTATGGCCACAGGCGCGGTGTGCAACTGGACATCAAGTGTTGGCACCCGGGAGACCCATCCGCTGAATTGTGTCGACTGGTGGACCGCGCAGGCTTTTTGTGTGTGGGATGGCGGCCGACTTCCCACCGAGGCTGAGTACGAGTATGTCGCTCGCATCCGGGACGTCGGTGGACTCCCGTCTCCAAGGCGATATCCGTGGGGAGATGCTACCCCGGTTGAGATGTTTTCCCCGTATCCCAGGCCGACTCCCTGCGAGAGAGCGCAGTTCGAGAACTGTATCGGCGAGGACGGTGGGCGGACGCGTAGGGTCGCCAGTTTTCCTGCCAACGGTGGGATCTTCGATCTATCTGGCAATGTGGCAGAGTGGGTTGCCGATGCTGCTGATAACTATGGAGTCGAACCCTGCTGGGGACCGACGCCTGTAGCGTTGCTAAATCCAGTGTGCAATGCCACGGGTACAGCTCGCTCCACTCGTGGTGGGAGCTTTGGAAGCGGTGGGCGTGAAAGTCTCTTAGCTTCATCTCGAAGCAGTCGCGCCCCAACTGCCACCGAGGATGAACTCGGCTTCCGCTGCGTCCGTTCCCCCTGATCCCACTTCCCCGTTCCGCCCTCGTTCCCCCCTCTGCGCCCCTTCGCTCGGCTTGACACCCCACAACCCCCCGACTAGTTCCCGGTCACGCCCGTGATCGAGACCCATCAGCTCACCCGTCGCTTCGGATCGCGCACCGCCGTCGAGGCGCTGACCTTCTCCATCCCGAAGGGGTCCATCGTGGGCTTCCTCGGGCCCAATGGGGCCGGCAAGAGCACCACCCTCAAGATGCTCGCGGGCTTCCTCCCGCCTACCTCGGGCAGCGCCCGCATCGGCGGCCTCGACGTCGTCACCGACTCCCTCGCCGCCCGGCGCCTCATCGGGTACATGCCCGAGAGCGTACCGCTGCACCCGGAGATGCGAGTCCGCGAGTACCTCCGCTTCCGCGCGGAGATCAAGGGCATCGTCCGCCAGCGAGACGCCGCCGTCGACCGCGCCCTCGAGCTCGCCGACGTCGCCGACGTCGCGCCGCGGCTCATCGGCGAGCTCTCCAAGGGCTACAAGCAGCGCGTCGGGCTCGCCGACGCCCTCGTCGCCAGGCCCCCGCTGCTCATCCTCGACGAGCCCACCGAGGGCCTCGACCCCAACCAGATCCTGCGCTTCCGCGACATGCTCAAGCGCCTCGGCGCCGAGCACACCATCTTCCTCTCCACGCACATCATGCAGGAGGTCGAGGCGGTCTGTGAGCGCGTGGTGATCATCCACAACGGTCGCATCGCCGCCGACGGCCCGCTCGAAGAGGTGCGCGCGCAGCTCACCGGCGGCGAGCGCGACGTGGTCGTGAAGCTGCACCCGCGGTCCCACCACGAGGCCTGGAAGACCGACCCCGCCGCCGCCGCGAAGGCCCTCGTCGACGAGGTCGAGGGGCTCACGCTCCGCAGCGCCGCCGCCGACGGTGAGCTCGTCAGCGTGGTCGTGCGATCGATCGAGCAGGGCGACGCGGTGGAGTCGCTGGTCGCGAAGTGCGTCCACGCGGGCCTCGGCGTGCGCGCGGTGTCCCCGCAGGCGGGCAGCCTCGAACGGGTGTTCCATGCGCTCACGGGCGCGGAGGGCGAAGCGTGAGAACTGCCTGGGCGATCTACAAGCGCGAGCTCATCGGGACCTTCTGCTCGCCCCTCGCCTACGTGGTGATGGTGGCCTTCCTGGTCTTCAACGGCGTGGTGTTCTGGTTCTTCATGTCGATGACCGCGGACAACCCCGCGCTCACCGGCTCGCGCTCGCCGCTCCAGATGTTCTTCGGCAGCACCATCCTCTCGGTGCTCACGCTCCTCGTCTTCAGCCCCGCGACCACCATGCGCACCTTCGCCGAAGAGCGCCGCGCCCGCACCTTCGAGACCCTCTTCACCGCGCCCGTCACCGACCTCGAGGTGGTCGCGGGCAAGTACCTCGGCTCGATGACCTTCTACGCCGCCCTCTGGGCGCCGACGCTGCTCTACGCCCTCGTGGTGAAGCGCTACGGCCCCGTCGACTGGGGCGCGCTCGCCGCCGGCTACGCGGGCATGCTCCTCATCGGCTCTGCCTTCGTCGGCCTCGGCGTGCTCATGTCCGCCATCGCCCGCTCGCAGGTCGTCGCGTACATGCTCACCTTCATGGCCATCGGCGGCGTGATGTTCGCCCTCGGCCTCGGGTCGTACGTCTTCCAGGAAGAGTCCACCCGGCGCTTCTTCTCCTACGTAAACCTCTGGGAGCACATGGAGCACTTCTCCGTCGGGCTCATCGACTCCCGCGCGCTCGTCTACTACGGCTCCGTCGCCCTCTGCTCGCTGGCCCTCGCCACGCGCACCCTCTCGGTACGAAGGGAGTCGTGATGAGCGACGCCGAAGCCACCCCCGACAAGCCCGCGGCCGGCGAGCCTGCGCCGCCCCCGTGGCTCGACCGCATGATGAACGGCCCCGTGTGGGCCCTCCTCGTGGTCGCCCTCTTCGCGCTGGTGAACTACACCGCCGCGCGCCACTACCGCCGCTGGGACTGGACCTCCACCCAGCGCTTCACGCTCTCCTCGCGCTCCGTCGAGATCGTCCGCGGCCTGCGCGAGCCCGTCGAGCTCTACGTCCTGCTCTCCAGCCGCGACCCCCTCTACGCCGAGACCCACGAGCTCGCCGAGCGCTACGCCGCCGCCTCCCCGAAGGTGCGCCTGCACCGCATCGACCCCGACCGCCAGCGCGAGCGCCTCATCGCCCTCGCGCAGGAGCTCGACCCGCACCTGCTCGACCGCACCGCCGAGGGCCGCACCCTCGCCACCGCGGGCATCCTCGTGCGCCGCGGCAACCGCCACTGGGAGGTCGAGCGCGAGCAGCTCCACGAGCTCGGGCCGCAGCAGCAGGGCGAGGAGGGCAACGACGCCTCGCGCCTGCTCAACGCCAAGATCACCGTCGAGCGGCGCATGTCCGAGGCGCTGCTCCAGGTCGACCGCGAGCGCGCCACCACGCTCTGCTTCTCCGCGGGCCACGCCGAGATGCCCCTCGCCTCGGGCGACCGCGCCGCCGCGGGCCTCGCCGACGACCTCCGCCACCTCAACTTCGTCGTGCGCGAGGCCGAGATCCGCGGCCAGACGGGCGTCCCCGCGGACTGCGACGCGCTCGTCATCGCGGGCCCACAGCGGGCCTGGGCGCGCGAGGACGCCGACGCCGTCGTGCGCTACCTGCGCGGCGGCGGCAACGTGGCGATGTTCCTCGACCCCGTGGTGCTGGAGGGCAGGGTGGTGCCGACGGGCCTGGAAGACGTCGTGGCGATGGCGGGCATCGGCCTGCCGCCCGCGGTGATCGTCGAGGCCGACCCCGACCACCTGCTGCCCGACTCTCCCCCGGTGCACTTCCGCGCCGACACCTGGAACGAACACGAGATCACCGGCGACCTCCGCGGCGCCTCGGTGCTCGTCGGCATGGCCCGCCCCGTGGTGCGCGCCGAGGGCTCGCAGGGCGCGACCTCCCTGCTGCTCTCCAGCCCGCAGGCCTGGGGCGAGACGGCCATCGCCGAGCTCCTGCGCACCTTCGTGCCCGCCAAGGGCGCCGACGACGTTCAGGGGCCCGTGAGCCTCGCCATGGCGGGGATGATCTCCGACGGCCGCTCGCGCGGCGAGGGCGTGGCCTCCGGGCGCGTCGTCGTCGTGGGCAGCTCGGAGATGGTCGGCGCGGACTACTTCAACATCCGCGTGCGCGCCTCGGTGGCCAACGCCAACCTCGCGGAGGCCGTCATCGGGTGGATCACCGCGCGGCGCGAGCTGGTGAACATCCCCGCGCGCCCGGTCGACCGCGCGGCGCTGATGGTGAGCGGCCGCGACCTCACCAAGATCGGCGTCTACGTGATGCTGCTCATCCCGCTGGCCGCGGCCCTCGTCGGGCTCGCGGTGTCGCGCGCCAGGAAGAACATCGCGTGAAGCGCTACCGCGGACAGCTCGTGCTCGCGGCCATGATCGCGGGCTTCACGGCCTTCACGCTCTGGGACCAGCACCGCGCCACCACCGGCGACATCGACTCCCGCCGGCGCAACGTGTGGCGGGCCTTCCACCGCGAGCGCGTCGACCGCGTCGAGGTGAACCACGCGAGCGGCCGCTACGAGCTGGTGCGCCGCGCGCAGGCGTGGAGCGTGCGCGTGGGGACGGTGGTTCGCCCCGCCGACGCCGTGGAGGTCGAGCGGGTGCTCTCGGAGATCGAGGGGGCCGAGGCGTCGCGCACGCTCGGGGCGCTCGATGCCGAGGCGCGGCGGCGCTTCGGGCTCGATCACGCGCACACGACGGTGGTGGTGCACGAGGGCCCGGAGGTCTCCGCGCGCTTCTCCCTCGGGGGCGCCGTCGAGCGCGAGGACAAGGTATACGTCGAGGCCAGCGCGCAGGAGGGCGGGCGCGACACGGCCCGCGTCGGCGTGGTGCTGGCGCGCTCCTTCGGCGAGCTCTTCGACCGGATGGCGACCGCGTACCGCGACCGCGCCGTGGCGGACGTCGACCCCGGTCGCCTCGATCGCATCACCGTGACCCACGAGGCGCGCCGCATCGAGCTCACCCGCACCGGGGGCGTGTGGCGACTGACCGAGCCCGCCCTGGGCCGGGCCTCGCGCGGGGCGGTGGAGGCGATGACCTCGCAGCTGCGCGAGCTGCGCGCCGAGCGCGTGGTGGCCGACGACGCCGACGCGGCCGCGCTGCGACGCTACGGGCTGGAGCCGCCGGTCACGCGGGTGGAGATGCGCCGCGGGGCCATCGAGCCCGTGGTGCTGCGGCTGGGCGACCCGTGCCCCGGGCACGACGGCGAGGTGGCAGCCACCCGCGAGGGGACGGGCACCGTGGTGTGCTTCCCGCGGAGCTTCGTCGACGCGCTGCGGGTTCCGCCCGAGGGGCTGAGGGACGACCACGTGCTCGCGGCGCGCACCGACGAGGTCTCGCGGGTTCGCATCTCGGGCGGCGCCCCCGGCGGGGGCGAGCTCGTGCTCGACCGCTCGGGCGTCAACTGGGCCGCCACGCCCCGCAGCGTGACCGTCGACCCGGAGGCGCTGGAGTCGTGGCTCACCACCCTGCACGACCTCTCGACCGAGCAGCGCGTCGCCGCGGACACCCGCGCGGCGCACGGCCTCGGGCCCGACGCGCGCACGATCATCGTGGAGCGCGAAGGCGTCGACGGCCACGAGCGCATCGTGGTGGGCACCGCCGACGCGACCGGGATGTACGCCAGCCGCGACGACGAGCCGGTGGTGCTGCGCTTCCCGCCGTCGGCGGCGGAGGTGCTGGTGGTCGACGCGCTGCGGTTCCGCCCGAGGGCGCTGCTGCACGACACCGTGGACGACCTCCGCGCGCTGCTCGTGGACGTGGGCTCGATGCACGAGGAGATCGTGCGCAGCGAAGGGGGCTTCCGGCTGTCGCGCCCGCTGGCCCAGCGGGCCGACCCGGCCCTGGTGACCGACCTCGGGCGCCAGCTGGCCGCGCTGGAGGTCGAGCGCTGGGTGCGCACGACGGCGCTGCCCGAGCACGGCCTGGCGACGCCGCGGGCGAGGGTGGTCGCGCGCTTCGAGGGCGGAGGCGTGCGGGGCGACGGCGGCGTCGACGCGGCGGTGGCCCCGGTGCGCACCTACGCGTTGAGCATCGGCGCGAGCGCGCCCGGCGGCGGGAGCTACGCGGCCCTCGACGGCGGCCCCGGGGTGTTCGTGCTGCCGCGCGGCTTCGTCGACCTCGTCACCCAGTCCCACCTCGACCGCAGCGTGGCGCTGGTGGCACGCGAGGACCTCACCCGCCTGTCGCTGCGCTTCTCCAGCCCGGCGCGGGCGGTGACCCTGGTGCGCGACGGCGAGCGCTGGCGCACCGAGGGAGGCGCGCCCGCGGACGAGTCGCGGGTCGACGGCCTGCTCGGGACGCTCAGCGCCATCGGGGCCGTGCGGGCCTTCGCGTATGGCCCGCCGGGGCCGGAGATGGGCTTCGCGGTGCCGACGGTGGTCATCGAGGCGAGCTACGGCGGCGACGCCGGGGCGCGGCGCGAGCGCGTGGTGGTGGGCGCGCGGTACGGCAGCGGCGAGGACGCGGGGTACTACCTCCGTCGCGACGGCGTCGACGCGACGCTCGCGTGGCCCGAGTCGGTCATCGACGCGGTGCGCGGCTTCACCCCGTAAGGGGGGTGTGGCGGCCTGGAGGCACTCCTGCGGTGCCCGGTGTCCGGAGGCCGGACGCCGATGCTGGAAAGTTGCAGTAAATGTTCGGCCTCCGTTGACGCGGTGCGGGGGTGGGATCCATGACAGGAGGCCGCACGATCGTCCGGTGGGGGCGTTCGGGCCTCCGGGTCGTGCGTCGACCCGGCATTCGGAGGGAGGTGTTTTGTGGGGCTCATTCAGACACGACTCGAGCCGGAGTTGTTCCAACGCCGTTGGGAGCCCGCGAGGGTGTGTTCGCCGGTGCAGGTGGACGAGGCCCGGGCCGCCCTGCAGATGCGCTTCCTCGTGCTGGCGCCCCGGCGCATCGACGCGCTGCGGGCCGCCCTGCTCGCCGCGCCCGGCGACGAGGTCGCGCGGCGCGAGATGCAGCGCATGGGGCATCAGCTGCACGGCACGGCGGCCACGGTCGGCTTCGGCGACCTCGGGCTCCTCGGCGGCGTGGTCGAGCGCGCGGCCGCGGCGTCGCCCTACGGCGATGAGCCCCACGCGCGCGCGGCGTCGGCGGTCGAGCTCATCGGCGAGTACCTCTCTCGCGCGCGGAGCGAGCTCGCGCCCATCTCCCTGGCCGACGACCCGCGCTTCGTGACCCTGCTCGCCGTCGCCCGATGAAGCCCTGCGCCACATGCGGCATCCAGCCCGAGGAGGGCGCTACGCGCTGTCGCCTGTGCGAGAGCCCCCTCGGCGAGGCGCTGGCGCCCATGCTGGTCGAGGGGCGCTACGAGGTGCAGTCGACGCTCGGCCGGGGTCAGCAGGGGATGGTGTACCTCGCGCGCGACCTCGGCCTCGGCCGGCTCGTGGCGCTCAAGGTGCTCCATGCCGCGGGCGCGGGCGTCCCGGCCGGCGCGTCGCGGCTGCAGCGCGAGGCCGCCGCGCTCGCGGCGGTGCGCAGCGACCACGTGGCGCAGGTGTATGCCTTCGGCGCGCACCAGGAGACCTTCTTCCTGGCGATGGAGTACGTGGAGGGGCGCAACCTCGACGCGCTGGTGGCCGAGCACGCGGCGCACAAGGAGTACATCCCGACGCACCGCGGCCTGACCATCCTGCGGCAGCTCGCGGAGGGGCTCACGTGCCTGCACGCCGCGGGCATCGTGCACCGCGACGTGAAGCCCTCCAACGTGATGATCGAGCAGGGCACCGGGCGCACGGTGCTGCTCGACCTCGGGCTCGCCCGCTCGCTGGTGCAGCCGGTCGACCCGCGGCTCTCCTTCGTCGGGACGCCGGCGTACATGGCCCCGGAGGCGATCCTCGGCGAGGACGCCTCGCAGATCGCCGGGCACACGGACGTGTACTCGCTCGCCTGCACGGCCTTCGAGCTCTTCACCGGCGAGCCGCCGTTCTCCTTCGGCACCATCCCGGAGACCCTCGCGCACCAGATGTGGGACGCGCCGCCGCGGCTCTCCAGCCGGCGCCCGGAGCTGGCCTTCCTCGACCCGGTGATCGAGCGCGCCCTCAGCAAGGACCCCAACGCGCGCTACCAGACCTGCGCGGAGCTGATCGCGGCGGTGGACGAGGTGTGCGCCGCGTGGCCGAGGCTCCAGCGCTCGGGCGACGTCGACACGCTCACCGAGGCGCCGTCCCTGCGGCTGATGGTCATCGACGACGACGAGGTGTTCAGCGAGTTCGCGGCCGGGGCGTGCGCGCTGGCGCTGCCGGGCATCGCGCTCGACCTGGTGTGCGCGTCGTCGGGCCTGGAGGCGCTGCAGTCCGCGGCGCGCTCGCGGCCCGACGTGGTGGTGCTGGACTACGACATGCCCCTGCTCGACGGCCTGGAGACGCTCTCGTACCTCCGCGCGATGCCCGGCGGGCACGGCTCGCAGGTGATGCTGGTGAGCTCCAACATGCGCCACCTGCCGAAGTGGCGCTTCGCCGCGATGGGGGTCACGGACTTCCTCGAGAAGCCCGTCGACCTCGAGGAGTTCGCCGACACCCTCGGCGAGGTGGCGGGGCGGGCCTTCGCGCACCGCAGCCGCTTCGAGCGGGCGAGGCCGACGTGAGGTCCGACAGCGCACCGCCGGAGGCCGAGCCCGACCCGGCCGCCGCGGCGACGAAGCGCGCGGAGCAGGCCCGCGAGCGCATCGCCCTGCTCGGCACGCTGGCCGCGGGGGTGACGCACGAGATCAACAACCCGCTGACGTACGTGATCGCCAGCCTCGACCAGGCGCTGGAGGAGGTGCGCTCGCTCGTCGACGCCGTGCCCTCGCTCCACGGGACGCTCGCGATCATGCAGGAGGCGCGCGACGGCGCCGAGCGCGCGTGGCTGGTGGCCCGCGACGTGCGCACCTTCTCCCGGCGCGAGCCCGGCGCGGTGGGCCCGGTCGACCTGCGTCGGGTGCTCGACGCGACGGTGCGCATCGCGCGCCACGACGTCTCGGCGCGCGCCACGCTGGTGCAGGACTACCTCGGGGTGCCGCCGGTGACGGGGAGCGAGGTGGCGCTGGGGCAGGTGTTCCTCAACCTGGTGATGAACGCCGCGCAGGCGATTCCGCCGGGCGACCCGCAGCGCAACCGCATCCGCATCCACGGCCGCGAGGAGCTCGGGCGGGTGATCGTGGAGGTGAGCGACACGGGCGAGGGCATCGCGCCCGACGTGATCGAGCGCATCTTCGACCCCTTCTTCACCACCAAGGCCGAGGGCCTCGGCACGGGGCTCGGGCTCTCGATCACCCATGAGATCGTGCGCTCCCTCGGCGGTGTCATCGAGGTCACGAGCGAGCCGGGGCGGGGCACCACGTTCACGGTGTCGCTCGGCGCGCTGCCCCGGGAGAGCGTGCGCTCGTCGCGCCCGCCGTCGCGCATGGGCCGGGTGCTGGTGGTCGACGACGACCCGCTGGTGGCCGAGGCCGTCCGCCAGGCGCTCTCGTCGGAGAACCACGTCGCGGTGGCGTCCACCGGCTCCGAGGCCCTCGCGATGGTCTCCCGGGGCGTCGGCTTCGACGCCATCTTCTGCGACCTGATGATGCCCGAGATGGACGGGATGCGCTTCTACGACGAGGTGGCGCAGGTCGCGGGCTCGGTCACCGAGGTGATCGCGTTCCTGTCGGGCGGGGTCGACGACGCCGCGACGGGGGTCTTCCTGGCGCGCACCGGGCGCCCGGTGCTGGAGAAGCCCTTCGACCCGGAGGGCCTGCGCGAGTACGTGCGCGTCCGGGTGCGCGGCGCGGCGGGGTAGCGCGCTCCGCGCGGTGGTATGGTCCGAGGCACCATGGACCCTGCCACCGCGATGCTGTTGCCGCTGTTCTTCATCCTGTTGATCCTGGCGATGCGCTCGGTGCGGCAGGTCAACCAGTGGCAGGTGGCGCTGCGCTTCACGCTCGGCAAGTACACCGGCCGCATGGAGCCGGGCATCAGCGTGGTGCTGCCGCTGTTCCAGCAGATGGTCGTGATCGACACGCGCATCCGCAACCGCGACCTGCCGGCGCAGATGGTGATCACCAAGGACAACGTCACCGCGATGATCGACGCGGTCGTCTACTACAAGGTCGTCGACCCGGAGAAGGCCACGCTCAACGTCGAGAACTACGAGACCGCCGTGCGCGACCGCGCCAAGGTGGTGCTGCGCGACATCGCGGGCGAGACGACCCTCGACGACCTGCTCCAGCACCGCGACGAGGTGGCGGCGAAGGTGCGCCTCGCGGTGGAGCAGTTCGTGGCGCAGTGGGGACTGCACGTCGAGCTCATCGCGCTCCAGGACATCCAGCTCCCGCAGATGATGCAGGAGGTGATCGCCAAGAAGGCCATCGCCGAGCGCGAGCGGCAGTTCGTGATCATCAAGTCGCAGGCCGACGTGGAGAGCGCGAAGAACTTCGCCGAGGCCGCGCGCATCCTCACCGAGTCGCCCGGCGCGATGGAGCTGCGCCGCCTGGAGGCCCTCCAGACGCTCACCGGCCACGGCGTGAGCAAGGTGATCTTCGACCTCGCGCGCCCGACGGAGGTGCACCCCGCCGCGATGGCCGCCGCCATGATGGACGACCGCACCAACGTGCGCGTCGAGCCGACGCTCAACGCCGCGGGGCAGCCGCAGACCAGCCGCGAGGAGATGACCGCGCAGACCGAGTCGATGCGCCGCGGTGCCCGCTGAGGCGATCGACGGTGAGGCGCTGCGCCGCGCGGTGATCGCCGCCGCGGGGGATGCGCGGCTGCGGGCGATGCTGGAGACCGCGGAGGTGGCGGCGGTCGCCGCGGGGGCGCGCTGGGAGGCGAGCCACGGGGCCGTGCATGGGTACGCGGTGACCGTCGGGCTCTGCGCGGAGGACCTCGCGACGCTCGACGCCTCGCCGGCCACGCGCGACCTGCTGGAGCGCGGCTTCGCCATGGCGATGGCGTCGGCGCCGGACCGATCGATGACCGAGCTCACCACGCGCTGGAACCGCCGGGGCACGGCGCACGGCGGGAGCTACCGGGAGGTCGCGCGGGCCTCCGACGAGGTCAGCCTCGACGAGGCGCTGCGGCGCTACGGGGAGGTCGCGGGCTGGGCGACACTGCCGGCCGACCTGCAGGTCGAGGAGCACCGCCGTGGGGTCCGGGTGCGCACGGGGGCGCCGCTCGATCGCGCGGCGCAGCGGCTCATCGAAGGGGCGCTCGCCTCGCTGCTGGGCGCGGGGCGCACCGTGAGCTGGTCGACCAGCTGATCCGAAGCGGATCGGCGCGACGATCGGGCCGTGATTGATTGAAGAGCGGGGAGAGCGGACCGAGAGGAGGGGAGAGTGCGGGACGGATCAGCCGCGACGACCGCCGCCGCCGCCGCGGGGGCCGCCGCGACCACCGCCGCCGCCACCGCCGCCGTAGCCGCCACCGCCGCCGCCGTAGCCACCACCGCCGCCGCCGTAGCCGCCACCACCACCGCCGCCGCCGAAGCCACCGCCGCCGCCGCCGCGGTTCTCGCGCTCGCGGGCTTCATTGACGGTGAGGCTGCGGCCCCCGAAGTTGAGGCCATGGACCGCCTTGATGGCGGCCTCGGCCTCGGCGTCGCTGTTCATCTCGACGAAGGCGAAGCCGCGGGGGCGGCCCGTCTCGCGGTCTTCGACGATGCGAACCTCCCGCACCCCACCGCTGGGCTCGAAGAGGGCGCGGACCTGCGACTCGTCCGCGGTGAAGGGAAGGTTGCCGACGTAGATTCTGGATCCCATGACACGACCTCGGACCGTTGTGACGAACCAACCATCAGACCTCAACCCCGGATGAGCACCATCCCACTGTCGCGTAGCGCAGGCACTGGAGGTCTCACACACGCCAGCGAAGTCTCCACTCCGGGACGGTGTGATTCCACGAGGCGATATGAACCTATCACCGCAAAAGGGGTTAGGTCCAGACGGCCCCGGGACTTCCCCGGCCGCGCGAATCAGCCGGTGTTTGCAGCGCCCGAGAGGGCCTCGAGCCACGCCTCGGCGGGCCCGCGGCGGAGCACCCCGCCGAGGTCGAAGAGGTTGATCGTGTGGACTCCGTTGGCCCGTGAGACCGCCACGTCGACGGCCAGCTCGGCGGGGTCGCGATAGCGAGGTTCGTTGCCGAGCGCGCCGACGTCCACGACGCCAACGGACACACCCGCGGCGTCCCCGAAGCGACGGCGGGACGCGACGGCGCCGCGGGCCAGGAGGTCGAGCGCGCGGGGGCGGGGGATGAGCCCGCGCGACCAGCCCTCGATCATGGAGGTGTAGAGCATCACGCTCACGTGGTCCCAGGGGAGGGCGTCGACGGGCGCGGCGAGGGCGCGCTGCACCGGGCGCAGCCTCCCGGTGGATGGGTCGAGGAGCACGAAGGGCAGCACCGCCGCGCTGCACTGCATCCCGCGCTCGTGCACCGACCCGATGAGCGCGCGAAACTGCCGGCGCGCGGCCACCCAGCGGGCGTGGCTGATGGAGTCGAGGCTCGGCCACACCGCGGTGGGCGAGCGCAGCGCCGTGGTGACCACGCCGAAGGGGGGCTCGAGGTCGACGGCGAGGTCGCGCACCCGCGCCCCGGCGGGCACGGCGTCGAGCACCTGGTGGACGAACGCGGTGAAGCGAGGGGCGTTGAAGGCGTTGGCCCAGCGCCCGTCGGCGTCCTCGATCATCGGCCAGAGGCCCACGTCGACGCCCGCGTCGTTGCAGGCGCCCACGAGGGCGGCGATGCCCGGGAGGTCCCACGGGCGGACGGCGGCGATGAGCTCGACGTCGTAGCGGGCGAGCAGCGCCAGCGTGGCGGGGGCGGTGAGCTCGGCGAGGGGGAGGGTCTCGCTCCAGATCCGTCGGCGCATCGTCGGCTTCAGTCCGGCGCGCGGAAGGTCGTAGTCTCCGCGGGATGAAGATCCTCTACGGAGTGGTGGGCGAAGGGCTCGGTCACGCGATGCGCTCGCGGGTGGTGCTGGAGCACCTCATCGGCGCGGGGCACGAGGTGCAGGTGATGGCCTCGGGGCGCGCGGTGGACTTCCTCTCGAAGCGCTTCAGCGGGGTGCACCAGATCCATGGGTACCACATGATCCTGGAGGAGAACCGCGTGCGGCGCGCGAAGACCCTCTGGTCGAACGTCACCGGCGGGCTCACGGGTACGCCGAAG
Source organism: Myxococcales bacterium (assembly GCA_030652255.1). Lineage (GTDB taxonomy): Bacteria > Myxococcota_A > Polyangia > Polyangiales > SCUS01. The sequence goes on along the minus strand of JAUSAZ010000163.1, from coordinate 20,928 downwards.
AACATCGCGGCGTACTTCGACCTCGTCGATGATTTTCGCGCCGAGGCCGTGATCTCCGACTTCGAGTCGTGGACCTGGCTCTACGCGAAGAACCACCGCCTCCCGGTGATCTCCATCGACAACATGCAGGTGATCAACCGCTGCACCCTCGACCCGCGGGTGATCGAAGGGCACGAGGCGGAGTTCGCGCTCACCAAGGCCTTCGTGAAGGCCAAGCTCCCCTTCTGTCACAAGTACCTGATCACCACCTTCTTCCGGCCGCCGGTGCGCAAGCCCCGCACCTCGCTGCACGCGCCCATCCTGCGGCCGGAGATCCTCGCGGCGAAGCCCACGCGCGGCGAGCACCTGCTCGTCTACCAGACGGGCGGCGGCGACGAGGTGCTCATCGATGCGCTCAAGGCCACCGGCATCGAGTGCCGGGTGTACGGCGTGCGCCGGGACATCGACGGCGACGTGCGCGACGGCAACCTGGTGTACCGGCCCATCGGCGAGAAGGGCTTCATCGACGACCTCGCGAGCTGCCGCGGGGTCATCGCCTCGGCGGGCTTCACGCTCATGGGCGAGGCCGTGTACCTCCGCAAGCCGATGCTCGCGGTGCCGTTGGCGCGGCAGTTCGAGCAGCTGCTCAACGCGCGCTACCTCGACCTGCTGGGCTACGGCGCGTGGGCCCCATCGCTCGACGACCCGCGGGTGATCGCGGACTTCGTGAGGGAGCTGCCGCGCTACGAGGCGACGCTCGCGGGGTACACGCAGGACGGCAACCGCGCGCTGCTGGCCGAGCTCGACGAGACGCTCGACCGCGCGGCCGCAGGGGTGATCGACGAGGGCGAAGAGGAGGACTGAAGGGGGGCTATTCGAGGGACTCGGTCGCCGCGGGGACGAGCGCCGGGTCGACGGGCTCCTCGACGAGGGCGCCGTTGCGGACGACGTATGCCCGGGCGCGGTGGGTCGCGTCGAGGGCCACGTCGGCCTGCACCGCGCGGGGACCGTCGGCGCCGTTGAGCCGCAGCAGCAGCGCCGCGCGCGCCGGGCGACCCGGGCGCACGCCGACCCGGGCGCGCACCAGGAAGCGGGTGCCCTCGACGGCCGTGAGGGGCTGGTGGACGCGCAGGCCGAGCGCGAGCGGCGACTCGCCGACGGGGGCGAAGGCGGGGTCGTCGGCCGAGCGGGCGAGGAGCTCGAGGCCGACGTCGGGGTGGGTCCAGCGCAGGACGACCACGTCGCGGCCCTCGGCGCGGGTGGCGCGGGTCCAGGCGCGCAGGGCGGGGTCGTCGCGGCGCGCGGCGGCGATGCGCAGCACCTCGCGCTCGAGCAGCGCGCGCAGGCCCAGCGAGAGGGCCACGTCGCCGCTGCTCTCGGAGGCCGCGCGCAGGGTGCGCAGGGCCTCGTCCTCGCGGCCGGCGCCGAGGGCGGCGAGGGCCACGCGCACCTCGACGGCGGGGTCGCCGGGGCGCAGCGCGCGCAGCGTCACGTACTGCGCGTAGGCCTCGTCGAACCACTCGAAGGCCAGCAGGAGGTCGCCCAGGCGCTCGCGCGCGGCGGGGTCGTAGGGGGCGCCTTCGACGATCTCCGAGAAGGCGCGCAGGGCCTCGTCGCGGGCCCCGAGGCGCAAGAGGAGCTCGCCCACGCGGCTGCGCACCCGGGCGTCGGCGGCGGGGTCGCGGCGCAGGCGGTCGGCGATGGCGCGCGCCTCGGGGCCGCGGTCGACCGCGGCGAGGGCGTCCATGTACCGGAGCAGGAGGTCGATGTCGCGGGGCGCCACGGCGAGCCACGCGCGGAGGATGTCCACGCGCTGCGCGGGGGTGGTGCCGGGGGCCGCGAGGCGGCGGAGCAGGGCGTCCCAGTCGATGAGCTCGGTGCGCCCGTGCGCCGCGCGCCAGGCGAAGGCCGGGCCGAAGCGCCGGGCGAGGGCGGTGTCGAACCACTCGACCACCGAGGGGTCGAGCAGGCCCTCGCGCAGGGTGGAGAGCGCGGCCGGGTCGCTGAGCCCGCCGAGGAAGACCTCGAGCAGGGCCACGCGGTCCTCCCACCAGCGGAGCTCGCATCGGCGCTGGGCCTCGACCCACACCGCGACCGCGCCCGGGGCGTTCTCGCCGCGCGACCGCCAGCGCTCGCGCCACAGGGCCGCGCGGAGGGTGCGAGGGAGCTGCGCGCTCGTCGGGCAGCGCATGGCAGCCGGTCCCCGCCCGCCCGATCCGTCGGCGGGGGCGTCGAAGCGAAACGAGCGCTCCACGGTGTCGGGCGTCGCGCCCAGGAGCTCGAGCGGAGGCAGCGTCACCGAGGCCACGGCGCGCTGCACGCAGCCTTCGGTCTCCGCGTCGCGCATGGTCGAGCGGGCGACCTCGGCGAGCGAGACGCGCCCGTCGGCGCCGATGGTCGCGCGGACCGTGAGCTCCCCGGCGAGGGAGGGGCGGAGCGCCCGCTTGCGGGCCACGCAGGCGTTGGCGGCCGCGTCGGCGCTGGCGAGCGCGGCGACCAGGGATGCGCGGCCGCCGAGCCCGACGCCTTCACCCGCGACGTGCGGCGTCCAGCCGGTGCCATCGTCGATGGCGATGGGTGCGGCGCGCTGCTCACCGAAGCGCGCGATGCCGCGCGGCGCGACGCCGTCGGCGACGCCCAGCGAGGGGAGCGAGGTGCGGGAGGCCTCCTCGTCCCAGAGGCTGGAGCGCGCGAACACGCCGGTCGCGGCGGCGACGGGACCGATCGCGAGCCCCGAGATCGGGGTGACGAGGCCGAAGCGCGCGCCGAGGTCGGCGACGGCGCCGCGGCTGCCGCCCTGCGCGATGAGGTCGCGCACCCGGAGGTGCGCCCAGCGGCGCTGGAGGTCGCCCTCGTCGAACACCGGCGTCGGGCGGATGGGCAGCGTCCAGGCGCGCACCTCGTTGCCCACCCGCGCACGCACGACCACCTCCTTCGGCAGGTCGCCCTCGACCACGCCCACGAAGCGCAGCGGCTCGCCCGCGAACCAGCGGTCGATGCGCGCGGGGAGCACCGTGCTCACCGTACGCCCGGCGCTGAGCGTGACGTCCCGTAGCGCGGGTTGCAGGGCCCGCGCGACGAGGCGGGCCGACGCGGCGACGGCCTCGGCGCGGTCGCTCGCGCGCTCGGTGGCGTGCGCGCCCGCGGCGAGGGGGGCGAGCACCTCGGGGTGGGCGTCGCTGCCGAGGCCCAGCACGTAGAGCCGCAGGTCGGGCGCCTGGCGCCGCAGGTCGTCGCGCAGCCGCGTCGGGTCGATGGGACCGACGGTGGGCGTCGCGTCGCCGAGGTAGATCACCACGCCGTTGCGCGACGGGTCGAGCGCCGCGTTGGCGTCGGCGAGGATGCGCCCGAGGTTGGTGGCGCCACCCAGGCGCACGCGCGCCACCGCGTCGACGATGGCCTCGCGGCGGGCGTCGTCGAGGCGCGTGAGGGCCCCCGCCGGGCCCGCGGCGGGGCGGCCGCGCAGGTCGCCGAACCAGAGGGACACCCGGTCGTTGGCGCCGAGCTGCCGGAGCATCGCGTCGACCGCGGCGCGGGCCATCTCCAGGGCGCTGCGCTCGGTGCCCGCGGAGTCGTCGACCACCACGATGACGTCGCTGCCGTCGAGCGCCTGGGTCGGCAGCGCGAGGTCGACGGAGAGGGAGGCGACGCCGTTGTGGGCGCTGTGCCAGGCGCGCGCGGAGGGCGTCGCGGGGGCCGCGTCGACGAGCTCGACGGCGGTCTCGCCGCGCGCGAGGTAGTCGCTGCGTCGCAGCCGCACGTGGCCGTCCACCAGCCGCGCCCCCTCGGGCATCGCGACGGTGCGCGCGCCCGCCCGGGAGACGTCGACGTCGACGCTGTACTCAGCGATGAGCGGCGGGTCGCTCGCCGACGCGGCCGCGGCGACGTAGGTGCGCCGCGCGCCGTCGCGGGTGAGCCACTGCGTCCAGGTGATCGAGACGCGCAGCTCCTGCCCCGTCGCGAGCTGCCCGAGGAAGGCCCGCACCGTGCCCTCGTCGTCGGCGTAGAGCGCCGCCGTGCCGCCGTCGCGCGAGACGCTCGACAGCACCGCGGGCGACGACTCCGACCAGGCGCCGGTCCCCGATCCCACGCGAAACTGCGCGATGAGCGCCCCCTCGGGGAGCGGCAGCCGCCAGTCGACCGGCGAGGTGGTCGGCGAGCCGTTGTAGAAGCGCTGCTCCACCGTCGTGACGGCGAGGTCGCCGCGGATGGTGGTGCGCACCTCGTGCGATCGCACCGCGAGCGCCATCGGGGCCTCGCCGTCGGTCACGTGCGCGAAGGCCGCGCCCACGCCCCGGCCGCGAGGGCGGGCGATGCCCTGCGGCGAGGCCGCGCCGCCGGTCCAGTCGTCCCACACCGAGGCCGGCCGGGGCGTGAGCGCGCCGGTGCCTTCGAGCGCCTCGCCCTGCGCGAGGAGGCCCTGCCGCCGGCCCTGCGCCCAGGCGACCTCGCCGCGCACCACGATCACCCGCGCGCCTGCCACGCCCGGCGCGTCGCGCTCCAGCTCCAGGGCGGCGTCGACGATCTCCACCCGCGCCTCGCCCACGGTGAACCCGCGCTTTTCGGCGCCGCTCCCGCTGGCGAACACCCGGCCCCGCTCCAGCGAGGGCACCCCGTCGACGAAGCGCAGGCGGGTGTCGCCCGCGACCCGCAGCTCGAGGCCGTCGTCCGTGCGCAGCACCGCGCGACCGGCGGCGTCGGTCACCACCATGCCGCCGCAGGGCACGCGCGCGCTGCGGGCGACCGCCTCGCCGCCGAGGGTCACGCCGCCGTGCTGCACCTCCAGCCCGCCGCAGGTGTTGCCCGTCGCGCGGAGCGCGGGCGCGCGCCCGCCGCACGCCGCGAGGGAGAGCGTGGCGGCGACCCAGGCCGCGCCGCAGCGCTTCGCGCTCATCGCGCACCGCCTTCGACGACGGGCCGCTCGGTGATCGCCTGCGGCGTCACGTCGAAGATCCGCCGCGGGTGCTCCGGGTCGAGGGTGACGGTGGTGCGAAGCACGCGCTCCTCCGCGGTGCCCTCGGCCCACAGCACGATGAGCTCGGCGGTCCCGCGCGGGCGCGCCCCGCCTCCGCGGCGCACCTCCAGGGACAGCGCCGTCGGGCGCTCGGCCAGGGTGAGGGCCTCCAGCGGGATCGCCGAGGCCACCACGTCGGCCCGCTGCGTGGGCGCGCCCGGGAGGGTCACCCAGAGCTCCGCGCCGTCGTCGGGGTGGGTCCAGCGCAGCGCGGCGCGCACGGCCCCGGCGCCCTGCGCCGCGGGGCTGCGGCGCCAGCGGGCGCGGAGCTGCGCCACGGTCGCCGCGGAGGTGGCGGGCTCGCTCGACGCGATGGCGAGCTCGCAGGCCACCCACGCGACCACCGACTCGATGAGCGGCGCGCGGGCGCCCGGGGCGCTCTCCGCGGTGATCCGCTCGGCGAGGCGGATGGCCTCGTCCAGGCGACCGAGCATCCTCGCCGCCCAGGCCACGCGCAGCAGGATCTCCGGCGCGTCGGACTGCGACGTCGCCAGCGTCTGGAACTGCCGGTACGCCTCGTCGGCCCACCCGTGCGAGAGCGCGATGTCGCCCAGGCGCTGCCGGGCGAAGGGGTCGTCGGGGGCGAACTCCACGATCTCGCTGAAGGCCCGGCGGGCCTCGGGCTCGTCGCGGACGGCCAGCAGGGCCTCGCCCACCGCGGTGCGCACCCGGGCGTCGGCGCGGGGGTCGCTGCGGAGGCGCTGCGCCGTGCGGTGCACCTCGTCGGCGTCGCCCGCGGCGGAGGCCGCGTCGAGGGTGAGGAGCATCAGGTCGAGGTCATCGGGGAAGCGACGCGCCAGCGACTGGAGCAGCACGCGGCGCGCGGCCGGATCGGCGGTGGTGGTGAGCATGCGAGTGAGCTCCGCGGGGTCGAGGCGCCCGAGGCCGAGCTCGCCCACGCGGCTGAGGTCGCCCGCGCGCGCCATCGCCCGCATCGCCTGCTGCTGGAACCACCGCTTCGCCCCGCCCTGCGCCCCGCGCGCGAGGGCGATGCTGTCGTCGACGGACCCGTGCGCCGCCGCGATGAGCCGCAAGAGCGCCACCTCGTCGGACCACCCCGGGAGCTCGCAGCTCCGTCGCGCGGCGCGCAGCACTCCGAGGGCGCCTCCCACGCCCCCGGCCGCGCCGATTCGCTCTCTCCAGAGCGGCACCCGCTCGGCCAGGGTCACCGCCGCCGCGTCGCTGCACCGCGCGGGCCCCGTCGCCGCGGCCCGCTGCTCGCGGAGGCCGTCGCCGTCGCGCTCACGCTCGCGCACGACCTGCCGCGCCCCGAGGGCGCCGGTGAGTGCGGACGTCGGGTCGGGCTGGGGTTCGGCGGTCGCCTCGGCCTCCTCGGTGGCGTCATCGGCCTCCCGGGTGTTGACCTCGCGGTGGCTCTGCGCCTGCTGGATCGGACCATCGGAGCCATGGCGCATCCGACGGGCCGCCGGGGCGATGCCGGCCATGTGCTCGTCGGCCGGGGGCGGGGGGGCTGGCGCGGCCTCGGGGGCCGGGGCCACGGAGGGAGCGACCGGCGCCGGGGCGGCGAAGCCTCCGCCGCCCATCGCGCCGACCTGGTTGCCGAGGGTGTCGGCCATCGCGCGCTCGGCCGTCGCTGCGGCGGCGGGCCGACGGGCCGTGGACCGCGCGGCGCGCGAGCGGTCGATGTCCGCGGCCTGCCCAGCGGGCGCGGCGTTGGTCGCGCCGGGGGCGGTGGGCGTCGTCACGGCCACCGTCGAAGGCATGGCGGGCGCGCTCTGGGGCGGCGGCGCGGACTCCTGGGCGGCGCGCACCTGCGGCGGCGCGTCCTGGCTGCGCGAGCAGCCGACCAGCGGGAGCATGTCGAAGACCGAGAAGTCCCTCACGTCGCTGACCGGCGGCGGCGGGGCGTAGGCGTCCTCCCCCGGCACGAAGAGCGACGTGAATGGCGTGATGAGCCCGTAGCGGGTGCCGAGCTCGACGATCGCCGCCCGGGGCTCGTCGCGCGCCAGGAGGTGCTCCAGCCTCGCGCTGGCCCAGCGGGCCCGCAGGTCGCCGCGGTCGGGGATCACCAGGCCCGACAGCGTGACGGCGCTGGTGCGCTCGGCCCCGTGCCACCGCGCGCGCACGGTCACCCGCTCGGGCGAGCGACCCACCACGCGGCCCAGCACTTCGAGGGCTTCGCCCGCCGGCAGGTCGACCGGCTCGGTGGGGTACACCCGCTCGACCTCGGGGCCGAGCTCGGCGCGGAAGCCCCGCACCAGCGGCCGCGCCATGTGAGAGAGCAGCGTCATGGCGGTGCGCGCCACCTCCGCCCGGTCGACCACCCGCGCCGCGAGGCCCGACGGCGCCGCGATGCCCGCGAGCAGGTCGAGCCGCGGGCCCTCTCCCATCGCCACGGCGTAGAAGCGCGGCCGCGGCTGCATCCGACCGAGGCGCGTGCGCAGCTCGGAGAGCTCCCGCTCGCCGACGGTGCCGCGGCCGTCGCCCAGGTACACGATCGCGCCGTTGCGCTCCGGGTCGAGCGCCGCGTGGGCGGCCTCGACCATCGCGAGGAGGTCCGTCGCGCCCCCGAGCCGGTCGCGCGAGAGGGCGTCGAGGGCGGCGGTGCGGGCGTCGCCGCTGGCCGCGTCGAGGCGCGCGGTGGCCTTGCCCTGCGGGCGCACGCCGACGTCCCCGGCGAGCACCAGGACGCGGTCGCGCGGGGTGAGCGACGAGGTGAGCGCGTCGACGAAGGCCACCTGCAGCGCCGCGGCCTCGGGGCCGGTCGCCGCCGAGTGGTCGGCCACCACCACCACGTCGACGCCGTCGTCGTGGGCCGAGCGAGCGCCGCGGTCGGGCGCCTGCACCGCGACGCGGACGTAGGCCCCGCGGTCGTTGCCCTCGGTGTCACCCGGGGAGCGCAGCACGCTGCCCTCCGCCGCGGGCGCGCCGAGGAGGTCGAGCACGAAGTCCGCGGTGGGGGTCACGTCGCTGCGCCGGAAGGTGAGGGAGGTCCCGTCGACGAGGGTGCCCGAGGTCGCGCGCACCTCGCGGATGGCGGTGCGCGACAGGTCGACCTCGGCGCGCAGCTCGCCCACCGACGCGCCGATGCCCGACAGCGGGAGGCGGTAGCTGCGCCGGCCGTCCTGCGTGGGGTGGAGCCACTGGGTGTAGGTGACGAGGATGCGCCGCGCGCTGCCCGCCGCGACGGGGAAGAGCCGGGCGTGGTAGCGGCCGGGCGCGTCCCACTCCAGCAGCGCGGGGTCGAAGGGGCTGCCCGCGTACACCTGGGCCTGGTACTGCGCCGCCGCGCTCGCGCGCTCCTGCACCGTGGCGTCGACCATGTTGCCGCGCCGCTCGACCGCGAAGCGCTGGAGCACCGCGCCGCGCGGCACGGTGAGGGTGTAGAGCCCCTCGACGACGTCCGCCGAGGGGTTGAAGAAGGTCTGCTCCAGCTCGGTGACCGCGAGGTCGCCCACCACCGACACGCGCGCCTCGACCCGCTGGAGCACCAGCGGCCACCGGGGCCTCCCCACGTCGTCGGGCCGCCGCGCGGACACCGCCCCGAGCTCCGTCGCCCCGGCGGTGGACACGCCCCGCGCCGCCGAGTCCGCGAGGCCGCCGGTCCAGTCGTCGAAGAGCCGCCGCGGCCCGACGCTCGCCTGCTCGCCCCGCAGCGCGCCGTGCTCGCCGGTGCGCACCACCCCCTGCCGGTCGCGCCGCGCCCAGGTCACCTCGCCCTCCAGCACGTCGACCTCCGCGCCGTCTCCATCGCGCCGCACGCTCGCCCGCGCGCCGTCGAGCCGCAGCGTGGTCACGCCCGCCCGCAGCACCGCGCCGCCGCCGCGGGCGCCCCGGGCGCCGCGCTCGATCCACACGCGCCCCTCGTCGAGGGTGACCGCGCCGTCGTCGCCGACGTGCACCCGGCTGTCGTGGTCGAGCAGCAGCCGCTCGCCGTGGTCGAGGCCCAGCAGCGCGCGCCCCGAGGCGTCCGTGCGCACCTCCGCGCCGGACCCGATGCGCAGCACGTCGTCGACCCCGCGGGCGCGCGGCCCCTCCTGCACCGTGATGCCCGCGCGCACCCGCTCGACCTCGCCCACCGTGGGCACCAACGCCACCGAGCGCCCGTTGCATCCGAGCGCGAGCACGAGCAGCGCGCCGAAGCACGCCGCCATCCGAAGCCGAGAGCGTTGGCGCATTGGGGATCCCCTGCGAGTGATGGACGTCCGCCGCGCGCATCGTACGGTGCACCCGCGCGGGATGACAGCAACGACACCGCGCCGCGGGCCATCCTTGGCTCGCCACGACGAGGGTGCGAGGCCTGCGCCGGGTCTCAGGGGCCCGGCGCGGGCGACGGGGCGGGCTCGCGCTCCGCGGGCGCTGCAGCTGGCGGGTTGGGCGGGGCAGCGGGGGGCGTCTCGGCGGGCGGCGCGGTCGTCGGCACGGGGCCGTGCGGACGAAACGACCACTGGTAGATGAGGGTCATCGGCGTGGGCGGCGGCGCGCGGAAGGTCATCGCCCGCACGAGGTTTCCCACGCACTCGCCCACCGCCGGGGCCTCCGCGAGGCCGCGCGTCGACACCTCGGTGGCGCGCCCGTCGGGGGTGACGCTGTAGAAGATCGTCAGCCGACCGGCGAGCCCGGGGTTGCTCTCGCTGCCGCGCTCGTAGCAGGCCTGCACGTCGACGGAGCGCTCGCGGAGCTGGGCCTCGAGGCGGTCCTGGAGGGACGACAGGTTGGCCCCGGGCGCCTCGCCGGCATCGACGCGGGCGGCCGGGGCGCTGGCCGTGGGCGTCGCGCGGGGCACCACCGGGGCAACCGGCGCGGCGACCGGCGGGGCGACCGGCGGGGCGACCGGCCGGGCGGCCACGGCGCCGCTGTCTTCGACGGTCTCGGCGGGCGCGAACACCATCGCCGCGGAGGCGTCGGCGAGATCGGTGGCGACCGCGACGGCGACGGCGACGGGCGCGTCGGCCCCGAGGGCGCCGGGCACGTCGACGGTGGAGACGGCGTTGGGCAGGCCTGGCGGCAGGGGCGGGGCGCTCTTGCGCAGGCCCATCGCGATGGCGAACACGGCGGTGGCGCTGACCAGCGCGCCGACGAGGACATAGCCCACCTGGCCCATGAGCCGCGACGACGCGGGCTTCGGCGGGTGCGAGGGGTCGTAGGGCCCGCCGGAGGTGTCGCCGTCGAGCGTGAAGGGCGTCTCGTCGCGGGGGATGTCGGCGTCGAGGTTGATCGACACCGGCGGCCGCGTCGTGGCGCGCATCGGGCGCAGGCTGTACGAGTCGAGGATGGGGAGCAGCTCGGCGAGCGCCTCGTTGGCGTCGTGGAAGCGCTGGCTGGCGTCGCGCACCACGCAGCGCGCGAACCAGCTGTCGAAGCGCGCGGGCAAGAGGTGGCCGACGCCGTACTCCGCGGCCCGCACCGAGGCCGGGTCGAGCGGCTGCATCAGCACCTCGGTGAGCTGCTGCATGATGGTCGAGCTCGGGGAGTTGGCGATGCGCCAGTACACCTTGCCCGTGAGGAGGTTGAAGGCGATGAGCCCGAGCGCCCAGACGTCCGTCTCCGGGGCGATCTGCCCGCTGAGGCCGGCCTGCTCCGGGGCCATCCAGCGGGGAGAGCCCACGGCCTGCGTGGCCGAGCCCTGGGTGGACGACTCCTGCACCAGCTTGGCGAGGCCGAAGTCGAGGAGCTTCACCGTGAAGGGGATGCCCTCGCGCCGCGGGTCGGCGAGGAAGATGTTCTCGGGCTTGAGGTCGCGGTGCACGAGCCCCTCGCGGTGCGCGCCGCCGAGCCCGTGGCACAGCTGCCGGAACATCTCCGCCACCTCCGCCCGGGTGAAGGTGCCGCGCTCGGCCAGGGCGGCCTTCATGTCGCGACCCTGGAGGAGTTCCATGGCGATCCACGGGGTGTTGCTCTCCTCCTCGACCCCGGCCGCGACCATCTCGACGATGTGGTCGCTCTCGACCGCGGCGGTGGCCTGCGCCTCCTGGATGAAGCGCAGCCGCGTGCGATCGTCGCCCTCGTACTGGGCGTGCATGATCTTCAGCGCGCGCTTCTTCCCCGTGGACAGCTGCACCGCCTCGTAGACGGTGCCCATCCCCCCGGCGGCGATGCGCTGCACCACACGGAAGTCCCTTCCGAAGATCGCGCCTGGTGCAAGCTGTTCGGCCATAAGGGAAACCGTCCCAACGAGTCGTTAGCCCCGAGGGCGAGAGCCTGTCAACCGCGCACTCCGGGTCACCGCCCCGTCCGTACCCTCCGGCAGGGTCGCGCCACCCTCGGCCCGTCCCCGCGCCGGGCGCGTCCGTCGATGCTTGACTTTACCCCGCCGGGTAACGGAGCAATCAGGGCCATCATGGTGGTCCAACGCTCTCTGCTCCGGCGCGTCGCGGTGACCTGCGCTCTCCTGCTGCTCGCCCCTGCCACGGCCGCCGCGCAGGACCGCTTCAACACCCGCATCGGCCGGGTGACCAACGGGCTGTACATGCGCAACAGCACCATCGCGCGCGTCAACCCGCTGGGCTTCTTCAACGACTTCCGCCTCGGGTACCGCCACCGGATCTTCGACCGCCCCGACCTCCCGCTCATCCAGCGCAACACCTACTGGGCCGCGGCGGCCAGCGCGGCGCTCTCCCCGGCCTTCATCCGCGCGGGCGCCGCGGTGGAGTTCGCGCCCCTCGCGGTGCTCAACCTCTCGGCGTCCTTCGAGCGGGTGCAGTGGTTCGGCACCTTCAACTACGTGGCGTCGTACGGGAGCGCGAACGAGAACTTCTCCGACTCGGCGATCCGCGAGCGCGCCCGCACCGAAGACCCCGCGGCCGCCGGGGGTTGGGTGCTCACGCTCCAGGGGATCCTCCAGGCGAAGGTGGGCGACCTCGCGATTCGCAACACCACCCGCGGCGTCTGGAACTCCCTCTCGCTCCCCAGCGCCCGCCCGGTGTTCTACGACATCTTCTACGACACGATGGCCCCCAACGGCGGCTGGACCATCACCGACGACGTCGACCTCATCTACCAGAACACCGAGATGGGCTTCAACGTAGGCCTCCGCTTCAGCGCCGTGCTCCCGCTCTTCCCCACCGCCGCGTGGGGCGCCGACGGCGCCGCGCTCCCCGGCGCGGGCGCCCTCAACACCCCGATCACCCGCCTCGGGCCGCTGGTCTCGTACACCTTCCGCGAAGGGCGGCACTCGTTCTTCAACGCGCCGACGGTCTTCGTGCTCGCGCAGTGGTGGCTCACCCACCGCTACCGCACCGGCGGCTGCGACGAGTGCATCTCGCAGGGGCTGCCGATGATCGCGATCGGCTTCGCGTTCCGCGGAGACTCATGACCCCGGGGGCCGGGCGCCTCGCGGCCCTGCTGCTGCTCGCGGGGTGCCACACGGCCTCGGAGTGGGTGGAGGTGCCGCGCGACGCCGCGGTCTCCGCCGACGTCTCCGCCCTCGACGCGCCCCCGCTCGACCGCGGCGCGATCGTCGACCAGGGCCCCGCCGACACCGGCCCTGCGCCCGTCGACCGGCCCGCCGTCGACCTCGGGGTCGACACCGGCCCCGCGCCCGTCGACAGCGGCCCCGCGGTGCTCGGTCCCGATACGGTGAGCTTCACCGGCTCGCTCCCGGCGGTCACCGGCCGCGGCACCGGCACGCTCACCGTCGGCGGGCGTGCGCGCGAGGTGCTGGTCTACGTGCCGACCTCGCGGGGCGCCTCGCCGCCGCTGCTGGTGCTCTTCCACGGCACCAACGACACCGCCGGGGCGATCTTCTCGGAGAGCGCCGCGCAGCGCGTGGCCAACGACCACGGCGTGGTGGTGGTCGCCCCACAGGCCGTGCAGCAGACCGTCTCCGACTGGGACCACCCCGACAGCCAGGGCCGCTGGTGGGAGACCTACCCCAGCGTGAACCCCGACACCAACCGCGACCTCCTGCTGCTGCGCGCCGTGCTCGTCGCCGCGCAGCGCGCGTACGCCGTCGACCCTGCGCGGATCTACCTCCTGGGCCACTCCAACGGGGCGTTCTTCGCGCAGCTGGCGGCCAACACCGTGGGCGAGCGCATCGCGGCGTGGGCGTCGAGCTCCGGCGGCCTCTGCAACTGCCCCACGCGCCCCGACTGCACCTTCACCGGCCGTGGGACCTCCTGCGCCAGCCTCGCCACGCAGTCCGGCTGGTGCGCGTGCAGCGGGCCCGACAAGCCCGGCCCCATCCGCACCACGGGCCGCCGCCCCCCGGCGTACCTCACCCACGGGTCGAGCGACGACATCGTCACGCCGTACTTCACCTGCGCCCTGGCCTCGCGCCTCTCCGCCGCGGGCTTCGAGGTCGAGACGGTCATGCGCGACGGCGACCTGCACGTCATGCCCGACGCCTTCGCGGTCACCGTCTGGCCGTGGCTCTTCCGTCACCGCCGCGACTGACGCATCCTCCCGCCGCCATGACCATCGCCTGGATCGCTGGTGCCTCGGGTCTCGTCGGCTCGAAGCTCCTCCCGCTGCTCCTCGACGACCCGACCGTCTCCGCGGTGGTGTCGCTCGGCCGACGCCCCGTCGAGGTCACGCACCCGAAGCTCACCCAGCGCACCGTCGACTTCGCCGCCCCCGACGTCGCGGGCCTTCCCCCGCCCGACGTCGCCCTCTGCGCGCTGGGCACCACCATCGCGCGGGCGGGCTCCGCCGAGGCCTTCCGCGCGGTCGACCACGGCGCGGTGATGGCCTTCGCGCGCGCCGCCTTCGCCGCCGGGGCGAAGGGCTTCGTGGTGGTCACGGCGCACGGCGCCGACGCGAGCTCGATGGTGCTCTACAACCGGGTGAAGGCCGAGGTCGAGGCCGACCTCGGGAAGGTGGGCTTCGCGTCGCTGGCCATCGCGCGCCCGTCGCTGCTCCTGGGCGACCGCGCCGAGTCGCGGCCGGGCGAGCGGGTGGCCATCGTGGCGTCGCGCCTGCTGGGCGGGCTGCTGCGGCCCTTCGAGGCGCGGCCCATCGAGGCCGACGTGGTGGCGCGGGCGCTGCTGGCCATCACGCACGCCCCGCCCGCGGGGACGGCGGTGTACCCGTCGAGTCGGCTGCAGACCCTCGGCGGCGGGGGCTGAGAAGGTCAGTCGACGAGGCGCTCGAGGCGCCCGGTGGCGGCGAGGAGCTGCGCCCGGGAGAGCGCGAGGTTGAGCCGGGCGCGCACCACGGAGATGCGGGCGGAGGCGTCGGCGGCCTGGGCGTCGACCACCTCCAGCAGCGGCGCCGCGCCGCCCTGGTAGCGCCCGGTGGCGAGCTCGAGGTTGGCGGCGGTGCCCACCGCGAGGTGCTCGGACTGCTCGACCTGGGCCCGCGCCGAGCGGGAGTTCACCGCCGCCTGGACCGCCGCGGTGCGCACGGCGAGGGACTGCGCGAGGAGGTTCTCCCGGGCGGTCGCGACCGCGGTGTCGGCGGTGGTGGCGGCCGCGGCGAGGGAGGAGTCGAAGAGCTGCCAGTTCAGGCCGATGCCGCCCGAGACGCTCTCCGAGATGCCGCCGAACCCGCGGCCCGCGAGCACCTCGTTGTACCCGACGGTGGCGTTGGCGTTGGCCGTGATCGCGGGCCGGCGGTTGGCGCGCGCGAGGTCGGCCTGGGCCTCCGCCTGGGCCACGCGGTAGCGCGCCGCGGCGAACTCCGGCCGCGCCAGGACGGCCTCGCGGGCCGCGACCGCGGGGTCGTCTTCGAGGTTGAGCAGGTTGTCCGGGAGGCGCGTGACCTGCACCGGCGCGGTGGGGTCGAGCCCGAGCGCGGCGGTGAGCGCGGCGCGGTCGCTGGCCAGCCGGGCCTCGGCGATGGTGAGGTCGAGGCGCCCGGCGTCGAGGTCGACCTGCGCGCGGACGGCGTCGTTGGGGCCCGTGGCGCCGACCTCGACGCGCCCCTGGGCGATGCGCAGCCGGGCCTCGCGCTGGGTGACGGTGACCCGGGTGGTCTCGATGGCTTCCAGGTCGCCGAGCACGGTGAGGTACTGCGTGGCGGCGTTGCTCAGGGCCTGGAGCGACGCGGCGCGGGCGTCCTCGCGGAGGGCGTCGCGCGAGCGCTCGGCCGAGCGCACGTTGGCGGAGGTGCGGCCGAAGTCATAGAGGTTCCAACGCACGGCGGCGGAGGCGTCGATGTTGACGCTCGAGCCCTGCACGCGCTGGGCGGGGGTGGTGTTGGTCGCCGGGAGGAAGGGCCGGTCGGAGAAGCTGATGGAGGGCGTCGAGCTGAGGCCGATGGTCGGGAGCCACGCCGCGCGGGCCTGCTCGATCTGCGCGTTGGCCGTGGCGACGCGGGTGAGCGCCGCGCGGACGGTGGGCGGCTGCCGCGCGGCGAGGCGCAGGGCCTCGACGAAGGAGACGGTGCGCTCTTCCGCGGGGCGCTCCTGGGCGGACGCGGCGGCGGGGACGAGCAGGGCGAGGGCGATCACGGCGGGGCGGAGGTGGGGGCGGCTGTTCACGGCGGCGCACCGTAGCGCGTCGCGACCGGGCGCGCGCGGGGTGAGCGGGCCGCAGGAAAGTTGACTGGAGCTCCCAGGGATGATGATGGACCCCCATCGTGAAGAAGAAGCTCCTGTGGGCGGTGTCCTTGGCGGCGGTGGTCGCCCCGGTGGTCGCGCTGGGGCTGCGCCTGCGGGACGACGCGCGCGCCGAGCGGTGGATGCGCGAGGGCATGGCGAAGCTCGACGCGCCCATCGACCGGGCGCCGACGCCGGAGTCCCTCGACTGGCACGGGGCCGAGGCGCTCTTCGACCGGGTGGTGCGGGCGAGCAGCGACGGCGACCGGGGGCGGCGGGCGAGGGCGCTCTGGCACAGCTGCCGGGCCCTCGGCGACCTGTCCCGGGGCGAGCTGGTGCTGGCCAGCGCCGAGGTGCAGACCGCCCGGCGCGAAGACCCCGACGAGCTGCGGGTGACCTTCGTCGACGCGGTGGTGCTGCAGCGCCGGGGCGAGCGGCGGCGGGCGGCGGCGCTCCTCGACGGCATCACCCGCGGTGCCTCGGTGCCGGCGTCGCTGCGGGCGCGGGTGGGGCTGCACCGGCTCGACCTGCTGCTCGACGAGGGCGACGGCCACGCGGCGCTCGCCCTGGCCGAGTCGCTGGCGCACGGCACCACGGTGCGCGCGGCGCTGGGCAACCGCCTCGGGCTGGCGCGCAGCGCGGTGGGCGACGTGGCGGGCGCGCGGGCGGCCTTCGAGGCGGCCCACCAGAGCGACCCGAGGGACGCCTCGGCGCTCATCAACCTGGCGCGCGTCGCGCGGACCTCGGGCGACCGCGAAGGGGCGCGGCGGATGTTGCAGCAGGCGCTGGCGCTCGACGAGACCAACGGCGAGGCGTGGCTGGCCTACGGGGTGGTGCTCACCGACCTCGGAGCGCTGGTCGAGGCGAGGCGCGCGGTGCTGGAGGCCGGGCGGCGCATGCCCGACCAGGCCGGGCCGTGGACGACGCAGGGCGAGATCGACCTGCGCGAGGGCCATCCCACGGAGGCCGCGGCGAGCTTCCGCGAGGCGCTCCAGCGGGCGCCGGACGACACGAGCGCGCGCACCAACCTGGGCGTGGCGCTGGCGCGGACGGGCGACCGGCAGGGGGCGCTGCAGGCCTTCGAGCAGGTCACCCAGCGGGCCCCATCGGTGGGCCAGGCGTGGAACGGCCTCGGGGTGATGCGCCTGGGGATGAGCGACCCGGAGGGGGCCATCGGCCCGCTGGAGCACGCGTCGCGGCTGCTGCCCGACGACCCCAACCCGCCGATGAACCTGGGCCTGGCCTACGAGCGGCTGCAGCGATGGAACGAGGCCGCGCGCGCCTTCCGGGAGACGCTGCGGCGTGCCCCGACGCATGAGCTCGCGGCGAGCCACCTCGCGGCGATGCAGCCCGCGGACGCGCGCGACCGCAGCGAGCGGGCGAGGGTGACGGCGTCCCGCTGATCGGGGGGCCCCCCGCGCCGGGCTCGCACGAACATGCGATGCCTCCCCGGCGCGGCGTCTTCTACGGTCGGGCTCGGCGCCAGCCAGCGCCACAGGAGAACCGCCATGAAGTCACGCTACTGCGCCGCCCCATTCCTGATCGTCGCGATCGCCGGCTGCTCGTCGACGCCCGCTCCGCTCGACGCGAGCGCAGACGCCGTCGCGGCCGACACGCCCATCACGACCGACACCCCCATCACGACCGACACCCCCGTCGCGACCGACACGCCCGTCGCGGCCGACACGCCCGTCGCGACCGACACGCCCGTCGCGACCGACGCCCCCGTCGCAATCGACGCCCCTGCTCCGATCGACGCGCCCGTTCCGCTCGACGCCCCGGTCGCCAACGACGCGCCCGTCGCGACCGACTCCCCCGTCGCCACCGACGCGGGGACGCCCATCGACGCGCCCGCCCCGGTCGATGCGCCCGCGCCCGTCGATGCGGGGCCCGATGTCGTCGCCGCCGACGTCCCGGTGGTGCCCCGCTGCGGCACCGCGGGGTCGCCCTCGTGGGCGATCGAGAACCCGCTGCCCGTCGACCAGCGCTTCACCTCGGTCTTCGTCGCCGGGCCCAACGACATCTACCTCGGGAGCCCCGTGGCGTCGGCGGCGCGACGCTGGAACGGCACCGGCTTCCAGGTCGTCGGCGGCGGGACCGGCGTGTGGGGCGCGAGCGCCAGCGACGTGATCTACACCGACGGGCAGGGCGTCCGGCGCGGCGCGGGCACGACCTTCGCCGCCACTTCCCTGGGCGGGGCGTTCCGCGCGGTGCACGGCAGGGCCGCGAACGACGTCTACGCGGTCGGCGTAGGCGGCGCCGTCCGCCACTGGAACGGCACGACCTGGGAGACCCTCACCAGCGGCGTGACCGCGGAACTCTCGCTGGTCTACGAGGTCGCGCCGAACGACGTCTGGGTGGGCTCGCGCAGCGGCGGCGAGGGCGCGGCCACCCCGCTCCTGCACTACGACGGCACGGCCTGGCAGCGCTTCACCACGTCGATGATCTTCACCGGCGTGTCCTTCGTGACGCCCCCGACGGCGATCTGGGGATCGGGGCCGAGCGACGTGTACTTCTGCTTCCCCGAGCGCCGCGTCACCCACTGGAACGGCTCCGCCTTCCGGCAGGTGTTGGAGACCGAGCTCCCCTCCGGGTGCAGCGGCGTCTCGGGCACCTCGGCCACCGATGTCTGGTTCGTCGGGCGCACGACGAGCAACGGGTACGTCCATCGCTACAACGGCACGGCGGTCACGCACCCGTGGCCCACGTCGTCGCGGGACTACGAGTCGGTGCACGCCGCGTCGTCGACGCTGGTCGCCTTCGGGGGACAGGGCGGCGCCTTCGCGACCTGGGACGGGACGACCTTCACCGAGCGCTCCGGGGGATACCGCGAGAGCATCGGCCGCGTGTGGGTCGCCCCCACGGGCGAGGGCTTCGCGCAGGGCGGCGACGGGGTCTACCTCGGTGATTGCGGCGCCTGGACGAAGCCCGCGGGCGTGCCCGGCGACCGCGGCGATGTGCACGGCATCGACGCGACCCATGTGTGGTTCGGCGCCACCGGCGGCGTGCGTCGCATCAACGGCACGCGCGGAGCGGTGGGCCCGATCGAGCCCTACGGCATCGGCGATGCGACCGACACCACCTACGCCATCTGGGCGGCGTCGCTGACGGCGGTGTTCTCCGCGGGCACGACCCGCAGCATGGAGGGGATGCCCTCGCGCAACTGGATCCGCACGTGGAACGGAACGACGTGGCGCGACATCAGCCCCACCGTTCCCTTGTTCGGGAACCGGCGGGTGACGGGCTTCAGCGCGACGGAGGTCTTCGTCGGCGCCGCCACCGGACAGGTCCTGCGCTTCGACGGGACCACCTGGACCCCCGAGAGCATCGGGGTCACCGAGTTCGTCCAGGACCTCATCGCGCTCCCCGGCAACGTGCTCATCGCGGTCACGAGCAACGCGCGCAACAGCCGTCGTCGCTCGCCCGCGGGCGTGTGGTCCTCCGCGGGCTGGGGCCCCGGATCGTCGCTCTCCTTCCAGCGCGGGTGGGGCAGCGCCGAGAACAACGTCTACGCCACGCGCTACAGCGGCAACGGCACCTACCTCTGGCACTGGAACGGCACCGCGTGGTCGGAGGTCTCGATCCTCTCGGACTACCTCGACGACGTGGCCGGCAACACCGCGGGGGACGTCACCGCGGTCGGCAACGTCGGCCGCATCTGGCGCCTCGGCCGCCGCCCCTGAGCCACTGACCCACGAACGCCTCTCGCAGAGGCTGACGTCGCCTACGGCTCGCGGGGGAGCGGGTCGGAGGCGAGGTCGACCTTCGGCTCGTGGGCCTCGATGGAGGGCCCGTGGTCGATGGGCTCGTCGGAGGCGAGCGGCGGGTGCGAGGCGGGCGCCGGAGGGAGCAGCGACGGGCGCTCGGTGGCGCGGCCCGCGTCGAGCAGCGCGTCGCGCACGGGGATGCGGTACTGCTGGGTCACGCCCACGAGCAGGTCGAGCGCGACCTCGACCTCGCCGCGCTGCATCGACTCGGTGGGCAGCTCGGCGCGCAGCGTGAGGTCGCCGTCGTCGTCGAGGGCGAACTTCACCAGCGTGAGGTTGTAGTTCACCGCCAGGATGCGCCCGAGGAAGCGCGGCGGGAACTTGCCGCCGCCCCAGGGCTTGAGCCCCGCGGCGTCGAGGAAGGGGAGCACGGCGAGGTAGAGCCACGGCCCGGCGTGGCGCACCACGAGGCGTATCTCTCCGGCTTCGCTCTCCAGGGTGCACCGCAGCGTGTGCTCATCGAGCTGGCGTGGTGACCACGCGCGCTCATCCAGGATCGCCTTGACGTCTTCCACCCCGAGGGCAGCCATCTCACCCGCCATGGAACGGGACCGACCCCGCCCCCGTCAAGCCTTTCGACCCACGCTCACACATCGAGGGGGTCGGGGTGCTCCGCCGCGAGCTTCTCGACCTCGGCCCGCAGCTTCGGCTGCGCGAGCAGTTTGCGCACCAGCAGCATGAACTTCGGGTCGGCGAGCAGCTCCATGGGCGACGGGTTCTTCGCAGCCTTGGGGGGAGGGTTGGTACGGAGCTTCGCCATCGCCTCGCAGTGGGCCTTCGTCGCGAAGCCCTCGGCGCTCTCCCACGCGCGCACCTCGGCGACGTCGAGCTTCAGGGCCTCGGCCAGGGCGCGCTGGGTGATGCCGAGCTCCTTGCGGAGCGCCTTGATGTCATCCGCGGTCATGCCTTTGGGGTACCATGGAGCCCGATGGAGCTTCGCACGCAACTCGCGATCGTCGCCGCCGTGGCCGTGGCCTGGTCCGCGGGGCGCTTCGTGCGCGTGCGCTCGGTGCTCGACCCCTCGCACGTCGCCGAGCGCCTCTCCCTCGCCGCCCTCGAGGCCCGCGTGGCCCGCGCCCCCAACGACACCCTCTCCACCCGGGTGCTGCTCCGCCGCTACTTCGACCAGGGGATGCCGCGGCTCGTGGTCGACAGCGCCCGCCGCGCGCCCGCGGCCGTGCAGCGCGACGGCGCGGTGTGCCTCGTGGTGGCGCGCGCCAACGAGGCCCTCGGCGACGTGCGCGCCGCGCAGGCGGTGGTCAACGGGGCGATGTCCCGCTGCTCGGTGCTGCCCGAGTCGCTGGCCGACGGCGCCGGCTGCGACTTCCGCACCGTCGCCGAGCTCTCCATGGAGCTCGTCGCCCTCGACCGCATGGTCGAGTGGAACATCACCCCGCAGAGCGACCCCGCCCGCGCGTCGCTGGCGCACGAGCTGTCCACCCGCCCGGTGCGCATCAGCGCCCGCGCGGTCGAACGCTAGACCCCGCGGGGCACCTTCGCGAGACCTCACCCCCAACCCCCTCTCCATGAATGGTTCACTTCGGGACACATCTCACGGAATGGCTTGGTTTCAGGCATCTGGTGGCGGCGCAAGCCATGGCGCGTCGCCGGGGTTCGGGCGTTGGCCCTCACCCCGGGCAATAACAAGGGGCGCCCCGGACAATGTCCGGGGCTGTCGAACAGGGACGCCGATCCCCTGCAATCTGTTGCTCGTCGCCTGCACCTTCCGG
>JAUSAZ010000162.1 GCA_030652255.1 Myxococcales bacterium | reverse complement strand
TCAAGATGGTCATGCCGGGCGACAACATCGCCATGGACATCGAGCTCATCGTCCCGGTGGCGCTCGAGGAGCAGATGCGCTTCGCCATCCGCGAGGGCGGCAAGACCGTCGGCGCCGGCGTCGTCACCAAGATCACCGAGTGAAATGACCGGGGCGCCCGCTGCGCCCCCGGCCGGGACTCTTCGGACCACGAAGAGCGCCGGCCGGGGGCGGGGCGGGACTCCCCAGTCCACGAGATACTTCAAGGAAACCTGCAATGGCGACTACCAAGATCCGTATCCGCCTCAAGGCGTTCGACCACAAGCTCCTCGACCAGGCGGCGAGCGAGATCGTGGAGACCGCGCGAGGCACCGGCGCCCGCGTGGCGGGGCCGATCCCGCTGCCCACGAAGATCAACCGTTATACCGTGCTGCGCGGGCCGCACGTCGACAAGAAGTCCCGGGAGCAGTTCGAGATCCGCACGCACAAGCGGCTGCTCGACATCCTGGAGCCCACCCAGCAGACCCTGGACGCGCTGATGAAGCTCGACCTGTCTGCCGGCGTGGACGTTGAGATCAAGAGCTGAAGGAACCGTCATGGCGAAGCTCACGGTAGTTAATATCAAGGGTGAACAGACGGGTGAGATCGACCTCTCGGACGAGGTCTTTGGCATCACCGAAATCAACCAGGATCTCTTCTATGAGATCGTGAAGGCCCAGCTCGCCTCGCGGCGCGCGGGCACTCACTCGACCAAGGGCCGCGCCGAGGTGGCCGGGTCGGGGAAGAAGCTCTACAAGCAGAAGGGCACCGGCAACGCGCGGCACGGCAACATCCGCGCGCCGATCTTCGCCAAGGGCGGCAAGGTCCACACGCCGAAGCCCCGCAACTACGCCTACCGGCCGCCGCGGCAGATGCGCGCGGGCGCCCTCCGCCACGCGCTCTCCCTCTTCGTGAAGGAGGGGCGCATCATGGTCCTCGACGGGTTCGCCGTCGACGCCGTGAAGACCAAGTCCGTCGCCCAGGCGCTCACCGCGCTCAAGGCCCAGGGCGCCTCGGTCGTGGTGGACGCCGCCACCAACGAGAACCTCCGCCTGTCGACGCGCAACCTCGAGCGCGCGACCTTCCTCCCGCCGGAGGGCGTCAACGTGTACGACCTGCTTCGGCACGACACGCTGATCCTGACCCAGGACGCCGCGCGCGCCCTGGAGAAGCGCCTGAGCGCGTAAAGGGACGAGACAGATGAACACCAACATCCCCCAGATCCTCCGGCGCCCGCTCACCCTGACCGAGAAGGGCGCGACGCTGAAGGAGACCCTCAACAAGGTCATGTTCGAGGTCGCTCGCGACGCGAGCAAGCCCCAGATCCGCGCCGCCGTCGAAGGCGCCTTCGGAGTGAAGGTCGTCGACATCCGCACGATGATCGTTCGCGGCAAGATGAAGCGGATGGGCCGCGGATACGCGAAGACCCAGAACTGGAAGAAGGCGATCGTCACGCTCCGTGAGGGCGACAAGATCGACGTCTTCGAGAACCAGGCGTGAAGTAGGTACAGACCATGGCGATCAAGTCATTCAAGCCCAACACGCCGTCCATGCGATACATGACGGTTTCCACCTTCGAGGGCATCTCGAAGAAGAAGCCCGAGAAGTCGCTGACGGAGCACCAGACCTCGACCGGCGGCCGCAACAACGCGGGCCGCATCACGTCGCGCTTCCGCGGCGGCGGTCACAAGCAGCGCTACCGGATCATCGACTGGAAGCGCAACCGCATCGGGATCCCCGCGACGGTCTCGGCCATCGAGTACGATCCCAACCGCACCGCGCGCATCGCGCTGCTCCACTACGTGGACGGCGTGAAGGCGTACATCCTCGCTGCCGACGGCCTCAAGGCCGGCGACACCGTGGTGTCGTCGCGCAACGCGGACATCAAGCCCGGCAACGCCCTGGCCCTGCGGTACATCCCGCTCGGCACGGTCATCCACAACATCGAGCTCAAGATCGGCAAGGGCGCGCAGCTCGTCCGCTCGGCGGGCGTCGCGGCGCAGCTCATCGCCAAGGAGGCGGAGTGGGCCCAGGTCCGTCTGCCGTCCGGTGAGATCCGCAAGGTCCACATGGACTGCCGCGCGACCATCGGTCAGGTGAGCAACCCCGACCACGCGAACATCACCATCGGCAAGGCCGGTCGTACGCGCTGGCTCGGCAAGCGCCCGCACAACCGCGGCGTGTCCATGAACCCGGTCGATCACCCCATGGGCGGCGGCGAAGGCCGTACGTCCGGCGGGCGCCAGCCGTGCTCCCCCTGGGGCCAGCTCTCGAAGGGCCTCAAGACCCGTCACAACAAGCGCACGGATTCGATGATCATCAAGCGCCGCGGCGCGAAGGGCTGAGAGCGATGCCTCGTTCACTAAAGAAGGGTCCGTTCATCGATGTGCACCTCCTCGACAAGGTGCTCAAGGCGGCGGAAGAGAAGTCGAAGCGGGTCATCAAGACCTGGTCGCGGCGGAGCACCATCCTCCCCGAGGCCGTCGGTCTGACCATCTCCGTGCACAACGGGCGCAAGTTCGTCCCGGTGTTCGTCACGGAGAACATGGTGGGCCACAAGTTCGGCGAGTTCGCTCCGACGCGCACGTTCCACGGGCACTCGGGCGACCGCAAGGGCAAGGGCCCCGCTGGCAAGGGTACCGGGAAGAAGTAATAGGAGCTGAACGGAAATGACCACCACCTCCAATCCGCTCACCGCCCCGGTGACCGTGACCGCGACCCCGACCAGCACGGCGATCAACCCCGGCGACGCCGTGGTCTGCAAGCCCCTGGAAGTCACCGTCGGTGACAAGGGCATCGAGCGCGCGATCAAGAACCTCAAGCGCAAGATGGCCGCCGAGGGCGTCCTTCGCGAGCTGAAGCGCCGCCGCCACTACATGAAGCCCTCCATCAAGAAGCGGAAGAAGGCCTCCGAGGCCGCGCGCCGTCGCCGGAAGCGCACCCGCACCGAAGGCGTCGCTCCCTGAGAGCGACCCGCCTCCTCCCTCCTCCCCCTCTAGACTCCTATCTCAGCCAAGACACCCAGATGATCGCTGGCCCAGACGTCGCCGTAAGGTGCGTCGAAGGCCAGCGAGCACTGCCGCGCGACGCCCTCCAGGCGCTCGTTGGGGCCGCGCACGAAGACGTAGTCGATGCGTCGGTTGGGCTCGTGGTCGTTGCGCGCGTACGCGTTGTGGCGCACGAAGGTCGACCCCGCGCTGCCGTCCCCCGCCGCCGCCCAGCAGTCGCAGAAGTACACGCACTCGCCGCCGAGGCCCGTGAGGCCGCGCAGGTAGCGGATCTCGTCGGACTCGGGCTCGGCGTTGAAGTCCCCGGCGAGCACCGCGGGCAGGTCGCTCTCGGTGGTCTCGTGGTCGATGAAGGCCACGAGCTCGCGCACCTGCTGCACCCGCACGTGCCCCTGGTGCAGCTTCCAGTTGAGGTGCGTCGAGAACACCGGCAGCGCGCCGAAGGGGGTGTCGAGCGAGGCGAAGGTGACCACGCGGTTCTCGTCGGTGCCGCCGCGAGGAAGCGGGCGGACGGCGGTGCGCGCGATGGGCCAGCGAGAGAGGATCGCGTTGCCGAAGGGGTAGTGGTCGTCGCCGTCGCGCCCGAAGGCGACCTCGTAGCCGAGGCCCTCGGCGATGAGGCGCCCCTGGTCGAAGTCGGGCAGGCAGAGCACCTCCTGGAGGCACACCACGTCGGGGCGCATCGCCGCGAGGCCCGCGCGGATCACCTGGAGGCGCTCCTCCCAGGGGCCGCCGCGGTTCCAGATGTTGAGGGTGAGCACCTTCAGGGTGCGCGCGGCGCTCATCGGCGCAGCGCCACCGCGAGCCACCCGGCGACCTGCTGGTCGGTCGCGCCGGTGAGGTCGTAGCGGTCGCCGACCTCGGGGTTGAAGCTGTGGAAGTACGAGCGGAAGTCCGCGCCCGCCCGCACCTCGACGCCCCCCGCGAGGGCGACCGCGACGCCCGCCACCACGTCGAGCCCGAAGGAGCTCGCGTGCGGAAAGAGCTCGCCGAGCTGCCCCGTCCCGAGCACCACGAGGTACGACGCGTCGAGGGTGAGGGCGACGCGGCGGGAGAGCGACCAGCGCGAGGTGAGCCCCACCTGGAGGGAGCCGTAGTCGAGGTCGGGCGCGCCGTTGACCGGGGCGTCGCCCTCGCCGCGGACGGTGAAGTCCTGGCGGCGGTAGGCGACCAGCAGCGCGAGCTCGTGGCGCTCGCTGGAGAAGGGCGCGCGCACCTTGAGCCCGGCGAGCAGCGACGAGGTGGAGGTGTCGTAGCTGCGACCGCGGGCGTCCGTGCTGCTCAGCGCGATGGCCCTCTCGTACTGGAGCACCAGGCCGAAGAGCCGCGCCGCGGGAGAGTCGGCGAGGGCCCCGGGGAAGACCTCCAACCCGATGCGCAGCGCGGGCGCGGCGGAGAGGTCGTAGGGGCGCATGGCCTGGGTGGAGTCGCCGTCCCAGCGCAGCGAGCGGGTGAAGACCCGGGCGCCGACGGAGACGTCGATCCCGGGGTAGCGCCACTCCGGCGCAGCGGGCGCGGGCGTGGGAGGGGGCGTCGCGAGGCTGAGGGTGGGCGCCGGGGCGGGGGTCGGCGCCGGGAGCGGGACGGCGTGCGCGATGGCGGACTCGTCGTCGACGGCCTGCGGCGGCGGAGCAGGGGGTGGCGGCGGCCGGCGGGGGGGCCGTCGGCGGGGCGGGCGGCGGCGGTTCTGCGCGAGGGTCTGGGCGTGCGCGGAGGTCGGGTCCGCCGCGGCCGCGAGCAGGCCGAGCGAGAGGGAGAGCGCGAGGAGGCGACGCATGGCGGGCAACGTACACCAATCCGCACGCGCGATAGGACGGCGGCTGGTGTAGCGTCCCGCGCCATGGTGCGCGCTCGCGCGTGGTGTGCTGCTTCCCTCCTGGCGGGCGCGATGGCGTGGCCCGCGGCGGCGCGCGCGCAGGTGCCAGCGCCGGTGTCCGAGGCGCCGAGCCCGGAGGCCGTCGAGGAGGCGCGGCGGCTCTTCCGCGACGGCGTGGTGGCCGCAGAGGCGGGGCGCTGGGACGACGCGCGCGATCTCTTCACGCGGGTGCTGCGACTGCGCTCGGCGCCGCTGGTGCACTTCAACCTCGCGCTGGCCTGCCGCAACTCCAACCACCTGGTCGAGGCCATCGAGCAGTTCAGGCAGTTTGCGCGCGACCCGGCGGCCGCGGCGGACACGGCGCGCATGACCGCCGCCGCGGCGGAGATCGAGGAGCTCACCCGGCGCCTGCCGCGGCTCCAGGTGGTGGTCTCCGGCGACGCGCCGCAGGGCTTCGTCCTCGACACGCGCGACCGCGACGTCGCGCTGCTCGGACAGGAGATCGCGGTCGACCCGGGCAACCACACCGTCGAGGTGCGGGGCCGCGCGGGCGATAGGCAGGTGCGCGAGGGCAACCTCCGCGAGGGCGACCGCACCCGCGTCGAGATCACCCTCACGCCCTCCGCGCCCGACCCGGTGACCACGCCGGTGCGCACCACGGCGCCGCCGCGCGCGCAGTCCTTCGGCCATTGGGTCGCGCGCCCGGGCCCCGGCGGCCGCTGGGTCGACTGGGCCGCGCGGGGCACGCCCGCTCCCCCGTCGGTGTGGGAGCGCCGCCCCTTCACCCTCGCGCTCGGCCTGGGCGGCGGCTCGCCCGTGGGCATCGTCTCGCTCTCGATGCGCTACTTCCCGCAGCGCTGGTTCGGCCTCGAGGTCGCGGGCGGCGGGCCCAGCGGCTACGGCGCGGGCTTCCTCCTGCACGCCCACGTGCGCGTCCCGCTCGCGGCGCCGTCCATCTACGCCATCGGGCTCTTCGTGGGCCCCGGGGTCAACCTCACCGGGGTGCAGCTCACCTGCGGCCCTGGATGTGGCGCCCCGACGGAGACCCGCGTCGAGCGCCTCGCCACGCTGTCCCTCGACGTCGGCACCAGCCACGAGTGGCGCCTCGGCGATCACTTCACCCTGCGCCTCACCGCGGGCCTTCGCTGGCTCGTCAACCGCGCCGACCTCCGGGCCGTCGCGGGCGGTCAGTCGGTGGGATGCACCTCGACCACGGGCTCGCCCTTCGGCGAGACGCCCTGCGGTCACGTCACCGGCGACGACGCGGGCATCGGCGGGTTTCTCGGGCTCGACATCGGCTACGGCATCGGGCCATAGGAGGGAGCAGAGGTGCGCAACCACTCGGCAGCGGCGGCGTGCGTCGCGAGCGTCATGGTCGCCGCGGGCGCGCTGCTGGCGCAGGTTCCGCGGCCGGGCGTCGGGGGCATCGAGACGATGAGCTCGGACGACGTGCGACCCGGGATGCGGGGATACGGGCTCACGGTGTTTCGCGGCACCCGGCCCGAGCGCTTCGAGGTCGAGGTGCTCGACACCATCCACAATTTCCGCCCGCACATGGACCTCATCCTCATCCGCCCGACGCACCCGACGCTGGAGCACGCGGGCACCGTCGGGGGCATGTCGGGCTCGCCCATCTTCATCGAGGGCAAGCTCATCGGCGCGTACGCGTACGGGTGGGAGTTCGGCCGCGACCCGGTCGCCGGCGTGACGCCCATCGCCTCCATGCTCGCCGAGCTGCGCCGGCCGCGCCGCACGCCCTCCGGGGTCATCCCGGGCAGCGGCATCCCCTTCGACATCGGCCCGACGCCCATCGGCAGGCCGCGCGCTGCCTGGGAGTCGCTCTCGCGCAGCGCCCTCGCGCACCGCACCCCCATCGCTACCGCCTACGGCTCGCTCGTCCCGGCCATGACCCCGATGGCCGTCGGGGGGATGGGGGCGCGCGCGGTGCAGCACCTCGCCGAGGCGCTCGAGCCCTTCGGCATCGTGCCCCTCCAGGGTGCCGGCGGCGGCGGGGCGGCGCAGCCCCCGGGCGATGCGCCCACGCGCTACGAGAACGGCGGCGCCGTCGGCGTGCGGATGATCGACGGGGACATCTCTGGCAACGTCACGGGCACGGTCACGCTGGTCACGCCCGAAGGGGTGCTCGCCTTCGGGCACCCGATGATGGGCCTCGGCGAGACGGCCTTCCCCGCGACCATCGCGCGGGTCATGTGGATCCTCGCGAGCCGACGGCGGTCGTTCAAGATCTCCGAGCCGGTGCGAGCGATGGGCGCGCTCGTCAACGACCGGGGCCCCGCGGTGGTGGTCGACCCGCGCGCGACGGCGCCGACGGTGCCTGTGCACGTCAGCATCCACGGCGTCGACGGCGCGCCGCACACCGACTGGAACTGCACCATCGCGGGGCAGCGCCCGATGACCGCGCGGCTCGCGGCGAGCGTGGTGGAGTCGGCCCTCGAGGACACCGTGAGCGACATGGCCGAGGCCGCGTGGACGGTGCGGTCGCGGGTGTTCCTGCGGGGCCGCGGGCCGGTGGAGTTCACCGAGTACGGCGCGGGGGCCGAGGGCGTGCGCTCGCTGCCCGCGCCGGGCGGCTTCGAGCTCCTGACGCGGGTCGTCGACAACGCCTTCGGGGTGGTCCCGGTCGACCGCATCGAGGTCGACCTGACGCTGCGCTGGCAGCGCGATTTCTCCTACGTGCGCTCGGTGTCCGCGAGCGCGGCGGAGGTCGACCCGGGCGACACGCTGGAGCTGCGGGTGCTGCTCGGACGCTACGGCACCGGGCCCGAGCTGCGCACGGTGCGGGTGGAGGTGCCGCGCGAGCTGGCGGGGCGCGAGCTCGACGTGGAGGTCGCGGGCGGCAGCGAGGTGGTGCCCGACCTCGCGGAGCCCGAGTCCCTCGACGACCTCATCCGCAACGTGTCGACGCGCTACCCCGGCGACTCGCTGGTGGTGAGCGTGCGGATGCCGGGGCAGGGCGTGACCCTGCGGGGGCGGGTGATCCCCAACCTGCCGGGCTCGGCCCTCGACGCGCTGCGCCCCTCGGTGAGCACGGAGAGCGGCGAGCCCTTCCAGAACTTCCGCCGCACCGTGGTGCCGGTGGGCCGGGTGGTGCTGGGGCGTGATCGGGTGAGGCTGCGCGTGCGCGAGGTGAGGCTGTGAAGAGGAGGCTGTGGCTCGCGGCGGCGGGGATGGCGGCGGGGATGGTGATGGCCTTCGCGCACGAGGGCGAAGGGGTCTCGACCCGCTCGACGACCCTCGACACGGCGACGGAGCTCTCGGCGGGTGTGCTCGACCGGGTGGCCGTGACCAGCGACGGCACCGTGGTGCTGGGCGAGGAGCTCGAGCGCGTGGCCCCGCCGGAGCCCGTGGGGAGCGTGTGGTCGCTGCTCGAGCTCCCCGACGGCTCGGTGCTCGCGGGCACCGGCGTCGAGGGGCGGGTGTATCGCATCGAGGGCGGCCGCGCGACGCGCTGGGCGGAGACCGGCGCCGTGGTGGTGACCTCCCTCGCGCGGGGCGAAGACGGCGCCGTGTACGCGGGCACGCTGCCTGACGGGAAGGTGTTCCGCCTGGTGCCGCCGCGGGGCGAGACGATGCAGACCCCGGTGCTGGTGGCCGAGCTGCCGGGCGCGCAGCACGTGTGGAGCGTGGCGTGGGACGCGCGCCGCCATGTCCTGCTCTGCGCGACGGGGCCGGAGGGCAAGCTGTTCTCGGTCGATCCGCGGCGGCCGGCGGGCGAGGCGGCGACGGTGCTCTTCGACAGCGACGAGCCGCACCTCTACGCGATGGCGCTGCGGGCGGACGGCGAGGTGCTCCTCGGCGCGGGCGGTGGTCACGCGGTGGTCTACGGGCTGCGCGCGACGGGGCGCCCGAGGGTCATCGCGCGGCTGGCCGGCGACGAGGTGAAGGGTCTCGCGGTGGCCGACGACGACGTGGTGGCGATCGCCAACGAGTTCAGCGAGGCCCCGGAGCCGCCGCGGCGGACGGTGGCCCAGTCGCGGCAGCCGGCGGCGGGCGGACCGACCGCGGCGCGGGCCCGTCCCGGGCGCGGGGCGCTCTACCGCATCCGGCCGTCGGGCCTCGCCGAGCGGGTGTACGGGACGGCCGACTCGCACCTGAGCGCTGTGCAGTGGGACCCGCGGCGCCGCGAGGTGTGGCTGGGCCTCGGGGTCGGCGGCCGGGTGCTCGCGGTGGCGGGCGACCGCACGGTGCGGGTGGCCCACGACGTCGACGAGGCCGGGGTGACGGCGCTGGCGCTCACCGGCCGCGCGCGGGTGTTCGCGACCTCGGACACCGGGGCCTTCTACCGGGCGCTCGAGCGCGCCCCGACGGCCGCCACCTGGAACAGCCGGGTCATCGACGCCACCGCGCCCGCGCGCTGGGGCGCGGTGCGCGCGCGGGGCGTGGGGGCCTTCGCGTGGGAGAGCCGGGCGGGCAACGCCGAGGCGCCGGACGCGACGTGGAGCGCGTGGGAGGCGCTCGACGGCGGCGCGACGGTGCGCTCGCCCTCGTCGCGCTACCTCCAGGTGCGGGCGCGCTTCCCGACGACGGGAGACGCGGCGCTGCGGGCGGTGACGGTGTTCTACCTGCCCGAGAACCAGCGCGCGGTGGTGACCGACCTCAGCGCGGCGCAGGCCGAGACGAAGGCGGGCGAGGCGCGCTCGCCGGTGCTGAAGCTGGCCTGGAAGGTGGAGAACCCCGACAACGACGGGCTGCGCTACCGGCTGTACTTCCGCGGCGACGGCGACCAGACGTGGCGCTCGCTGCTGCGCAACCAGGAGTGGGTGACCGGGACGAGCTTCGACTGGTCGACGGACGGTCTCGCGGAGGGCTGGTACCGCGTGGAGGTCGACGCCTCGGACGAGGCGGCCAACACGGACGATAGCGTGACGCGCGACGTGCGGGTGAGCGAGCCGGTGCTGGTGGACAACACTCCGCCGACGGTGCGCGCTCGGGTGGAGGGCGACCGGGTGCGCGGCGAGGCGGCGGACGGCGCGAGCGTGGTGCTCCGCGTGGAGGTGAGCGTCGACGGCGGCGAGTGGCGCGCGCTGCGGGCGGACGACGGCGTGCTCGACGAGCCGACGGAGGCCTTCGCGGGCGCGCTGCCCGCGGCGGGCGTGCGGGCGGGTGAGCACGTGCTGTCGGTGCGCGCGGCCGACGAGGCGGGCAACGTGGGCGTCGGCAGCGTGCGGTACCGGCGGTGAGCGGGACGGGGCGCCTCGCGGGGCAGGTGGCGGTGGTGACCGGCGGCGGCCGCGGCATCGGGCGCGCGTCGGCGCTGGCGCTGGCGGCGGAGGGCGCGCGGGTGGTCATCGCCGACACGGGGTGCTCGCGCGAGGGCGAAGGGCGCGACGAGGCGGTGGCCGAGGAGGCGGCGGAGGCGGTGCGCGCGGCGGGCGGCGAGGCCGCGGCGACGAGCGCGGACGTGAGCACGGCGGAGGGCGCGCAGGCGGCGGTGGCGCTGGCGGTGGAGCGCTTCGGCGGGCTCGACGTGCTGGTGGCCTGCGCGGGCGTGATGCGCGACCGCACCTTCCTCAAGGCGACCGCGGAGGACCTCGACGCGGTGTGGGGCGTCGGGGCGCGGGGGATGTTCGTGATGGCGCAGGCGGCGGCGCGGCGGATGGTGGCCCAGAAGCGCGGGGGGCGTATCGTGACGGTGACCTCGACGGCGGGGCTCTACGGGGTGCTGGGCCAGGGCGCGGGCGCGGCGACGGCGGCGGCGGCGTACGGGCTCACGCGGGTGATGGCCATCGAGCTGAAGAAGCACGCCATCCGGGTGAACGCGATCGCCCCGGTGGCGCGCACGCGGATGACGGACGACCTGCCGATGTTCGCGAGCGGGGGATTGTCCGAGGAGACCTACGGGCCGGCCTTCGTGGCGCCGGCGGTGGTGTTCCTGGCGAGCGGGGCGAGCGGGGAGATGAGCGGCGAGGTGATGAGTGTCGCGGGCACGAAGGTGTCGCGCTACCGGGTGCAGGAGAGCGTCGGCGCGGTGGCCGACGACCCGCGGCGGCCGTGGAGCGTGGATGAGCTCGCCGCCCGCTGGTCGAGCTTCGCGCGATGGAGTTGAGGTGGCGGAGGGAAGAGCGACGAAGGGGGAGAGGGTTCTACAGGTCGATGATGGTCACCCCGCGGTCGTCGTCGTCGCGCCGGGAGGGTGGGTTGTAGTTGGGCGTGACCACAGGGATCGGAAGTTCGAGCTGTGGCTGCTCATACCGATGCCGCTGCTGGTTTTCGCGGCGTCGGATCTCTTCGATGATGAACGGAGGCAGCATCAGAGGCACCTCCCGGGTGCGCTGTGGCACGCACCGGCTCGGAGACAATTCACGGAACGTTCTGCTGTCTGCAAGATCTCAGCAAGGACTATAGCAATCAAGCTAGCCTGATCAAGAGAGCGGTCCAACGTGCGCAGCGCCCGGCGCCCCAACCTGAAATACCTCCCTTGGATGACCGCCCTGGCCTTCGGGTTCATACCCACGGTGGCCTGGGCCATCCCTGACTACGATCCGCAGTCGCGCACCTGGAGCGGCACCTCCGAACTCGTCCGCATCGCCGCCGAGGCCGAGGTCGAGCTGCGGCCCACGACCACCCTGGACTGGGGGCAGCTCCCCCGGGGCGGGGCCCTCCTGGTGCTGCACCCGCGCAACAGCCTCGGGCTGGCGGACGTGTCGGCCTTCCTCGACGACGGGGGTAGGGTCGCGTGGCTCGACGACTTCGGCGCCTCGGACGAGTTCTGGCGGTGGTTCCAGTTTCGCAGCGAGCCGGTGCTGGACGGCGTGCCGCGCGCCCCCGATCTCCCCGAGCTGCTGGTGGCCCGCACCCGCATGGTGCACCCCCTCACGGTCGGCGTCGACGCGCTGGTGACCAACCTCCCGATGGCGCTCGCGCACCCGCGGCTGCGGCCGGTCTTCGAGTTCGCCGGGCGGGGGCAGGGGCTGCTGCTGGTGGGGCAGATCCGCGCGGGCAAGCTGGTGGTGGCGGGCGACCCGAGCGTGCTGATCAACACGATGATGCGCTTCCCGGGCAACCGGCAGTTCGCGCACAACCTCCTGGCCTTCCTCGCGGCGCGGCCGGGCGGGCGCGTCACCATGGTCTACGGTGACGTGCGCGTGCGGGGGCAGTGGCAGGGGCGCACCCGCGCGCGAACCCGCCGCCGCGAGGCCGTCAACACCCTCAACACGGCCTTCCGCTCGCTCTCCGACGCGCTCGGCTCGACCTCCGTCCTGCGCCCCTTCGCGGCGCTGCTCGCGCTCGCGGTCACCTGCATCGTGGCCGCCCTCACCTGGGGCCGCCGTCCGAGCGAGCGCTACGGGCCGCGCGGTCCGGTGGGCGCCACCGCGGGCGTGACCGAGCGCGTCGCCATCTTCTCGGCGCGCGGGGCCAACCTCCTGCTGCCCGCGCTGGTGGCCCGCACGCTGCTCGAGGGCGCGCTGCTCCGCGCGGTGGGGCTCAAAGCCCCGACGGACGTTCGCGCGGTGCTCGACCGGCTCTCGACCCGGCTGGGGAGCGCGGAGCGCGACGACGTGCGCGCGGTGCTCACCGAGCTCGACGTGGTGGCGCGCGGGGTGGAAGACGGCGAGCGCGCGAAGGTGTCGCCGAAGGCCTTCGTGGCCGTGTGGCGGCGGGTCGCGGGGGTGCTGCGGGGCATCGAGTCGCCGCCGCGGTGACGAGCCGGGAAAGCGGTCGCGGCCCGCGGGAGATGGTGCGATCCTGCGCCGCCCCGCCACGAGGACCAACGAGCCCACGATGAACGACGCTGTCCCGACCGGCCTACGACCCGAGGTGTTGTCCCAGGCGCAGGCGCTCACCCGCGCGGTGCTCGACGAGGTGGGGCGCGCGTACGTGGGCAACCCGGAGATCCCCGAGCGCATCCTGGTGGCGATGCTCGCCCGGGGTCACTGCCTGCTCGAAGGGGTGCCGGGCGTCGCCAAGACCACCCTCATCAAGGCCTTCGCGGCGGCGATGGGGGGATCGTTCAAGCGCATCCAGTTCACGCCCGACCTGCTGCCCAGCGACATCACCGGCACCTACGTGCTCTCGCCCCGGGAGGGCACCTTCTCGCTGCGCCGAGGGCCCATCTTCGCGCACGTGGTGCTGGGCGACGAGATCAACCGCGCCCCGGCCAAGACGCAGAGCGCGCTCCTGGAGGCGATGCAGGAGCGGCAGGTGACCATCGACGGCGAGACGCACCCCCTCGCCGAGCCCTTCTTCGTGCTCGCCACGCAGAACCCCCTGGAGCAGGAGGGCACGTACCCGCTGCCCGAGGCCCAGGTCGACCGCTTCCTGCTGCGCGTGGTGGTGCCGTACCCCTCCGCCGAGGACGAGGTGCGGGTGCTGCGCGCCTACGCCGCACGGCCCCCCGTCACCCGCGGGGTCATCTCGCTGGAGAACATCCTGTGGCTCCAGCAGGTGGCCGACGGGGTGCACGTCGACGACGAGATCTACTCCTACGCCGTGGCCCTCGCGGGCTACACCCGCACGCACCCGAAGATCGCCCTCGGGGCCTCGCCGCGGGCGTCGCTCGGGCTGGTGCTCGCGGCGCGCGCGGTGGCCCTCATCGACGGCCGCGGCTTCGTGCTGCCCGACGACCTGAAGCGCGTCGCGCAGCCCGTGATGGCGCACCGCATCCTGCTCGGGGCCGAGGCGGAGTCCGAGGGCGCGTCGCCCGCGGCCCTGGTGGACGAGGCGCTCGCGCGGGTGCCGTACCGCCGGCTCGACGCGCGCGACGGGGCGGCGCAGCACGGCCGCGCGGTGAGCGGACGCTGAGAATGTCAGCACGACCCTGCTGCGCCCCCCGATCCAGCGGTCGGCCGCGCTCGGAATACCCCGCGTATGTCTCGCGCGGCCTCCCTCGTCTCGGGGTGCTCGCGACGGGTTGTGCTGACCTTCTGAGAGCCCGATGCCGTCGCTGAGCTACAGCGGGCGGGTGATCCTGGCGGGGGCGGCGGCGCTGACGCTCGGCGGAGTGCTCGGCGGGGTCGCGCCCCTGGCCCTGGCGGGCAGCGCGGCGGTGACGGGCGTCGGGCTCGCGTGGGTGATCGCCTCGCCGATGCCGCGGCGGATGCGGCGCTCCCGGCTGGAGTTCTCGTGGTGGGTGCTCGCGCACGAGGAGGGCCCGCGCCGGCCCGACGAGCCGGTGGTCGTGCGCGTGGTGCTGCGCAACCCGACGGCGGAGGCGCTCACGCTGTCGACGCCGCGGCTCGCGCTCTCGGCGGGCGTGCGGTACACGCGGCAGAAGGGCGCGCGCGTCGAGCTGCCGGCGCACACCGCGGTGAGCTTCGACCTGCAGGTGCGGCCCACCTACGCGGGGCGCCACGTGCTGCACGGCGCGTGGATGACGCTCGCGGGGCCGCTCGGGCTCGCGTGGGTGCCGCTGTATTTCCCCAACCCCCTGGTGGTGGAGGTGGCGCCGCGGGGCTTCTCCACCCGGCCGATGACGACCACCCTGCGGGCCACGGCGGCGAGCGCGCGGGCGGGGCGGAGCGTGCGGCGCGCGGGCGAGGGGCCCGAGCTGCGGGAGCTGCGGGAGCACCGGCCGGGCGACCCCTTCCGCCGCATCGCGTGGGCGGCGAGCGCGCGGCGGGGGCGGCTGCTGGTGCGCGAGACCGAGGACGAGTCGCAGGCCACGCGGGTGCTGGTGGTCGACGCGTCGGCGACGATGCGCGGCGACGAGCGGGGCCGCGCGCGCATCGACCACGCGATCGAGCTGGTGGCGCAGGCCGCGCGGGCGAGCGCGAGCACCGGCGACCGCCTCGGGCTCATCGGCTTCGACCGGCGGGTGGTGGCGCGGGTCGAGCCGGGCGACGGGGCGGCGCACCTGCGGGCGCTGGTGGCCTCGGCGGTGGAGCTGCGCGCGGTGGTCGACGACGACCTCACGGACGTCGACGACGAGGCGCTGATCGAGACCGTGGCGCGGTACTTCCGCGAGCAGGAGGGCATCGACGCGCTGCGCGGCGCCACCGGGTACGAGGCCCGGGTGACCATGCTCCGGTGGATCGAGCGGGCCACCGAGGGCGACGTCGCGATGAAGCTCCCGGTGCGGGCGGCCGACCCGGTGGGGCGGGCGCTGCGGGCCTTCTGCCGGGCGAGGGCGATCCCGCTGCCGATGCGGCACGACCCGAGCGGCGCGGCGAAGAGCATCGGGCTCCTGCACGCGCTGCGGGCGGCGGGGCAGGGCGCGCGCGAGGCGCGGACGGTGATCGTGCTCACCGACCTCGACGCGCTCGCGGCGACGGACGAGCTGCGGCTGACCGTGGGCGCGCTGCGCAAGGCGCGGCACCGGGTGAGCGTGGTGGCGCTCGCGGGGGAGCGCTTCATCGGCGCGGCGCCCGCCGGGCTCACGAGGGACGAGGCGAGCGCGCGCGAGGCCGTGGAGGGGTTGTTCCTGGAGGAGGAGCGGGCGCGGCTGGCGAGGCACCGTGCATGGCTGGCCAGCGCGGGGGTGCCGCTGCAGGTGGCCACCGGCGCCGAGCCGATGATCCACTGGCTGAAGCGGGCCGCGGCGCCGCGGGTGTGAGCCCCGGGGGCGCGGCGCCTACGCGGCCTGCGCGACCATGGCCTCGACGGCCTCGAAGAGGGCGCGCTGCGAGTGCTCGAGCGAGAAGATGTGGTTGGTCTCGGGCACCACGGAGAGCTCGACGCCGCGCGCCCGCCAGCGGGCCTCGTCGCCGCGCAGGGCGGTGTTGCCGAAGTAGCCCATGAAGGTCGGGTGGTAGGACGAGCTGTTGATGAAGCGCACCCGCTGCCCTCGGGCGAGCACCTGCTGGAAGACCTCCTCGACGAGGTCGTTCTTCACCTCGCCGGCGACCTGCATCTGCGCCGCGAGGGCGGCGTCGACCTGCGCCGGCGGCGCCTCGGGCTCGACCGGCGGCAGCACCCCGCGCAGCAGCCGCTCGACCCCGGCCCGCGCCCCCGCCGGCAGCCGCGGGAGCACCCGGTCGAGCTGCGCGCGCGACTTGATGCGCGCGGCCTCCAGGAGGAGGGAGTAGTCGCTCTGGCCCGAGAGCAGGCGCCGCCACGCGTCGGCGTCGGTGAGCTTCTTGAGATAGAGGGCGATGACCGTGTCGGTCTCGCCGGGGCGCGAGCGGAGGAGCTCCGCGGCGTGGTTCTCCAGGTAGCGCTGGCGGGCCGAGGAGGAGATGGTCACCGGGAGGTCGACCACCACGTGGCCGTAGACGTTGGGCAGCGCGGTGGCCGCGAAGAGCCCGGTGATGGCGCCGCCGCAGAGCCCCCCGAGCACCAGCGACTTCACCCCGGTCTCCGCCGTCAGGAACTGTCCCGCCGCCACCGCGTCGCCGCGAAACCCGCCGCTCTGGATGAACCCGTAGAGGTCCATCACCATCTCGCCGTGGCGCACCTCGCCCTCGGAGTCGCCGATGCCGCGGTAGTCGAATCGCAGCGTGGGGATGCCCACCGCGGCGAGGCGCCGGGCGACGGCGACGTTCATCCGCCACGCGCCCTGGCGCACCTTCTGCCCCGCGGAGAGCCACACCAGCCCGGTGCCCCGCGTCGCCACGCCCTCGTCGGGCAGGTGCAGGATGCCGTGCAGCGTGTGGCCCTTCTCGTTGGTGAAGCGGACGGCTTTCTCCATCGGTGTTGCCCGATGGTCCACTCAATCCCGTCCGCGCCGCAATGTAGGAAACGAACTACGTCACAGGCACGCCGTGCGCGCACCGTCTGGAGCGGGCCTTGAAGCCTATGGCTGGTCGAGGGTCTCGAGCCAGCCGAGGAGCGCGAGCTCGACCTGCTCGGCGCGGGTGAGGTGCACCTTGCCCTCGACGTACAGGGGCTGCGGCTCGACCGCGCGGGCCAGCGTGGCGCCGGGGCCCATCGCCGCCGCCAGCGCGGCCAGCTCGTTGCTCGCGCGCGCCGTCGGGGTCTTCACCACGTCGACGACCAGCGAGCGGGCCGGGTACGCCGCGAGCGCGGGCATCAGGTCGACGGCGCGGATGCCGTCGAACTGCGCCGCCGTCAGGTGGTAGCCGAAGACGTTGACCGTCTCGCCGAGGCGCAGCCGCTCGACCAGCGCGTCGCGGGTCACCCCGGCCTTCTTGGTGAGCACCATCTCCGCGGCCAGGTAGGCGCGCAGCATGTCCATCGAGTAGGCGACGCCCTTCACCACCGGCTGGATGAGCGCCAGCGGGACGCGCGCCGGGCCGACGTCCGCCAGCGCCGCGAGCGAGGCCCCGAAGCGCAGCCCGCACAGGATCACCCGCTCGACGCCCGACTGCGCCCGCGCGAAGTCGCACGCCGCGCGGATGTCTTCGAGCCACGACGCCACCGTCGAGTCCTCCCACTCGCCCTCGCTGTCGCCGCAGCCGTGCAGGTCGAAGCGCATGGCCCACAGGCCGCGCGCGCTCACCTGCCCCGCGAGGGAGCGCAGGAAGGGGTGCGCGTCCTGGCGCTCTTCCATGAAGGGATGCACGAAGACCACCACCGCGGGGGCGATGGCGAGCGGCGCCTCGGTCGCGCGCGGCTCGTGGAGGAAGCCGTAGAGCCGCCGCGGTCCGCTGGGGAAGAACTCGCCGCGGTCGCCCACTGCCCGATCAGCCCGCGGAGGTCTTCCGGGCGATGTACGCCGCGATGCTCGCGATGGCGTCGAAGTTGTCGGGCACCATCTCCGCGTCGAGCACCTCGATGGAGAACTCGTCGCGAAGCCACTCGAACACCTCGAGCAGGCCCGTGGAGTCGACGATGCCCAGCTCCATCAGGGACGCCTCGTTGGTCACCGCCCCGGGGTCTGCCACCGGGAAGTTGGACAACACGTACGCCCGCACCTTCGTGACCAGCTCTTCCGACGACATCAGCAGCTCTCGGCCTCCCTTCGGGATTACGCCGCTTGATAACAGAACGGACCGCCCCCGGTCACGAAGCTTTCAAGTCAGCCCCTTCTTCACGATCTTGCCCATGGCCGTCTTCGGGAGCGACGCGCGGAACTCGACGTGCTTCGGCACCATGTACGCCTCCAGCACCTGCCCCAGCCGGAGCATCACGTCCTTCTCGGAATACCGCCCCTGGTATTCGTCGGCGAGCACCACGAAGGCCTTCACCGCCGCCCCGAGGAGGTCGTCGTGCACGCCCACCACGGCGCACTCGCGCACCCCCTCGATGCGCTCGAGCGCGGCCTCGACCTCGCGCGGGGCCACCTTCTCGCCGCGGGTCTTGATGACCTCGTCCATGCGGGCGATGAAGTACAGGTAGCCCTCGTCGTCGAGGCGGGCGTAGTCGCCCGTGTAGAAGATCACCTCGCCCGGCAGCAGGCCCGGGCGCAGGTAGCGCGCGGTCACCTCGGGCTTGCGCCAGTAGCCCGCCATGATGTGCGAGCCCCGCACCACCAGCTCGCCCTCGGCCGCGCGGTCGTGGCGACGGCCCTCGGCGTCGACCACCCAGAACTCCGTCCCCGGGATGGGCACGCCCACGCAGCCGGGCTTGCGCGCGACGTCCGCGGGGGGCAGCCACGACACCCGCTTGCACTCGGTGAGCCCGTACATCGAGTACACCTTCGCGTTGGGAAACCACCGCGCGATGGCATCGAAGTGCTTCGGCAGCAGCGCCGCCGCGGTGCTCGTCACGTAGCGCACGCCCGTGAGCGGCGGCACCGGGACGTCCTTGAGCTCGCCGAGCAGGGCGAACATCGTCGGCACGCCCGCGAAGCCCGTGACCCCGGTGTCGGCCACCCGCTGCAGGATCGCCACCGGGAAGGCGAAGGAGCGCTCGAGCACCAGCGTGGCGCCGAGGCGCACCGTCATCAGCCACTGGTAGAGCCCGTAGTTGAAGGCCATGGGCACCACGCCGAGGATCACGTCGTCGGCGGTGTTTTCGAGCAGGGTGGTGACGCTCCACGACGCGAAGGCCACGTTGCGGTGGGTGAGCATCGCGCCCTTGGGCTCGCCGGTGCTCCCGGAGGTGTAGATGATCGCCGCGAGGTCGACGTCGAGGGTGCGCCGCGGGGGCGGTGCGCCGGGCTGGGCGTCGACCAGGTCGGCGAAGGCCTCGGCGCGCTCGTGCCCGGCGGCGCGGGCGACGTCGAGGGCGCGCGCGGTCTGCGGGCCGTGCACCAGCACCGGGGGCTTCGTCGCGGCGCGGGCGCACGCCTCGGACCACGCGGTGACCAGCGCGGCGTCGGCGATGACCGCGGCGACGCCGGCGTCGTCGATCATGTACGCGAGCTTCTCGGCCTTCACCTGCGCGTTGACGACGAAGAAGGCCGCGTCGGCCTTGAGCGCGCCCCAGATGGAGGCCGCGACCTCGGCGCTGTTGTCACCGAAGATGAGCACCCGGTCGCCCCGGGCGACGCCCTTCGATCGCAGCGCGTGGGCGATGCGGCTGGCCCACGTGTCGAGCGCGGCGTAGGTGAAGCGGGCCTTGCCGACGACGAGGGCGACCTTGTCGGGCGAGCGCGCCGCCGAGGCTTCGATGAATTCTGCGACTCCGCGCGCGCCGAGCACCATCGCGACGTCTCCTCGGGCCTTCATACTCATCTGATCCCAATCTTGCCGCTTTGGCGGCCACCCGTTGGTGAGACACGCCGCCCGTTTGACGCTGGGGTTCGCGCGTTGGCGCTCACCCCAGGCTATCGCACGAGGGCGCCCCCGCAGTCGCGGGGGCTTTCGAACAGGAACA
>JAUSAZ010000073.1 GCA_030652255.1 Myxococcales bacterium | reverse complement strand
CCGCGTCGTCGACGTCGAACTTCGGCACGCTGCCGGCGTTCTCGCTGAACGACCCGTGCACCGGCGTCGACGGCACGACGGCCTTCGTGGGCACCCGCGAGGGCGTCTGCGTGTACGCGGGTCTGTAATCCGCCGGGGCGGTTCAGCCGCCCGGCCGCCCGCTCGGATCGATCGGTTCCAGAGTATAGGCAACCAACGCGGCACCCTCGCTGGCACGGATCCGCTGCAGTTACCGAAGAGATAGCGATTTGGTGAAGCGCCCCCGCGGGCGGTTGGCCGCCGACGGGGAGACACCGGGCGCTTCGCCAAGTCGCGGTTGAACGAAGCCGCGGGCAGACCCCACCCACTGGCAGTCACGTACGGCAACGATCCAAAATACGAATCAACCCTTCGTGATGAAAGCAGAGTTCGGGTCCAGAGCCACTTTGTGGAAATTGGACAGGCACCTCTGTTGTGAGGCGATCACGACGGCCTGCTCGAGGCTCCCGGCGACGCTAACCGTGACGTGCCCGACCTGCAACGCTTCAGTCCCCGTCTGCTACTGCCGCGCAGCGGCTTCGTTCAACACCTTTATTCGTTGTACGCCTACCCGCGAGCGCCGCCAGCAGCGTCCCTGGACGCCGCCTTGACCGATTCCAACGCCCCATCCCCCCTGCTCGCGCTGTCGTCAGGCACACCACGGCCCTGACCGTCTAGCACCTCGCTGGCGGTGTCCAGCCAACCCCCTTCCTCCCTCGCTGCCGATCACGGCCCGTCGCGCGCTCGCCTCATCCGCGGCACCTCGGTCGAGACGCCCAGGTGCTCCAGGATGCGCACGATGCCTCCGCGCTCGGTGATCGCCGCGATCATCTTCATCCGTCCATCGCATGCCGGGCACCTCAGCGCGTCGACGCCCCACACTCGCCAGAGCAGCCGCGCCCAGTCGATGAGCGCTCGCTTCCTCGACACCTCCCGCGTCCCGCCCTCGCCCACTCGCTCGGTGGCCGTCGCCTCGGCCCCACCACCGACCTCCGCCTCCACCGGCGGCAGCGGGACCACCGCCACCCGCCACGGCGAGTTGGGCGCCAGCACCCCGGTGGTACCTCACGAGCGGCGTCCGCGGCGGAGGTGTTGGCGCGCTCAGCCGAGCCATGAACTCCATCGGCGTCATCACCCGGTGCGTCGCCCCCGCGCTGCGCGGCGACTTCACCCGGTACGCCACGTTGCCATCGGGCAGCACGCTCACCCGGCCGCTCGCCACCGCGGGCCGCGCCATGTAGCGGCAGAGCCGTTCGAGCGCGTCGCGGTCGTCCTCCGCCACGCACACGCCCGCGTGCAGATTGAACCCGTCGAGCTCAGCGACCAGTCCGCGCGACGACAGCCGCATCGAGCCCGTCGCACGCGCCTCGCCGTCGTGGTCGTCCCCCATCCGGGTGCCCCTCTCGTCGACCCACGCGAAGGCCCCGCGCTCGCCCGCAGCCACGCGCGCAGCTCCTCGAAGAACACCCGCGACACCGCGTTGAGCAGCGCGGGGTCGCGCGCCACCGCATGGAGCTTCGGTCCGACAGCCCGCGGAGCGGGCGCCTGACTTCGCTTGCCCGGGGTGAGGGCCAGCACCCGAAGCCCGGCGACGTACGTAGGACCGCGCGACCTTCGACGCATGGCCGCTTCAGGATGCGTGTCCCAAAGTGAGTCGCGAGGGGGCCCCGTGGCGTCACCCGCGCGCCTGATCGCTCAGCGCGCGGGCGACCCGTTGCGCTGGTAGTTGGCGCGCCCGGTGGGCCACGGCAGGCAGTTGTTCGCCGAGCCCAGCACGTTGAACACCATCACCTCGGTGCCATCGCTGCTCGCGTCCTTCAGGCTCACGACGATCTCCAGCGTGCCGTCGCGGTCGACGTCGGCGACCGTGGGGACGGCCATGGACCCGCGGCCGGGGAGCGCGACGCGGTGTAGCAACGCGCCCGCGGCGCTGAGCACGTAGAGCGCGCCCGCGTTGCTCGCCGTGGAGTAGCTCGCGAACACCACCTCGGGGCGCCCGTCGCCCGAGAGGTCGGCGATGGCGACGCCGCCGGTGAGGGTGGTCGCCGAGGTGGAGTACGCGTAGGTCCACCGCTCGGTGCGCTCGCTGCCGACGCAGTGGATGCGGCCGTCGAAGCCCGCGAAGACCACCTCCTGGCCGGGCCAGGTCGCGTCGAGGTCGGCCACGCTCACCTGGTTGGTGGCGCCGACGATGTTGCCCCCGAGGTCGGTGAGCCCGCCGAGGTAGGTGCGCGCGTGGAAGGGCGCCACCCACGCCGCGGGGCGCGTTCCGTCCGAGCGCAGCACCCAGAGGGCCACGCCGCGCTGGCGGTCGGACTGCGCGGCGTTCTGCACCGAGGCCAGCACGACCAGCTCGCGGGTTCCGTCGCCGTCGAGGTCGGCGATGGCCGGCGCGCTGTTGGTGAAGTGCGCCTGGTTGGAGCTCGACTCGGAGTTGGAGTAGCCCTGCTGCGCCTCGGCGTAGTCGTGCAGGAAGCGGATGCCCGGCACGCGGGTGGTGGTGCGGAAGATCGACGCCGCGCGGAAGGCCTCGCCAGTCCCGAGGTGCCAGGACATGTACGCGTTGTCCATGGGCGCGAGCACGTCCATGAGCGCGTCGTTGTCGATGCGACCCACCGCGAGGCCCTGGTCGTAGGCGCCCGTCACGTCGCAGTTGGAGTCGCAGCCCGAGGTGCGCGAGGTGTTGGGGGGAAAGCCCCGCATGGCCGCGCCGGTGCCGCGCCAGGCCATCAGCAGGTCGCGCGCGGGTGATCCGGCGAGGGGCACCGAGGAGGCCGTCACGATGTCGGCGCGGCCGTCGCCGTCGAGGTCGCCCGCGGCGAGGGAGCGCAGCTCGTCGCGCCAGGTCACCGGGAAGGGCGAGATCACCGTGCCCGCAGCGCTCAGGAGGGTGACGCGGCTCCCGGCGGCGGCGGCGACCTCGAGGTTGGCGTCGCCCTGGAAGTCGGCGATCACGGGCGCGGCCCAGACGCGGTTGCTGCCGTTGACGGCGGCGGTCCAGCGCACGGCGCCCGCGGCGGTGTAGGCGGTGACGCGCGCGCCGCGGGAGACGACGATCTCGTTGGCGTTGTCGCGGTCGAGGTCGACCACGGCGGGCGACCCGAGCCAGCCGGTGTCGCCCATGCCGCGGATCGAGCGGGCGAGGGTGGGCACGCGCACGGTCGCCGAGCCGCCGCCCGCGACGGGAGCACAGGGCGGAGGGAGCACGACGCCGCTGTCGGGCACGCCGACATCGCGAGGCCCCGTGTCCGGAGGGCCGACATCGCGGACGCCCAGGTCTGGTGGTCCTGCGTCGCGGATGCCTGCGTCGAGCGGGCCCACATCGAGCGGGCCCACGTCGCGGACGCCCGTATCGCGCGCTCCGACGTCGGGAGCCCCGGTGTCGATCTGGCCTGCGTCGGGCGCGCCGGTGTCGAGGGTACCGACGTCGGGCGCCGTGCGGTCTTCGCCGGGGGCGTCGAGGGCAGGGAGGTCCGGGGGGTCGGGCGGGATGTCGGAGCCGGGGGTGTCGCGGTCGGGGAGGGTGGTGTCGACCGGGACGATGGGTTGATCGCCCGGGTCGCCCAGGTCGGCGGTGACGACCACCTCGCTGGTCGCCCCGTCGGCGAGCGTCGGGTCATCTCCGCCACCGAGCATGCCGGTGCAGCCCGAGAGCGCACAGGCGGCGAGGGTCAGTCGAAGGCGGGGCATCCCCGGCAGTGTACGACGAACGGGCGGCGGGTCAGCGGGCGAGGCAGAGGTCGAACAGGCCGCGGTACTGGGTGAAGGTTCCGCGGAAGGACTGACCGGGCGCGGGGCGGTACTCCACGCCGTTGACGCGGAAGAAGTACTCCAGCGACGTGCTCACATACATGCCGTCGGGGCTGACGGTGAGCGGCGCCGCGGGGCAGTCCTCGCGGCGGGTGACGGTGTTCTC
Source organism: Myxococcales bacterium (assembly GCA_030652255.1). Taxonomy (GTDB): domain Bacteria; phylum Myxococcota_A; class Polyangia; order Polyangiales; genus SCUS01. The sequence continues at coordinate 235,913 of JAUSAZ010000073.1, read as the reverse complement.
GCCGATGGGGTCGAGCTCGCGAAGGAGCATCGCGTAGCGGGCGTTGTTGCCCGAGCGGCCGTCGATGCGGACGTACTGCGAGCGCCACGCCTGGGTGGTGCCGACGGGGCGTGAGAGCACCTGCACGTCGAGCTGCCGCCAGAGGTCGGGGTTGTCGCGGTCGGTGACGCCGGCCTTGTAGACCTCGAAGTAGATCGCGCGGATGGCGGCGCGCTGCCGGGCCCAGGTGCCGTATTCGAAGGCGGTGGCGAGGGCGTTGCGGTCGCCGTCGCAGGGGCCGGCGGCGCAGGTGGCGCGGGAGATGACCCAGTTGCCGTTGCCCACCCACGACGGCGCGTTGGCCGGGAGCGCGACGGCGAAGCGGTAGTTGCGCCCGTAGCTGGAGTCGTACTCCGAGCAGCCGTAGCGGTTGTTGGCCTGGAACCACACCTGGAGCTCGCCCACCCGGTCGAGGGTGATCGACGGGGCCGACGCCGTGGCGTTGAGGCCCGCGACGGGGAAGCTCACCACCGGGCCGTCGCCGATGCGCGCGTAGCCCGTGAGCGACCACTGGGGAATGCCGCCCTGGTCACCCGCGCGGCAGCCCGGCAGGCGGGCGGCGTCGTAGACGATGCGGGCGCTCTGGCCGAGGCGCAGCGTGGAGGAGGCGCGCTGGGTGAAGTCGCGCGCGAAGGTGATGGTGGCCGAGGTGGCCTCCTGCGCGGCGGCCTCGTCGGCGAGCTCGCCGGGCTGACCCACGCAACCGAAGGCGCTGAAAACCAGGGCGGTGACGAGGGTGAGGCGATGTAGGTGTGCCATCGGGGAGGGCGGGTATCACGCGCCCGGGGCAGGGGTCAACCGGGGCCCCCTCGGGGGGTCAGACGGAGATGGAGCCCTTGCGGAACTCGCTCGACGCGATCTTCACGTTGACCACGGCGGGCTTGCCGAGGACGTCGGTGGCGTGGAAGGCCCGGTCGAGCGCGGGCCCGAGCTCGGCGGTCGTCTCGACCCACTCGCCGTGGCAGCCGAGCGCGCGGGCGACCTCTTCGTAGCGCGTGTACGCGAGCCCCGTGGCCACCGCCCGCTCCTCGCCGAAGAACTCCACCTGGCCGCGGCGGATCTGCGTCCACCCGGCGTCGTTGCCGATGATGCACAGCACCGGGATGCCCTGCCGCGCCATGGCCTCGAGCTCCATGGTGTGCAGCCCGAAGGCGCCGTCGCCGTACACCACGATCACCCGCGACTTCGGCCGCGCCAGCTTGGCGGCCATCGCGTAGCCAGGGCCCACGCCGAGGGTGCCGAGCGGCCCCGGGTCCATCCAGAGGCCGGGGCGGCGCACCTTGAGGACGTAGGCCGCGGTGGCCACGAAATCCCCGCCGTCGCCGATCACGATGGTGTCGTCGTCGACGTACTTGTCGAGCTCGGCGCAGACCCGCAGCGGGTTCGGCGGATCGCTGTCGACCACCATCTCCTTCAGCATCTTGGCGCGGCTGGCGTCCTCGCTCACGCGCACGGTGGCGAGCCAGGCCGAGCGGTGGTCCGCCGAGTGGGGGAGCCCCTCTGCCAGGGCCCGCAGCACGGTGCCGGTGTCGGCCACGAGGCCCACGTCGACGCCGCGGTTGTGCCCGATGGTGGTGGCGTCGCGGTCGACCTTGATGATCTTCGTGTCGGGCAGCCACGTGGGGGCGCGGCCGTAGTCGACGCGGAAGTCGAAGGGCGTGCCGCACATGAGCACCACGTCGGCGGCGCTGAGCGCGGCGCGGCGGGCGCGGGAGAAGTAGCAGGGGTGATCGGGCGGGAGCGACCCCCGGGCCATGCCGTTGACGAAGGTCGGCATCGGGAAGCGCTCGAGCAGGTCGAGCAGGGCGCGCTGGTCGCGGCTCCAGTGGAGCTGTCCGCCGATGATGGCCACCGGGCGCTCGGCCTTCGACAGGATCTCCAGCGCCTGCGCGAACTCCACCGGGTCGGGCGCGGGCTGCGCGGCGGTGCGCGAGGTCTTCGGGTCGGCGAAGTCTTCGACGTCGGCGAAGCCCATGAGCACGTCGAGGGGCATCTCCAGGTACACGGGGCCCGGCACGCCCGAGAGCGCCACGCGGAAGGCCGTCGAGACGTACTCCGCGAGGCGGTCGGTGTGCAGCACCCGGTACGAGGCCTTGGTGATGCTCTTGATGAGGTCGATGTGGTTCATGTCCTGGAGCGAGCCGCGGTCGGTGAGCAGCGACGGGCCCGCGCCGCCGATGCACACCATCGGCACGCCCGCGCGCTGCGCGTTGGCCAGGGCCGTGACCACGTCGGTCACCCCGGGGCCCGCGGTGACGGCCACCACGCCGGGCTGGCCGGTGACCCGCGCCCAGCCGTCGGCCGCGTGGCCCGCGGTCTGCTCGTGGCGCACGTCGACGACCCGGATGCCCACGTCCAGGCAGCCGTCGTAGATGTTCTGGATGTGCCCTCCGCAGAGGGTGAAGATGTGGGTGACCCCTTCCCGGGAAAGGGCCTCTGCCACCAGCCGTCCGCCGTGCGCCATCATCGTGGGGTGTGATCCTCTGGTCTGAAGGGGGGAGAGTGCGACTCGGAGAAGCGCCGGACGGTACAACGTCTCCGCGCCGCGCCGACACCCCCTCCGTCGGCTGCACGGACGGGTCGCGCGACGATGCCGTGACGGGCGTGAAGCGCTTGACGCGCTGCGGTGCGGGGTCTAACGACTGAATCGCGATTCAGTGGCCCGATGGCGCCCGGTGGCGCCCGACGGGTCGACTGTGGTCTGCGCACCACGTCAGTCCCTCGACATCCCAGACGGAGGCTCCCCGTGTCCCAGGCGATCAACCGATACAAAGCCGACCTTCGCGAGCTGAGCTTCGTGCTCTTCGAGCAGTTCAAGGTGCACGAACTCTCGGGCCGCGCGCCGTACAGCGAGATGGGCGAGGCGGAGACGAAGGAGATCCTCAAGAGCACCTACAAGTTCGTCACGGACGTGCTGGGTCCGCTCAACCCCGTGGGCGACCGCGTGGGCTGCCGCCTCGAAAACGGCCGGGTGGTCACGGCCCCGGGCTTCAAGGAGGCCTGGACGCTCCTGCACGAGCAGGGCATCAAGCTGCTCGGGGTCCCGTCGGAGTACGGCGGGCTCAACGCGCCGCAGTCGGTGGTGGTCGCCGTCGAGGAGCTGCTCTCCGGCGCCAACACGGCCTTCAACATGTACCCGGGCCTGGCCTTCGGGGCCGCCGAGCTCATCGGGCTGTGCGGCACCGACGCGCAGAAGCAGCGCTACCTCCAGAAGATCTTCAGCGGCACCTGGGGCGGCACCATGTGCCTCACGGAGTCCCAGGCGGGCAGCGACGTCGGCATGGCGAAGACCCGCGCGGCGCGCAACGCCGACGGCACCTTCAACATCACCGGCAACAAGATCTACATCTCGTCGGGCGACCAGGACTTCACCGAGAACGTCATCCACCTCGTGCTCGCCCGCATCGACGGCGCGCCGCCGGGCACCAAGGGCCTCTCGCTCTTCATCGTGCCGCGCGTGCGCATCAACGACGACGGCTCGGTGGGCGAGGACAACGACGTCGCGGTGGCGTCGCTCGAGCACAAGATGGGCATCAACGGCTCGTCCACCTGCGTGCTCAGCTTCGGCGAGAACGGCAGGTGCCAGGGCGAGCTCGTCGGCGGCGTCGAGAACCTCGGCATGCCGCAGATGTTCAAGATGATGAACGGCGCGCGCATCGGGGTGGGGCTCCAGGGCGTGGCGCTCGCTTCGACCGCCTACCTCAACGCGCTCGACTACGCGAAGGACCGCAAGCAGGGCGCGAGCATCACGCGCTGGAAGGACCCGACGGCCCCGCGCGCGTCGATCATCGAGCACGCCGACGTGCGCCGGATGCTCCTGGAGATGAAGGCCAAGGTCGAGGGCTCGCGCGCGCTGCTGGTGAAGCTCGCGACGCACGAGGACTGGTCCAAGGTGCTCCACGAGAGCGACCCCGAGAAGGCCGCGTACCACCACGGGCAGGTCGAGCTGCTCACGCCGCTCGTGAAGTCCTACTCGTCCGACCAGGCCTTCCGGGTGTGCGAGCTGGCCATCCAGACCTACGGCGGCGCGGGCTACACCAAGGACTACCCCGTCGAGCAGTACTGCCGCGACTCCAAGATCTTCTCGATCTACGAGGGCACCAACCACATCCAGGCGATGGACCTCGTGGGCCGCAAGCTCGGGCAGAACGGCGGGATGCACACCCAGCAGCTCCAGCAGGACATCTCGGAGTTCGTCGCGGCCAACAGCGCGCACCCCACCCTCGGCGACTCGGTGAAGATCCTCGGCGACGCGCTCGAGGCCCTCGGCGGCTCGGTGATGCGCCTGCTCGGGTGGTTCCAGGGCGGCCAGATCCAGATGGTGCCGCTCGTCGCCAACCGCTTCCTCGAGCTGATGAGCGAGGTGGTCGTCGGGTGGCTGCTGCTCGACGCGGCGCGCATCGCCGAGGAGAAGCTCGCGGACGTCGCCGAGGGGCACCCCGACCGCGCGTTCTACACGGGCAAGCGCTACGCGGCGGTGTTCTTCGCGAAGAACATCCTCCCCGGCGCCATCCACAAGGCCCAGGTGCTCTCCGACAGCGACTCGAGCGCCATCGAGATCCCCGACGAGGCCTTCGCCTCGCTCTGATCGTCCCCGAAGGCTCTCCCCCCGTTGTTGGGGGGAGCGTCCCTTTCCATCACCAGTGCTGCGGTTGATTCGAGGAAGGGGCGCGGCGCCCGCGATCGACCTCTCTTGCGAGGGGCGACCGCGGGCCGCGCGTCGGTGGGTCAGTTCGTGTCGAAAGCCGGCGTCGAGGTGCCGGTCACGCTCCCGGCGCGGACGCCGACGCGCCCGACGCCGCCCGTGCCGCCCGTCGACGTGCCGCAGGTCGAGGTGCCGCCGGTGGCGCCGGTGGCGACCACCCGCCCGGCGCCGAGCGTCACCGCCCCGGTCGCCTGCAGCCGGATGGCCCCGCCCGCGCCGCCGCCGCCGCCGCCCATGCCGCAGCCGACGCCGCCGCAGGCGTTCTGCTGGCCGCCGACGCCGTTGGCGCCGGAGGCGCTCACGAGCCCGGCGCCGGTGAGCGTGACGGCGCTCGCGCGGATGAGCACGAGCCCGCCGCCGCTGCCGCCCGCGCCGGGGTTGCCGCCGTCCTCGTCCGCGCCGCCCTCGCCCCCGGCGCCGCCGAAGAGCGCCGCCGCGAGCAGGTTGGCCGAGCCCGCGGCCGCGCCGCCGGTGCCGCCCGGGATGGGGCAGGCCTCGCGGCACGCGCCGCAGGTGCCGACGCCGCCGTTGGTGCCCGCCGCGCCGTAGCCGCCGCCCGCGCCCGCGCCGTCGTCCTGGCCCGCGCCGCCGCCGCCGCCGCCGCTCGCGTTGGCCGCGATGTTCACCCCGCCGAGGCCGGTGAACCCCTCGCCCTGGAAGCCCCGGGCGCAGCGGTAGAAGCACCCGTGGTTGCGCCCGCGGAAGCCGCGCGCGTCCATCGTGATCGAGCCCGCGACGCTGACGTCGCCGGTGGCGTCGAGCGCGAGCACGCCGCCGCTGTTGCCGTCCCACGCCGGCGCCGTGAGCGTCGTCGAGGCCGGCACGGAGACGGTCGAGCGCTCCTCGACCACCACCACCTGCGCGCGGCAGGTGGCGTCGGTGCGGTAGGCGCGGCCGAGGCCCGCCTGGAGCACCACCGTGGTGCCCGCGACGGCGGTGACGCGGCCGTACTCGTAGGCCCCCGCGCCGGCGTCGCACTGCGTCTGGTGGAGCAGCACCTCCTGGCCCGCGACGAAGGTGCCGACGACGTTGCTCAGCGTGATGACGGGCGAGCCCGCGGTGCCCACGACGCTCGCGCGGATGACGTTGATGGTCACCGTCCCGGAGACCGTGAGGGGCGTGCCGCCGGTGCCGAAGCCGCAGCGGCCGGCGGCGCAGACCGAGCCCGCGGGGCACACGTTGCCGCACGCGCCGCAGTTGTTGGCGTCGGTCTGCGTGGCGACCTCGCAGCCGTCGCCGACGTTGTTGTTGCAGTTGGCGAAGCCCGCGCCGCAGGCCGAGATGCTGCACACCCCGCCCGCGCAGGCGCCGGTGCCGTTGGCGGGCGCGCAGCGGTTGCCGCAGGCGCCGCAGTGGTTGAGGTTGGTCGCGAGGGTGGACTCGCAGCCGTCGCTCGCGGAGAGGTTGCAGTCGGCGAAGCCCGCGCCGCAGACGAAGCTGCACGACGAGGCCGCGCACACCGGCGTGGCGTTGGCGCGCGCCGGGCAGCTCACCCCGCAGGCGCCGCAGTTGGTCGGGTCGCTCGCGGTCGAGACGCACACGTTGTTGCAGGTGGCCTGGCCCGCGAGACACGAGGTCACGCAGGCGCCCGCCACGCAGATCTGCCCCGAGGCGCAGGCCCGGTTGCACATCCCGCAGAAGCCGCGGTCGGTGAGGAGGTCGCGGCAGGTGCCCGAGCAGTTGGTCTGCCCGAGGGCGCAGGTGGTGACGCAGGCGCCGGCGGAGCACACCTGGCCCGCGGCGCAGGCACGGCCGCACATCCCGCAGTTGGCGTTGTCGTTGACGAGCGTGACGCACGACCCGCCGCAGTTGGTCTGCCCCGCGGGGCAGGAGACCACGCAGCCGCCCGCGAGGCAGGCCTCGCCGGTGGCGCACGCGCGGCCGCACACGCCGCAGTTGGCGCGGTCGTTGAGGAGGTCGCGGCACGAGCCGGTGCAATTGGTCTGCCCCGCCCCGCAGGTGGTGACGCAGGCGCCGGCGGAGCACACCTGGCCCGCGGCGCAGGCACGGCCGCACATCCCGCAGTTGGCGCGGTCGCTGTCGATGTCCCGGCACGAGCCCGAGCAGTTGGTCAGCCCGACGATGCACGACACCACGCAGGCGCCGCCGGAGCACACCTGGCCCGCGGCGCACGACACCCCGCAGGCGCCGCAGTTGGCGCGGTCGCTCTGTAGGTCGCGGCACGAGCCGGTGCAGTCCGTGAGCCCGGCGGTGCACGAGGTCACGCAGGCGGCGCCGGAGCACACCTGCCCGGTGGCGCACGCGCGCCCGCACATCCCGCAGTTGGCGCGGTCGCTCGCGAGGTCGCGGCACGAGCCGGTGCAGTTGGTGAGCCCCGCGAGGCAGCTCACCACGCAGGCGCCGGCGGAGCACACCTGGCCCGCGGCGCAGGTCACCCCGCACGCGCCGCAGTTGGCGCGGTCGGTCTGGAGGTCGCGGCAGCTGCCCGTGCACACCGCCTGGCCCGCGGGGCACGACACCACGCAGGCGCCCGCCACGCACACCTGGCCGGAGCCGCACGCGACGCCGCAGCCGCCGCAGTTGGCGCGGTCCGTCGCGAGGTCGCGGCACGATCCGGTGCACGCCGTGAGGCCCGCGCCGCAGGAGGTCACGCACATCGCGCCGGAGCACACCTGGCCCGCGGCGCAGGCCATCGCGCAGGCGCCGCAGTGGTCGCGGTCGCCCTGGAGGTCCCGGCAGGTGCCGCCGCAGTTGCTCTGGCCGCTGGGGCACGAGACCACGCACGACCCGGCCACGCAGACCTGGCCCGCGCCGCACACGTTGCCGCAGAGGCCGCAGTGGGCGCGGTCGGTCTGCAGGTCGCGGCACGAGCCGCCGCACTCGACCTGCGCGGTCGGGCACGACACCACGCACGCGCCCGCGGAGCACACCTGGCCCGCGCCGCACACCGCGCCGCAGGCGCCGCAGTTGATGCGGTCGTTCTGGAGGTCGCGGCACGAGCCCGAGCAGTCCGTGGTGCCCGCGGCGCAGGACGTCACGCAGGCGCCCGCGGAGCACACCTGGCCCGCCGCGCAGACGAAGCCGCACGCGCCGCAGTGGGCGCGGTCGGTCTGGATGTCCCTGCACGACCCGCCGCAGTTGGAGAGGCCGCTCGCGCAGGAGAGCTGGCACATCCCCGCGGTGCACACCTGGCCCGCGGCGCAGGCCGCGCCGCAGGTCCCGCAGTTGGCGCGGTCGTTCTGGAGGTCGCGGCACGAGCCGCCGCAGTTCGACTGCCCCGCCGCGCAGGAGACCACGCACATCCCCGACGAGCACACCTGGCCCTCGGCGCAGGCGACGCCGCACTCGCCGCAGTTGGCGCGGTCGGTCTGCAGGTCGCGGCACGACCCGCCGCAGCTGGTGGTGCCGGAGCTGCACGACAGCACGCAGCGCGCGCCGTCGCACACCTGCCCGGAGGGGCAGATGTTGCCGCAGGCGCCGCAGTTGTTGCGGTCGGTCTGGAGCTCGGCGCAGTAGCCCGGGCCGCCCGCGTCGACCGCGCCGCCGTCCCCGACGCCCGCGTCGGGCGAGGAGGTGCACGGCGTGAAGCCCGTGGCGCAGGTGGTGACGCAGCGCGCGCCGTCGCAGGTCTGGCCCGGGGCGCACGCGACGCCGCAGGCGCCGCAGTTCATGGGGTCGCGGCGGATGTCGGCGCAGTACGCGCGGCCGTCGGCCATGCAGGTGGTCAGCAGCTCGGCGCAGGTAGCGGTGCAGGTGCCCATGGAGCACACCTCGCCCGCGCCGCACTGCCGCCCGCAGCCGCCGCAGTGGTTGCGGTCGGTGCCCGGGAGCACGCAGACGGTTCGCCCGCCCGCGTCGCCCGCGTCGCCGCCGCCCTCGGGGCACGCGACCTGCTCGCCGGGGCAGAGCGTGCGGCACACGCTGTCGACGCAGCGCTCGGTGTTGGCGCACTGCCGGCCGCATGCGCCGCAGTTTCCGGGGTCGACGGACGACGACACGCACATGCCGTTGCAGGCCATCTGGCCGGGGCCGCAGCGCGGCCCGTCGGTGCCCGCGTCGGCGCCGGAGTCGACCCCGGAGTCGATGCCGGAGTCGATGCCGGAGTCGGTGCCGAGGTCGTTGACCGCCGAGTCGGCGGGGCCGCCGACGACCGACGCGCCATCGGTACAGCCGTAGAGGAGGGCGGCGCCGAGGAGGAAGGTCCTCCAGGGTGCCGCGGGTGGACGGGCCTTCGAGCGTGGTCTGATCGACATCGCGTCTGCTCCTGTTCGCAGGTGGTGGAACCCCGATGGACGTTCCGGACGGCCCGATGATGGCTCCACCCCGGGGCGCCTGTCTTGGGGATGTTTCGCCCCCCCCTGTTCTCGGAGGGGGAGCGGCGGCCATTGCGGTTGCGGGCGCAAGGCGTGATACCTAACGCCACCCCCATGGACGCCTCGCGACAGCGCCTGCTCGAACGGCTTCGCACGGACGCGTGGCGGCGGGGCACCTTCCGCCTCGCCTCCGGGCGCGAGAGCGATTTCTTCATCGACTGCAAGCAGGTGATCCTCACCGCCGAGGGGCACCGGCTCTGCGGTGAGGTGCTCTGCGGGGTCATCCGGTCGGAGGGCCTCGGGGAGCAGACCGACGCGGTGGCGGGCGTGGCGCTCGGCGGGTGTCCCCTCGCGAGCGCGGTGTCGCTCACCTCGGCGCTGGGCGGAGGCCGCGCGTGGGACGCCCTCTACGTGCGCAAGGAGCCGAAGGACCACGGCACGGCGCAGCGCATCGAGGGCCGCGTGTCGCTCGCGGCGTCGCTGCGGGTGGTGCTGCTGGAAGACGTGCTCACCACCGGCGGGTCGTCGCGCGTCGCGGTCGAGGCGCTGCGGGCCGACGGGCACACGGTGCTCGCGGTGGTGGCGCTGGTCGACCGGCGCGAGGGCGGCCGCGAGGCGCTCGAGGCGATGGGGCTGCGCGTGCTGCCGGTGTTCAGCCGCGCGGACTTCCTGGGTGAGTGAGCTCCGCCGCGTGCCCCTGGCGCTGGGGCTGGCGATCGCGGTGGGGGCCTGCGGGGCGCCGACGGTGAGCCTGCGGCAGGGTCCGCGGGCGTACACCGCGGAGAGCTACGAGGGGGTGCTCCAGCGGTGGACCCGCGAGGGACACCAGTACCAGCTGCAGGGCCTCGACGACCTCATCGCGGTGACCGCCACCTACGAGAGCTGGGACTTCCGCTGGGCCTACGTGGTGCGCTACGCGCAGGACTTCCGGCTCACCACCCCCGAGCGGCAGGAACTCCTCCAGCACACGCTCGAGTCCGCGCAGCAGGAGCACGAATTCTACGTGGCCCTGTATACGCAAAACCGACGCTGGGGCGAGCTCACCCGGCCCACGAGCGCCTGGCGCGTGCTGCTGGTGAACGACCGCCGCGAGGAGGTCGCCCCGGTGGCGATCGAGCCCATCACCCGGCCCGGCGCCGTCGAGCGCACGTACTTCCCCTACACCACGGTGTGGCGGCAGGCCTTCCGCATCCGCTTTCCGAAGTATCTCCGCACCGCCGGCGGGGCCGAGGTCGAGGTCATCGACGACCGGGTGCGCTCGTTCAGCCTGCGCTTCAGCGGCCCGCTGGGCACCTCCGACCTCGTCTGGCGCGTCACCCCCGGCTGAGGGCACCGTCCGGGTCCGGCTTTGAGAGCGATCCAAGGCGTGGGAGCATCGGGCGGTCTCTCCCACGCGATGGAGGCTCCATGCATGTGACCCTGGTCCTGACCCACGAGTGCAACCTCGCGTGCTCGTACTGCTACACGGGCGAGAAGTTTCGTCGCGAGATGGACTGGGAGACCGCGATGCGCTCCCTCGACCTGCTCTTCCTCGCGCCGAGGGAGCAGACCCCCTGGCGCGACGAGGCGCCCATCGACCTCGGCTTCTTCGGCGGCGAGCCGCTCATCTGCTTCGACATGCTCGAGCGCGTCGCCGTCGAGGCCCGCGCCCGCGCCGAGCGCGAGGGGCGTCGCCTGCGCCTCGCGGTGACCACCAACGGCACCCTCGTCACCCCCGAGCGCGCCCGGCGGCTGAAGGCCCTCGACGTGCAGGTCACCCTGTCGCTCGACGGCTGCCGCGCCGCCCACGAGGCCACGCGCCCGCAGCGGGGCGGCCGCTCGAGCTTCGACGACGTCGTGGCGGGCGGGCGCAACCTGCTCGCCGCGGGCCTCGGGCTACAGGTCATCGCCGTGGTCGCGCCGGAGAACGTGCGCTGGCTGGGCGAGAGCGTGCGCTTCCTGGCCGAGCTCGGCGCCAAGGAGATCATCCTCAACCCGGCCTTCGAGTGCGCGTGGAGCGACGCCGACCTCGCCCTCTGGGAGCTCGGGCTCGAGGAGGCCGTGGCCGTGTACGCCGACGCCATCCGGGCCGGGCGCCCCATCGCGATGCCCACCTTCGACAACAAGCTCCTGGCGGCGGCCAAGGGGGGGCTCGCGAGCTGCGACTCCTGCGGCTCGGGCGACCGGGAGATCGCCGTGTCGCCCCGCGGCAACCTCTTCCCCTGCGCGCGGATGGTGGGCGAAGACCGGGACGACAAGCTGGTCATCGGGCACCTCGACACGGGCATCGACCGGGGGAGGGTGTCGGGCCTCAAGCGCGGCCCCGCCGACCCGGCGTGCGGCGAGTGCGCCGAGCAGTGGCGCTGCGGGGCGTCGTGCGCGTGCGCCAACCTCGCGGAGACCGGCACCACCCACCTGCCCGGCGGCACCCAGTGCTGGTACGAGCAGGCGACGGCGCGCATCGCTGACGGCGCGGGGCACCAGCTGCTGGCCGAGCGCGACCCGACCTTCCTCTCGTGGACCTACGGGCGCGTGGCGTCGGCGGCGAAGGCCGCGGGGCAGAACCCCGCCAAGGTGGAGCGCCGGCACCGGCTCCCGCTGGCGACCTGAGAGCCAAAAGGGGGGAAGGTAGGCTTCGATGGCGGGACGCAGGCCGGTCGCTTCGGGAGCGAGGGACGTCGTGAAGGTTGGACAGCACAACCCCCGCGGGGATAGCACCGCGGGCGTGGCACGGCGTAGGGTGTGAGTGACGATGCAGGTCGATGACATCCACCAGCGCAACGGGTCGCTCGTCGCGAACCGGTACCGCCTGCTGCGGGTCATCGGCGAAGGGGGGATGGGCGCGGTCTTCGAGGCGGAAGACCTCGTCGGCGGCGGATTACACGTCGCGGTAAAGCTCATCAAGCCGGAGTTCATCACCTCGACGGAGGTGGTGGGGCGCTTCCAGCAGGAGGCGCAGACCGCGGCGTCCATCGGGCACCCCAACATCGTGCGGGTGCTCGACGCGGGCAGCGACGACGACGGGCCCTTCCTGGTGCTCGAGCTCCTGCACGGCGAGACGCTCTGCGACGTGATGGAGCGGCGCGCGCTCAGCTTCCGCGAGGCGCTGACCATCGCCGCGGGCACCGTCGACGCGCTGCGGGCCGCGCACGAGGTCGGCGTGGTGCACCGCGACATCAAGCCCGAGAACATCTTCCTGCTCGGCAGCGGCGACCGCCCCACCGGGGTGAAGCTGCTCGACTTCGGCATCTCGAAGATCCTGTCCGAGCGCGCCGCGGGGGGGCTCACCCGCGTCGGCACCGCGGTCGGTACGCCGGACTACATGTCCCCCGAGCAGGCGGGCGGCGGGCGCGTCGACGGCCGGGCCGACCTCTGGTCCATGGGCGCGGTGCTCTACCAGGCCATCACGCTCCAGACGCCCTTCGACGGCGAGACGTACCAGCAGCTGCTCTCGCGCATCATGCTGTACCCCCACACGCCGCTGAGCCAGCACCTCCCGTCGGCGCCGCCCGCGCTCTGCGCCGTCATCGATCGGGCGCTCGCGAAGGAGCCCTCCGGGCGCTACGCCAACGCCGCGGAGATGCTGCAGGCGCTGCACGACGTGCTCGCGGCGCTGCCCCCGGACGACGCCGTGACCAGCCGCGGCGACGAGGCCACCAGCATCTACAACGTCAACGAGGGCGCGACCCAGATCGTGCCCGACCCCTTCGCGGCCGCGCCCCCGCCGTACTTCCCGTCCCCGGTTCCTCCGCCGCCGCCGCGCTCCCGCACCTCGGCCCCGCCCCCGCCGATGCGCGCGCGCACCTCGGCCCCGCCGCCGGCGCCGCTGCGCTCGCCGCTGCCCCCGCCGCCGCCGCGGCCGTCGTTCCAGCCCGGGTTCAGCCCCATCGAGTTCGTCGGCGCGACGGTGGTCGACCCCGCGGGCCCGTCGGGCTTCGAGACCGCCGCGCCCTGGACGGCGCCGTCGATGCCCCCGCAGGCGCCCCCGCAGGCGCGGCGCTCGTCTCGCCGCGGCGTGGTGCTGGTGATGGGCTCCGCCGTGGTGCTCGGGCTGGTCATCGTCGCCGCCCTGCTGCGGTCGCGCCCGGGGCCCACGGAGCCGCCGTCCACGCCGCAGAGCGTCGCGGGGCAGTCCCCGGAGACCGCCGCGCCGCCGCCTGCTCCGGCGACCCCCGAGCCCGTGGTCAACCAGCAGCTCGCGCCGGCGCCGCCCGCGGTCGTCGCCCCCCGGCCGGCGCCCGCCCCGGTGGCGGTGCCGATGTTCCGGCCCGTGCGCGTGCCCGATCCCCCGCGCACCCCATCGGCCCCCGAGCGCCGCCGCAGCAGCTCGTCGCCCGAGCGCTCGCACGCCGTGGTGGCCGGGCCGCCGCTCGACTCTCCCGCCATCATGCAGGGCGTACGGCCGCAGATCCCGGCGATCCGCGCCTGCCTCGACGGCGCCCGCGCCAACGTGAGCTTCTCCCTCGACATCGACGCCCGCGGGAGGGTGCGCGCGCTCAACCTGATGTCCCCGCCCGCGTCGAGCCCGCCGGGCCGCTGCGTAGCGCGGGTGCTGTCCCGCCTGAGCTACCCCGCGGGGCATCCCACCACCAACGCGCGGCTCTTCTTCACGCCGTAGCGTCGGCGCGCGTTGCGGGCGACGGCGGCGCGGGGGTACGCTCACGCCGCGGAGGGCGCCGCGATGGGTCTGGGCAGCGACGACGGTGCACGACAGGCGGGCCCATGCCCGGCGTCGGGGTCGGCGGCGCTCCTCGCGGACCTCGATCGCCTCGCGCAGCGGTGCGCGAGGGCCGAGGCGCTGGCGGAGGCGGCGCGCTGCTTCAGCGCGGTCACGACGGACCACGCGGCGCTGCTCCACGCCATCACCACGGAGTGCGCGCGCCACATCGGAGACGTCAGCACCCTGCGGCTCGACGCGGACCCCGAGCACGGCTTCGAGCTCCCGGTGGTGGCGCGCTCCCACGCGGAGGTCGACGAGGCCCTGGCCGGGGTGGTGCTCGAGGCGCCGCTGAGGGTGCCGGGGCGCTCGCTGGGCGTGGTCACGCTGCGCCGGGGGTCGGGCGGGGCGGAGTACAGCGTCGGGGAGCAGGAGCTCCTGGCGGGGATCGCGGACCTCGCCGCCCTGGCCGTCGTCACGGCGAGGCTGCTGCACGCCGAGCGGGCGAGCTCGGCGGAGAGGGCGCGGTCGCACGAGCAGTTCCTCGATTCGATCATCGAGAACATCCCCGACATGATCTTCGTGAAGGACGCCGAGGAGCTGCGCTTCGTGCGCTTCAACCGGGCGGGTGAGGCGCTGTTGGGCTTCGAGCGGGCAAACCTCCTCGGCAAGAACGACCACGACTTCTTCCCGAGGGCCGAGGCCGACGCCTTCACCCGCAGGGACCGCGAGGTGCTGGCGGGACGCTCGGTGGTCGACATCCCCGCGGAGCCCATCCACACGCGGCTGCGGGGCATGCGCACGCTGCACACGAAGAAGATCCCAGTGCTGGCCGCCGACGGGACGCCGCGCTACCTGCTGGGCATCTCGGAGGACATCACCGAGCGCGAGCAGATGCGCGCGGCGCTCACGCAGAGCGAGCGGCTGGCCTCGCTGGGCATGCTGAGCGCGGGCATCGCGCACGAGATCAACAACCCGCTCGCCTACGTCGCCGGCAACCTGCACGTGATCGAGCGGGACACGAAGGCCGTGCTGCGCATCGTCGAGGCCTACGAGGCCGGACTCGAGGCGCTGGCGGAGGCCGCGCCCGAGCGGGCGGCGCGCGTGGCCGAGCTCGCCGAGCAGACCGACTTCCCCTACGTCCGGGAGAACCTCCCGGCGGTGCTCGCCCGCACCCGCGACGGCGTGCGGCGCATCACGCGCATCGTCGACGCCCTTCGCAGCCTCGCCCGCACCGACCGCACCGGGGCCGCGCCCTCGGACCTGGCAGAGCTCGCCAACGCCAGCCTGGAGGTCGTGCGCGGCCGCCTCGCCCGGCGCGGCGTCGAGGTGGAGACCGACTGGTCGCTGGCCCCGACGGTGTACTGCGTCCCGACGCTGCTCTCGCAGGTGCTGCTCAACCTCCTGACCAACGCCATGTACGCCGTCGAGAGCGCGCACCCCGACGGGGGCGGGCGCATCCGCCTCGCGAGCCGACCCGCCGCAGGCGGCGGGACGACCGTCGAGGTGACCGACAACGGGTGCGGCATCGCGCCGAGCGACCGGGGGCAGATCTTCGACCCCTTCTTCACCACCAAGCCCGTGGGCGAGGGCACCGGCCTGGGGCTCTCGATCACCCACAACATCATCGCGAGCCACGGCGGGAGCATCGAGGTCGAGAGCGCTCCCGACGGGGGCACGTGCTTCCGCATCCAGCTGCCGCCGCCCCACGCCGAGGAGCCTGCATGACCATTCCCCCGCCGAGGCACTGCCTGCTCGTCGTCGACGACGAGCCCAACATCTGCGAGGCCGTGCGCGACCACCTCCGGCTCGACTACCGGGTGCTCACCGCGCACAGCGCCGCGGAGGGCACGAGGCTCATGGCCGAGCACGAGGTGCACATCGTCATGACCGACCAGCGCATGCCGTACACCACCGGGGTGCAGCTGCTGGAGAGCGTGCGGGCGCGCTTCCCCCAGGCGGTGCGCATGCTCTTCACGGGCTACTCGGACACCGCGTCGATCATCGCGGCGATCAACCAGGGGCACATCTTCGCGTTCCTGAAGAAGCCCTGGGAGCCCGAGGAGCTCGACGCCATCGTCCGCGAGGCGGCCGCGGAGTACGACCGCATCGTCGAGCAGATCATCGAGAACGCGCGGCTGCGGGCCGAGGTCGACGACCTGCGGCAGCGGGTGGCCGCGCTCGAAGCGGCGACCGCGGGGCGCGAGGGGGGATAGCGCGAGGTCGGGCGGTCAGCGCGGCGCGGCGGCGGGCTCGCCCAGGCGGCGCAGCGTGTCCCAGGCCATCTCGTACTCGTGGTAGTGCAGCGTCTCGGTGGCGATCACCTCGCGCAGGTCGCGCGTCGCGTCCGCCGCCTCGCCCGCGGCGAGGGCCCCGAGGGCCTCGTAGAAGAGCGCCTCGGCGCGCTGGCCGCGGGTGCGGGCCGCCGCCATGAGCTGCTCGCGGGTCACGCGGCCGACGGCGCGCTGCGCGAGCCGGGTGGTCCACGGGACGTTGGCGTCTTCGGTGGAGGCGACGGCGGTGAGGGCGCTGGTGGCGCCCGCGTCGTCGGGCAGGCGCCCGAGCTGCGCCGCGTGCTTGGACCACAGCGCGAAGTACACCTGCCACGCGGGCTCGAGGGTGAGCTGCGCCCGCGCCCGGCGCGACAGGTCGAGCGCGTCGGACCAGCGCGCGTGCCCGAGGCAGAAGGACACCGCGTGGCCGGCGACGCTGCGGTCGTCCGGGGCGGCGTCGAGGGCGGCGTCGAGGGCGGCGCGCACCTCGCCGGGGCGCCCGAGGGCCTCGAGGGTGAAGCCCCGCAGCAGGTGGACCTCGCCGAGCTCGTGGCCCTCGGCGAAGCGGGCGAGCGCTTCGAGGGCGGTGAGCGCCTCGGTGAACACCGCGCGGGCCTCGTCGGGGTGCCCGGTGGAGGCGAGCACCTGCGCGCGGCGCACGGCGAAGCGCGGGCGGAAGGACGTGTCGCTCTCGCTCGGGCGCAGCGGCAGCGCGAGCCCGGCGTCGAGGAGGCGGAGCGCGGCCGGACCGTCGTCGTGGCGCCAGGCGATCTCCGCCAGGGAGTAGAAGGCGTCGCGCGAGGAGGGCGTCGCGTGCGTGGCGCGCTCGAGGTGCGCCCTCGCCTCGGGGAGGTTGCCCGCGGCGAGCTCGAGCTGCGCCGCGAGCGTGTCGATGTCCGCCGCGAGCACCGGCGGACCGCGGTCGGGCGAGCGCGCGCTCCAGCGCTCGAGCAGCGAGCGGGCGCGCTCGACCGCGCGGCGGCCCGGGGCGACGTCGTCCGCGCCGATCTCGGTGAGCAGCCAGCGGTGCGTCTCGCGCAGGGCGGCGTTGAGGTTGTCGAGGTCGTCGGGCTCGAGGTTGGCGGCCGCCTCGAGGTGCGCGCTCGCGAGCCCGAGGTCGCGGTCGTGGTCGGCGACGAGGGCCAGGCAGCGCGCGAAGCGCGCGTCGGCGGCGTAGCGCTGGCGGCCCACGCGGCACACCCCCGCGGCGGCCAGGTGGTCGACCGCGGTGACCTGGCGCGCGAGGTCGTGCAGGGCGTCGGCGCCGCCCTCGCTGCGGGCGATGGCGCGGATGGCGGTGGCGAGCCCCGAGCTCTCCGCCCCGGCGCCGAGGGAGCCCAGCCGCTCGCCCGCCTCGGTGAGCGCCCCCACCCGCAGGAAGACCATCGCCAGCTCGGCGGCGGAGCGCTGGAGCCCCGCGCGCAGCTGCCTCACCTCGTCGAAGGAGAGGTGCGCCAGCTCGCCGCGGGCGTTGCGCGCCGTGGTGGCCGCCTCGCGCCGCGCGGTGATGTGCGTCGCGGCGGCGTCGAGCACGTCGCGCGCGGGGATGATGGCCGCCACCTCGCGCTGGATCTCCGCGAGCTCCCCTTCGCGCACCCACGGGCGCTGGAAGTCCTGGCGGTTGCGGGTGCCCCACTCGGTGATGCGGTCCCAGGTGGCGCGGGCGTCGGCGGGGGGGCGCTCGAGCGCGAGCAGGATGCGGGTGGCGCCGAGCGCGGTGCCCTCCTCGCCGCGCATCGACGCCGTCGCGAGCAGCGAGCGCGCGGGCGCCTCGAAGTCCGCCGGGAGCACGTGGCCGGCGAGCTCGTCGGGGGTGTACCGCACCAGCGCCGCCTGGAGCCGCTGGAGCGCCTGCGCCGTGTCGCCCGACTGGAGCGCCTCGGACGCCCGCCCCGCGAGGAGCCGCGCCACCTGGAGGCGCAGGTCGCGCAGCGAGGGGTCGCCCGCGGGGTGCTCGTCGAGCACGCGCCGGGCGTCGTCGAGCGTGGCCGTGGTGAGCGCGGCGGGGGCCGCCGGAGGCGTGGTGCCGCGGTGGGGGGTGCCCGCGCAGGCGCCGACGAGCGACGCGGCGAGGCAGAGTCCGAACGCGGTGCGGAGCGGGTGGCGCATGAGTGTGTCGGGCACACTAGCGTCGCGGGTGACACCGTCGCAACCGCGACCGCCGCGCGACGGAGTTCGGAGTGCGGCCGCGCGGGCCCTACTGGATCGCGCGGATGGAGCGGAGGTACGCCATCACCAGGGCGAGGTCGGCGTCGGAGAGGCGCGACGCGGGGATGGCCCGCATGCGGGAGTTTCCGCTGCGGACGAGCGTGCGCATCCGGGCCTCGGTCCAGCGGAGGTTGGGGTTCGGCCCCTCGTCGTCGCCGTCCTCGTGGCAGCGCCCGCACACCCGCGCGAACACCGCGCGCCCCTGCGTGATGGCGTTGCCCGTGGGGCGCGGGGTGGGCGGCGGGGGCCTGGGGATCGCGACGCCCGCATCGTCCGCCGGGGTCGTCGGGGTGCCGGCGTCCGAGGGCGCCGGGGCGGGCTCCACCGGCGCGCCCGCGTCGACGGGCTCGACCGGCGTCGGGGGCGTGGGCGTGGGCCTGGGTGTGGGCGTGGGCGTGGTGACGGGCGGCGGGCGCTGCACCGGGGGCGCGGGGGTGGACGAGCAGGCCGCGAGCGAGAGGCAGAAGGCCGTGGAGAGGAGGCGTTGCATGGCGGCGGACACTACTTCGCCGCGAGCGGGCGGTGGAAGCGCCGTCAGCCGCCCACGACGGCGCGGGCGCGCACGCAGCGCAGCCCGAGGATGGCGCTGCGGGTGCCGGGCATGTACGCGTCGTCGCGGCTGGCGCCGCGAAGGAGCGTGACCGAGTCGGAGATCCAGCTGCCGCCGCGGATGGCGGGGTAGCCGCTGGCGCCGCGCGGGCAGTGCGGGTCGGTCTGCGCGCGCCCGCCCCAGCACGCGGTGTCGGAGTAGGCGGCGAAGGCGTCGGCGGTCCACTCCCAGACGTTGCCCGCCAGGTCGAACAGCCCGGCGGTGTTGGCGAAGCGCCCGACGCGCCGGGTGGCGCCGCCGTCGTCGCCGGGGCAGCGGGCCCACTGCGCGCGGTCGCAGCTCGCGGACGGCGAGGCCTCGCCCCAGGGGTAACCCCGGCCGAGGTCGAGGCCCGCGGCGAGGGTGTAGCGCGCGGCGTACTCCCACTCCGCCTCGGTGGGCAGGCGCCCGCCGTCCCAGACGCAGAAGGCCTGCGCGGTCGGGTGATCGACGCAGTTGACCGGGTGGTAGTCCCGCCCCGGCGCGCCCCAGTTGCAGGCGCCCGCGACGCCCGGCTCGCTCACCGCGCCGCTCCAACGGACCACGGCGCCCGGGTAGGTGAGCTCCGGCGACGGCGCGGGGTGACCGGCCTCCCAGAAGCGACGGAAGCGCGCGACGGTGACCTCCGAGGCGTCCATCGCGAAGGCGCTCACGGTGATCGCCCGCTGCACCGGCGACGCGCGAAACGCGCCGGTGTCGCCGAGCGCGAAGGTGCCGCCGAGCAGGTTGACGATCCCGCAGCCGGTCTCCGACGCCGAGGGGCAGCTGCGCTGCGACGGGGCCACGCAGGCGCCGCGGCCGTCGCAGGTGCCGCCGAGGCAGCGGGTGCCGAAGGCGGCGTTGTCGTTGGCGACGCAGCGCGCGACGCCCGCCACGCAGCGGTTGACTCCGGTGCGGCACACGACGCCGGGGTCGCAGGGCGTCCCCTCGGGGCAGGGAGGCCCGAGGTCGACGGGCACGTCGACGACGATGGGGCCCGCGTCGAAGCCCACATCGAAGCCCACATCGAAGCCCACGTCGAAGCCCACGTCGGGCTCGGGGGAGGGCGCGTCGATCGCGACCGCGGCGTCGACGGCGTCGCGCGGGCCCGTGTCGTAGTCGATGAGCACCACGCGCGCGCCGCAGCCGAGGGGACCGACCGCGGCGCAGAGGCCGAGGGCACGAAGGAGGAGCGGGGCGGGTCGCACGGCGAGACCGTATACCCCATCGCGCCGCGGCGGGAGGCACATCACCGGCCCGCAGCGGTGGGGGGGAATAGCTCGACAGCGCGTCAGGTGCGGCAGGCGCGCCCGGAGGGGCGGGCGAAGGAGGCGATGGCCCCGCCGAAGGCGCCGCCGCAGCGGGTGTCGGGCACCGTGAGGATGAGCGCCGGGGCGAAGGGCGCCGTGACGGTCATCCGGCCCTGGAAGAGGAAGACCTCGCCGCTGCACCAGCTCTCGCCGTCGTCCGGGGCGCCCACGAGGAGGTCGTCGAAGCCGTCGCGGTTGAGGTCGCCGACGGCGCCGAGGGCCTCGCCGAAGCGCCCGTAGCCCTCCATGCCCGTCGGGGCGGCCGGCGCCGTGAGCACCGGGCCGAGGGCCAGGCGCCCGGTCGCCGAGCCCAGGAACACCCGCACCGACGAGAACCCGTTGCCCGCCGCGAGGTCGCCGAAGCCGTCGCCGTTGACGTCGCCCGCGGCCGAGAGGGAGCCGCCGATGTTCTCGCCCTCGTTGACCGCGAGGGGCGTCGCGCTGAAGCCCGTGGCCGAGCCGAGGTACACCCCCAGCTGCGCCACGCCGCTGGCCGCGTGGCCGGCGATGGCGAGGTCGGCGAAGCCGTCGCCGTTGACGTCGCCCGCGGAGGCCACCTGGCCCTCGCCGCCGTCCATCGAGAAGGTCTGGTGGGGGGTGCTCTCGACGCCCGTCGCGGTGCCCCGGTACACCAGCGCCCCGCTGCCGCCCTTGCCCCGCAGCATCACGACGAAGGACTCGAAGGGGGAGGCCGGCGACACCCGTCCCAGCGCCGCGATCTCGTAGCCGAAGTCCGCGAAGCGCTCCGGCGAGGTGAGGGTGATCGGCGTGGCCGCGATGCCCGTGGGGCTGCCGAGGTACACGTCGACGCCGGGGCTGCAGCCCTTGAAGCAGCTGAAGCCCACGAGGAGGTCGGCGTAGCCGTCGTGGTTGAGGTCGCTCGCGGCGGCGAGGCCGGTGCCGTAGGTGCCGAACACCGAGCGCGTGCGGGCGACGCCGGTGGCCCCGAGGCCCGCGGCGCTCCCCGAGAAGACGTACACGGTGTTGGCGTCGGGCGCGGTCGCCGCGAGGTCGGCGTAGCCGTCGCCGTTGAAGTCTCCCGCCGCGAGGCGCTGCCCGAACGAGCTCTCCGCCGCCATGACGGTGAGCGTGCTCGTGGGCCGCGCCGGGAGGCCCGACGCGCCGACTGCGTACACCAGCACGCGCTCGCTGCGCGCCTCGCCCACGGCGACGTCGGTGAAGCCGTCGGCGTTGACGTCGAGCATCGTCCCCCACGCCGCGTTGCCCGTGGCCGCGCGCGCCGGGACGCGCACCTCCCAGGTCTGCGTCGAGGGGCTGAGCCCCGCGCTGGCGCCCACGCGGCCGTAGGCGCGCCAGAAGTACACCCCCGGGGTGAGGGCGCCGCTCCGGGTCACCCGGGCCCCGGCGCCCATGAAGCGCTCGACGACGGTGGCGCAGGCCCGGTCGCGGCAGAGCTCGACGACGGCGCCGTCGGTGCCCGTCGCGAGGGCCACCTCGAAGAGCGCGTCGCGGCTGCCGTTGAGCGTGGCCAGCGAGGGCGGCGACACGAGCCGCGGCGCCGCGATGGCGGTGCACCCGGCGGCGGTGCGCGCGAAGCCGGGGTTGCAGGTGACGTCGCAGGCGCCCGCGACGCAGGCGGGCGCGGCGTTGGGGGCCGCGGGGCAGGCGTTGCCGCAGCGGCCGCAGTCGGTGGCGCTCGTGGCGGTGTCGACGCAGGAGAGGCCGCAGAGGGTGGTGCCCGCGGCGCAGCTGGAGGCGCACGCGCCCGCGGTGCAGACCATGTTGACCGTGCACGCGTTGCCGCAGCGGCCGCAGTGCGTGGCGGAGTCGATGCGCGCCTCGCAGCCGTTGGCGGGGTCTCCGTCGCAGTCGTCGAAGCCCGCGTTGCAGCGCTCGCGGCCGCACACCCCGGCGGCGCAGCGGCCCTGCCCGTTGGCGACGGCGCAGGCGCGCCCGCAGGCGCCGCAGTGGCTCGCGTCGGCGGCGAGCTCGACCTCGCAGCCGTTGGCGGCGCTGCCGTCGCAGTCGGCGAAGCCCGGCCGGCACCGGGTGGCGCAGCCCGTCGGGGCGCACACGGGGTCGGCGCCCGGGGCGCCGGCGCAGGCGGCGCCGCAGGCGAGGCAGTGGCGCAGGTCGCGGGCGAGGTCGGCCTCGCAGCCGTTGCGGGGGTCGCCGTCGCAGTCGCCGGCGCCCGCGGCGCAGCGGAGCGAGCATGCGTTGGCGACGCAGCGGAAGAAGGGGTTGATCACCTGGCAGTCGTAGTCCTGCTGGCACTGCGGGCGGCAGGCGTTCTCGAGGCACACGAGCCCCGCGGGGCAGTCGCTGGTGCGCGCGCACTGCGCCTGCGCCACCACCGCCTGGCAGGTGAGCACCCCGAAGCGGTCGCTCTCGCCGCAGCGCTGCCCCGACGCGCAGTCGCGGTCGGTGACGCACCCCACGCGGCAGTAGTTGCCCGCGCAGACGGCGCCCTCGTCGCAGTCGGAGTCGTAGCGGCACTGACCGGAAGGCGGTTCGACGTCGGTGCACGCGGCGGCGACCGCGAGGAGCAGGAGCATGGCGCGCAGTTGCATGCGCGCGACGATACAACCGGGCGCATCGGGCGGAAGGGGATCCGACCGCAGGCCATGCGCCGCGTCGGCCCGGCCGGGGGGTGCATCGCGCGCGGGCGTGTTCTACGGTCGCGCGCATGAAGCCACGCCTCCGCGCCCTCTCGGGCATCAAGCCCACGGGCACCCCCCACCTCGGCAACTACTTCGGCATGGTGAAGCCGGCCATCGCGCTGCAGGACACGCACGACGCGTTCTATTTCGTGGCCGACTACCACGCGCTCACGACGGGCCGCGACCCGGCGACGCTCCGGCGCACCACCCAGGAGATCACCGCGACCTTCCTGGCGCTCGGGCTCGACCCGAAGCGGGCGGTGTTCTTCCGGCAGAGCGACGTGCCCGAGGTGCTCGAGCTGGCGTGGCAGCTGTCGTGCGTCACCGGGGTCGGGCTGCTGATGCGCGCCCACGCGTACAAGGCCGCGCTCGACAAGGGCGAAGGCGGCGTGCTCCCGAGCGGGACCTTCTTCTACCCCGTGCTCATGGCCGCGGACATCCTGCTCTACGACAGCGCGGTGGTGCCCGTCGGGCGCGACCAGGTGCAGCACATCGAGATGGCGCAGGACATGGCCGGGCACCTCAACGCGCTCTACGGCGACTGCCTCCGCCGCCCGGAGCCGCTGGTGGAGTCCGAGGTGCCGACCATCCCCGGCCTCGACGGGCAGAAGATGTCCAAGAGCTACCAGAACACCATCGAGGTGTTCCTGCCGGAGAAGGCGCTGCGCAAGGTGGTGAAGACCATCAAGACCGACGGCGCCGCGCTCGAAGACCCGAAGGACCCGGAAGCCGACAACGTCTTCGCCCTCTACAAGCTCGTGGCCTCGCCCGCGGAGGTCGAAGACATGGCCGCCCGCTACCGCGCCGGGGGCTTCGGGTACGGCCACGCCAAGGAGCGCCTCGCCGACGCCCTCAACGCCCACCTCGCCGCGCCGCGCGAGCGCTACCTCTCCCTCCTCGCCGACCCGTCCACCATGGAGGACGTCCTCCAGGACGGCGCCCGCCGCGCCCGCGCCATCGCGCGCGACACCCTCGAGCGCGTCCGCGACCGGGTCGGCCTCCCGAAGCTG
Organism: Myxococcales bacterium; assembly: GCA_030652255.1. Taxonomy (GTDB): domain Bacteria; phylum Myxococcota_A; class Polyangia; order Polyangiales; genus SCUS01. The sequence goes on along the minus strand of JAUSAZ010000073.1, from coordinate 212,269 downwards.
CCGCGCTGACCGCTCCTCTCCCCCCCGCACGAGGCCCATGACCACCCTGCGCGTACCCGCCCCGCCCGCCGCCCTCGCCGCGGCGCTCGCCCTCGCCCTCGCGTCCCCGTCGGCGCTCGCCCAGGACCCGCCCCCGCCTCCGCCGCCGGACGCGGCGCTGCTCGCGCGCTCCGCCGAGGCCCCGCCCGACGACGGGGTGGAACTCGCGGTGCAGCTCCTCCGCACCCGGCAGACCGGGCAGGCCGTCGCGCTGCTCGGGCGCCTGGCCCAGGAGCGCGGGGTCGACGTGCGGGGCTACGACGCCGTGGCGGTGCTCTACCGCCTCGCCAGCGGGCGCGCGCAGCCCGGCCTGCCCACCGGCGGGGCGCTCCCGCCCGCCGCCGCGACCGCGCCCCCCGCCGCGGGCGGCGACGACCTGCCCCCGCCGCCTCCCTCCGACGAGGTCGCGCGGGCGCGGATCATCGACGGCGCGGTGGAGCGCCTCGCGCGCTGGGACGAAGCCGGCGCGCGGGGCTTCCTCGACGGCGCGACCGGCGGTGCAACCGATGGGGCCCTGGAGGCCCTGCGCGCCGTGGCCCGGGGCGGCGTGGCGGTGACCCCGGTCGCGCCGGTCATGGGGGTGTTCGGGCCGTCGGGGCGGCTGCTCCCCGAGCGACCCGTCGGCACCATCGAGGGCTTCGAGGTGCTGACCCTCTACGTCTCGACGGCGAGCTACGGGCTGATGCTGGGCACCTGGGGCGGCCTCGCGGCCACCGACGACCGCCGCAACGCCCTGCGCATCGCGCTCCCGCTGGTGGGCCTCTCCGCGGGCCTCGTGGGCGCCATCGTGCTCGACCGCTCGCACGCGGTGCGCCGCGGCCGGGGCTACGCCTTCAACTCGGGCCTGGTGCTGGGCTCCCTCGCGGGGACCGCCGCGGTCATCTACGCGCAGCCCGACGATGCCGTCGACGGGTGGGGCCTCGCGCTCGGCGGGGCCACCCTCGGCATCGGGGCCGCGCTCGGGCTGGCGCACGCCGTCGACGCGCTCCCGGGCTCGGTGAGCTGGGTCACCACCGCGGGCGTGTGGGGCTCCATGGTCGGCCTCGGGCTGAGCCTCTCCGGCGACGGCGACGACGCCCGCCCGGAGACCCTCGCCAGCGGGATGCTCATCGGCGAGGGCGTCGGGGTGGTGCTCGCGCTGCTCACGGCCGACGTGCTCAAGCCCACCCCGGGACAGACCCGCTGGGTCGACGTCGGCGCCTCGATCGGGGGCATGCTGGGCTCGTCCCTCGGCGCGGCCTCGGACTCCGTGCCGGGCATCGGGGTCGGCATGGCGATCGGGGTGCTCGCGGGCGGGGCGCTGGCGTGGTTCGCGGCCTCGCCCTCGGAGGCCGAGCGCTCGGCGTACATGCAGCACAACGCCGCGCGCGAGCTGCCGCTGCGCTTCGGGGTGGCGCCGCTGCGGGGCGGGGCGATGCTCCAGGTCGGGATGTAGCTCTCGGGGTCTTCAGCCGCGGGCGGAGCGCTCGAGGACGCGGGCGTAGACGTCCGCGCGCCGCAGCCCGAGGGCCCGCGCGACCTCGCGGGAGGCGTCGGCGGGCTTGAGCCCCGCGGCCATGGCGGCGTCGAGGGCGGCGTCGAGGGAGGCCTGCGGCGAGGGCTCGTCGCCCGCGCCCTGCGCGATGGGGGGCGCGCCCTCCAGCACGAGGGACACCTCGCCGCGCACGACCACGGTGCCGTTGTCGAGGGCGTCGACGAGCCCGCCGAGGGTGTCGCGCACGACGGTCTCGTGGAGCTTGGTGAGCTCGCGGCAGAGGGCCACGCGGCGCTCGTCGCCGCAGACGGTGCGCAGCGCCGTGAGGGTGTCGCCGGTGCGGTCGGGCGACTCGTAGATGACCGTCGGCAGCGGGTCGCGCGCGGCGGCCATCAGCGCGGCGCGGCGCTCGCTGCCCTCCCTCGGCAGGAAGCCCACGAAGCGGAACCCCGCCCCCGCGAGCCCCGACACCACTAGCGCCGCGAGCGCCGCGCTCGGCCCTGGCAGCGCCTCGACGCGCACCCCGCGGGCGACCGCGGCCCGCACCAGCGCCGCGCCAGGGTCGCTCACCATCGGGGTGCCCGCGTCGCTCACGAGGGCGAAGGTCTGCCCCGCGGCCACGCGGTCGAGCATCTCCGCGCCGCGGGTGCGCACGACGTGGTCGTCGAGGCGCTCGAGCGGCCGGTCGATGCCGTGGGCGTGGAGCAGGGCGCGGGTGCGGCGGGTGTCCTCCGCGAGCACCACGTCGCAGCCGCGCAGGGCCTTCAGGGCGCGGAGGGTGATGTCCTCGAGGTTGCCGATGGGCGTCGCGACGACCAGCAGGGCGCCCGCGCGGGGGTCAACCACCGAGGTCCATCGCGTCGCCGAGGTTGGCCTTGAGGAAGACCCGGAGCTTGTCCTGGAGGCGCTTCTCCAGCTGACGCACGCGCTCGCGGGAGATGCCGTACTTGTCGCCGATCTCCTGGAGCGTGGCGGGCTCGTCGGCCATCAGCCGGTCGCGGAAGATGGACGCTTCCTTGTTGATGAGCGTGGCCCCGAAGGCCTCCAGCTGCTCGCGCACCATGTCGCCGATCTCGGCGCCCGCGAGGGTGTCGTCGACCCGCGCGGTGGTCGAGGGCAGCAGGTCCATCCGGGTGGTGGGCTTGCCGTCGCCGTCGCCGATGGGGGCGTCGAGGGAGAGGTCCGAGCCGGACAGCCGCCGGTCCATCTCGATCACCTCGTGCTCGGGCACGTCGAGCTGCCGCGACAGCTCCGCGGAGGTGGGGTCGACGCCCAGCGAGATGAGCCGCTGCTTCTCCTTGTTGAGGTTGAAGAAGAGCTTCCGCTGGGTCTGCGTGGTGCCCAGCTTCACCAGGCGCCAGTTGTTGAGGATGAAGCGCAGGATGTACGCGCGTATCCACCACGCCGCGTAGGACGAGAGCTTCACCCCGCGGTAGGGGTCGTAGCGCTTCACCGCCTGCATGAGCCCGATGTTTCCCTCCTGGATGAGGTCCATCAGGTTGCGGTACGCGCGGCGGTACTCGAAGGCGATCTTCACCACCAGCCGCAGGTTGGCCGTCACCATGCGCGCGGCGGCCTTCACGTCCTGCGTGGTGGCGTAGCGCACCGCGAGCTCGTGCTCCTCGTCGGGCGTCAGCAGCTTGTGCCGCTGCACCTCCGACAGGTACGCCGTGAACGCGTCGTAGCGCCGCAGCCCCGGCTCCTTCGGGGCCTCGATGCGCACGTCGGCCACGGAGCCGTCGTCGTCGCCGAGGTCGCTCGCGAGCTCGCCCACCACCGCGTCGTCGCCGTCGTCGTTGGTCTCCAGCTCGCCGTCGCTCTCACCCGAGGTGCGCGCCGGCCGCGACTCCTCCTCGAGCTCCTCGTTGGGGCGCTGGGGCTTCGCGGCGCGCGGCGCCTTCCCCGACGGCGCGCGGCGCTTCGTCGTCGTGGGCTTGGCGGCGGCGCTCTCATCGCCCGTGCGGGTCTTCGTCGTCACGTCTCGGCTTCCTCGCGGTGAGTGGGCAGCGGACCTTACGGGGCTTCGCGAACGTCGTCCACGCCGTCACCGATGGTAAGGCCCAACCGCACAGCGGCCCGCGTATTCCCGCGACCGTCGCCGAAGGGGGCGCTCAGGCCACGAGGGTGAGCGGCGCCAGCAGCGCCACCGGGGCGTCGTCCTCGTCGGCGGCGATGGCCACGCGCACCCGCGTCGCGGCGCCGTCGCGCTCGGTCCACACGAAGGTGGGCTCGACGGTGTCGGCGCCGAGGCCGAGCTCGGGCATCCCGATGCGCGACACGCCCACGTAGGTTGCGCGCGAGAGGATCGCCTCCGCCCCGCGGGCGTCGAGCAGCCCGCCGCGGGCCAGGGACTCGATGAAGGGTAGCCGGTTGATGACCCGCATCGGGTCGCCGAGGCCGCCCATGGAGACCACCCGTCCGCCGCGCGCCGTCAGCCGCGACGAGGCCCGCCACGCGGCGCCGATCCAGAGCCGCGGGGAGCGACCCCCGTCGACGTCCGCGCGCACCACCCAGGCCTCGGAGAACCACTGCGCGATGCGCCCCGACTCGCCCCGCGCGAAGGCCGTCACGAGGTGCTCCCGCGCGCGGTGGGGCATCACCAGATAGGCGTCGTCCTGGGAGATCTCCGGGGTCGCCGCGAGGTGCAGCCGCTGGTCGGGGCCGAGCTCGCCCATCTCGTCGCGCGCCGCGAAGGTCACCACGAGGGGCGTCTCGCCAAAGGGGTACGCCTCCGCGTCGCCGGGGCCGTGGTTGTCCTGTCCGTCGTCCGATCGCACCAGTCGAAGCGCCATGCGGGGCGCACCATCGGGCCATCGGGACCCGCGGTGCAAGATTCCCGCGTCGGTGCCTCGGTGGGGCGCACGAGCACGCCCCAGGTGTGGCCAATCGCGACCAGCGCCCACGATCGCATCCTCGGTGGCATCGCAGCGCCACAGGGTGGAACGCGGGCTGCAATGCATCGGCGCCGAGGCCCACAATGAACATCCGACCCCTGCTCCTCCTGTGTATGGCCTGTGGCTCCCTCGGTTTCTCGGCGTGCAGCGTCTCGGTGACCCCGCCGGGCCCGGCGGAGTTCACGCCGAGCGCGCCGCCCACGGGCGATGAGTCCGCCAACCCGCTCCCCGAGGTCGGCACCCCTCCGAAGCGCGGTCCGGCGACGATGTTCAACGCCACGATGACCGGCCGCGAGCAGGTGCCGCCGGTGTACGGGACGAGCGCGACGGGCACCGGGAGCTTCGCGCTCAGCGCCGACCGCACGAGCCTCGACTACACGGTCGAGCACACCCTCGAGGCGCCCACCGAGGCGCACCTGCACATCGGCATCGCGGGCGAGTCCGGCGCGGTGCTCCTCCCGCTCACGGTCGCCCCGGGCACCCTCAGCGGCACCGTGCCCGTGACGCCCGACCAGGCCTGGGCCATCGAGCAGGGCAGGGCGTACGTCGACGTGCACTCGGCCGAGCACCCCGACGGGGAGATCCGCGGCCAGGTCGTGCGCCCCGGCGAGATCGTCTACGTCACGCGGCTCACGCCCGACCAGGTGAACCCTCCCACGGACGCTCCCAGCCACGGGCTCGGCGAGCTCCTCGTCGACGGCACCGCCAACTCGATGCGCTTCGTGGTGCAGGTGCAGGGGATGGTCGGAGAGCCCACGCGGGCCTTCGTGGGCATCGGCCCGGCGGGCGTCGACGGCCCCATCGCGGTCGACCTCGCCGAGCCCAAGACCCTGCCCGCGCCCAGCTTCTCGGGCGAGCGCGCCCTCACCTCGACCACCGACCTCGACCTCGGCCGCTGGTACATCGACATCCGCAGCCGTCGCCATCCCAACGGCGAGGTTCGCGGCCAGGTGCTCCGCCCCGGGCAGGAGCTGTACCTCGGCCGGCTCTCTGGCGCCGAGGTGGTTCCGCCGGTGAACTCCTCCGCCCGCGGGAGCGTCAGCGTCATCGTGGACGTCGACCGCGACCGGGTGATCTACGACGTCGCGCTCACCGACATGGTGCCCACCGAAGGGCGGCTCGCGGAGGGCGCTCCCGGCGAGGTCGGCCCGGCGATGATGCCCTTCGAGGTGCTCGGCACCAGCTTCCGCGCGCGGGAGTGGCTGCCCCCGGGCTCGACGCTCCTCTCGTCGCTCGCGTCGGGCCACGCCTACGCCGCGGTGGCCTCGGAGAGCTTCCCCGAGGGCGAGCTGCGCGGCCAGATGCTCCGCGTCGGGCTCCCGCGCTGAGCGGTGCCCTCTCTCAGAAGGTCAGCACAACCCGTCGCGAGCACCCCGAGACGAGGGAGGCCGCGCGAGACATACGCGGGGTATTTCGAGCGCGGCCGACCGCTGGATCGGGGGGCGCAGCAGGGTTGTGCTGACCTTCTCACCCCGCGCCGAGCGCGCGCCGTGGACGGTCGATGGCGGGCCAGCGCAGGGCGGCCTCCACCTGCTGCGGCGGGACGATCACATCGCCGTCGTCGAAGAGCTTGAACACCAGCAGCGCGTGCAGCAGCGCGAGGTGGCGCGGGTCGAGGGCCTCGGGATGCGCGCGGGCGTACTCGTCGTCGAAGGTGTAGCCCGCGTCGATGCGCGTCGGGGTGACGAGCACCCACTGGGTGAGGTGCGCGTCGGTGCGGGTGACCGCGCCGGGCGGGGGCTCATCGGGGAGCTCGTCGAGGGTGGGCGCGACGTGTCGCTCGGGGTCGAGCACGAACCGCACACGGCGCATCATCGGGTCAGCGCGCGAGCGAGGCGACCGCGGGCTGCGAGCTGCGCGGCGCGGGCGAGGAGTTGATGGCCGCCGGGGCGCGGAAGGCCACCCACGCCGAGGCGCCGAGGAGCGTGAAGGCGATGGCCGCCACCCACGCGGTGCCCGAGAAGGTCGCGTGCAGCGAGGAGGCCTCGACGGCGCGGCCGAAGAGCGGGGACATCGCAGCGAAGAGCAGCCGGCGGCCCATGCCCTCGATGGAGAGCAGCGTGGCGCGGTCGCGCGGGCCCTCGATGATGCGGTTCATGAGCGCGCGCATGAGGGGCGAGAAGACCCCGAAGGCGCTGGCGAGCAGCACCATGAGCACGGTGCAGAGGGTGCCGTGGGCCTCGCCCATGAGCAGGTACGCCGCCGTGAGACCGACGCCCAGGGAGACGGCGATGGTGCGCGACCGCACCCGCGCGAAGAGAGAGCCCACGCTGCCGGCGACGAGCGCGGTGCCCACCTCCTTGGCGGCGGCCAGCAGGCCCATGGTGAGCACGGTGTGCTGGAGCCACGCGCCGTGGAGGTGCGCCTCGATGTGCGGCTGGTCGGCGAAGAGCGAGAGGCGCAGGAGCACGAAGGCGACCGCGCCGAAGGCCACGATGCTGGAGAGCCGGCCGTCGGTGCGCAGCGTGTGGAAGGCGCGGCTCAGGTGGTCGGCGACGTGGCCCTCGTGGAGGGTGGTGCGCTCGGGGAGGGTGAGCGCGACGACGCCCGCCATGGCCGTGGTGAGCGCCGTGAGCACGAACACCGCGGCGGGGTGGACGTACTGGTACACGAGCGCGCCGACGAGCACGGCGACGAGGTTGCCCACGCCCTTGGCGGCGGTGGACCAGCCCTCCCAGCGGGGGTAGAGCGCGACCTGACGCTGCGCCGCGAGGTGGTCGTAGAGGTAGGCCGAGTCGGCGCCCGAGGAGAGCGACATCGAGAGGGCGCAGAGCACGTTGGCCGCGGCGAAGGCGCTGAAGGAGTGCCCGAGGATGAAGAGCAGGCAGGCCAGGGACATCATGAAGCCGCCGGCGCTCATGGCGACGCGGCGGCCGTAGCGGTCGGCGAGCATGCCGGTGGGCACCTCGAAGGCGACCGCGGCGACGCAGAAGACCACGTTGAGGTCGAAGACGTCGGCGACGGAGAGGCCGCGGCGCTGGAGGTAGTAGACCTGGAACGGCGCGAAGGCCCAGGTGAGGGCGAGCGTGCGGTACGCGAGGTACGCGAGCAGAGGGCGACGCTGGAGCCAGGACCAGATCACGGAGGGGAGGGCCATCCTACGCGGGGCGGTGGCGGAATCCAGTTTGGAGCCCGTCGATGCCGCACGAAACCCGCACCCTACCAGCAAGCAACGCGGCCGGAAACGTGGGCGGGTGTCGGTGGGTGGCGGTGCCGGGTCAGGCCTTGAGGGCCCGGTCGTAGAGCACGACGGTGGCGGCCATCGCGACGTTGAGGGGGTAGGCGCCCGGCAGGATCACCGTGTCGTGCTGGCGCATCACGGTGTCGGGGAGGGTGCCGTCCTCGGGGCCGAGGAGGTACACGGCGCGGGCCGGGTGCTGGTAGGTGCGGATGTCGAAGGCCCCGGGGGTGAGCTCGACGCAGACCAGCCGGGCGTTGACCGGGATCGCGCCGATGAAGTGGTCCAGGGTCGTGAAGTGGAAGAGCGGGAGCGTGAGCTCGGCGCGGATCGAGCTCTGCTCCTGCGGGTTGCGCGTGCCGACGCTGAACACGAAGCTGGCGCCGAAGACCCGCGCGGTGCGGATGAGCGCGCCGAAGTTGTGGGTGCGCTTGACGTTGTAGATGCCGACGCCGACGAAGCCGTTGTCGGGGCTCTTCAAGGGTCCCCGGCGGTGTCGGGGCGGAGGGTGTTGGCGAGGTGCTCGAGCACGCGGAGGGTCTCGCTGCGCCGCACCCGGAGCCGCGCGTTGGTCTCCGCCTCCTGCTCGGGGGTGCACCACGCGACGCCCTTCCGGAACTCCATGCGCTGCGGGATGAAGGTCGCGTAGCACTGGTAGAGCACGCTGTTGGAGGGGTAGTACGCCGGGTCGGTGAGGTCGAAGAGCGCGAAGCCCCGGCCCTGCATGAAGGTCAGCAGCTCGGTGAGGTTGTCGCGCTCGAAGAACACCTGGATCTCGGCCACGACCACGGTGGCCTGCTCGAGGGTCTTCAGGCTGCCGCGCAGCACGTCGAGCTCCGCGCCCTGCACGTCGAGCTTGACGATGTACGGGCCCGCGAGGCCCCGCTCGGCGACGAGCGAGTCGAGGGTGGTGAGGCGCACCTTGCGGGTCTCGGCGTAGAGGTCGGGCTGCACCCCGACGAGGTGCGTGTTGTAGAAGGTCGGGTCGACCCGGAGGGCCACCTCGCCCTCGACGCACGAGAGCGCGGTGATGGCGTGGTCGGTGCCAAACGCGCGCTTCAGCTTCTCGTAGATGGGGGCGTTCTCCTCCATCGCGTCGACGAAGAAATGCCGCGCCGACATGAACAGCTTGTAGAGGTGCCGGGTGACGAAGAAGCTGCCCTCCGCGGCGCCGATGTCGATGAGCGTGGCGCCGCTGAAGCCCTGGCGCTCCAGCAGGGTGAGGCTCGCGACGTAGGTGTTTCGTTGGATGGTAGGGGTCGTCATCGTCGGGGGAGGGGATAGGACCGCCCCGGGGCCCGGGCGGTCAAGCGCGGCGCGCGGGCGATCAGGGAGAGAAGCCCGCGGGCATCGCGGCGCCGGGCGTGGTGGCCTGCGCGCGGGAGTCCGGCGGGCAGTTGATCGAGCGCTCGAAGGTGCCGCTGCAGCGGAAGGCGAAGAGCCCGTCGGGACGGCGCGCGCGGCGCAGGTCGGGGGCCATGTCCATCACGGACATGATGCGCCCGGCCTGCTCGCTCTTGGCGCGGTAGACGTCCGTGAGGCGGAAGCGCAGCCCGAGGTTGAGGGCGCTGTCGGCGAAGTTGGGCCGCAGGTCGATGCGGCCGTCGATCTGGAGGTCGAACTCCTCGGAGTGCGCGCCCACGCGGGTGAAGGTCACCACGCCGCGGCGGATGTCGGCGTTGGCCTCGAGGCGCCCCGCGCGGATCTGCTCGATGGTGATGCCGCCGAAGTGGGGGATCTGGAACTGCGCGCGGCCGTCGCCCACGGTGAGCCGCTCGGCGATGAGCCGCACGCTCCCCTCGGAGCGCGCGACCTCGCCGTCGGGGATGTCGACGGTGACCGTGCCCGACAGGCTGCCCCCGAGCGGCAGGCCGACCATCGAGACGAGCGGCGCGACCTGGCCGAGCCCGACGCTGTCGAAGGTGAGCTCGAAGGCGCGCAAGGGGGAGATGCGCGGCGTGGCGGGGGGGCCGAGCGCGACGGAGGCGCTGCCCTCGACGGAGCCGCCCATGCCCTGCATCGAGAACGACAGGTTGGCCCGCTGCGCGAGGAGCGCGAAGACCGACAGGCGCAGCCGGAGCTTGTCGATGCTCATCGAGACCGGGCGGTCGGTGGAGCGCTGCGGGAGGAAGGTGACGCGGACGTCGCGGGCCTCCACGCCGGGCAGGAAGGTCGGCGAGAGCGACCCGATGGCGAGCTCCATGTTGGACGGCGTGGCGCGCCCGGAGGGGGACACCCGCGGCGCCTCGGCGGCGGCCACGATGGCCTCGCGCAGGCGGTCCCACGGGAACGTGGCGTAGAGGAACACCACGAAGAAGAACATGAAGAACAGCGGGTACCCGACGACCCGCAGAATGATCGGCCGGAGGGCCAGCAGTCGCTCCTTCATCGACGGTCGTCCTGGCGACGCTCGGCGTCGCTGTTTCCGGTGCCGCCGGTGCCGCCGGTGTTGCCGGCGCCCGCGGCGCGGTTGCCCTCCGCGGTGCGGTCCCAGGTGGTGATCACCAGGTCGTCGATGTCGTAGCTGTTGGCCTCGCCGAAGCGCCGCCGGATGCGCACCGAGGTGATGGCCACCGGGAAGGCCGCCGCGTCGATGCGCTCGAAGAAGTCCGCGAGGGCCTCCAGGCTCACCTGCCGCAGCCGGATCGACACGCTGCGCTGCGTGAAGCGCGGGCCCGCCGGGGTGGGCGGGCGGTCCTGCGCCTCGGCGACCTGCACGTTGGCCGCGTGGGCCTGCTCCTCGACGTAGCTCGTGAGGGCCGGCGCCCGGACCCGGTAGCGCGCCAGCATCGCGTCGCGGCGCTGGTTGCGCGCGGCGATGCGCGGGCGCGAGCGCTGGATGAAGCGCAGCGCCTCGACCATCTCCGCGCGCTCGCTGTCGATGGCGTCGAGCCGGCGCTTGGACCACATCCAGAAGCCCAGGAACACCAGCGTGACGAACACCGCCGAGAGCGCGATGAGCAGCCGCTTCTCGCGCGGGGAGAGCCCCGCGAACGCCCCTCGGACCGTACTAAGCGCCGCCGCCACTTCGGCCTCCCTGGTTGCTGCCGCCGGTGCCGCCGGTGCCCGTCGTGCGCGCCCCCGCGGTGCGCGCGCCGGGGCACCTGAACTCGATGTCCAACGTGTACTTCTGCCGGTTGTCGCCGGGCGTCGTGGTGACCCGCCCCGGCCGCACCTCCGGGAAGCAGGGGTACCCCCCGAGCCACTCCACCACCTTGTCGCGGTCGGCGAGGGTGCTCACGACGCCCTGCAGCTGCACGTGCTCGCCGCGGATGTCGAGCTGCTCGACGTCGTGCCGCACGGTGTCGTTGATGCGCTGCGAGAGCACCCCCAGCACGTCGAAGGCGTCCGCCCGGGGCATCGGGTCGACGTCGTCGCGGTGCGAGTCCCCCCGGGCCATGGCCGTCGCGCGCGTTGGATCTTCCACCGGCTCGCCATACACCTCCTGGGTCACGGCGCGCAGCGTCTGTTGCAGCCGGGTGCGCTCGGTGACCAGGCCCTGGTACCGCGCCCAGCTCGCCGCGCCCCAGAACCCCACCATCGCCAGCGCCGCCGCCGCGAGGTAGGGCGCCCGCTCGCGCAGCACCTGGGCGCTGCCCGACACCGCCAGCGCCCCTTTGCGGAGGTCGACCCGCTTGGAGCGCCCGAGGCCCCGCGCCGCGAGCGCCACGGGGATGGGCGCCTCCCAGAACGCCGTCTCGCCCGCCAGGGGCCCGAGCTGGATGGCCCCGCTCGGCAGCGCCATCACCATCTCCACCGGCAGCTGCGTGGCCTCCAGCACCGCCTGGTGCGACCAGTTGGCCTCGGCGCCGCACAGGTACGCCCGCTCGACGGGGATCCCCTCCGCCGCCCACGCCGCCACGCTCTGGCGCATCGCGCGGGCCCGGGCCGCGGGGGTCGTGAGGGCGGTCACCGTGCGCGCGAACACCGTCACCCCGCCGCGCAGCACCGCCACCTCGGCGCGCATGTCCTGGGAGTACACCAGCAGCACCGGGCCCGGCACCGCCAGCTCGGGGATCTCCGCCGCCAGCTCGCCCAGCACCATGGGCGACACGCCGATCTCCCGGGGCTCCAGGCCCCCGAGGGTCATCGCGTCGAGGTAGCCCTTCACCCGCTCGCGGATGGCCGCCACCGCCAGCAGCGGCACCGGGTCGCCCGGCGCGGTCGGCTGCGCGTCGACCACCGCGTCGTCGACGTCGAAGGGCACCGCGCCCTCGAGCTCCGCGAGCAGGGCCTTCTCGCCGCGCTTCCACACCGCCCTCGGCAGCGCGATGGAGCGGATGGACGACTCCTGCCCGGGCAGCGACGCGTAGATGCCGTCGAGCTCCGCGGGCTGCGTCCCGGGGGTCGTGCTGGCGAGCAGCGCCTGCACGAGCGACCCGAGGTCCCGCGTGGCCGCCTGCAGCCCCTCGGGGCCGGGCGGGCGGTTGACCGTGTACACGGCCTCCAACATCAGCTTCTTGTACGCGGTCTTCAAGACCGCGCCCTTCAGCTGCGACTCCGTCACCTCGATGCCCAGGTAGCGCGCCATCCGTCTCGGCCCTCAGTCTTCCCGCCAGTAGATCACGGTGCCGCCGGGCGCCTGCGAGACGCCGAGTCCGCCGGACGCCGTCGCCGCGATGTTCATCCCCGCCGCGCGCATGAAGGTCGACGGCAGCTCGGGCTGCGGCCGCATGTCGATCACCGCGTGCACCCGCACGTGCGCCGCCCCGACCTCCGCCTCGGCGTACACCGAGAACACCTTGCTCTCGACGGTCACCGAGCGCTCCAGGCCCGCCACGTCGCGCACCACGAAGGGCTGCATCCCGAGCTGCGTGAGCATCGTCCCCAGCGGCGGCCGCCCCTGCACCGTCGCCACGAACTGCGACGGCGACGAGAAGAGGGGAATGCCCATGGAGAGCGTGAGGCCCTGCACCATCGTGATGGTCGTGATGAACACCGAGGCCTGCGTGAGGTCCTGGCACTGCGGCGCGTCGGGGGCGTAGGCGCACACCAGGGCCAGCAGGGTCTGGGCGTTGGCGGTGTTCACGTTGACCGCCCCCTGGCCCCACACGGTGAGCGTGCGCCGCCGGGGGTTGGCCGGGTCGGGGTCGACCACCGCGTGCCAGAGGTCGTCGTCGCCGAAGCCGCGGATCATCCGCAGCTCGTCGATGCTGTCGAGCGGCGCGTTGCGGCGCCGGCCCGGCGGCCGCAGCCGCTGGTAGAAGCTGTCCTCCGCGCCGCTCGACGCCGCCGTGGCGGTGGTCGCCAGGAGGCTCTGCGCGTCGAAGGCCGTCTCGTCGAAGTCGATGTAGTCGACCACGTTGGAGATCAGCGTCGGGCGGTCGGTGAACTGCCCGTCCGGGTCGCGCCCCTCGAAGAACCCGTTGAGCCCCGGGTTGAACACCAGCCCCTGGAGCTGCTTCGCCAGAAGGATCTGCGCCACCGACGAGCGCACCGCGCCGTTCACGTTGATGCGCGAGTCCTCGTCGATGATCACCACCGGCGCGAGGCCGGTGAGCCCGCCGAGGTTCTTCGCGCTGTCGAAGCTCACCCGGGCGAGGTCGCCGAGCGCGCTCGCGCCCTCCTGCGAGCGGAAGGGCCCGATGATGAGGTCGGCCTGCTCCCACACCGGGATCTGCGGCGGCGCCGCGAGCCCGCGGCCCATCATCGCCATGAGCGGCGTGAGGATCGGCGCGATGATCCGACGGATGATCGGCTCGGAGTTGAGCACCACCCGCGCGAGGTTGACCGCGCTGCGGGCCTGGGCCTCGGCGATGAGCTGGTCGCGCGCCACCGCCGCGGAGAGGGAGTACACCTCCACCTCGTCGCGGGTCTGCTCGGCCATCACGAACATCAGGGCGATCGCCGCGAGCACCATGATGAGCGCCACGCCCGCCTGGTCGCGGCGGCCGCGGAGGCCACGGCGCCGGGGCGCGCGGCGCCGGCGGGGAGGCTTCGGGGTGGCGGGGGCTTCGCTCATCGATGGGTCTCAGTAGATCGGCAGTCCGAAGGTGAGCACGCGGGTCATCACCAGCGGGGTCTCGGTGCTGTAGACGCGCTCCTCGCGGCGCTCACCCTCCTCCACGGAGAGCAGCACCCGCACGCGCCCGGGCAGGCGGCCCGGCTGGCCCGTGGCCTGGGTGGTGTCCCAGGTGTCCACCCACTGGCCGCTGGTGGAGTCGTAGAACTTCAGCTCGAAGCGCCGGACGCCGGGCACCAGCACGTCGAGCACCCCGCCGCGCTGCGGGTCGGTGTCGATGCGCGCCTGCTCGCGGCGCAGGAGGTCCATCCCGCGGCCGTCGTTGCCCCGGCGGTCGGCGAGGCGGTAGCCCACCTCGCAGGCGTCGCCCTCGTGGCTGCCGCGGCGCAGCCGGCGGTGCGTGAAGGTCGCCATGTCGAGCTGCGACCCGCCGGAGCCCCCTGCGCGCCCGATGAACTGCGTCGTCGCCGCGAGCAGGGTCTGCGCCTGGTTGACGTGCAGCGAGAGGTACGCGCCGCGGAGGTCGCGGGTGATGCGACCGAGGGCGGTGCGCATCAGGTAGTCGTTCTCCTGCCGGTACCCGATGCGCGCGCGCAGCCGCGACGTCTGGTCGAAGGACGCCCAGATCATCGTCGACACCATGATCAGGATGGCCGACGCGATGAGCACCTCCAGCAGCGTGAGCCCCCGCTGGGCGCGGCCGCGGCGACGGTGGCGGGGCGCGCTCACGGCGTCCTCAGGGTGGGCGGGAGGCCGAGGGCGGACCCGGGCGACGGGGCCTGCGAGCCGGGCGTCGAGCCGGCGCCCGCGCCGCCGGGGAGGGCGTTGAGCAGCTCCTGGGTCGGCAGGGTCTGCCCGGGGTTGGTCACGTACTCCACCACCACGAAGGAGTGCTCGCGCTCGCCCTCGTGCCAGCGCGCGGTCACCGTCAGCCGGCGGATGGCGCCCTCGAGCAGGGGCTTCACCGACGGGTACACCGTGGTGAGCAGCGTGCCGGCCATGTCGCGCGGCGATGGGGCCCCGCTCGGCGCCCCGGACCCGCCGGCCGCGGCGCCCATCATCCCCATGGCGCCCGACAGGCCGCTCAGGGCCGCGCCGCCGTCGCCGCCGCGCACGCCGCTGGTGCCGCCGAAGGAGGTGCCCGCCGCGGCGGTCGCGGCCTGGCCCAGGATGGAGTTGCCCGCCGCGGTCTCGACCGTCGCGGGGTTGGGCAGCTCGATGCGGTCGACCTGCGCCTCGCAGGTGACCCCGTCGGTGCAGCAGGGCTCGTCGCCGGTGCGCGGGGGGTCTTCGAGGGCGGTGTCCGTCGCCGGGAGCGGGGAGGCCGCGAGCCAGCCCTCGGCCTCGGTGAGCCGGCAGCGGGCCATCATCGTGGCGCGGGTGAGCTCGCGCGAGTGCATCGTGCTGCGGGCCGCGATGATGTTCGACGAGAACACCACCGTCATCGCCATCGAGAGGATCGCGATGGCGAACATCACCTCGATGAGGGTGAAGCCCCGCTGCGCGCGCCGGCTCACTCTGCCGCCTCGCGGATGCGCTGGTCGCGCAGGTCGACGTCGAGCTCGTCGCTGGCGTTGTCGTCGAGCCGCGGGAGCTCCACCGCGTGGTCGAAGATCTCCGGCCGCCCGGTGGCGCCGTGCAGCATCACCGAGAAGGTCTCGTCGTTGCCGCCGTGAATGTGGACGACCGCGGGCTCCGCGGCGCCGCCGGTGAAGAAATAGATGTGCCCGTCGCCGCGCTCCCGGGGCTCCTCCTCGTGCAAGCTGTAGAGCCGGGTGAAGGTGATGCCCTCCAGCTCGCGCACCCGGTAGCGGTTGCCCGCGGGGCGCGCGAACTCCGCCCGCGGCGCCCGCGGCCGGAGGTTGATCTGCGCCTCGGCCTCGCGCCGCGCGATCTCCTCGATCTGCTGCGCGTCCACCGTCGCGCCGCCCGCCCGCATCGGGTCGTTGCGGTCGAGCACGTGGGCGTCCTGGGTGTCCTCGATCCACACGCTGTTGCCGCCCATGGCGAAGACCAGGCGCGTGGCGCGGCCGGTGGTGAGCGAGTGCACGTACGCGAAGCGCATCGCCGCGGCCACCCGGGCGGCCGCCGCCCGAAGGCGACCGCGGCGGGTGGCGCCGAAGCCCACCACGGCGCTCGACGCCATCAGTCCGCCGATGAGCACCACGATCATGATCTCGAGGAGCGTGAACCCGCGCGACCGCGATCGCGCCAGGCGGCGCGTCGGTGAGGCATGGTCGGCGGGCAGGGCGGGCACGGCGGGTCAGTTGCGGCGCTGCCGGGGGACGTCGTCCTCGTTGCCGTCGATGGCGTCGGGGCCCTTGGAGTGCACGCTGGTCTCGCCGTTCTCACAGGAGATCAGGTAGTCGTTGTCCCACGGATCCTTGGTCCGCTGGCGGCGGTTGAGAATCCCGTCGGAGACCAGGCGCTCGACCGTGGGGCACCCGGAGGGGTGGTCCTGGCGCCAGAGCTCGATGGCGTGCTCCATGGTGCGCACCTCCTGGCTGGCCGTGTCGACGCGGGCCTTCTTGGCCTGGTCGAACACCGCGATGCCGACGGCGCTCGCGATGAGCCCCATGATCACCACGACGATCATGATCTCGACGAGGGTCATGCCGCGCATGGCGCGACGGCGGCGGGGCGCTGGGCGCGCGAGGGCGCGCAGCGCGAGGGCGAGGCGATGGCGGAGGGTGTTCATCTCGATCTTGGCTCCTGTGAGGTGAGGCTCGTTCATTCGACGCGATCCAGCCCGAAGGATCCCTCCGGGCCACCCGACACAACGTCCGCCGAGGCTGGGAACTTCCCCCCCGGGCACGTGAAGAGAAACACCCGGCCCCAGCCGTCGAGCCGCGCCTGCGCGAGGTAGCGCGGCGCGCCCTGCGAGCCCTCCGGCGGCCGCACCAGCTCCGCGACGCCGCTGGGGCAACGCCCGTGGTCGGCGCGGAAGGCCTCCGTGGCGCGCTGCACCGACACGATGGCCGCGCGCGTCGCGTGCACCCGCCGCTGGTGGTCGCTCAGCGACACCGCGCCGGCGACGCCGAGGAGGGCCACCGCGGCGCCCGCGAGGCCGCGCGCGTGGCGCACGGAGAGCCCCGGGAGCCAGCGCCGCCGGCGCTCCCAGTTGAACTCCACGTCGGTCTCGTAGCGCCGCGGGGTCAATTGGCGAACTCGTTGAGCTGGAGCAGCGGCATCAGGATGGCGAAGGCGATGCCGCCGGAGGTCGAGCCCATCACCACGATCATCACGGGCTCGAGCAGCGAGGTGAGCACCGACACCCGTGCGTCGATGGCGTTGTCGTACGAGCTGGCCACGGCCTCGAGCATGGACTCCAGCTCGCCGCTGCGCTCGCCCACGGAGATCATCTGCGTGACCATCGGGGGGAAGCGCCCGGAGCGCTTGAGCGGCTCGGCGATGCTCTCGCCCTCCTTGATGGACACCGTCGCCTCGGTGATCACCGCCTCGAGCACGCGGTTCTCCATGACGTTCTTCACGATGTCCATCGCCTTGAGCAGCGGGACGCCGGACGACAGGAGCGTGGCGAGGGTGCGGGTGAAGCGCGAGATGGCCACCATGCGGGTGAGCTCGCCGAACACCGGCACCCGCAGGCGGAAGGCGTCCCAGCGGTAGGCCCCCTCGGGGGTGCGCTGCCAGCGCGAGAAGAGGTACCCCGCGAGCCCGGCGAGCAGGATGAGCGCCCACCACCATTTCGCCACGATGTTGGACACCGCGATGAGCAGCGCCGTGTACCAGGGCAGGGCCTGGCGGAAGTCGTCGAAGATCGCGCTGACCTTCGGCACCACCACCACCATCATCATCCCGACGATGCCGACGCCCATCAGGGCCATGAAGGCCGGGTACGCGAGGGCGCCGACGATCTTGCCCTTCAGCTTGACCTGGCCCTCCATGAAGTCCGCGAGGCGCACCAGCACCGCCTCCAGGGTTCCGGAGGCCTCGCCCGCCGCGACCATCGAGATGTACAGCCCAGGGAACATCCGCGGGTGCTGGGCCAGCGCGGCCGCGAAGCCGGTGCCCTCGTTCACCCGGTCGCGCACCTCGCGGTAGGCCTCGCGCAGCTCCTCGTGCTCCAGCTGCTCGATGAGCGCCGTGAGCGACTCCACCAGCGGGATGCCCGCCTTCACCAGCGTCGCGAGCTGACGCGTGGAGAGGGCCACCGCCTGGCCCGGGCTCGACGCGAGGCGCTTGAGCCCGTTGAGGATCTTGAGCAGCCCCGGCGCGCTCACCGCGAGCCCGCCGCCCGCCGCCGCGCTCGCCACCGCCCGGGCCCGCGCGTCCGTCGCCCCCTGCGCGAGGGGCTTCGCCTCGTCGAGGAAGATCCCCTGGCGCCGGAGGGACTGCCGCACGCCCTTCACGTCGTCGGCGTCGACGGTGCCCCGCACCGTCTTCCCCTTCGCGTCGACGCCCGTGTATGCGAAGTGCCCCATCGCGCGCCTACAGGTCGTCCTGGGCGGCCGCGAGCACCTCCTCGATGGTGGTGTGCCCCTCGAACACCTTGCGCACGCCGTCGTCGCGCAGGGAGTCCATGCCCTCGTTGATCGCCGCCCGGCGGATGGTCGGCGCGTCGGCGTCCTTCAGCACGAGGGCGCGCACCGCGTCGGTGATGAGCAGCAGCTCATAGATGCCCGTGCGGCCCTGGAAGCCGGTGTTCTGGCAGGCCGCGCAGCCCTTGGCGCGGTAGAGGGTGACCGGCGCCCCGGCGGCGATGCGGGCCGCCACCTTGGCCGCGGGCGACCCCCCGAAGGCGCTGCGGCCGTAGCGCGACTCCGGGCGCGCGAGCTTCACCGAGAGGCGCTCGGCGTCGATGCCGATGCGGGCCAGGTCGACCTCGCGCGGGGTGTACGCCTCCTTGCAGAGGGGGCAGAGCACGCGCACGAGGCGCTGCGCCAGGATGGCCTTGAGCGAGCTCGTGAGGTGGAAGGTCTCGATGCCCATCTCGCCGAGGCGCGTGACCGCCGTCGCGGCGTCGTTGGTGTGCAGGGTCGAGAGCACCAGGTGGCCCGTGAGCGACGCGTGCACGGCGATCTCCGCCGTCTCCTTGTCGCGGATCTCGCCCACCATCACCACGTCCGGGTCCTGCCGGAGGAAGGCGCGGAGGCACGACGCGAAGGTGAGCCCGATGCGCGGGTTCACCTGCATCTGCGAGAGGCCGGTGATGTCGTACTCGATCGGGTCCTCCGCCGTGAGGATGTTCTTGTCGGGCGTGTTGATGCGGTTGAGGCACGCGTAGAGCGTGGTGGTCTTGCCCGACCCGGTGGGGCCCGTGACGAGGATGATCCCCTCGGGCAGGGCGATGAGCTGGTGCATGCGCTCGAGGCGGTCAGGCGCGAAGCCGAGGTCGGTGAGCTCGAGCATCACCGAGGCCTTGTTCAGGATGCGCATCACGATGCGCTCGCCCACCCCCTGCCCGACGGGGATGGTGCTCACGCGGATGTCGATCTCCTTGGCGCCGATCTTGAAGCCGATGCGCCCGTCCTGCGGGAGCCGCTTCTCGGCGATGTTGAGCCCCGACATGATCTTCACGCGCGCCACGATGGAGGGCAGCACGCTCTTCGGCGCCGTGCGCATCTGGTAGAGGTCGCCGTCGATGCGGTAGCGCACCGCCACCTGGCCCGCGTCGGGCTGGATGTGGATGTCGCTGGCGCGCTCCTTCACGGCCTCGACGAAGAGCGAGTTCACCCAGCGGATGATCTGCGCGTCCTCGTCGCTCTCGAGGATGTCCGCGCGCTCGTCGCTGGCGTCGTGGGCGCCCTGCGAGGTGAGCTCGTTGGTGCGGTTGATCTCCGCCTGCGCGCGGTTGATGGCGTCGAGCACGGCGCTCGGGGTCGCCGCGACGGGCTCGAGCTCGCGCTGCAGCACCATGCGCAGGTCGTCGAGGGCCACCGTGTCGAGGGGGTTGCCGAGCGCCACGAGCAGCGAGCCGTCGGGCTCGTCGCGCACCGGGATCACCTGGCGCTGGCGGGCGAAGCCGAAGTCGAAGCCCACCTCGCGCAGCAGCGCCACGGGCATGTCGCCGGTGCGGGGCAGCGGGTCGAGGAAGGGCAGCCCGAGCTCCTGGGCGAGCGCCTGGCTCAGCGGCGTCTCGTTGAAGCCGTTGCGCGAGAGCGCGTCGAGGAGGGTGCCGCCGCGGTCGACCTGGCCCAGCGCCTCGGACAAGCGATCGGGCTCCACCACCCCGTGGCGGCGAAACACGTCGGCCATGTACTGCGCTGCGGACATCGTCTTCGGTGCTCCTGCGGGTTACACGAGTGGGTCCGCCGCCGCGCGGCGGGACGGAGGGGCCTACGGGGCCGGGACGGGCACCGCCGCGGGGATGGCCGACGGGGCCGCGAGGGGCGCGGCGCCGGGCGCGAGGAGGGCCGGCGCGTTGGGCACCGGGGTGGCGGCGGCGGCGCCGGGCGCGGCGGGCGTCGTGGTGGGCGAGCGCATCTCCACCGGGAGCTCGATGCTCTCGCCCGGCTGGTGCGGCGGAGGCGACACCGGGCGCGAGCTCGCGTCGAACTCCGCGCGGGTGCGCAGCTCGCGGATGGACTGGCGGATCTCCTCGACGAGGCCGTTGGTGCGCGAGTAGTCGCGCGTCGGCTCGTAGTCCTGGTCGCCGAAGACGAAGTAGCGGTCGAGGAACTCCTGCCGCTCGCGCATCTTGCGCTCGAAGATGCGCCGCAGGTCGCTCTGGTCGCGGATGACGTAGGGCGTGAGGATGAGCAGCAGGTTGGAGCGCTGCGTCGAGCGCGTGGTGTTGCGGAAGAGCGCCCCGAGGATGGGGATGTCCCCGAGGATCGGGATGCGGGTCTCGGTGTTGGTGTCGGTGTTCCGGATGAGGCCGCCGATGACGACGGTGTTCTGGTCGTGCACCACGACCACGGTCTTCGCCGTGCGCCGGTTGATGGTCACCGCGCCGAGCTGGCCGCCCGCGGAGGCGCCCACCTCGGAGATCTCCTCGTCGATCTCCAGGCGCACCTCGTTGGAGTCGTTGATGTGCGGCACGATGCGGATCTTGGTGCCGACGTCCTGGCGCGGGGCCGAGAAGCCCTGGCCCATGCCCAGGAGGCCTCCGAGGGCGCCTGCCTGTCCGCCCGCAGCGCCCGCGAGGCCCGCGAGGCCGCCGATGTTGGTCTGGAGCGGCACGTTCTGCCCGACGTTGATGTCCGCGGGGGAGTTGTCCGTCGCGATGATGTGCGGCGTCGAGAGCACGTTGGCGTCGCCGGTCGAGGCGAGGGCGTTGAGGGTGACGCCGAAGGCCGGGATCGACACCCCGATGCCGGGGATGAGGTTCTGCGAGCCGGCGACCTGCTGGCCGCGCACGCCGAGGGCGAGGCCCGTGAGGGTGTCGGCGCTCGGGATGATGCTCGACAGGGGGTTGAAGCCGCCGAGGGCGATGCCCTGCTGGCCGCTCTCGTCGAGGGGCAGCGCGCCGTGGAAGTTGAGCCCCAGGCGGTTGGAGCGGTTGATGGACAGCTCCATCACCACGGCCTCGATGAACACCTGCCGCCGCGAGCGGTCGAGCTCGTCGATGACCCGCCGCAGGGCCACGTAGTCGCGCGGCGACGAGGTGATCACCAGGGCGTTGGAGGGCTTGTCGGCCGTGATGCGCACGGGGCCCTCGAAGACCGCGTTGGTGCCGCGCGGGTTCTGCCCCGCCGCGCCGGCCTGCCGGCCGCCGCCGGTGATGTTGTTGAGCACCGTGGCCATCTCCTCGGCGTCGCCGTGCTGGAGCCGGAGCACCCGCACCTGGCCCTCGCCGTTGATGGAGACGTCGAGCCGACGGAGCAGCTCGAGCACGCGGACGTACATCCGCTGGGTGGCCACGATGACGAGGCTGTTGGAGCGGTCGTCGGCCAGGATGCGCCCGAGGCGTACCTCCGACGTGCCCGCCGCGCCGGGGCGGGCCGCCGCGCCCGCGGGCGCCGCGCCGCCGAGGATCTCCGTGAGGCGCGTCGCGAGCTCGCTCGCGAGGGCGTAGTGCACCGGCTCGACCCAGATCTGTTCGCCCACGCCGCTGACGTCGACCTCGCCCAGGATCTGGAGCATCCGGCGGATGTTGGCCGCGAGGTCGGTGATGATGAGGGTGTTGGTCGCGGCGTACGGGGTGATGTCCCCGTCGCGGGACTTGAAGTGCCCGAGCACCGTGGAGGCGTCGTCGGCGGAGATGCTGCGCAGCCGCACGATGCGGGTGATGAAGCGGTCGTCCGTGGGCGCGTCCTGCCCGGAGCCGTAGGTGGGGAGCGACTGCGTGGCGGCCCCGGCGGTCTCCTCGATCTTGAGGTAGCGCCCGGACGGGACCACGGTCATCCCGTTGACCGCGAGCACCGAGAGGAAGGCCTGGTAGGCCTCCGAGGGCGTGACCTTGGTGGGCGAGTAGATGGTGGTCTTGATCGACCGCACCTTGCCCGGGAGGATGAAGCGTCGGCCGGTGATATTGCCGATGGCCCGGATGAGGTCGGGCAGGTCGGCGTCCTGGAGGTTGAAGGTGATGCGCGCCCCCGGCGGCAGCGCCTGGTACTCCATGCCCGCGTCGAACTCGTGCATGTTGGGGTTGGTCCCCGCCGCTCCGATGACCGACTCGATGCCCCGCTGCGGGGCGACCACCTGGGCGGGCGCGTTGGGGCGCGGCGTCGGCGGCGCTGCGGGCGCCGCGACGGGGGCCGCCGGACGGGCCGTCGGGGCCGCGAGGGGCGCCGCGCCGGGCACGGCCACCGCGGGCGCGGTGCCAGGCGCCACGATCGCGGCGGGGTTGAGCCGATCGCGCCGGGGACGGGCGGGCGTGGGGGCGGGCGCGGGCTGCGCGAGGGCGACCGCGGCGTGCGCCAGGACGACGGCGATCGCGGCGCAGAGCGCGAGGAGCGGAGGCAGGGCGGTCGATGATCGGCGGGTCATTGGCTTGGCTCAGCGGATGTGGAAGTCGATGTTGACGGGCTGTCCGTTACGGGTGACGGACACCTGCAGGTTGTCGCTCGTGCGGAGGCGGGAGTAGGCCTCCAGCGCGCGGTCGGGGGAGCCGATGTCGAGGCCGTTGATGCGGTTGAGCACGTCGCCGTTCTGCATGCCGAGGCGCCCGAGCAGGGAGTTGCCGCGCACGCCGAAGAGCTGCACGCCGATGACGCGACCGCCCTGGTCGACCGGCATGATGCGGGTGGTGCGCATGAGCTCGGCCTGGCTCTCGAGGATGCGGTCGACGGTGCTGCGGCGGACGTTGTACTCGTTGGCGCTCACGCGCTCGATGCCCTCGAGCACGCCGCCGAGCGCTCCGCCCCCCGCGGGGGCAGCCGCCGCGGCCACGGGCGCCGCGGGGGCGGGCGGGGCGTTGCGCGGGGGCATGTTCTGCGCGAGGAAGCAGCGCTGCCCGCCGGGCGGGCGCAGCAGCACGTAGGCGCCGAGGGCCTGGCACCACGAGATGATGGAGACGTTGCGGTTGTCGAGCGTCGAGCCGAAGCGGTACGGCATCGCCGGGCCGTTGGGCGCCGACTGCACCAGCACGAAGGACCACAGGATGTCGTCGCTCTGCACCGCGCCGACGATCTTCGCCGTGGTCTCGCAGGGCCCCGGGCGCACGAGCCCGTCGCCGGGGGGCGCGGGGTAGCAGGCCTCCGGGGGGTACGCGACCTCGTCCGGGGGCGGCGTGCCTCCGCCGCCATCGGCGACCTCGGCGTCGCCCGGCGTGCCGGCGTCGCAGTCGAGGCAGCCCGCGTCGGAGTCGAAGATGTTGCGGTGGATGATCGCCGCGCGGTCGCGGACGTGGTGGTCGGCCTCGGGCTCGCTCGCGGCCGCGATGGCCGCCGCGCCGGGGAGCGCCCGCGCCAGGGAGTCGGTGTCGGCGGCGAAGAGGCGCGCCGCGACGAGGTCGTTGGTGCCGCGCGCCGCGAAGTACGCGCACGGAACCAGCGCCCCCAGCGGGATCACCCAGGGGTAGCGACGGAGCACCCCTTCGATGTTGTTGAGCCAGCGAGCCATCGGTGGGTTCCCTATGCGCTGCCCGTGCCACCGGGGTGCGCGCTGAAATCCCCGGTCTCCGCGGGGGAGTGGGGCGCGCCGTCGGGGGGGACGGTTGCCGAACTGGCAGGGGGTGTACGGGTCATCGCGGAGGGCCGTTGCCAGACTGGCAACGCTAGCGATCGAAGACGCACTGGTGGTTGAGGCCGCAGCGCAGGCCGTGGCGGCACTCGTTGTTGGAGCGGCAGGGCTCGCCGAGGTCGGCGGTGCCGCGCTCGATGACGGCGGGGCCGCTGCCCGCGTCGCGGACGGTGGCGGTGACCGCGAGCGAGCCGCAGGTGCGCGGGGGGGCCTGCCCGGGGAGCGTCGGGGCGGCGTAGGCGCGGCGCTCGACGATGGGGAGCTGCACGGGCTCGTCGGCGGTGCCCGCGCCGCCGTTGGGCGCGCCCGACGAGTCGATGGCCTGGACGTAGTACTCGACCCGCGGCGGGAAGATGTCGTCGCAGGGGATCATCGCGCCATAGCCTGCCGGGAGGCGAAACTGCTGGCCGAGGGCGGGCATGCGGACCTCGGTGTAACGGCGCGCCCCGACGCCCCGGTAGAAGAGCGAGACGTGGTCGATGGGGGCGGTCGAGCGGATCTGCGCGAACACCGGAACCGCCGTGCGGGCGAGCTGCTCGGGCACGGGGAAATGGATCACGGTGCCGGTGCCGAGCTGTCGCATCGGGATGGACGCGTCGCCCACCCGCACGCCGCCATCCTCGACGACCGCGGCAGCGGCGGCGTCACCAGGAACCACGGCGTCGGTCGCGATGGCGCCGTCGACGGGCGACGCCGGGGTGGCGGCGGCGTCGGTGGTCACCGCGGCGTCGCCGCGGACCGGGCGCACCACGGGGCGCGGGCGGGGCTGCGCCGCCACCACGCTGGCGAGCGCGCCGAGCACCAGGACCAATGAACCGATCGCGAGGGGGGGGTGACGCATGGCGGGGCGGCACCATTTCCTAGCCGGGCTGACAGGTCAAGGGTGCACTGCGGAGCACACCCGCCCCCCACCATCGACGGAACCCATCGGCGTGGCCGGTCTCGATGACGCGCGGCATGGAAGCCGTAGCCGATACGTTGACGGGCGGGAGCTTCACGGCTTATTTGTCGCGTCATGCGGCATATCATCCGCGCGTGGGCGACGTCGATGGTGGTCGGATGCGCCGGGGCGCCGCCGCCCGAGCGCGACGGGGCCGACTTCGCGGAGCGCATGGAGGGCTATCGGCCCTGCAAGCCTCGGGGGAACGATCGGAGAGGAGGTTTCTGCGAGGCCAACCAGCGCTGGGGGCTCCACCTGACCTTCGACGAGAACACGGGGGAGAACGAGCCGGCGGCCGGGGTGCTCAGCGCGGCGGACTTCGACGGCGACGGTCGGGTCGACCTCGTCGCGGGCTTCGACGGGATGCGCCCGATGGCGCTGCTGTTGAACCGCGAGGGGGCCTTCGTCGATGTCGGCTCGCTCTGGGGCCTCGAGGAGCAGCGGCGGATCTCGTCGACGGCCACGGCCGACCTCGACGGCGACGGCGATCCGGACCTGCTGGTCTACTCCCGCGACGGCCGGGGCGTCCGGCTGCTGCGAAACGATCGTGGCCGCTTCGTGCTGGTTGGCCACCTCGACGGCGGCGAGGACGTGAACGCCATCTCCCTGAGCGACCTCGACGCCGACGGTCTCCTCGACGTGGTCGTCGCCTCGGCCGCGCGCGAGGGCGACTGTCGCCTCCCCTTCATCTCGGGCTGTCCCGAAGGGGTGCTGGCGTGGCGCCAGCGTGCGCCCTGGGATTTCGAGCCGGTGTCCGTACGGGCCGAGCCGCGGCGCGCCCTCGCGCTCCGGTGGCACGACCTCGACGCCGACGGCCGCGATGAGCTCATCGTCGGGAGCGACTTCGGGATGCTCAACGGCGGCAACCAGGTGCTCCGGGTAGAGCGCGTCGGGGGATCGCTCACGCTCACCGAGCAGCCGCTGCCCCCGGGCTTCGACGCCCGGATCTTCGCCATGGGGGTGAGCCCCATCGACGTCGACGGCGACGGCGTCGACGAGGTGCTGGTGACCAACTACGGGTGCAACGTGCTGATGCACCGGGTGGAGAGCCACTGGGTCGACATGGCGCGGGTGTGGGGCGCCGACGCCTACGGCGTCCCCCTGGCCGGGCAGGTGCCGCATTTCAATCCCCTCGACCCGGACAACCGCTGGATGGGTCCGATGGCCGGGTTTCGCGATCAGTACCTCGAGCCGGACTCGACGCGGATGCCCTCGACCAAGTGGACGCCCCTGGTCTTCGACTACGACCAGGACGGGCGGGACGACGTGTACATCGGCACGGGCATGACGGGGATCTCGACGCTGTTCCCCGAGCCGACGCTGCAGGCCGGCGTGATGCTGCACGGCACGGGGCACCGCCTCGACGACGTCACCGACGCGCTGCGACTCGCCGAGCTCCACGGCGGGCACTTCCCGGTCGCGGCCGACTTCGACGGCGACGGTGACCTCGACCTCGCGATGGTCCACGGCGCGCTCCCGGGTCGGCCGGGCAGGATGGTGGCGCTGCGCAACGACGCCAGCGTCGGAAACGCGCTGACGGTGACGGCGCGGGGGCGCGGCGGCGCTCGCGATGGCATCGGCGCCCACGTCCGCGCCCGGGTGGGCGACCGGGTCGTCGCGCGACGCCTCGATGGCAACCTCTCCATCGCCGGGGCCGCGCCGCACGTGGTCCACCTGGGCCTCGGGTCCGCGGCCGTGGTCGACGAGCTCGAGGTGCGCTTCGTGAGCGGCGCGGTGCGGCGCCTCCATCGGGTGCCCGCGGGGGCCGTCGTCGTCGCGGAGTAGCGTTGGGCCTCCGCGCCGTCGCGAGAATTCCGGTCGTCGCGCCGCTCGTGCTACGTCCCTCCGACCCGATGATGCGTCGATGGCTCTCCCCCCTCCTCGCGGCCGCCGTGGCGCTCGGCCCGCTGGCGGCCCGCTCGCAGCCTGCGCCCGTCGCTCCGCCCGCGGTCGCCGACGCGCGCCAATTCGGCGGCGTCTCCGAGGCCCGCATCCTGGACGCCATCCGCGGCGCCAGGGTGCTCGGACGGCAGAACGTCGGCAGCACCAGCGTCAACCTCCACCTCCGCCTGGAGGGCGGCATCGACGCGGCGTGGAAGCCCCGCACCAGCACCCACCGCGACAGCTACCGCGCCGAGATCGCCGCGTACCGCCTCAACCGCCTGCTGGGCCTCAACCGCGTGCCGCCCGCCATCTCGCGCGCCATCCCCCGGGCCACGCTGCGGCTCGCGCCCACCAGCCCGGTGCTCTTCGAGCGCGACAACACCGCGCGCGGCGCGGCCATCTACTGGGTGCCCGTGCTCCGGCCGTCGCGCATCGACGGCCCCGAGGAGCAGGAGCGCTGGGGACGCTGGCTCCGCCAGGGGCGCACGGTGCCGCCCGACCAGGCGCGGCGCGCCGAGGAGATCTCCACGCTCCTGGTGTTCGACTTCCTCACGGGCAACTGGGACCGATGGAGCGGCGCCAACGTCCCGATGGACGCCGAGGGGCACCTCATCTACCGCGACAACAACGGCGGCTTCGAGGAGCCCTTCGTCGACGGCCTGCTCCAGCGCTCGCGCTCGCTGCTCAACCGCACGCAGCGCTTCAGCCGCGCGGTCATCGGCCGGGCGCGCGCGATGACCGAGGCCTCGGTGCTGGCGGAGATGGCCCTCGACCCCGACCGCGCGAGCCCGCCGCTCAGCGCGGGGCAGGTCCGGTCGCTCCTGCGCCGGCGCGACCTGCTGCTCCAGTACGTCGACGGGCTCGCGCGACGACACGGCGAGGCCGCGGTGCTCCCGTGGTGAATACCTGACGCGGTAAACCGCGGGTCAGTCGGCGAGCAGCGTCGGCAGCAGCGCCACCCCGCCCGCGATGAACACCAGGTCGAAGATCACGAGCAGGCGGAACCAGTCGCCGAGCTGCGAGACCGGGGCGCCGCCGAAGAGGTCGCGGGTCGCGACGACGCCGCAGAGCAGGGCCGGCGACACCAGGGGGTAGAGCACCACGGCGAGGAGGAGGTCGCGGGCGCGGGTGCGGGCGACCAGCGCGCCGAAGAGGGTGCCCGCGGCGACGAAGCCGACGGTGCCCAGCAGCAGGAGCGCGGCGAAGGCGGCGAGGTGCTCGAAGACCGGCGCGTGCAAGAGCAGCGCGACCAGCGGGGCCACGACGCACTCCGTGATGAGCACGAAGACCAGCGCCCCGAGGGCCTTGCCGAGGAAGAGGGCGGCGGGGGACACGGGGGAGAGCAGCACCGCGCGCAGGGCGCCCTCCTCGCGCTCGCGGTCCCAGGTGCGGGAGAGGCCGAGGGTGCCCGCGAAGGCGACGGCGATCCACAGGACGCCGGGCGCCACCTGCCGCCCGGTGGCCTCGTCGACGAAGAGGGACATCGACGAGAGCACCGCGACCAGCGACGCGAAGAGGGTCATCGTGGGAACGACCTCGCGCACGCGCAGCTCGATGAGCAGGTCCTTCCGGGCGATGGCGATGGCGTGGCGTAGCATCGGGGGGGGGAGTTGAGCCTCAGCGACGGCGCGGGCGCGCGGGCTGGTCGAGCTCCCGCAGGCGCTGCTCGACCGCCGCCCGGTCGATGGCCCCTTCGCCGCTGAGCGCGGCGGTGAAGGCGACGCGGGCCGCGGGCCGGTCGCCCTCCTCGGCCGCGATGATGCCGCGCAGCACCAGCGCCCCGGCGTGGCGCGGCGCGTCCGCGAGCACCCGGTCGACGTACGCGCGGGCGAGCGCGTTCTGCTGCGTGCGGTGCGCGAGCTCGGCGGCGCGCAGCCGGATCACCGGGTCCGTGGGGGCGCGGTCGATCGCGGCGTCCCAGGCCTGCATCGCCTCGGGCTCGCGCTGGGTGTGTTCGTACACCTCCGCGATGCCGACGTACGCCGACGCGTCGGTGCCCACCTGGTCGAGCGCCCGGCGGAAGGGCGCCTCGGCCTCGCGCCACAGTTGCAGCCCCAGCAGCGCGCGCCCGAGGCCCGCCTGGGCCCCGGTCTGCGTCGGCGCGATGCGCAGCGCCGCCTCGAAGGCCGCCCGCGCCGCGGCCGCGTCGCCGGTCGCCACGAGCGCGTCGCCCATCGCCGTCAGGGCCTCGGGCCACTGGGGGCGGTCGGCCACGGCGCGGCGCAGCAGCGGCAGCGCCTCGGCGGCGTTGCCCCGGCGGCGCAGCATGAACTGCCCCAGCGCCAGCGCCGACTGCGGGTCCGTCGGGTCGGCCGCGACCGCGCGCCGGTACGCCGCCTCGGCGTCGTCGAGCCGCTGCGCCACGTCGGCCACCGCGCCGAGCCCGAGCTGCGGTTCGGGGCGCTCGGGCATCGCCTGCGCCGCTGCGCGGTAGGCCGTCTCCGCGGCCGCAGGGTCCGACGCCATCCGCCGCGCGTCCCCGGTGGCGAGCAGGAGCTCGCCGTCGCCCGCGCCCATCGAGCGGGCGGCCTCGAGCTCGCGGTCGGCGAGCGCCACCCGGTGCCACACCAGGTAGGCCCGCGCGAGGCACACGCGCCGTCGCTGCCCCGCCGGGATCGCGTTGCACGCCGCCTGCGCGGGGCGGTACGCGCCCTGGTCGATGCGCACCCTCGCGGCCTCCCAGCGGGCGTCGGCGCGCATCGCGGGGTCGCGCACGCCGTTGAGCACCCGCATGGCCTCCTCGAAGCGCCCGGCGCGGCGCAGGGCGCGGCCGAGCGCGATGGCGCCGGAGGGCGTGGAGGCGCCGGCGCGCAGCGCGGCGAGGGAGGTCTCCTGCGCGGCGGCGAGGGCGGGGAGGAGCGACAGGGCGGCGACAAGCAAGGAGGTCTTCATGGCTGGGTTGGATCCCGATCGGGGTTACTGGGGGCCGGTCCGGCGCGGTGAGACGAGGCCGTCGCGCAGGATCATCACTCCGCCGACCGGGACCATGGCGTGGAGCAGCGCGTCGCTCGGGTGGACGAGCAGCGGCACCGCGCAGCCGCCGAGGAAGGTCGCGTCCCAGCCGCCGTCGCCGAGGCCGAGCGCCGGGGGCCACGCGCCCACGGCCCGCAGCGCGTCGACCTTCCCGCCGTGCAGCGGGATGGGGTGCGCGAGCGAGGGGAGCACCCGGTCGCCCTCGACGCGCAGGGTCGCGCCGGAGACCGTGGCGTGGGCGAGGCCCGCGCGACGGAGCGTGTTGGCGACCGCCGCCCCGAGGCTGCCGGTGACCACGTGGACGGCGACGCCCGCGCTCGCTGCCTCCTCGACGATCACCCGAACGGCCGGGCGGATGCGCGCCGCGACGCGCGCGGCGACGAGGTCGAGCAGGGCGTCGAGCTCGGCGCGGGTGCGGTCGCCGAGCACCTCCGACTGGATCTGGCAGATGCGCTCGATGCTCACCTCGCCCGCGCGGTAGGCGGCGATGAGCGCGAGGGCGAGCTCGCGCAGGTCGCTCGGGGAGCGGTCGCCGAAGACCTCCCGCGCGCCGTCGCGCAGGCCCGAGAGCGCGAGGGCCCCGACCGGGTGGTGCGAGAGGGCCTCGACGAAGAGGTCGTCGCCGATGTCGCCCTCCCAGAGGGTGCCGTCGGCGTCGGTGGCGATCACCGGGCGGTGGGGCGGGGCGACCGCGCCGGCCGCGCGCACCATTCCCCGCAGCAGGTGCTCGTGGGCGCCGCTCACAGCCGACCCCCGAGGCCCACCCAGGCGCCGTCCGCGTAGGGGCGCCCGGACACCGTGATCGCGACCGGCGAGCGCCGCGCCCGCAGGCCGTCGATCAGCAGGAACACCCCGCCCACGACCGCCGCCGCGCCCGCCGCGATGAGCACCGTGTCGCGCGCGGTGGCCGTGTAGACCTCCTCGCGGCCGTTATCGAGCTCGACCACCTGACCGCCGTCCTGGGCGACCGCCACGAGGCCGATGGTGAGCGCGGTCGCTCCGCCGGCGGCCAGTACACCACCCAGTAAAGCCTCGACCGGGCGCCGGCGGGTGACCCACTGCGGGCGCGGCGGCGCGATGGGCGGCGGCGGCGCGGCGAGGGCCGGCGCGGGGGTGGGCTCGACGATGGGCGTCGGCGCCGCGGGGGGCGCCACCGGGGGGATCTCGGACAGCAGCGCGCGGGCGGCGACGCGTGCCATGGCGACGGCGTCGTCCCAGTTGGCGACCACCTCCTGGGCCCGCTGCTCGCCTCGCACGACCCCCTGGGCGTCGAGCCAGCGCAGCGCGAGCGAGACCTCCCGGTGCCTCCCCCGGGCGATGGACACCAGCACCACGCCCCGCGCGCGCAGCGGCGTGAGCAGCGCCGAGGCGCACTCGGCGGCGTCGCAGGTGAGCCCCGCGGGCGAGAGCGTCTCCACCCGGGCGTGGGTGTCCGAGGCGCGCAGCACCTCGGGCTGCCCCGTGGCGAGCACCTCGGCGACGGCGTCGGCGAGGCGCAGCCGATCGGCCGCGGGGATGGGTCGGTCACCGCGCGGGGTGGCGGTGTGCACCACGAGGGGGTCGGCCGACGCGGCGAGCGGACACAACCAGAGGAGGGCGGCGAGGGCGGTGCGCTTCACGACGACGTTCTACCGCGCGTCGCGCGCCAACCGGAAGCGGATGACCGCCCCGTCAGCGTCGCCCGCCCGGGGTGCCGTTGCGGAGCTGCCGGAGGCGCTCGGCCTTGGCGGCCTTGCGGGCGGCGACGTCCTCGACCTCGGGCACCTCGACGCGCACCTCCCCTTCGCCCGAGCATCGCGCCTGGCAGGCGAGGCGCAGCCCGACGATCTTGGCGATGGATCCGAGGTGGTTGATCTCCTCCTGGCAGATGGGGCTGAGCTGCTCCTTGCCGTGCTGCACGGTGACCTTGCAGAGCCCGCAGGTGGCGACGCCGCCGCAGGAGGTCGCGATGGGGTGGCCGGCGTCCTGGAGCACCACGAGCAGCGACGCGCCCGCGGGGGCGACGACCACGCGCTCGGTGCCGGCGATGGCGATACGGGTCATGGCGTGCGACCTGACATGCGGGACGGCCCTGCCTCTCAGTCCTCGCGGGCCATGGCCTCGCTGCGCGCGAGGTCGACGTCCCGGACGAACTTCTGGAGCATCGCGAGGATCATCTCCCGGGCGACGCGGTTCTGCCCCCCTTCGGGGATGATGATGTCCGCGAAGCGCTTCGACGGCTCGACGAACGCGAGGTGCATCGGGCGCACGGACTCGTAGTACTGCTGGCGCACCTGCGCGAAGGTTCGGCCGCGCTGCTCGAGGTCTCGGCGGATGCGGCGCATCAGCCGGATGTCGGCGTCGGTGTCGACGTAGAGCTTCACGTCCAGGCGGTCGCGGATGGCCGGCAGCGCCAGCACCAGGATGCCCTCGACGACGATGATGGGCGACGGGTCGAGCCGGTCGGTCTCCGCGGTGCGGGTGTGCGTCGCGAAGTCGTAGCGGGGCCGCTGCACCGAGCGCCCCGCCCGCAGGTCGTCGAGGTGCTGGCAGAAGAGCTCGTTGTCGAGCGACTCCGGGTGGTCGAAGTTGATGCGGGCGCGCTCGTCGTACGAGAGGTGCCCGACGTCCTTGTAGTACGCGTCGTGCTCGATGGCCGTCACGTGCTGCGTGGGCAGCGCCTCGACGAGCGAGCGCGCGATGGTGCTCTTTCCTGATCCGCTGCCACCGGCGACACCAACGAGGAGGACTGTCACGACGGCGCGGACCCTACCGTCGATGCCGCCGCAGACACCAGCGCTCGTTGCCGCCGCCGCGCGACGACGAGCGCGAGCGCGGCGAGCGAGAGACCGCCGGGCCCGGGGCCGGGCGAGCGCGGGGAGGCCGCGCAGCCCTGGAAGAAGTTGCCCTCCGCGGGGTTGACGCACTCCTCGGCGGAGTTGGTCACCACGCGGCCGAGGGGGTCGAGCGCCTGCATGCTGAAGCACACCGGGCCGCTCGCCTCGCGGGCGCTCAGCCGGAAGGTGCGCTGCGCCACCGCGTCGGTGGTCGACCCGGAGCTCTGGAGCCGCGCGCGGTCGCGCTCCCGCGGGCCCGACACCCCGGGGCCGCGGGTGCTGTAGATCACGTACTCCACGTCGCTCTCGGGCCACGGGGTGCCGAGCGCGGCGTCGAAGATCACGCGGTTGAAGCGCACCGTGATGTCGAAGGCGCCGGGGTCGCAGGGGTCGCTCGACACCGGCCGCGCGCTCGCGCCGCGGATGCCCTCGAAGGGGGGCGGGCCGGCGGAGGGGCCACGCCCGGCGCGGAAGCGCAGCGAGACCGCGCCGGAGAGCGGATCGGTGTAGTTGACCCGGTAGCTCACATAGGGATCGAAGGGCTGCGCGCCCGACCAGATGAGCTCGTCGCGCACCGCCGTCACGCTGCCCCGCAGGCACCCGGGCATGCCGACGAGCTCGACGCAGAGGGTGGCGCCCGCGGGCACACGGCCGACGAAGCGCAGCCGCACGGGGCTGTCGGTGGGCACGTCGAAGCCCTGGTCGGCCGGGAAGGAGTCGCGCAGGGCGCCGAGGTCGACCGGGTCGCCCGCGTCGGGCACGTCGCACTGGGCGAGGGCGACCGGCGCGGCGAGCCCCGCTGCACCGGCGAGGGCCAGGGCGGCGGCGGTCGACCGGCGGGGCGTCACCGGGGCTCCCAGCGCAGACCCTCGGCCACGCCGGGCAGGATGCGCTGCTGGTTGAGGCCGTCCTGGTTCATGAGGAAGATGCCCCCGCGCGACGAGCTGAACGCGATGAGCCGGCCGTCGGGCGAGTAGGT
This sequence comes from Myxococcales bacterium, assembly GCA_030652255.1. GTDB lineage: Bacteria > Myxococcota_A > Polyangia > Polyangiales > SCUS01. The sequence goes on along the minus strand of JAUSAZ010000073.1, from coordinate 179,044 downwards.
CGGGTCGGTGTTGTTCCCCTGGCCCTCGGTGAGCCGGCGCACGGCGCCGCCCGCGAGGTTGACCGTGAAGATGTCCGCCGCGCCGCCGCCGCGGCCCGCGTAGGCGAGCGTCTGGCTGTCCGGCGCCCACGTGGGGCCCGTGTTGTAGGTGCCCTGGAAGCTCACGCGCCGCTGACCGCCGCCGCCGGCGTCCATCACGTACACCTGCGGCCCGCCGGAGCGGTCGCTGACGAACGCGATCTTCGAGCCGTCGGGCGACCACACCGGGGTGATGTCCGCGCCGGGGTCGTTGGTGAGACGGCGCAGGCCGCCGCCGTCGGGCGAGCCCACGTAGATCTCGCTGTTACCGTCACGGGTAAGAACCACCGCCATGCGGCCGCCGCCGAAGGCCGCGCCCATGACCAGCCCGTCGGCGCGCAGCACGGGCTCGCTGCGCCCCTGCCGGAAGAGCGCGAGGAAGCCGTCCGGGGTCTGCGACGAGAAGTAGATGCCCCCGGGCCCCCACGCGGGGGTGAAGTTGAGCCGCCGCCCGGCGGAGACCTGCGCGAGGTTTTCGCCGTCGCAGTCGACGGAGAAGATCTGCTTGCGGCCGTTGCCCGTGCGCCGCGCGAACGCGATGCGGGTGCCGAACACCCCCGCCGTGCGCGTGTAGAGCAGGATGAGGTCGTTGGCGATGCGGTGCGCGAGCGCGCGCGGGCTGCCCGGGCCGTAGGTGCGCGTGAGCCGCGGGGCGCTCGGGTTGCCCGGCTCCCAGACCTTGAGCTCGATGCGGGTGGCGTCGCCGCTGCCCGTGACCGAGGCCTTCACGACGGCGGTGGCGCCGACGCTCGTCCACGAGGCCGGGGTGATGGCGAGCCCCTCGGCGTCGAGGTCGGCCGTGAACGATCGCGGGTCGAGCACCCGGAAGAGCGCGCTCAGCCGCAGGTCGTTGGACACCACCGCGGACACGGCGTCGCCGCCCGCGCCGCGGAAGGCCGGGATGGCGACCGGCAGCAGCCGGGCCTCGAGGCCCTGGAGGGTGATGGTGAGCTCGCCGGTGCCCGGCGTCGCCGGTCGGGTGGGAGGGAGGGGCTGCGCGTCGGAGAGCAGCGGGGGGAGCGCCGCGGCCGCTGTCGCCGCCGCGATGAGGATACCAGGGAGCTGCCTTCGCATCGTCCGCGCAGTCTAGCGGACGCCGGGGGCGATGCGAAGCACGACGCGCGCGGGGTCAGTGCGCGATGCGGTCGATGGGCACGCGCACGTTGATGTTCACGCCCGCGACGCTGCTGAGCTCCTCGGGCGTGAGGTCGGGCACCCGCGCGTGGGTGGTGGCGAGGCGCTGGGCCTGGCTGAGGATGTCGCCGTCGAGGCTCTCGTTGCCCGACGGCGTGTGCAGCTCGGCGAGCTCGATGACCCCCGTCGGGTCGAGGCGGATGCGGAAGGTCACCGTGCGCGCCTCGGAGCCTGTGAGCGTCGCCGAGAGCCGGATGTGCTCGCGCAGGAAGCGGTCGATCTTCGTGCCGGCGCCGCGCGTCGCGAGGTTGGGGTCGGTGGTGTCGCCGTGGTCGCTGCCGCTCGGGTCACCCGGCCCCGCCGCCGTCGGGTCCGCCGCGGCCTCGGCGGCCGCCATCTGCGCGATGCGGTTGAGCTCCGCGAGGTCCTGGTTGCCCGATCCGCGGCGGGTGCGGCCGGTGATGGCGGCCATGTAGTCCTGCGCGCCGGCGTCGCGGGCGAGCGCCACGCGCGTGGGGTCGGCGGTGGGCGCGACCACCTGGGGCGCCTCGCGCTCGGCCCGGATGGGCACCTCGCGGTGCACCTGGCGCCGCGGGTCGAACACCCCGCCGCCCCGCTGTAACAAGTGGGTCTCGAGCACCACGTCCTCGCGCGGGTCGCGCGGGCGCTGGACGTTGATGTTCCCCTCGTCGTGGCTGAGGCGCAGCGAGAGCAGCACCACGAGGCCGTGCACCAGCGCCGCGGCGAGGACGCCCATCGCGACGCCGGGGGCGTCGTTGCCCTGCGAGCGCTCGCGGAGCCTGAGCGGCGACGGGGGAGGGGGAGACGAGGTGACCCCCACCGCGAAGGGGATCGATGGGCGCGAGATGCCCGGCACGCTCGGATCGCGCGTGGGAGGCGGACGGTGGGTCGGCGGCGGCGTGGTCACGGTTCGCAGCTCCTCTCGCTTCGTCTACCAGAACCCCAGACGCCGCGACGACCTTTGACGCCCCTCCTCTCCCCCAGGGGGTTGAACAAAACGTTGCACAAGGCATCGCCAAGGCAGCTCCGGTGTCACAGAACGTGGCGCTGTCCAAGGCTTGTATATCCGTGTTTTCCGAGAAACCCAGCGTGGCACCTACATTGCTCAAACATTGGACAACCCGACTGGAGTTGGGGCGGAGGTTGAACATCATGATGCAGGTAGAGAGCGCGCAGGCTGAACGGATGGCGGGTCTGGTCGCGGTGAGCCCGGAGATCCGCAAGTCCGTCGAGGCGGCGTTCAGGTCGTACGAGTCGCGGCTCTTCCACGCCGCGCTGCGGGTCACCCGCAACGAGGACGACGCCTGGGACGCGGTGCAGGAGGGCATGGTGAGCGCGCTGCGCCACGCCGAGCGCTTCCGCGGCGACGCGGCCGTGGCGAGCTGGATGTACAGCATCGTGGTCAACGCGGCGCTCTATCAGCGCCGCCGCGCGGCGGCGCGCAAGCGCGGCGTGGACAAGTACACCGAGCGGGTCTGGCCGGAGGCCGAGCAGTCCGTCGACACCTGCACCCAGCACCGCGACCCGGAGGCCTTCGTGATGGCGCGCATCGACCTGCGCCACGCGGCCGAGCACATCGCGCAGCTCCCGCGCGACAAGCGCGCCCTCGTCGAGCAGTCCGTCGGCGGGGACTCGTGCGCGGAGATCGCCGAGGCCGCCGGTCAGCCCGTGGCGGCCGTGAAGAGCAAGCTCTGGCGCACCCGCTGCGCGCTCCGCGAGCAGATGGGCGTCGACGCCGCGGCCTGAGCGCCGGGCGCGCGGTGTCTACTGGCTGCTGAGGGGGTCGGTGACGATGCCGAGGCGCTCGACCCCGGCGGTGCGCATGGCCGCGAGCACCCGCACGACGATGCCGTAGGGGATGCTCTCGTCGGCCTGCACATAGGCCTCGTGGTCGCGCTGCACGATGGCGTTGGCGCGCAGCTGCTCGGTGAGGCGCTCGAGGGTGGTGCGGTCCTGCCCGATCCAGATGGTGATGGGCGACGCGAGGTTGGCGGCGTCTTCGTGGCCGATGGTGACGCGGAGCTTGGTCTCGGTGGTGGGGAGCGCGGGGGCCTCGGCGTTGGGGAGGTCGACCCGCAGGCCCGCCTGGACCATCGGCGCGGTGACCATGAAGATGATGAGCAGCACGAGCATCACGTCCACGAGGGGCGTGACGTTGATCTCGCTCATCGGACCGCCGCTGCTGTTGCTGGAGAACGACATCGCGGCGCTACTTCAGGATGTGCCGGCGCACGATGTTGAGGAAGTCGTTGCCGAAGATGTCCATCTCCGTGGTGATGACCCGCAGGCGGCGCACGAAGTAGTTGTACGCGATGACTGCGGGGATGGCGGCCACGAGGCCCACCGCGGTGGTGAAGAGCGCCTCGGCGATCCCGGGGCCCACGCGGTCGATGGTGGCCGTGTCGCGCGACGCGGAGAGCTGCACGAACGCGTGCATGATGCCGTAGACCGTGCCGAAGAGGCCGATGAAGGGCGCCGTGCTGCCGGTGGTCGCGAGGAAGGGCACCATGCTCTCGAGCACCGTGGTCTGCCGCGAGAAGGCGCGGCGCAGGGCGCGCTCGACGTTCTCGATGCCCGGCGCGTCGTCGCCCTCGTGCGCGGCCTTCACCCGCAGGAGCTCGTCGTAGCCCGCGCGAAACATCGCCGCGATGGGGCTGCGGGGGCGCTGCGAGGCGGCCTCGGCGGCGACGTTGAGCTGCCGGGTCTGCTCGAAGATCTGGAGGAAGGCCTCGTTCTCCGCGAAGGCGCGGCGGAGGTAGAGCCACTTGTAGCCAATGATGTACCAGCAGGCGATCGAGAAGATCAGCAGCAGCAGGACCACCATCTTCACGGGGAGGGTGGCCTGGGCGACGAGCTCGTAGGAGCTCGGCATGTGCGCCGTGCCCCCGCCCGGTGCCTGGTGCTGGAACGTGACGAGAAAGCCGTAGATCACATGGTTCATCGGGGCGGAGATGGGCGTATCGCCCTACCGTCGCCCGTGTCAATCGCCGCGACGGGGTGACAGCGCGGGGGACGGGTTGCAGAGTCCCCGACCACAGACGCCATGAACGAACCGACGGTCCAGATCGCCCTGCCCGCCTTCTCGCGCTCGATGAAGACCCTGTCGGTGCTGCTCGGAGGACTATGGATCGTCGCGGCCCTGGTCAGCCGCGCGCCCGACCCCGGCTCGGCCCCCGACCCGATGGGGCCCTTCACGGCGCTGGTGCTCATCCCCTCGCGGGTCGCGCACGGCGAGGTGTGGCGGCTCGTCACCCACCCCCTGCTGCACGACCCGGCGAGCATCCAGTCGCTCCTCATGACGGTGCTGACGCTGTGGTTCTTCGGCGGCGCGATGGAGGCCCGCTGGGGGCTGCGGCGCCTGCTGACCTCGATGGCGGTCGCGTCGGTGGTCTCCGCCCTCGTGGTCATCGCCGTGGGCGCGGTGTTCACCCCCTTCTGGACCCAGCGGGCCTACGGCCCCGCCGCGGCGACGGCCATGCTGGCGGCCGCCTGGGGGATGTCCGAGGGCTCGCGGCCGACGTCGTTCATGGGCGTCGTCACCCTCACCGGGCGGCAGTTCACCGCCCTCACGGCGGTGCTCGTGGGCCTCGGGTTCTTCCTCGCGCGCAGCCCCGCGTCGGTGCTCGCGCTGGTCGGGCTGCTCGTCGGCGCCGTGCTCGGCAACGTGCCGGTGGGGCGGCCGCCGCGCGCCCGCAAGGACAGCGGCCCGAAGCTCCGGGTGATCAAGGGCGGCGTCGACCCGCGCGACCTGCCCAACTGAGGGGACGGGCGCTCAGAAGGTCAGCACAACCCGTCGCGAGCACCCCGAGACGAGGGAGGCCGCGCGAGACATACGCGGGGTATTTCGAGCGCGGCCGACCGCTGGATCGGGGGGCGCAGCAGGGTTGTGCTGACCTTCTCAGTCGTCGAGCGCCGCGCCGGGGCCGCGATCGATGTCGCCGCGCGCGAGGGTGAACACCGACGCGCGCACCAGCGGCGGCAGGTCGTCGGTCTGGATGCGCGAGCCGCGCGCCGCGGCCACGGCGTAGGCGAGCGCGGCCTCGAGCTCGGGTAGCTCCCCCGGCCAGGCGTGGGCGCGCAGCGCGGCGAGGGCGTCGGGCGCGATGCCCAGCGGGCTTCGGTCGGCGCAGCGGCACGCGCGGTCGATGGCGGCGTACACGAGGGACTCGAGGTCGTCGGCGCGCTCGCGCAGCGAGGGCACCCGCGCGACGCGGCCGGCCAGCCTGCGCCCGAGCGCCGCGGGGAGGTCACACTCCCCCGGGTCGCGCGGCAGGCCGAGGATCACCCGTACATCGACGGCGTACGCGACCTCGTCGCCCAGCCGACGGGCCACGCCCCGCTCGAGGGCGCTCGCCAGCGCGGAGAGCCCCTCGTGCCCGAGGGCGGCCGCGTGCTCGACGAGCAGCGTCGCGCCCGCCGCGCGCTCCAGCCAGCCGGGCACCGGGCTCTCGCCGCGGGCGTCGCCCAGCAGCACCGGGAGCACCGCGCGGGCGTCGACGCTCGACCCATCGAGCACCACCAGGCCGCGGCCCGCGCGCGGACCCTGCCGGTGCAGCCGACCCGCGGCCGCGCGCACCGAGACCCCCGGCGCCGCCACCAGCGCGACCGGGCCCTCGGTGGGCGCGAGGGTGTCGAGCGCGGCCTGCAGCGCGCGCGTGGCGGGGGCGTACGCGATCCACTGCGTCATCCGCGGGCCGAGGGCGATCACCGAGGTCGACTCGACCACCAGCGCGCCCACCCGCGCCAGCTCGGACTCTGCGATGTCCGCCCGCCGCGCCTCCGCCGCCTCGCGCCGCAGCGCCTCGGCCGCGCGCTGGCCCGAGCGCTCGGCCGCCAGGATGCGCAGGAGCGCGCCCTCGATGTGGCGGCGCACGGTCTCCAGGGCCGACTCCTCCTCGAAGCTCGCGGGCGCCGTGCGGTCGCCGCGCGGGATGATCACCGCGCCGAGGAGCTGCTCGGCGTCGCACAGGGGCAGCGCCGCGAAGGCCTCGTAGCCGTCGAGGGCGTCGACCACCGGGCGCAGCTCGGGCCGGCGCACGAGGTGCGGGCGCAACGTGTCGGTGAACACCACCGTCGGGCGCGTGCGCAGCCAGGTCACGATCACCTTCTCGGACTCGATGGAGAGCGGGCGCACCGAGGCCGTGCCCGCCACGTCGACCTGCAGCACCCGCGCGCCGTCGAGCACCCAGAAGGCCGCCGGGGCGCGGAGGTTGCGCGCCGCCTCGCGCAGCGGGTCGAGCACCGCGGCGGCGAGCTCGTCGAGGCCCTCGGCCCGCGCGAGGCCGCGCCCGATGCGCGCGCAGGCGTCGAGGAGGCGGCCGTCCGAGGGGCGCAGCCAGCGGTCGAGCACGGGCAGCAGGAAGGCCCCGACGCCGAGCCCGATGGCCATCGCCGTGAGCGGCGCGCCCGGGCCGAAGACCAGCGCCACCGCGCCCGCGACGAAGCCCACGGCGGCGGCGAGGGTGCGCCGCGCGAAGGGGCCGGCCTGCGCGGCGGAGGCGTCGGAGTGTCCGACCACCAGGCCGAGGACGTGCGCCGCGACGCCGAGGGCCCAGGCGAGCAGGGCGCCGTCGCCGACGCTCGTGAGGCTGCGCGCGAGCGCGGCGAGCCCCAGGGCCGCGACGCCGAGGGTGGGGTAGATCCAGCGGGCGCGCTCGACCGGCGCCACCGGGCGCTGGAGCGCCGCGAGGTGGAGCAGCGCCGCGATTCCGACGGCCACCGGCGCCAGCGCGCGCGAGCCGGGGAACCAGTGGTCGGCCCCGGGCCAGAGGCCGACGGTGCCGACGACGGCCACGAAGACGCCCGGGAGGGCGGCGCGGCGCAGCGACTCGGTGCGCATCGGCTGCGCGAAGGCGAGCACCGTGGAGAGGCCCAGGAGCTCGCCGGACGCGAGGGCGTGCGCGATGCGCAGGGCGCGAGAGCCGGGGTGGAAGCCCGCGACCACGGTGGCGACGGAGAGCGCGCCGAGGGCGGCGGCGACGGCGATGGCCTCCGCCTGCGCCCCGTGGCCCTCGCGGGCGAGGCGCTTGGGGCTGAGCGCCACCAGCACCGCGATGGCCGCGACGGCGAGCCCGCGGGGGTCGACCGGGCGCCCCGCGCCGCTCCACGCCGCCACGGCGACGAAGAGGGCGCCGAGCGCGGCGAGCTCGGGCCAGGGGACGATGGTGCGGGTGGGGGACATCAGCGCGTCGGGGGGGACGCTACGGTCTCGAGCACGCTGGCTCAAGAACGGGACGCCGTTGGCGGGCTCAGGGCGCCGGGGCGACCTGGTCCTGCTTGCGGATCTCGCACGCGCCGCCGAGCTCGTCGAGGAGCGAGAGCGCGAGGCCCATCTCCTCGCGGGTGTGGCCGCGGGTGATGTTGACCCGCAGCCGCTCCTCGCCGGGCTTCACGCCGGGGTAGGTGATCGGGACCATGTAGATCCCGCGGTCGTAGAGCATCTGGTGGAGGATCATCGCCTTGCGCTCGTCGCGCACCATCACGGGCATGATGTGCGTGTCGCTCAGGCCGAGGTCGAAGCCGCGGGAGACGAGCTCACCGCGCATGTAGCGGGCGTTGGCCTGGAGCTCCTCGACGAGGGCGACGCCGTCGTCTTCGAGCATCGTGAGGATGGTCGCCGCGGCCGCCACGATGGGCACCGGGAGCGTGGCGCTGAACACGAAGCTCCGGGCCGTGTGCTGGATGAGCTCGATGACCTCGGTGCTCGCGAGGATGATCCCGCCGATGCCGCCGAAGACCTTGGAGAAGGTCGACACCACGATGGGGGCGCGGCCCTCGAGGCCGAGGTGCTCCAGGATGCCCCGGCCGTGGACGCCGAGGGTGCCCGAGCCGTGGGCGTCGTCGACGACGAGCACGGCGTTGTAGCGCTCGCACACCTCGACGATCTCCTTGAGGTGGCCCATGTCGCCGTCGAGCGAGTAGATGCCCTCGACGAGCACCATCGCGTTGGGGCGCTCCTTGGTCTTCAGCACGCGCTCCAGGGACTTCGCGCTGTTGTGGTTGAAGAACCTCACCTCCGGCGCGCGCCCGGGGCTGCCCGCCGCGACGAAGGTGCCGTCGAGGATGCAGGCGTGCGACAGGTTGTCGAGGATGAGGGTGGTGTCGCGGTCGGCGAGGGACATCACCGTGCCCACCATGGCCTGGTACCCGGTGGTGGTGATGAGCGCCTTCTCGAAGCCGAAGTACTTCGCGAGGCGCTCCTCCAGCTCGACGTGGGCCGTGGTGGTGGCCTGCACCCGCGAGCTCGACAGCCCGCACGCGAACACGTCGATCGCCCGCTTGGCGGCCTCCTTCACCTTCGGGTGCGTGGTGAGCCCCAGGTAGTCGTTGGAGCTGAAGTTCACGAAGTGGTGCCCCGCCACGCTCGTGCGGATGCCCCCCGTCTCGAAGGGTCGGAAGAAGGGATACACCCCGGCCTCGCGCGCCTCGCGCACCCGCGCCAGGCCCTCGTGGGCCTTGTCGTCAATCCAGCTCATCGCTCACTCCGGGCGTCGGACGACCAGCGCCGACGCGTTGCCGTAGAAACCCACGGACGTCACCACCGCGCAGTCGCCCGCGCGCCCGTCCGCCAACCAGCCGACCGCCGCCGCGACCCCGAACGCGCCCGCCGCGCCGAGGGTCTCGCCCATCCACGCCTTCGGGCACCTCACCGGCACCTCGCCCAGGGACTCCGCGATCGCCGCGCGCTCCGGGCCGTCGAGCAGCCCGTAGCCCGAGAGCCCGCTCACGACCATCGCCACCCGCGCACGGTCGACCCCCGCGAGGGCGCCCTGCACCGCGCGGGCGAGGGCCCCGGCGCTCACGTGCACCATCGGCGCCGACGCCTCCGCGGGCTCGAAGGCCGCGCCGTAGCCCACCACCTCGGCGTGCACCTTCGCGCCCCGGGCACGGGCCGCCGCGAGGTCTTCGAGCACCACCAGGCACGCGCCCTCGCCGAGCCGCAATCCCCCCGAGCGCGGGTCGCCGGGCGCCCAGGCCTCGGGGTGTTCGTCGAGCGCGCCGAGCCGGCGGAAGGCCTGCCAGAGCCCCTCGGACATCGCCTCGGCGCCGCCGGTGAGCACGGCCTTCGCGCGGCCCGCGTCGAGCCAGAGCGAGGCGGCGTCGAAGGCGTCGAGGCCCCCGGTGGGGCCGTTGGTCACCGTGGCGTTGAGGGCGCGAAGCTCCTCCCAGATGCTCACGTACCCCACCGAGCTGTTGATCACGGTGTTGGGGAAGCGCGCCGGGTTGAGGTACCGCGGGTCTTCGAGCCGGGCGACGGAGTCGAGCTCGTGGATGGCCTCGAGGCTCCCGTAGGCCGTCGACGCGCACACGCCCACCTCCGCGGGGCCGTGCGCGACGAAGGCGCCGTCGCGCTTCACCCCGGCGTGCTCCAGGCCCAGCCGCGCGGCCACGAGCAGCAGCCGGGTGAGGCGGTCGTTGTTGCGAAGGCCCTTGTCGCCGACGATGGGTCGCGGGTCGAAGTGGGCGATCTCGGCGACGCGCAGGGCCGGGTGCGGGAGCGCGCTGAAGCTCGTGGGCGACGTCGTGAAGGCGGCGCCCGGCGGTGCCGCGAGCGACGCGCGGAAGGCGTCCCAGCCGAGGCCGAGCGGGGAGGAGACCCCGAGGCCCGTGATGGCGAGCGGCCTCACGAGCGCGCCTCCCGGACGTCGGGGGGGGGGAGGCGGTCGGGCTTCGCGAAGAGCACCACCGCGTCGTAGCCGCCGAAGGCGAGCGAGTGGTTGACCACCACGTCGGCGCGGCCGCGGCCCGCGGCGTTGGCGACCACCGCGACGTCGCACTCCGGGTCGGGGGTCGCGTATCCGACGGTGGGGGGATAGAGCCCGGTGTTGATGGTCTCGACGCAGCTCACCGCCTCGATGGCGCTCGCGGCGCCCATGCAGTGCCCGATGAGGCTCTTGATGGACGAGATGGGCACGCGCCGCTCGCCGAACACCGCCCGCACGGCGGTGGACTCGACCGCGTCGTTGGCCCGGGTGCCGGTGCCGTGGGCGTTGATGAAATCGACCTCGTCGACGGTGAGCCCGGCGCGCCAGATGGCCTCGCGCAGCGCGTGGATGACGCCCGCGCCGGAGGGCTCCGGGCGGGTGATGTGGAATCCGTCGCAGGCGAGGCCGTAGCCGCCCACCTCGGCGAGCGCCGTCGCGCCGCGGCGCACCGCGTGCTCCTCGGACTCCAGCACCATCACCCCGGCGCCCTCGCCGACGATGAGCCCCTGGCGGTCGAGGTCGAAGGGCTGGCAGCGCTCCGGGGCCACCGCGCCGAGGCGCACGAAGCCCGCGAACTGAAGCTCCTGCAGCATCTCCGCGGCGCCGGTGATCACCACGTCGGCGCGGCCCGCGCGGATGAGGTCTGCCGCGTAGCCGATGGCGTAGTTGCCCGCCGCGCAGGCGGCCGGGAGCGTGAGCACGGTGCCGCGGCAGCCGAAGGCCTGGGCGGTCTCCATGGAGAGCAGGTAGGGCGCGTACTTCGGGAGCACCCGCGGGGACATCGCGTCGGGGCCCTCGACGATCCACCGGCCGTCGAGCAGACCGCAGATGTCGGCCTCGCCCATGGTGGTGCCGAGCACCACGCTCGCGCGCTCGCTGCGCAGGGCGCCCTCGTCGAGGCCCGCGTCGCGCACCGCCATCCGGGCGGCGGCCAGCGCGAAGGCCGCGCAGCGCCCCGCGCGCTTCGCCTCCGTGGCCGTGAGGTGGTCGCCGGCGACGAAGCCCTGCACCTCCGCCGCGAGCGTGCGCCCGAGCCGCGTGGCGTCGAAGGAGCTGATGGTGGACGTGCCGCTGCGGCCCTCGACCAGCGAGCGCCAGAACGCGGCGCGGCCGAGCCCGAGGGAGCTCACGACGCCCATCCCGGTGACGAGGACTCGCGGTGTCATCGGCGCGCGCTATAGCCGATGGCCGACCGCGCCAGCAAGGGCGCCTCAGGGGCGCGAAACGGGCTGCCCACCGCCACGCCCGCTACGCAGTCCGGAGCGCGCGGAAACGCTTGTTATCAAGGGGGATGCGCGCCTTGACAGGGTGTGCGATCGCTGCGATGTACGCGGCGCGTGCGGGGTCTCCGGGAGGGGGCGCCGCGACGCTCGCACGGCCTTCCTGAACCACAGCACGGAGCGCGGCACCGCCATGATCGCACGAGACGAACTGATCAACACCTTCCGCCGGATCGCCAGCGAGGTCGCGGAGAAGGAGATCCCGCTGCCCACCGAGACGACGCCCATCAGCGACCTCGGCATCGACTCCCTCGGCATGCTCGAGATCGTCGGGAGCATGGAGCGCGAGTTCAAGATCCAGATCCCGGACGACCAGCTCGTCGGCATCGCGACGGTGGCGCAGCTCGTCGACCTCGTGCAGCAGCGCACCGACAAGGTCGCCTGAGCGGAGCCACGGCGATGCCCACGCCCCCCACCCTGAAGGAAGACCTCCGCGCGCTCATCGCGGAGATCATCGAGAAGGACGTCGACGCGGTCGGCGACGACGTGCTGCTGCGCGACCTCGGCGTCGACTCGATGCAGGCCATCGAGATCATCTCCGACATCGAGCGCCGCTATCAGATCAAGATCGCCGAGAGCGAGTTCAAGAACATCTCCACGCTCGCGAGCGTGCACCGCTTCGTCGACGAGAAGCTCAGCGCCCGCTGAGCCTCCCCCCGCCTTCGGTCCCCCCCCACACACAGCACTGGTATCGGCGGCGGGATTTGAACCCGCACGGGGCTATGCGCCCCCGGAGGTTTTAAGCCACCTGCGTATGCCATTCCGCCACGCCGACAGTCGCCGCGCATTGTGCACGACGACAACGGGCGCGGGCGAACTGAATCGCGCCGCGCCCGTCCGTCGACCGCTCAGGTGCTGATCAGGGGAGCGGGAACACCCGCACGCCCCAGCGCCGCTCGGAGGCGTCGGAGAGGCTGCGCCAGTAGGTGCCCACGCGGCCGCCGGCGGCGGTGGCCCAGTAGCCGGTGTGGTTCATCGAGTCGAGGACCGTGCGTCGCCAGGTTGCGGTCATCCCGCTGCCCATGAGCGACGCGAGGCGGAGCGTGCCGACGGTGGTGTCCTGGTAGACCACCCGCGGCCCGGCGGCGCCGAGGACCACCGTGGCGCCGTCGCCGATGATGTGCCGGCCGTCGTCGAAGGAGGCCATGTCCCCGACGCCGGAGCCGTCGTCGATGACGGCGGGCTCGCCCATCGGCCGGCCGCCCATCACGCGGAGGTACATGAGTCGCTCCTCCCAGCCGTCGACGTAGGCCACGTGGATGGTGCCGTTGGCCTCGATGGCCGCGCCCGCGGAGAGCCCGCGGTCGCCGCCGTCGCGCATCATCGCCCCTTCGCCGTCGAGGATGACCGGGGCCGCGAAGCGCCCGGTGGCGTCGCCCTGGGAGAAGAGCAGGTTGCCGCGGTCGCGGTGGTAGAACACCAGCGCCGGGCGGCCCATGCCGTCGACCAGGAGGTTGATGTAGAGCGCCCCGGGGGGGAGGTCTTCCACCCAGTTGCGGTCGTAGACCTCCTGGCAGGTGGTGCCCACGCAGGCCTCGCCGGAGCCGCAGCTCGCCATGCAGGTGCCCGCCGGGGCGCAGCGCCCGGTGCTCTGCACGCAGGACTGGCCCGTCGGGCAGTCGGCGGCGCGGCAGGCGCTGGTGACCGTGACCGCGTCGGAGATGGTCCAGTCGCTGGCCCGGGCGGGCGTGGCGCTGTTGCCGCGGGCGACGCGCACGACGGCGCTCACGACGCCGGTGGCCGCGACGCTGACCGCCCGGTAGGCGATCATCGGCGTCCCGTCGGCGAGCAGCGCGAGCGAGGCGTAGCGGCCGTTGGCGCCGTTGGTGTCGACGGCGTGGCTCGTCCACGCGGTGCCGTCGAACGCGGCGTACTTCAGCACGTCGTGGGTGGTGTCCCAGTAGGCCACCCGGGGCTGGCCCGCGGCGGTGAGGGCGATGCTGTTGAAGCGGCCGACGTCGTCGCCCGCGGTGCTCACCCCATTGCGCCACCCCGTGGTGTCGGCGGTGACCATCCCGTCGGCGGGCACGCCGTCGACGTGGGTCCAGGCGACGGTGCTGGTCTCCTGGTTCCAGCGGCCGACGACGAGGTCGCCGTAGCGGGCGCCGTCGGTGGGCTCGCCGGGCGAGTAGGCCGACATCCAGAGGGTTCCCTCGGCGGCGGCCGCCATGTGCAGGTGCGACCCGACCGCGCCCGGGGAGAGCGGCGGCAGGCGGGTGCAGGTGCACGCCGCGGTGTCGTACGCGCAGGTGGTCGCGTTGAAGGTCGGGGTGCCCATCGCCCCGAAGCCGGGCATGCAGTCCGGGCAGGGCGGGGTCGGGGTGCACATGCCCGTCGAGGCGCAGAGGTTCTGCCCCGCCTCGCAGGTGACAGAGACGCCCATGTCCGCGGGCGGGACGCTCGAGTCGCCGTTGCCGCCGTCGAGGACGGTGTTGGTGGCCTCCTCGGCGCAGCCCACGGCGACCGCGCCGGCGGCGACCACCAGGGCCGTCGCGACGCGGGCGCTGACCCGGCGGCGGCGACGGGCGGCGATGATGGCGCCCGCCGCGAAGAGCGCGAGCATCCCGGCCGAGCCGCGGCCGCCGGTGCTGGACGAGCTGCCGACGCGGCAGCCGCAGCCGCCGCCGTCGGCGTCGGTGGTGGCGCCGCCGCGGATCAGGGGCTGGCGGTTGATCACCCGCTCGGTGACGTTGCCCGCCGCGTCGCGCACGCGCACGACGATGCGCAGCGCCCCTTCGGGCACGGCGATGCGGTCCGAGGCGCCCCACTCCGTCGCGGGCGCGTCGTCGAACTGGAACGAGTACTCCAGCGCGGCGTCCTGGTTGTCCGTCGCCTCGGCGACGACGGCGCCGTTGTCGAAGCGGGTGGAGAGCTCCGGGGCCACCGGGTCGACGATGAAGGTGAACTGCGCGGGCTCGTCGTCGGCGCTCTGCGGCTCACCCGCGATGCGCGCGCGCACCTCGATGGTGTGGAGGCCGGGGCTCGCGAGCGCGAAGTCCTGCACCTCGTAGCGGGTCTCCCGCGAGAAGCTCGACCAGGTCTGGCGGTCGAGGCGCCAGCTGAACTCGGCGTCGTGGCCGAAGTCGTTGGGCGTCGCGGCGTGGAAGCTGACGCGGGGGAGGTTCTCGCGGCGGAAGCCGTCGACGGTGAAGAGGTTGCGGTCGACGTGCACGGCGTCGAGCGCCGCGGTGGTGTCGAGCTTCACCGCGATGGGCATCGCGCCCGCCGGGGTGAAGGCCAGGGCGGCGAAGAGGCCGAGGAAGCGGTTGGCGCCCTCGGTGACGCCCTGCACGCCGTTGGGGGGGATGGAGATGGCGACGCGGCCGAGCGGGCGCCCGCCGCTGCCGGGGACGTCGAAGCCCGGGATGCTGATGGGCGAGAGCCCGCCGCCGATCATGCCGAGGGCCGGGCCCAGGATGGCCTGCAGCGAGGTGCCGATGAGGGCGGGGTTGTTCGACAGCAGGGTGTTGTTGGTGACGGTGATGTTCTCGGTGCGGAGCATGCCGAGGCGGGGCAGGAGCCCGCCGGCGTCGCTCTCGAGGTTGACGCCCACCACCGCGTCGGTGGTGAGGGTCATGAAGCGCACATAGCGCTCCTCGCTCCAGGCGTAGAAGTCGAGGGCGAGCCGCGGGAGGCGGATGTTGAGCAGCGGGTCGGTGTCGACGTTGGTGCCGCGCCCGAGGCGCACGACCGGGGGCTGCTGCGGGCGCAGCAGGATGGCCACGGGGCCCGTGGTCTGCGGGAAGAGCAGCTGGCGCATCGAGCTGAGCGCCGGGAGGATGCTGAAGGTGCCCGCGGAGATCTGCTGGCTCAGGTTGGTGCCGACGCCGAGGCAGAGCGTGCCCGCGTCCCACAGCTGGTACGCCGAGTAGTTGAGGAACTCCTCCGCGATGCCGATGCCGAGGTCGATCGGGGTGGAGGTGCCGGGCACCACGTTGGCGCGCAGGGCCGCGTACTCGGGGATCACCGGGATGGCCGGCGGGGCGATGCGCGGCACGCACGAGTTGTGGGCCACCGACTGCATCGCGCCGAACATGTTGATCGACATGCCGCCGGCGATGACCTGCGCGTCGCGCATCGGGTCGCCCGCCGCGAGCGTGTAGCGCACGTTGGCGCGGACGCCCGGCGAGAGCGACGCGAAGAGCGCGCCGAAGTTGCCCGCGCCGTCGGTGCCGAGCAGCGTCGGGACGTTGGTGTTGTCGGGGTAGACGCAGGTGCCGCTGCGGGCGGTGGTGCCCGTCGGGCAGCCCGGGGGGTTGGGGGTCGCGCTCTGCGCGAGGGCGTCGGCGATGGGGCCGAGGGCGCCGCTGATCTGGCCGCGCACGAGGTTGACGATGGTGCCGCGCAGCAGGTTGACCACGCCGCAGAGGACGCCGTTGCCGCTGCAGCTGATGTCGTCGTTCTCGATGCCCTCGCCGGGGGTCTCCTGCACCACGTCGCCAGAGCCCGTCGGCGAGACGAGGTCGGCGCGGTGGTAGTTGAGGCGCTGCGCGTGCGTGTCGCGGCGGATGGTCGCCTTCGTCGAGAGGCCGATGTAGGGGTGGCTGCCGCGGCCCGTGTTGACGTTGAGCGTGAGCGACGTCGAGCCGCAGAAGGTGCCGCCGCAGGTGGCGCTACAGACGCCGAGGCAGCCCCGGATGGGGATCGCGCCGTTGATGATCACCCGTGCACGCACGTTGATGGCGTTCGGGTCGGCGAAGCCCAGGTCGAGCGCGCCCGTGGTGGGCAGCGTGATGGCGATGGGGCAGTTGCCCGACGGGCACACGATCACGCTCCCGACGGAGAGGTCCTGGGTGATCGTCGGCACCGGGATGCCGGTGCCCACGAGCCCGCCGAGCAGGCCCGGGGCGACGGCCTCGATGCGGTTGAGGCCCGTCTCGGTGAGACGGATCTGCGCCGAGCGCGGGATGCGCGTCTCCGGCGCCAGGGGATAGCCGCCCGGGATGGGGGCGATCGCCCCCCCGGCACAGCCCGAGCAACCGCCGCCGCTACATCCTGAGACCAGGATCACGGCGATCATCCAGTAGACCCTACGCAGCGTCGACCACATCAGGACGATCCTCTTGCCGCGACGTCGCGGCTGCTGGAGATGGTCGACGCGGGGCGCACCAACGCGTCGAACCGAAAGCGAATTGGGCCGCACAGTACGGCGGCACCGCGTCCTGGGTAAAGCCAGGACGTGATGCGCTTCAGGGGTTGGATGACGGGGAGGGGACGCGGTGGCTTCGTCGCCACGGGGACGGGAGAGCGCCCGGGGAGGGCGGGGACTACTGCGCGATGTTGGCGGAGATCGCCGCGAAGTTGGCGCGCAGGTGGTAGGCGGGCATGCCGTTGACCGTGGCGTCGGGCTGGCGCGCCCACGAGCCCATCGGGTCGGTCATGCAGTCGGCGCCGGAGATGATGTTGCACAGGGGGGTCGGGTTGCCGCCGATGGTCACGCTGACCATCTTGGCGTTCTCGACCGTGATGTCGGCGTCGACCACGCCGTAGGGCGTGTCGGAGACGTCTTCGGTGAGCCAGCGGCTGGTGGTCTCGGTGTAGCGGCCGCCGGTGGGGATGCCGAGGCCGATGCAGCCGCGGTCGGCGGTGAGGTTGATGTTGGTGATGCGCGCGTTGTCCATCGGCAGCTGGGTGAGCAGCATGGTGCCCGCCTCGTCGCTGAAGATCGGGATGTTGACCGTGGTGGTCACCGTCGCGGTGGCGGCGCGGTCACCCGTGACCATCACGCTGCCCGAGATGGGGTTGTAGCGGGCCGGCATGGTGCCCGGGCCGTTGCCGTTGAAGAACGCGAACTGGCCGTCCATCAGGCCGACGCCCGTGGTGCCGCGGGTGAACATCGGGTTGAGGCCGCCGGTGCGGAAGGTGTTGGCCGTGAGGTCGAGCTGGAGGCCCCAGAGGAAGGTGCCGCGCTGGAGGGTCGGGTTGACCGTCGAGAGAATGGCGGCGCTCGCGAGGGCCGCGGGCTGGGTGATCTTGATGTACGTGAGCCGGTAGCCAGGCCGCGTCGGGTTGTTCATGTAGCGGCCCGTCGGGCAGACGTTGTCGCTGGTGCACTGGAAGTACGGCCGCGGGCCGCCGGCGTCCGGGGGCGGGCTGCACGAGGCGCCGGTGTCGGTGGGGGTCACGCCGCCGTCGGTCGGGGTGACCGCGGGATCGTCGCTACAGGCGCCGAGAGAGCCGGCGAGGACGCTGGTGAGGAGAAGGGTCGAGAAACGGTTCATGGGAGACCTCCGCGATCGCTGATTGTAGGGGGTACGCAGGGAAAGGAAGCCCCACCACCCGCGCGGCGCGGACGGTACGCGATGCCTACAAACGCCGCAAGCGGCTGGCGGCGCCGGTCAGACGCCCTCGTAGTGCACCAGCTTCGCGAAGGCCCGCACGCGCTCCTGCACGTCCGCCTCGGTGGCCTCGACGACGCCGCGGGTGCCGTACTGCTCGACGCAGAGCGAGGCGACCGCGGAGCCGTGGACCACCGCGCGGCGCAGCGAGGCGGCGGTGATGGGGCCCTGCGCGTCGAGGTACCCGAGCATCGCGCCCGCGAAGGTGTCGCCCGCGCCGGTGGGGTCGACCACGTCTTCGAGCGGGAAGGCCGGCGCGTGGAAGGCGCCGTGCTCGTCGAAGAGGAAGGCACCGTACTCGCCCTGCTTCACCACCACGCGGCTCGGACCGAGCGCGCGCAGCGCCCGGCCCACCTTGGCCACCACCTTGAGGCCCGAGAGCTCGCGGGCCTCCTCCTCGTTGATGATGAGCAGGTCGATGCGGCGCAGCAGGCGGAGCAGGGCGTCGGGGGTGCCCTTGATCCAGAAGTTCATGGTGTCGGCGGCGACGAGCTCGGGCTTCTCGGCCTGGTCGAGCACCTCGGACTGCAGGTCGGGGTGGATGTTGCCGAGCAGCACCACCCGCGAGCGGCGGTAGCTCTCCGGCAGCGTCGGGCGGAAGTGCTCGAACACGTTGAGCCGCGTGTCGAGCGACTCGCGCGACGAGAGGTCGGCGTTGTAGCGGCCGTGCCAGCGGAAGGTCTCGCCGTCGACGATCTGCACGCCCGCGAGGTCGACCCGGCGCGAGGCCAGGGTCTGGAGCGTGGCGTCGGGAAAGTCACGACCCACCACGCCGACCATGCGCACGTCGGTGTAGAGGCCCGCCGCGAGCGACGCGAAGGTGGCCGAGCCCCCGACGAGCTCGTGGCGCTCGCCCGTGCTCGAAAAATCCACGGTGTCGACGGCCATCGATCCAACGATCAGAACACTCACGATGAACTCTCCTGGTGCCGCGCGTCGCGGCGGGAGACGTCCCTACCGTGCCCGACGCGGCCCGGTCAACGCCCCGCGCCCCTCGCGCGCGTAGGGCGCCCGCTCCACCCGCACGTCTTCCTCGGTCTCGCCCCGCCGCACCCGCAGCACCACCACCGTGCCGACCTCCCCCCGCAGGCGCGCCACCAGCTCGGCGGGCGTGTGCCCCCGCACCGGCTGCCCGTCGATGGCGACGATGGTCGCGCCGTGACGCAGCCCCGCCCGCGCCGCCGCGCCGCCCTCGGGCACCCGGTCGAGCACCAGCACCCCTTCGGCGCCGCGGTGGCGCAGCGTGGCCCCGATGCCTCCGGGCCACGAGCCGCCGAGGTTGCCGATGCCCGGCCCCCCGCTCGCGCAGCCGAGCAGCCACGCCGCGAGGGCGAGCGCGGAGAGCCGGCGTGCGCCATTCGCTTGCGCGGGGGGTGCGGAGGCGCGAGCATCGCGCGCAACCGTGACGAGTCCCAATCCAGCGCAGGGGCAGGGCGAACCGGGGCCTCCGGCGATGATCGGCGGGTACCGTTTGATCGAGCTGCTCGGTCGGGGCGGCATGGGCGAGGTGTACCGCGCCGAGCGGGAGGGCCCCGGTGGCTTTCGACGTCGGGCCGCGGTGAAGCGCATCCTGCCCCGGTTGCAGGGAGACCCCAACCTCCGGGCGCGCTTCGTCCAGGAGGCGCGCATCAACGGGTACCTCGAGCACCCCAACGTGGTGCAGGTGCTCGACTTCGGCGACCAGCCCGAGCCCTACCTGGCGCTCGAGTACATCGAGGGCACCACCGCCGCGCGGGTGCTCAAGGCCTGCGCCGAGCGCGGCCAGCGCCTGCCGCCGGTCGCGGTGGCCTACCTCGTGGCCGAGGCGGCGACGGGCCTCGACTACGCCCACCGCCGCGAGGACGAGCACCGGCGCCCGCTCCAGATCGTGCACCGCGACGTCTCCCCGCAGAACCTCCTCGTCTCCCTCGAAGGCACCGTCAAGGTCTCGGACTTCGGCGTCGCCCGCGCGGTGCTGAGCGGCGCCGCGCCGGGGGCCGCGGTGACCAAGCTCGCCTACGCCGCCCCGGAGCTTCTCTCGGGGCAGGCGCCCGACTGGCGCGTCGACGTCTTCGCCCTCGGCGTGGTGCTCTGGGAGATGCTCCTCGTGCGCCCCCTCGTGCCGCGGAGCGACCCCAACGCCGCGCGCCAGGTGCTGCTCGCGGGCCGCTTCGATCCGCCGTCCCGGGTCGACCCGCAGGTGCCTCAGCCCTTCGACGCCGTGGTGCTCGGCGCGCTCGCGGTCGACCCCGCGCAGCGCACGCAGTCCGCGGGCCTCCTGGCGCAGCAGCTCCGCGCGCTCATCCACGGCATCCATGCCGGCTTCGACGCCGCCGAGTTCGTCCGCGTGCTCGCGCGCACCCTCCCGGAGATCCCCTGGCGCGCGCCCGCGCCGCCCGCCCCGGAAGCGCCGCCGCAGCCCGCGCTCGGCGCCATCCCCGGGCGGCTCGCCACGATGCCTCCGCCCACGCGCGAGGCGCCCGCCGGGCTCAACCCCATGGCGCCGCTGCCGGCGATGGGCGGCTTCGGCGCGCCGGCCGCGATGCCCATGCCCGAGCCCGCGCCCCCCATCATGGCGCCGCTGAGCCCACCTCCGGCGCCGGGCTTCGCGCCGCTGCCCTCGCTCGCGCAGGGCGCCCCGCTCGACCTCTCGGTGCCCCCGTCGCCGCGGGCCTCGCTCGACGTCGCGCCCCCGCCGAGCGCCGCCATCGGCCCGCTGCCGCGACCGAAGCAGGCGCCCTCCTCGGGGCCGTCGACGCGCGCCATCACGCTGGGCATCGCCGGCGTGATGGTCGTCGCCGCGGGGCTCATCTTCTGGTGGATCACGAGCGCCCGCGATCCGGTGAGCCCGCCGACGGGCCCGGGCACCGCCATCGCCATCGTCCCGGCGAGCGACCCGCACCCCGTCGCGCCGACGCCCGCGGCCCCTGCGCCCGTGGAGCCCGCAGCCCCCGCGCGGGACTACACCCCCCGCGCGGTGGCGGCGATCAACGCGCTCGAGCCCCGGGTGATCGCGTGCCTGCGGGCCGACCGCAACGCCGCCGAGGAGTGCACCGCCACGGTCACCTTCGACAACGCCAGCGGCGGCGCGGTGAGCAGCGAGGTGGTGTTTCGCGCGCCGCGGGGGAGCACCGCGCGGGCGCAGCGCTGCGTGCAGGGGGTGTTGCAGAGCGCGCGCTTCACCACCGACCCGGGGGCCTCGGGGCTCACCCGGGCGTCGAAGTCGTGGCGCATGGGCCGGGCGCTCAGCACCGGCGGCGGCGGCGGCAGCGGGGAGACCATCTACTTCCCCTTCGGCGTGCCCCAGCACTGACCCGGCGGTACGCCCTTTACGAACGGCGGTCGCGCGGGCACATTCCCGCCCCGCTCGACGGTCCCCTCGGTGAGGCGACCGGCAGGGAGCGGCTGAGACATCGGCGCGCGGCGCGCCCCATCACACGGAGATCCATCGTCATGGCGAAGCGGAACAAGATCGCGCTCATCGGAGCAGGCAACATCGGCGGCGAGCTGGCGGCCATCGCGGCGCGCAAGCAGCTCGGCGACGTGGTGCTCTTCGACATCCCGTCGAAGGCCGATTTCGCGAAGGGCAAGGCCCTCGACCTGATGCAGAACAGCGCCATCACGGGCGATGACGCGTCCGTCATCGGCACCTCGGACTGGGCCGACTGCGCGGGCGCCGACGTGGTGATCATCACCGCGGGCGTGCCCCGCAAGCCGGGCCAGAGCCGCGACGACCTCGTGGGCATCAACCTCCCGATCATCCGCAACGTGGCGGAGAACGCGAAGAAGCACTGCCCCGACGCGTTCACCATCGTGATCTCCAACCCCCTCGACGTGATGGTCTGGGCGTTCCAGCAGTGGACCGGGTTTCCGAAGCAGCGCGTGGTCGGCATGGCGGGCGTGCTCGACTCGGCGCGGCTCCAGCACTTCCTCGCGGCGGAGGTCGGCGTGAGCGCCAAGGACGTGCGCGCCATGGTGCTCGGCGGCCACGGCGACGACATGGTGGCGGCGCGCGCCTACTGCACCATCAACGGCGTGCCGGTCTCGCAGCTCATCGCGAGCGAGCGCCTCGACGCCCTCGAGGCCCGCACCCGCGGCGGCGGCGGCGAGATCGTCAAGCTCATGGGCACCAGCGCCTACTACGCCCCGGCGACGGCGGCGATGGCGATGGCCGAGGCGTACCTGCTCGACCAGAAGCGCCTGCTCGCGGGCGCCGCGTACCTGGACGGCCAGTACGGCTACAAGGACATGTACCTCGGCGTGCCGGTGGTCATCGGCGGCAGCGGCGTCGAGCGCATCGTCGAGATCGAGCTGAGCGACGCGGAGAAGGCGGCCCTCGCCAAGAGCGCGGACAGCGTGCGCGGTGTGGTCGACGTCGCCAAGCGCCTCAGCGCGCAGCAGGCCTGAGCCGATGAAGATCCACGAGTATCAGGGCAAGGAGATCTTCCGGAAGTACGGCATCGCGGTGCCGCTCGGCATGGCGGCGACGACCCCGGACGAGGCGAAGGCCGCGGCGGAGAAGCTCGCGGAGCTCACCGGGCAACCCCTGGTGGTGGTGAAGTCGCAGATCCACGCGGGTGGGCGCGGCAAGGGCCAGGTGCACAAGGGCGACAACGTGGTCTCGCGCGGCGTCGAGGTGTGCAAGGGCGGCGCGGACGCGGCGCGCGACGCGGCGTGGCGGATGCTCGGCGGCAAGCTGGTGACCATCCAGACCGACCCCGGCGGTCAGCTGGTGCGCACGGTCTTCGTCGAGCAGGGGATCAACATCGCCCGGGAGCTCTACCTGGGCATGCTGGTCGACCGGGACACCCGTCGCGTGGTGGTGATGGCCAGCGCCGAGGGCGGCATGGACATCGAGCACGTGGCGGCGACGACGCCGGAGAAGATCCTGAAGGTGTGGGTCGACCCGACGGCGGGGCTCATGCCGTACCAGTCGCGCGAGCTGGGCTTCGGCCTCGGGCTCACCAAGGACCAGGTCGGGAAGTTCGTCGCGCTGGTCGGGTCGCTCTACAAGCTCTTCGTCGCGGAGGACTGCTCCCTCGTCGAGGTGAACCCGCTCATCGTGACGGTCGACGGCAACGTCATGGCGCTCGACGCGAAGATCACCTTCGACGAGAACGCCGAGTTCCGTCACAAGGAGTGGGGGGCGCTGCGCGACCCGGGCGAGGAAGACCCGACGGAGCTCGAGGCCAAGAACGCCGGGCTGTCGTACGTGTCGCTCGACGGCAACATCGGCTGCCTGGTCAACGGCGCGGGCCTGGCGATGTCGACGATGGACATCATCTCGCACGCGGGCGGCACGCCGGCGAACTTCCTCGACGTGGGCGGCGGCGCCACCGAGGAGGCCGTCACCAAGGCCTTCTCGATCATCCTGCGGTCGCCCGCGGTGAAGGGCATCTTCGTGAACATCTTCGGCGGGATCATGAAGTGCGACGTCATCGCGCAGGGCGTGATCAACGCGACGAAGACCCTGGGGCTCACGGTCCCGCTGGTGGTGCGGTTGGAGGGGACGAACGTCGAGGAGGGTCGGCGGCTGCTCGCGGAGAGCGGCCTCGCGATCACCCCGGCGTCGACCATGCTCGACGGCGCACAGAAGATCTGCAGCCTCGTCAACGGGCAGAAGTAGAGCAAAGCGATGGCAATCCTCGTCGATGGCAACACGCGGCTGGTGGTGCAGGGCATCACCGGCAAGTTCGGCTCTTTTCACGCGAAGCAGATGCTCGCGTACGGCACCAAGGTGGTCGGCGGCGTCACCCCGGGCGGCGGCGGCACCACCTTCGAGGGCTCGGTCCCGGTGTTCAACACCGTGTCCGATGCCGTGCGGCAGTCCGGCGCCAACGCGTCGGTGATCTTCGTCCCGCCGCCGGGCGCGGCGGACGCCATCCTGGAGGCCGCCGACGCGGGGGTCTCCCTCATCGTGTGCATCACCGAGGGCATCCCGGTGATGGACATGGTGAAGGTGCGCCGCGCGCTCGAGCACCGGCTCAACAAGGACCTGCGGCTCATCGGCCCCAACTGCCCCGGGGTCATCACGCCGGGGCTGTGCAAGATCGGCATCATGCCGGGTCACATCCACAAGGTCGGCCCCATCGGGGTGGTGTCGCGCTCGGGCACGCTCACCTACGAGGCGGTCGGTCAGCTCAGCGCGCTCGGGGTCGGGCAGAGCACCTGCGTCGGCATCGGCGGCGACCCGGTGAACGGCATGGACTTCATCGACGTGCTGCGGCTCTTCAACGATGACCCGCAGACCGAAGGGGTCATCATGATCGGCGAGATCGGCGGCGGCGCCGAGGAGCGCGCGGCCGAGTGGGTGAAGGCCAACATGAAGAAGCCGGTCGCGGGCTTCATCGCGGGCACCACCGCCCCGCCGGGCAAGCGCATGGGCCACGCCGGCGCCGTGATCTCCGGCGGCAAGGGCCGTGCGATCGACAAGATCGAGGCCTTCGAGGCGGCCGGCATCCGGGTGGCGCCCACGCCCGCCCAGATGGCCGAGACGCTCCGCGGTATGATGCGCGCGTAGCGCTTCCATCGCGCTCGCGACCCGGTTCCTCCCTCCGACCTCGGCCTTCCCCCTCATCGATTGAAGTCCGTCCCTGGCGTTGGCCGGGAGGCTGGCCGTCACCTCGTGTGTCGATCAGTCTCCAGGCAGACGCCTCGTGGATGAAGGGATGTCGCACCGTGAAGCTCACCGCACTGCTGCACGCCCTGGCGCTCTTCACTGGCTTCGGTCGCGTGGCGCTCGCGCAGGACGCCGCCGGCCCCGAAGGGGGAGGAGGCCCCCAGGCCGTGCGCACCGTCGCTCCGCCGCTCGATGAGAGCGCCAGCTACGAAGACGGCTACGACCCGGACGCGTACCAGCAGTTCCAGCGCGACCTCACGCCGTACGGCGATTGGCGGAACGACCCGCGGCACGGTCGCGTCTGGTCGCCCTCGCCCGAGCGTGTCGGAGCGGGCTTCGCTCCCTACGCCACCGCCGGGCATTGGTCGCTCTCGCAGTACGGTTGGACCTGGGTGTCCGACTACCCATGGGGGTGGGCGCCCTTCCACTACGGGCGCTGGGTGCTGCTCTCCCGGGGGTGGGCGTGGGTCCCGGGCACGACCTGGGGCCCGGCCTGGGTGAGCTGGCGCGCGGGCGAGGGCTACGCGGGCTGGGCGCCGCTACCGCCCGCAGGGGTACCGCTGGCGTCACCCGGTGACTGCGCGTCGTGCTGGCACTTCGTGCTGG
Organism: Myxococcales bacterium; assembly: GCA_030652255.1. Lineage (GTDB taxonomy): Bacteria > Myxococcota_A > Polyangia > Polyangiales > SCUS01. The sequence goes on along the minus strand of JAUSAZ010000073.1, from coordinate 154,284 downwards.
CGTCCCAGCTCGGCTCGGAGCGCCTCGCCCAGCTCCCGACCGAGCTGGTCGCGTCGATCTACCACCGCACGGCCAGCTTCAACCCGATGGGCACGATGACCGTCAACGAGCGCGTGGTGCGCTACAACCCCGGCCCGGTGGGACTCGCCGGCACGCAGCCCGTTGCACCGCTCGCGGCCAGCGCCCTCCCGCGCGCGCACATCGCGCCGCCCGTGGTCAGCACGATGACGTGCACGGCCGGATGCGCGTACCCATCGCCGGGCGATCACGTGACGGGACCTTCGACGGTGCCGACCCCCTACGTGGCCCCCTGGAGTGGTCCTTCGTACTACCGACCTGGGCGACCGGTGTACCTGCGTCCCGATCGCCCGACGCAGCCCGGCTATCCCCCGCCGGGGCACCCCCCGACGGGGTATGGGTCTCTCCCGTCGGCCTACGGGCCCGGAGCCTGGGGCGGCGGGTTCGTCGGTGGCGGCGGCGGTCATTGGGGTGGCGGGAGCGGCGGCTTCGTCGGCGGTGGCGGCGGGTTCGTCGGTGGCGGCGGCCACTGGGGAGGCCGGGGCCGCAGGGGCCGTTAGCGCCTTTCCACAGCGAAAGGCGCGGCGCCTATCGATCGAGCACCATCTCCACGGACTGCACGCGTTCGAAGCGGCTCTCGCTTGCGTGGTAGTCCCAGCGCTCCGCCGTGCAGCGAGGGGACGCGTGTGCGTCGCCGGGCTTCGTGTAGCGCAGCAGGTTGACCGAGTTCGGGGCCTCCCACCGCACGCGCGACGAGGTGGCCGTGCCCGCCTGCACGCACCACATGGCGCGCGGCAGGTCGGCGCGGAGCTCGCGGAGACAGTGCACCTGCGGCAGGTGGATGTGCCCGCCCAGCACCACGTCGGCGCCGGCGGCCGACCACGCGGGCAGGGCCTGGGCGTGGCCGCGAAGGATGTCCTTGCGGTCCTGCGGGCGGCTTACGACGATGGGCTGGTGGGTGACCACCACCCGGAGCTGCTCGCGGCGCGCGCCGCGCAGACGACCCGCCACACGCTCGATCTGCTCGCCCGACACGCGGCCGTCGATGTGGAGCCAGCGGCGGGTCGTGTTGACGCCGAGCACCAGGAGCTCATCCGACTCGAAGGAGGGCTCCAGGTCGTGGCCGAAGCGGCGCCGGTAGTTGGCGTAGGGCGCGAACACGCGCAGGCCGAGGTTGAACAGGGGAATGTCGTGGTTGCCCGGCAGCGCCACCACCTGCGGGACCGCGAGGCGCTCCACGAAGGCGCGGGCCGCCGCGAACTCGCGCGGTCGCGCCCGCTGGGTGATGTCGCCGGAGTACACCAGCAGGTCTGGGGATAGGGCGCGGGTCAGCGCGAAGAGCGCCTCGACGACGGCGGGCACCTCCGTGCCGAAGTGCGTGTCGGAGATCTGAAGGATGAGGGTCACTCCCCACCGCATAGGACCCTCGCGGATCGTCGCCAGCGGGTGCTCTACGTCGCCGAGCGAATCGCGCTCAGGGCGCGCAGCCGCGCTCGCGGTGCAGCGTCGCGATCTCATCGGGCGTCAGGGCGCGGTTGTAGATGCGGACGTCGTCGAGCTGGCCCGTGAAGGAGAGCGGCCGCGGGTCGGAGGGCACGAGCCGGGCGATCGCGAGCTCCTGGCGCGTGGTGGCCAGCGTCATGGTCTCGGACCCCTCGGACGCGCCGTCGATGTACAGGGTCGCGCGGCTGCCGTCGTAGGTCGCGGCCACGAAGTGCCAGCGGCCGTCGCCGATGCGGGAGCGGGAGGTCACGTCGCTGGACTCGCCCGAGAACAGCGTGAGCCCCGTCGAGGCCTGGAGCTGGAGGCTGCAGCGCTGCCGCGGCATGACGGTGCCCCAGTTGATCACGATGCCGGCGAAGTGCTCGGGCTGGACGCGCAGCCAGACGGCGACCGTGCGGGCCGCCGCGCCGATCGGGAGGCGCGGGTTGGTCGGCATCACGATCGAGGCCTCGCCGGCGAAGTCGAGGGCGCCCGCGGAGCCGCCGCACCGGTCGGGCGAGGGGACAGCGCGGGTCACGACGCCGGTGGGGGACAGCAGGGTCGCGTCCTCGGCGGTTCCGTCGAGGGGGTAGTGGGCCACGAGGCCGTTGAGGGGGATCGCGCGGCACGCGCCCGCCACGCAGGTCGTGCCGGCGGCGCAGACCGTCCCGCACGCTCCGCAGTGGCGCAGGCTGGTCGCCAGGGCAGACTCGCACCCGTCGGCGGCGCTGCCGTTGCAGTCGCCGAAACCGACCGGGCAGGTGATGGGCACGTCCGGCGCGTCCGCGGCATCGGCCACGTCGGAGGAAGGGACATCGGGGGAGGGGACATCGAAGCCAGCGTCGCTCGCGGGCACGTCCGGAGGCGCTGTGTCCCGTGGGTCGACCGCGTCCGGGACGTCCGTAGCGCTCGTGACGTCCGCCGTGCTCGTGACGTCCGCGGCGACCGCATCGGGTGACGCGCTCGCGTCCGTACAGACGCATGCACCGAGCACACGATCGGCGCCGCATGTCTGTGCGCCGCTCGCCCCGTTGGTGCAGGCGCAGGCGCTCGATGCGCCGGGTGTACAGGAAGGCTGCGGGATGGGACTGGCCGTGCAGGCCACGCACGCGAGCACGGCCGGCAGGAGGAGGCGTCGCATCAGCGGCAAGCTATCAACGGCGCTGAGACGAGTCCAAGTGCGTCGCGCCGATGCGAGGTCCTATGGGGGCGCTCTCCCGCAACAGGCTGGTCGCCTCGTCGCAGGGGACTTGAAGGGATGAGCCTGGCGTCCACTCACGCCTGCAATCCCCGGCCTCCGAGGGGAGCACCCGCGAGGTGTCTCCGTGCTCGTTGGAGGGACCGCTACGGCTGCGTCGGGGGAGAAGAACCGCAAGGGTCGCAAGGGTCGCAAGGGTTGGTTCTGGCGGCGCTCCCTGCTTTGGTCTCGCGAGAGGGTCTGAGGGAGCGATGCCGGTCGCCGACACGAGGTGAGTGCCTCGAGCGCCTCACACCAAAGCCCTTCTCGTCTCCCTTGCGACCCTTGCGACCCTTGCGGTTCTTCTCCCCCGACGCAGCCGTAGCGGTCCCCCCCAACGAGCACGGAGACACCTCGCGGGTGCTCCCCTCGGAGGCCGGGGGCCGCAGGCGTGAGTGGATGCTCTCCCTCAAGCCTTCAAGTCCCCTGTGGGACGGTACTAGCGCCACCAGAGGTCGAGCGGGCCCGAGTAGGCCTGCACGTTGTGATTGCCCCGGTCGAAGAAATAGAAGTTCCCGTTGGCGGCGAACACCGCGGGCCCGCCGTAGATCGTCGAGCGGTTCGGGATGTCCGTGCGCGCGAGGTAGGTGCGCGTGACGACGTCGTAGCGGTACACCGCGGCGTACGCGGAGCCCGCCGAGTAGTGCTGTCCGCCGAAGAGGTAGATGAAGCCGTCGGCGCCGCGGGCGGCTCCGAGGAAGGCCGCGGAGTTCGGGAGGCTCGGCCCCGTCGACCAGCGGTTCATCGCGGGGTCGAAGATCCACGTGGGCGCCACGCCGACGCCGCAGATGCCGCCCGGGGTGACCGCCCCGAAGATGTAGATCTTCCCGTCGGAGCCGGTGACCGCGGCCGTGCTCGCGACGCCGCTCGGCACGGATGCCGCGACGCCCCAGGAGTTGGTGGTGGGGATGTACACCTGCACCACGCTCGACGGGCCGACCGTGCTGCAATAGGAGCCGCCGCCCATCACGTAGATCCTCCCGTCGGGGATCACCGCGACGAGCGCGTTGTCGCGGCGCGCCGCCGTCGTGGCCGCGCCCGATGACCACGTGTTGGTGGTCGGGTTGTAGATGTCGACGGAGCCGGTGGACCCGAAGACGTACACGCGCCCGTCGACGCCCGTGACCGACACGTGGGAGGTCGAGGCGCCGGGGATGGTCGTGAGCGCGGCCCAGGTGTTCGTCGACGGCGTGTAGGCGACGACGCGGTTCGCGCCCGCGGCGACGTCGAGAATGCGCCCGTCGGGGAGGCTCACGACCGTTCCGCGCACCTGATGGTCGGCCACCAGGGCCTGGCAGGCGCTGTTGAAGCACGTCCGCCCGGCGCCGCAGGCCATACCGCACGCGCCGCAGTTTCCGTCGCTGCCGCGCAGGTCGAAGCAGCCTCCCGCGCAGAAGGTACGGCCCGGAGCGCAGACGCAGGTCCCGGCCACGCAGGTCGAGAAGCTCGGGCACGAACGGCCGCAGGCGCCGCAGGCCGTCGGGTCGGTGAGGGTGTCGCGGCAGGTGCCGGAGCAGTCGGTGCGGCCCGTCGGGCAGGCGCAGGCTCCGCGCGAACAGACGCGCCCGGCCGTACACGCGATGCCGCAGAAGCCGCAGCTCGACGGGTCAGCCTGCAGGTCGACGCAGCGCCCCGAGCACATCGTGAAGCCGCTCGCACACGCGCAGACCCCGCCGGTGCACGCCTGCCCCGTGCCGCAGGAGGTCCCGTTCGGTGCGTTCGCGCCGGTGTCCGTGCAGACGGGTGCGCCGGTGCTGCACGAGATCGTGCCCACGTGACAGGGCGCGCTCGCGGGCGCGCAGCTCATCGAAGCCGCACACGCCGTGCAGGCGCCAGCGCGACAGACCATCGCGGTCCCGCACGAGGTCCCGTCGGGGAGGTTGCCGCCGATGTCGGTGCAGATCGCGCCGGCGGCCGTGCAGGTCATCCTGCCGCGGTGGCAGGGGTTCGACGGCGCGCAGGTCGCCCCGGGCGAGCAGGCGATGCACGTCCCACCCGCGCACACGCGCCCGTCTCCGCAGGCCGTGCCGTCCGTGGCGGCGCCGCGATCGACGCAGACCTCACGGCCCGTGGTGCACGCGATCGTCCCGGTCCTGCACGGGTCCGTCGGCGTGCAGGTCGTCCCCGCGCGGCACGCGACGCAGCTTCCGGCGCTGCACACCCTGCCGGTGCCGCACGCGGTTCCGTCCGCCGCCGCCGCGCCGGTGTCGACGCAGCTCGCTCCGGGCGAACACACCGCGCGCCCCACGCGGCAGGCGCCGGAGGGGGGCACACACGCTTCGCCGGCGGTGCAGCGGATGACGCAGACGCCGCCGCCGGTGACCGCGGCGCAGGTCGTCCCGGTGGGGCAGGGCGCGTCGTTGCCGGGCGTGCACGGGATCGCGCAGGTCCGGGTGCCGTCCGTCGACATCAGGAGGCAGCGCGCGCCCGGCGGACTGGTCGGGCAGGCGCCGCCCGCCGTGCAGTCGGCGAAGCACTGGGCCTGCGTCGATGCGCCGCGAACGGTGGAGCAGACCCCGCCGTGGGCGCACGCCCCGTAGGCCCCGTCGCAGGGCTGGTAGAAGCCCTGGGTGCCCTCGCACAGGCTCGTGGAGGCGTTGCAGGCAGTGCCCGCGGGACATGGAACGGACGGCGTCGCGTTGCATCGTCCGACGCACGCCCCGACGGTCGGCTGCGCCGTCGGGCCGCACACGTAGCCTGTTCGACGGCAGGCCCCGGTAGACCCCGGCGTGCAGCGTTGCAGGCAGAGCCCGGTGGTGCCGACGATCACGCAGGACCCAGGCCCGCCGAGGGTGGCAGCGCAATCGGAGTCCTGCGCGCAGGGCAGGGTGCAGAGACCGCCAGGGAAGCCGGCGCCCTCGTGACAGAAGAGTCCGGCGGCGCAGTCTCCCTGCGACTCCGGCTCGCCGCCGAGGGTGCTGCAGGCCGACCCGAGTCCACCGCCTGTGGCAGGCAGGCCGGTGTCGGTCCGGGGCGCAGCGTCCGGTCGGGCGGTGTCGGTCCGAGGCGCAGTGTCCGTGCCGGCGTCGACCGCGGGCGGCGCATCGGGTGAGGGCACGTCGGGCAGTGCGTCCATCGCGACGCTGGCATCGGAGGGAGCGGGCCCGGGGTCACCGGGCGCCGCGGCGGTACAGGCGCCCAGCGGGAGGATCGCGACCAGCGCCAGGCGCGTCCACAGACTCGTTTGCATGCAATCTCCGAAGGGGGGCGTCGTGGCCATCGAGGCGATCGAAGCGACCGCGTGCCCCGCGCCTCTTCGATGGGCGGCGGATCATCGCACGTTCGTGCTCCCCGCAGTGGGGTCTGGCGAGCTACCCCGAACCGGGCCCTCGCTCACCCCGCCCGGAGCGCGGCCCGCGCGGCCTCGGCGCGCCCCGGGACGACCCACGCGCGGGACCCCAACTGCCGGGTGAACGCCACGGCGATGCCGCTCGCGGCGAGGCACAGCTCGATCGCCTCCTCGTCGTCGTCGTCGGCGGCGGCCGCGACCGGGATCCAGTCCACGGGGCGGAAGTCGACCCACGCGCGCCGGGCCGCGTCGAAGTAGCTGCTGCCCTCGAGCAGGACGTCGTCGATGGCGATGCGCCACGCCTCGTCGCCCCCGCAGGGACCGCCCGACATGAACTCCACGGACGCCCCGTCCCACCCGATGAGGTAGCCCTCGAGCCTCCGGCCCTGCCGCGTCTGGAAGACATGGCGCTCGCCGAGCGCGGCGAACAAGCAAACGTCGTCGGCGTGCGTGCGGGGCGCCGTCGGGTCTGCCGCGAGTATCGTGACGGTCATCGGGGAGTGCGGTCCGCTCAGGCCTGGCCTACGTGGCGCAGTCGATGCGCGGCGGCGACCAGCTCGTCGAGCTGACGGGCGACGTCGTCGGCGTGGCGCGCCTTCGCCTCCGCCGCGGAGCGCTCGGCCATCGTGACGAACCGGTCGATGAAGGCCTCGAGCTCGGCGGCGTTGCCCATGGCGACGAGCAGCGGCGCCTGCTTCGCGATCGTCCGCAGGGCCGTCTCGGCCTGGGAGAGCTCGTTGCGAAAGTACTCCTCGTCCGCGCCCTGGTCGTTCGCCATGCACCGAGCTTTCGGTCCCGCCACGGGCGGCGTCAATCGCCCGCGCGGGGAGACGAGGGGAGGGGGGCGGCGCTACGATGGGACCAACTCGGAGGCCCCATGGACCCTTGGACGTTGCTCGCGGAAGCCCGAATGCGAGAGTGGTCGAACCGCCCTGCGAAGGAGCGTGAAGCGACCCAGGCCGAGGCGCTCGCCGACGTGCCGCTCGAGGTGCAGCTGGTCGAAGACGCGCGGCTGATTCTTGCGCAGGCCCGAGAGGCGCGCGACCCGGCCGAGGCCGCGCGGCTGCGGGCGGAGGCCGCGGAGATCGAGACGCGGATCATGGTGCTGCTGGAGCAGTCGGGGCGGCCGCTGGCGGCGCAGCAGTTCGCGCGCGTGCTCGCGGAGGAGCGCCAGAAGCGCTGAGCAGCCCGGCGCGGCGTGTTCCATGGCAGGATCGCCGCCATGACTGAACCCACTCTCCACACTGGCGGCTGCCACTGTCAGAAGGTCCGCTTCGAGGTGACCATCGCGGCCGACTCCGCGATGGGCTGCAACTGCTCCATGTGCTCGAAGAAGGGCACGCTGCTCTCCTTCGTTCCCGCCGCGGCCTTCGTGCTGAAGTCGGGCGAGGACAACCTCACCGACTACCTGTTCAACAAGCACAGCATCCATCACCTCTTCTGCAAGACCTGCGGCGTGACGTCCTTCGCTCGGGGACAGACGCCGGACGGGGCGGCGATGGTCGCCGTCAACGTGCGCTGCCTCGACGGCTTCGACCTCGACGCCGTGGCCGTGAAGATGGTCGACGGCAAGAGCTTCTGACCGCGCTCCCCCTCCGCCCCCCACACCTCCAATGAGCGACGAGACGCTGACCGAGGCACGACGACTGCTGGACTCCGGCGACGCGATGGGCGCGTTTCGCCACCTGCGACCGGCGCTGGCCTACCCCGCGCCGACGCTCCACGAGGGCGTCGACTTCGCGCGGGCCGTCGGGCTCTTCGCCGACGTCGCGGGCGCCATCGCGGGCCCCGAGCTCGCCGCGACGGTCGCCGCGGCATCGACCCGCCCCGACGACGTGAACGCCCTCTACGACGCGGCCTACGCGCTCTACGAGTCCGGCCTGCACGACGTCGCCGCGACGCACCTCGACCGGGCCAACCGCCTCGCGCCCCGCCAGGTGGCCCTGCTCTCCGAGCTCGTCGCCAACCTGGAGGCGCTGCTCCGCTACGGCGACGCGGCCCGGGTGCTCGACGCGTCGGGCATCGTCGACCAGGCCCCGCTGCTGACCTACCTCGCGGGCTACAGCGCCATGATGCTCGGCGACCTCGACGCGGCCCGCCGCCGGGTGGGGCAGCTCCGCGATGCGCCGCCGGATGTCGCGTTCATGCGCGACGCGCTCCACGGCATGCTCCTCCGCGCCGACGCGCTCACCGCGGCGGGCGTCGCGCTGGGCCCGCGGTCGCTCACGGCGTGGCACGCCGTCATCAACGGCACGGTGCTCCTGCACGAGTCGCCCTACGGCTACGACGAGGGCATGTCCGGGCGCTACGCCTTCGTCTCCGACTCGCCGGGCCTCATGCGCGAAGGCGTCGAGCGTCTTTGTGCGTGGCTCACCGCGGTCGGCCGCCGGCCGTCGCGCGTCGTGGCCGCGCCCGACCGGTCGAGCCGCATCCTGGCGCTGGCGACGGCGCGCAGGCTCCAGGTCCCCGTGGTGGTCTGGTCGCCCGGCGAGGCGTCGGACGGGCTCGTCGTGGCGTGGGACCTCGACGCCGTCGGCGACCCGGGATTCCTCCAGGCGCTTCACGAGCACGCGCCCGACCAGGTGCTCTTCGCGCACGCGTCGGCGTGGGTCGCGCCCTTCGCCTACGCGCCGGACGTGACCACGCTGCTCTACCAGACGATCACGCACCCCTACGCGGGCGGCGCGCTGCGGGTCGACCCCGCGACCGGGCAGGTCGGTCCCGTCGCTGCCGACGAGCGGGACATCGCGGCGCTCGCAGACGAGGTCCTGCGCGACGACGCGGGCGAGGCGAGCAGGACGCCCCTCGACGACGCGCTCGCGATCACCCACGCGCTCGCCGGTCTCCCCGCTGAGCACCGGCTCGGGTTCCGCCGCGAGTCGGGTGCCCGTCGGCGCCAGCGGGCCGGGTCGCCGGTGCAGAGCTCGCGATTCCTGTGAGGCCGCGGGTGGGCTGGTCAACGGCCCGGCGGCGCCCGATGTACCTGCGCGCGGAGTGGTGTCCGCGCGACGCGATCTGGAAGAGAGAGGAGGCTGAAGACCGATGAGCCTGCCGAAGCTCCCATGGGAGGGCGGATGTCGCTGCGGGCGGGTGCGCGTGAAGGTCACCGCGGCGCCGCTGCTCACGATGGCCTGTCACTGCACGGGCTGTCAGCGCATGTCGGCGAGCGCCTTCTCGCTGAGCGCCGCGATCCCCACGCCCGGGTTCGAGGTCACGAAGGGGGAGCCCGTGATCGGCGGGCTGCACGGCGCGCCGCACCACTACTTCTGCGCCTACTGCATGAGCTGGATGTTCACGCGGATGGAGGGCATGGACGAGTTCGTCAACCTGCGCGTGACGATGCTCGACGACCCGAGCTGGTTCACGCCCTTCATCGAGACGTGGACGAGCGAGAAGCTCCCGTGGGCGACCACGCCCGCGGTGCACAGCTTCCCCCAGGTGCCACCGATGGACGCCTACGCAGGGCTCATCGGGGAGTACCTCTCGACCACGGCGTAGTACGGCGTCGCGAGGGTTCTGCCGGTTGATGAGCGGTGGGTACTGGGCGGCGGGTACTGGGTGGTTGGGTACTGGGCGGTTGGGTACTGGGCGGTTGGATACATCGTCCGTAGGGCAAGCCCCGCCCCTACGCCCACCACAGCCGATCGTCGCGCGCTGTCACAACTCTCGCGACGAGGTACCAGCGCAGGAGCTCAGAGGTCCCATGGCCCGTCCGGCTCGTCGGACGCGACACGCTCGGCGCCGGTGTTCGCGCCGTCGGGGCCAGGCGCCGATCTGGGACGCCTGGGCAGTCTGCATGCACCGCCGGGAGCGTCAGCGGCGTGGAAGAGTGCACGTTCCGTTTGTGGTCGCGCTCGGGCTACCAGCTGAACCCGGTGGGGATCACCTCGCTCCCGTTGCAGGTCGCGCGCACGCTGCAGTAGCGGTCTCGCTGGTATGTTCCATCGTTGCAGCGGAGCGTTCCACAGAATGGATCTCCGCCGCAGCCGCTGGGAGGGGTGGTGGTACATGCGCCGCCCGAGCAGTACGCGGTGCCCTCGCAGAACCCGCCGCCAGTGGAGACGCAGCCCGGCCCGCCGACGGTGCCGGCAGGGATGTTCCAGCGCAAGCGGCCCGGGTTGTCGCACCCCGCAGCGGCGCATTCCCCCTCGTCTGCCGTCCCATTGCAGTTGTCGTCGCGCCCATTGCCGCAGACCTCGCGAGTCTCCGGCACGACCTGACCCGCGCAGAGCGGCGCCCCCACGCCGCTGCACCGAAGCACCCCAGAATGGCAGATGCCCACGTCACGCGTCATCGACGGGCCCGTGTAGCAGGGAGCGCTCACGATATTGTCGACCACGCCGTCGCAGTCGTCGTCGATGGAGTTGCACTCCTCGCCCTGCGGCCGCGTCTCCCCGTCGCACTCCTCCTCGAAGCGCCCACCCCCGCAACGCTGGAGGCCGCCGATGCACGGACCGACGCCCCGCGTAGAAGGCGGCCCCGAATAGCAGAGCCGCGTCGTCCCATCCGAGCAGGTGTCCGCGCCGTGGTCGGCAGCAGGTCGGTCGAGGGGCGCTTCGTCAGGATCAGAGCGCGCGTCGACCCCGGGCTCGTCATCGGGGCGGGTCATCACATCGAAGGTCCCGGCATCGCCGGTACCCGCCTCCACCCCGGCATCGAACCCGGCATCCATCGGACCAGTCCCGTCGGCACCCTCGAACGGCCCGAGCCTCTCCTGCGCCCGCGTCGCCGGTTCGCAGCGCCCTGTGCTGCCGCACTGCTCGTCCAGCGCGCACGACGCTCCGACGCAGGCCGACGCCAACAGCATCGGCACCTCCAGGGTCTCGCCGCGTGCGAAGCGCACCACCGCGCGCTGCACCACCACCGCACTCGCCGTGCTGCATCCGGTGGGGGCGGGGCAGCCGAGCGCCTCGATCCACACCGGCGTCTCTACGTCGTCGCCCGCGATCACGCCGACGAATAGCGGCAGCGCACGTCGCTCGCCGCCCTCGCCGAGCACGGTGGTGCGTGCGCTACGAAGCGCTCCCGTCGCCCCGCCCCGCCGCACGGTCAGCACCACCGACTGCACCGTCTGGCCGACGCCCCACGGCACCTCGGAGTCGACGCGCACGACGAGCTCGGTGCGCGGCTCCTCGCAGCCAGCCACGAACGCCGCCGCCGCCCACCCCAATGCAGCTGCTGCCCGACGCATCGTCGCGACGATACCAGATCGTCGCTGACGCGCGCTCGGTCGTGCAGCAGCCCCGCTGCTCACCCGACGGCGTCGTCGCCCTCGTAGACGTCGTCGACCGCGAGCCGCCCTCCGTACTCCGGCAGGGCGATGCCTTCTCCCGTGGTCGCGACGGTCAGCGTCCAGGTGCCGTCGAGGTTGCGGCGGTAGTGCTCGATGCGGCGGCGTCCGACGGTGACCATCACGTAGTGCTGGAGCGACGCGAAGAGGCGGTAGTCGGCGAACTTCTCGCCGCGGTCGAAGCGCTCGGTCGAGGGCGAAAGCACCTCGACGAGCATCGTCGGGTTGGTCACGGCGAGCGGGTCATCGTCGTCGCGCGCGAGGGGCCCGCAGACGACCGCGGCGTCGGCGTAGTAGGCGTTGCCCGAGGCTGGGACGCGCACCTTCAGGTCGGAGGAGAAGACCCGGCACGGGACACCCCGGAGCAGCGATCGCAGCTCGGCACCGATGGCGAGCGCGAGTCGGGCGTGCTCGGGCTCACCGCCCGCCATCGCATACGCGAAGCCGTCGACGAACTCGTGGCGGACGCCCGAGCTGAGCTCCAGCGCGAGGTACTCGGCGTAGGTGGTCTTCAATTGCTCCGCCGCGCTCATGAGTATGGATCGTAGGTGACGAGCGCCGTCGTGTCGCCCTCAGCGCCGATCGCCTTCGACGCCCTCACCCCGGAGCGTGCGCCAGGCGCGCGGCGAGCGCGCGGCCCTCGTCGTCGCGGTCGAGCCCCCGCGCCCGCAGCGCCCGCGCGACGGCCCGCCCGAGCGACGGGGCGCCGCCCGCCTGCGCCGCAACCAGCGCCGCCTCGAAGTCCCGCGGCACCCGCAGCGTCCAGGTCTCGTCGGTGAGCACCCCCGGCGTGTTGTACACCTCGCGCCCGCCGAAGAGGTCGACCCAGAACACCATCACGTTGCGCGCGGGCCCCACGAAGAGCTCGGCCAGCATCGCCTCGGCCATCGCGTCGGGGTCGCGGGCGAGCCGCTCGGCCAGGACGGCGCGCTCGCCCTCGTCGGGGCACAGGCGCCCCGCGAGGTACGCCGCGCGGTGCTCCGCCTCGGCGGTGCCCTGCCAGCGGGCGACGGCGAGCCGCAGCGGGGCCGTGTCGTGGTTGCCCGCCATCACCCAGTCGGGCGCCCGCGCGTTGTCGGCCCGGTACACGTCGTCGGGCACCGTGACGCGCGCCTTCTGCGTCACCCGGAAGCGCCCGAGGCCGTGGCGCGCGAGCACCGCGGCGAGCGGCCGGGGACAGGTGCTCAGCACCTCCACCACCAGGCGCTCGGGACCCATCCCGTAGGACCGCGCGCGGGCGATCACCCGGTCGACCTCGGCGGCGTAGGCGTCGACCTGCGAGGGCGCGAGCGCGCGCACCCAGCCGTCGTCGTGGCGGGGGAGCGAGCGGTCGATCTGCGCGGGGCCGACGCGGGCGAGCGCCGCGAGGGCAGGGTGATCGGGGAGGTCGGGCGACTCGTGCAGCCGCGCGCCCGCCCGCACCGCCGCGCCGGGGTCGTCCCCGTCGGTGCGGTAGACCCACGGGCACACCCAGCCGTGCGGGTGGTCGAGGCGCAGCCCGTCGTGGTGCGCGAGCAGGGCGTCGAAGCGGGCGTCGACGAAGGCGCGCGCGGCGCCGCCGTCGCCCATCTGCCCCGGGTCGAGCACGGGGTAGCTCCAGGGCTGGCCCTCGGGGTTGGTGCGGCTCGGCGGCGCGCCCATCGCGTACCCGGGCAGGAACAAGCCCTCGCGCCCCCAGCGGTCGCGGTGCCCGACGCCGATCTGCGCGTCGGCGTAGAGGGCGACGCCGGCCTCGCGGGCGTGGCGGCGGAGCAGGTCGTGCTGCTCCTCGGCGACGAGCTGGACGAGGGCGAAGCGGTCGGCGGCGTCGGCGTCGCACGGCGGGTCGGCGGGCCAGCGCGACCAGTCGTCGTGGCCGACGGCGGCGGCCACGCCCTCGAAGCGGGCGTCGTGGGCGAGCCACGGGGCGCGCGCCGCGAAGGCCGCCCGGCGCGCCGCGAGCCCGGGGACGGCGTCCGGGCGCGCGCGCACCGCGGCGTGGAAATCGCGGAGCAGGGCGTCGACCGCGGCGCGGGCGTAGCGGTGGCGCACCCGGTCGCCGGGCGGGAGGGTGGCCACCGCGGCGTCGAGGGCCGCGGGGTCGAGCGCGCGCCCCCACCCGGGCTGCGTGAGCGGCGCGAGCGAGAGCGCGAGGGGGGTGCGGGAGAAGAGGCCGGCGTCGTAGGGGGAGGGGTTGGCGGGCGACGTGATGCCGCCGGGGCCGAGCATGATCCCGGTGAACCCGAGGCGGGCTGCGAAGTCGACGAACTCGCGGCCACGCATTGACGCCGGGGCGCCGTGCCCTAGGTCGTCTAGCGCGGCCGGGAAGCTGGCCTGATGGATGGCCAGCACGAGGCTGTCGACGCCGAGGCGCGCCAGAGCCTCACGCAGCGGCGCCGACGTGACGGATCGCGGATCGGACGAGTTCACTGGCATGGTCATGCAGGAAGAGCAGAGCACGGACGGACGGCGACGGGTGGTCGTCGCCGCGGTCGGCCCGAACGTGGAGAGCGGTCGCTACGCGGTCAAGCGCACCCTCGGCGACGAGGTCGGGGCCTGGGCCGACCTGGTCATCGACGGGCACGACCAGCTCGCGGCGGTGCTGCTGGTGCGAGGCCCGGTCGGTGGCGCGTGGCGGGAGCTTCCGATGCGCCCGGCGGGCCCGCGCTGGCCCGACCGCTGGGCGGCGGACTTCGCCGTCGACGCGCTCGGCACCTGGGAGTTCGCCGTCGAGGCGTGGGTCGACCGCTTCGCCTCGTGGCGCCACGGCTTCGAGCGCAAGTTCGCCGCGGGCCAGGAGATCGACGTCGAGCTCCGCATCGGCGAGGCCCTCGTGCGCGAGGCCGCCGCCCGCGCCGCCGCCGCGGGCGCCGCCGCCGACGCCCGGGCGCTCACCCTCGCCGCCGACGGGCTCGTCGACCCCGCCGCGCCGCCCGCCGCGCGCGCCGCCGCCGCCCTCTCCCCGGGGCTCGCGTCGCTCTCCGCCGCGCACCCCGACCGCGCGCTCTCCACCCGCAGCCCGCGGCCGCTCCCGGTGCTCGTCGAGCGCGAGCGGGCGCGCTTCACGAGCTGGTATGAGTTCTTCCCGCGCTCGCTGGGCGGGGGGGCGCGCCACGGCACCCTGCGCGACGCCGCGGCGATGCTCCCCTACGTCGCGGGCCTCGGCTTCGACGTGGTGTACCTCCCGCCCATCCACCCCATCGGGCGCACCTACCGCAAGGGTCCCAACAACAGCCTCACGGCGGGCCCCGGCGACCCCGGCAGCCCGTGGGCCATCGGCGCCGCCGAGGGCGGCCACACCGAGCTGCACCCCGAGCTCGGCACCCTCGAAGACTTCGCCGCGCTGGTCGCCCGCGCCGACGAGCTCGGGATGGAGATCGCCCTCGACGTGGCCTTCCAGGCCGCGCCCGATCACCCGTGGGTGAGCGAGCACCCGGAGTGGTTCGTGCGCCGCCCCGACGGCAGCTTCCAGTACGCCGAAAACCCGCCCAAGAAGTACCAGGACGTCTACCCCTTCGACTTCGGGTGCGACGACTGGCGCGGCCTCTGGCGGGCCCTCGCGGACGTCTTCCTCACCTGGGCCTCGCGCGGCGTGCGGGTGTTTCGCGTCGACAACCCGCACACCAAGCCCGTGCCGTTCTGGCGGTGGTGCCTCGCGGAGGTGCGCGCCCGCTACCCCGACGCGGTCTTCCTGGCCGAGGCCTTCACCCGGCCCCTCATGCTGCACGAGCTCGCGAAGGTGGGCTTCTCGCAGTCGTACACGTACTTCACCTGGCGCACCTCGAAGCGCGAGCTCGAGGGCTACCTCCGCGAGCTGCGCGGCCCCGAGCTCTCGGAGTACCTCCGCCCGAGCTTCTGGCCCAACACCCCGGACATCCTCCCGGAGAACCTCCAGGTGGGCGGCCGGGCGTCCTTCGCGCTGCGCCTCGTGCTCGCCGCCACGCTGGCCGCCAGCTATGGCATCTACGGGCCGTCCTTCGAGCTCTGCGACGCCGGCGCGCTGCCCGACCGCGAGGAGTACCGCGACAGCGAGAAGTACCAGCTCCGCGCCTGGGACCTCGTCGCCCCGCAGAGCCTGCGCCACCTCATCGCGCGGGTGAACCGCATCCGCCGCGAGCACCCGGCGCTGCAACACGACGAGGGCCTCGCCTTCCACCGCTGCGACGACGACGCGCTGATCGTCTACAGCAAGACCCACGGGGGCGGCGACCCGGTGCTGGTGGTGGTCAACCTCGACCCCTTCCACAAGCGCTCGGGGTGGATCGAGCTCGACGCCGCGGCGCTCGGGCTGCCGCGGGAGGGCTCGTACCAGGTCCACGACCTCATCAGCGACGCGCGGTACCTCTGGTCGGGCGCGCGAAACTACGTCGAGCTCGACCCGGCCTCGACGCCCGCGCACGTCTTCGTGATCCGCCGCCAGGTGCGGCGCGAGCAGAACTTCGACTACTACTTGTGACCCACCCGGGAGCCCCACTGATGCCCACCGCGAAGCCGCAGCGTCCGCGCCGGACGAGCCGCATCCCGCTCGTCTCCGATCCCCTCTGGTTCAAGAACGCCATCATCTACGAGGTGCCCGTGCGGGCCTTCGCGGACTCGGACGGCGACGGGGTCGGGGACTTCCCGGGCCTCACCTCCCGCCTCGACTACCTGCAAGACCTCGGGGTGAGCGCCCTGTGGCTGCTGCCCTTCTACCCGTCGCCCGGGCGCGACGGCGGGTACGACATCGCCGACTACGAGAGCATCAACCCCGCCTACGGGACGATGGACGACTTCAAGCGCCTGCTCGACGAGGCCCACAAGCGGGGCCTGCGCATCATCACCGAGCTGGTGATCAACCACACGTCGTCCGAGCACGCGTGGTTTCAGCGGGCGCGCCGCTCGCCGCCGGGGAGCCCGGAGCGGGACTTCTACGTGTGGAGCGAGACGCCCGACAAGTACCGCTCGACGCGCATCATCTTCAAGGACTTCGAGACCTCCAACTGGGCCTGGGACCCGGTGGCCAAGGCCTACTACTGGCACCGCTTCTACTCGCACCAGCCCGACCTCAACTTCGACAACCCCGCCGTGCACGACGCGGTGTTTCGCGTGCTCGACATGTGGTTCGACCTCGGGGTCGACGGGCTGCGCCTCGACGCCGTGCCGTACCTCTTCGAGCGCGAGGGAACCAGCTGCGAGAACCTCGTCGAGACGCACGACTTCCTGAAGAAGTTTCGCGCCCACGTCGACGCCCGCTACCAGGACCGGATGCTCCTCGCGGAGGCCAACCAGTGGCCCGTCGACGCCGCGTCCTATTTCGGCAACGGCGACGAGTGCCACATGAACTTCCACTTCCCCCTCATGCCCCGGATGTTCATGTCCGTGCAGATGGAGGACCGCTTCCCGATCATCGACATCCTGCGCCAGACCCCGGCGCTCCCGCCGGGGTGCCAGTGGGCCACCTTCCTCCGCAACCACGACGAGCTCACCCTCGAGATGGTCACCGACGAGGAGCGCGATTACATGTACCGGGTCTACACCGAAGACCCCGTCGCGCGGATCAACCTGGGCATCCGCCGCCGCCTCGCGCCGCTGCTGAAATCGCGTCGCACCGTCGAGCTGATGAACGCCCTGCTCTTCGCCCTCCCCGGGACGCCGGTGCTCTATTACGGCGACGAGATCGGGATGGGCGACAACGTCTACCTCGGCGACCGCGACGGCGTGCGCACCCCGATGCAGTGGAGCTCGGACCGCAACGCGGGCTTCTCGCGCGCCAACCCGCAGCGGCTCTTCCTGCCGGTCATCATCGACCCCGAGTACCACTACGAGGCGATCAACGTGGAGGCGCAGGAGGCCAACCCCGCGTCGCTGCTGTGGTGGATGAAGCGCATCATCGACCTGCGCCGGCAGCACCCCGCCTTCGGCCGCGGCGAGATCGAGTTCCTGACCCCAGAGAACCCGAGGGTGCTGGCGTTCATCCGCGACGACGGCACCGAGCGGCTGCTGGTGGTGGCCAACCTCTCGCGCTTCACCCAGTACTGCGAGCTCGACCTCAGCCGCTCGGCGGGCACCACCCCGACGGAGATGTTCGGGCGCAACCAGTTTCCCGTGGTCACCGAGCGGCCGTACCCGCTCTCCCTGGGCCCGCACTCCTTCTACTGGTTCGTGCTCGCGCCCCCGGAGGACGCCTCCGCCCGCCGCGCGCCCACCTTCGCGGCCCCGTCGGCGTGGACCGACGTGCTCGCCGACCGCCGCCGCCTCGCGGAGGTCCTCGCCGGCTACGCCACCGATCGCCGGTGGTTTCGCGGCAAGGCCCGCCGCCGCCGCGCGGCGAGCGTCTTCGACATGCTCGCGCTCCCCTCCGGGGCCGACGTGCACCACTTCGTCATCCTGGAGGTCGAGTACACGGCGGGCGAGCCCGAGCGCTACCTCGTGCCGCTCGCCTTCGTCGCCGGCGAGCAGGCGGTGCACCTCGAGCAGAGCTCGCCCCACGCCATCATCGCCCACGTCGAGCTCGGCGGCGCCACCCCCGGCCGCGGCGTCCTCTACGACTCGCTCGCCACCGGCGAGGCGGCCTCCGCGCTCCTCGCCGGGCTGCGCGGCGGGCCGCCGGCCGCGGGCGAGCTCGGCTCGCTGGGCTACACCGCGACCGAGGCCCTGCGCGAGTGCTGCGGCAGCGACGAGCTCACCGGCCGCGCGGTGCGCTTCGAGCAGTCGAACTCCACCGTGCCCTTCGGCGACAAGCTGATGCTCAAGGTGTTTCGCCAGCTCGAGCCGGGCACCAACGCCGAGGTCGAGGTCGGCACCTACCTCACCGCGCGGGCGCCCGGCCTCACGCCGCGCGTCCTCGGCTCGATCACCTACGAGCACCCCGGCGTCGAGGCCACCGCCGTCGCCGTCGCCCACGCCTTCGTGCCCAACCAGGGCACCGCGTGGGAGCTGTTCACCGGGCACCTCGAGGGCCTCTTCGACCAGGTCCTCTCGGAGCACATCGAGCTGCCGCCGCTCGCGCCGGGCCACGTGCTCGAGCGCGTGGGCATGGAGGTGCCGCCGGAGCTCACCGCGCGCATCGCGGGCGACCTGCGCCACGCCCGGTGCATCGGCGTCCGCACCGGCGAGATCCACGCCCTCTTCGCCTCGGGCTACGACCGCGACTTCGCCTCCGAGCCCTTCACGCCGATGCATCAGCAGTCGCTCTTCCAGGGCGCCCGCTCGCTGCTCGTGCGCACCGCCGAGACGCTCGCGCGGCTCAAGGCCACGCTCCCGCCGGAGGTGCTCCCCGACGCCGAGGCCATGCTCGCCGCCCAGGGCGCCATCGAGGCCCGGCTGCGGACCATCACCGGCCACCTGCTCGAGGACGCCGTGAAGATCCGCGCGCACGGCGACCTGCACCTGGGCCAGGTGCTCCACACGGGCGACGACTTCATGATCATCGACTTCGAGGGCGAGCCCGCCCGCCCGCTGCGCGAGCGGCGCTACGCGCGGGCCCCGCTGCGCGACGTGTCGGGGATGCTTCGCTCCTTCAGCTACGTGGCCGAGTCGGCGCTCTCCCGCGGCCGCCAGCGCCCGCAGGACCAGGAGCGCCTGCGCCCGTGGGCCTCCCACTGGGTGGCCTGGATGAGCGCGGCGTACGTCGCGGGCCACCTCGGGGTGCCCGGCGTCGCGGCGGTGGTGCCGAAGGCCGACGCCGACCGGCGGCTCATGATCGACTTCTACTCCCTCGAGAAGTGCATCTACGAGATCAACTACGAGCTCAACAACCGGCCCTCGTGGCTGCCCATCCCCATCCGCGGGCTGCTGGAGCTGCTCGCGCTCCCGGAGGCGCGATGAGCCCCGCGAACGACCCGCCCGCTGGAGACGCGCGCCGCCTCGGCGAGCTCGACCTGCACCTCTTCAACGAGGGCAGCCACACCCGGCTCTACGACCACCTCGGGGCGCACCCCGGGCGCGTCGGCGCGGCCGAGGGCACCCACTTCGCGGTGTGGGCCCCGGAGGCCGAGGCCGTCGGCGTCGCCGGCGACTGGGACCACTGGGGCGAGGCGCGGGCCCTCACGGCGCGCGGGTCTTCCGGGCTCTGGGAGGGCTTCGTGCCCGGGGCCGCGCACGGCCACCGGTACAAGTACCGCATCCGCTCGAAGCACGGCGGCGTGCTGGAGAAGGCCGACCCCTTCGGGTTCCTGCACGAGGCGGCGCCGGCGACGGCCTCGGTGGTGTGGGCCGCCGAGCACGCCTGGGACGACGCGGCGTGGATGGCCCGGCGCGCGCCCACCGCGGCGCCCGACGCGCCGATGTCCATCTACGAGCTGCACCTCGGCTCGTGGCGGCGGAAGCCCGAGGAGGGCGGGCGCTCGCTCACCTACCGGGAGCTCGCGCCGCTGCTCGCCGACCACGTGACGCGCCTCGGGTTCACGCACGTCGAGCTCATGCCCGTGATGGAGCACCCCTTCTTCGGCTCGTGGGGCTACCAGGTCACCGGCTTCTTCGCGCCCTCCTCGCGCTTCGGCCCGCCGGAGGACCTGATGTTCCTCATCGACCTGCTGCACCAGCGCGGGGTGGGGGTGATCCTCGACTGGGTGCCGTCGCACTTCCCCACCGACCCGCACGGGCTCTACGCCTTCGACGGGAGCCACCTCTTCGAGCACGCCGACCCGCGCCGCGGCATCCACCCCCACTGGACCAGCGCGCAGTTCAACTACGGCCGCCACGAGGTGCGCAGCTTCCTGCTGTCGAGCGCGCACTTCTGGCTCGACCGCTTCCACGCCGACGGGCTGCGCGTCGACGGCGTCGCCTCGATGCTCTACCTCGACTACGGCCGCGAGGCGGGCCAGTGGGAGCCCAACCGCCACGGCGGCCGGGAGGACCTCGACGCGGTGGAGTTTCTCCGCGCGCTCAACACCACCGTCGGGCGCGACCACCCGGGCGTGGTGACGATCGCCGAGGAGTCCACGGCGTGGCCCGGCGTCACCCGCCAGGCGCACCTCGGCGGCCTGGGCTTCGGCTACAAGTGGGACATGGGCTGGATGCACGACACGCTCGTGTACCTGTCGCGCGACCCGGTGCACCGCGCCCACCACCACGGCGAGCTCACCTTCCGCCCGCTCTACGCGTACAGCGAGCACTTCGTGCTGGCGCTCTCCCACGACGAGTCGGTGCACGGCAAGGGCTCGCTCCTGGGCAAGATGGCCGGCGACGCGTGGCAGAAGCGCGCCAACCTCCGGCTGCTGCTGGCCTACCAGTGGGCGCTGCCGGGCAAGAAGCTGGTGTTCATGGGCGCCGAGCTCGGCCAGTGGCGCGAGTGGAACCACGACGACAGCCTCGACTGGCACCTCCTCGACGACCCCGACCACGCGGGCATCGCCCTGCTCGTGGGCGAGCTCAACCGGCTCTACCGCACGCGCCCGTCGCTGCACCGCGGCGACTGCCGGCCCAGCGGCTTCGAGTGGGTGGTGCCCGGCGACGGCGCCCAGAGCGTGCTGGCCTTCGAGCGCGTCGACGGCCCGCGGCGCACGCTGGTGGTGATCAACGCGACCCCGGTGCCCCGGTACAACTATCGCGTCGGGGTCGGGGTGGCGGGCTACTGGTCCGAGCTGCTCAACACCGACGCGAGGGCCTTCGGCGGCGCCGGCCTGGGCAACCACGGCGGCGTCGAGGCGTCGCCGGTCGCCGCGCACGGCCGGCCGTTCTCGCTCAATCTCACGCTCCCACCCCTCGGCGTGCTGCTGCTCTCCTCCTCGCCGCTCGAAGACGACTAGTACCGTTCCATAGGGGACTTGAAGGCTTGAGGGAGAGCATCCACTCACGCCTGCGGCCCCCGGCCTCGCCCTCCGAGGGGGTGCACCCGCGAGGTGTCTCCGCGCTCGTTGGAGGGACCGCTACGGCTGCGTCGGGGGAAAGGAACCGCAAGGGTCGCAAGGGCCGCAAGGGAGAAGAAAGGGGCTCATGGTGTCAGGCGCTCGAAGCACTCACCTCGTGTCGGAGACCGGCATCGCTCTCAAGCCCCTCTCGCGAGACCGAAGCAGGGAGCGCCGCCAGAACCTAAACCCCTTGCGACCCTTGCGACCCTCGCGGTTCCTGTCCCCCGACGCAGCCGTAGCGGTCCCTCCAACGAGCGCGGAGACACCTCGCGGGTGCACCCCCTCGGAGGGCGAGGCCGGGGGTCGCGGGCGTGAGTGGGCGCTCTCCCTCAAGCCTTCAAGTCCCCTGTGGAGAGGGACTAGCCTGCGGGGGCGGCGAGCGCGGCGCGGACCACGACCGCGAGGCGGAGGATGGGCTCGCGGTCGTCGGCGCACGACACCGACGACTCGGCGAGCTGCGCGACGAGGCGCGCGTGGTGGGCGAGCGTATGCCGGCGCGCGGGGGCGAGCGTGCGTCGGCCCGCGGCGGCGGTCGCGCGGAGGAGGGCCGTGAGCACCGCCGTGTTGCCAGCGGCCGACTGGCGGATCTGGTCGAGGCAGAGGCCCGCGAGCACCTCGAAGGAGCGACCGGTCGCGACGAGGCGCACGACGCCGTCGGTCGCGCGCATGCGGTCGGGGATGGGGCGCGCCGCGAGGGCTTCGAGCAGCACGGCGAGGTGCGAGACGCACATCACGCCGGTGGTGGTGTCGTTGACGCCGGGGGAGAGCGCCTTGAGGGCGATGTCGACGATCTGTCGGATGCCGTAGGCGGCGTCCTGCTCGACCGTGCGCACGGGGCCGAGGTCGAAGGCGGCGCGGATGTCCCCGGCGAGGTTTGCGTCGGGCGCGACGGGCTGGGCGATCTCGCAGAGCGCCCCGGCGGGGGTGACGAACGCGCCGACCTCCATGCACATGCGCACGACCGCGTCGCGCTCGGCCGCGAGGGAGAGCAGCGCCGCGGCGTCGAGCGAGCGCACGTAGCCGAAGGCCTCCGCCTCGACGGGCCACCACACGTGGCCCTCGCCGATCACGACGTCCGACGCGACGTCGGTGGCCGGCTCGCCGGCGTCGGCGGGGAAGAGCTCGTCGATCGCGCGTAGGGTGTCGTCGGTGACGCGGCGGAGGATGGTGCCGACCTGGATGGACTCGGCGATGTGGTGGATGAAATAGACGAGGAAGGCGATGCTCGCGAGAGCCAGGACCATGCCGCCCATCACCGCGATGGGGGGCACGAATTGCCCCTCGTCGCCGGCGCGGATGGTGCGCAGGACGACGAGGCAGTACGCGAAGAGGCCGACGAAGTAGCCCAGCACGAGCTGGTTCACCCGGTCGCGCATGAAGTTGCGGATGAGCCGCGAGGTGTACTGCGACGACGCCATGGCGAGCGTCGAGACGGTGAGCGAGAAGGTGAGGCTCGCGACGGTCATCGTGGAGCCCGCGATGGCCGCGAGCATCCCGCGCGCGCCCGCCGCGCCGACGCCGAAGAGCACCGGGTGCCCGAGGGTCCACTCGTGCCCGATG
The DNA here is from genome assembly GCA_030652255.1 of Myxococcales bacterium. GTDB lineage: Bacteria > Myxococcota_A > Polyangia > Polyangiales > SCUS01. The sequence goes on along the minus strand of JAUSAZ010000073.1, from coordinate 131,599 downwards.
TGGAGGTCGGCGAGGATGAGCAGCGACGCCAGCAGGATGCCGCCGACGACCAGCGACAGGGGCACGAACCACAGGTTGGACGTGAGCGCGATCCAGAGCCGGCGGAGCTGATGGGCGGGTGAGGGCACGGCGACGCGCCAGCGTTGGGCCCGACCGGGACAACGTCAAAACCCGCTGGGGCCTCGGGCGCTCGGGGCCCACCTCCGGCGCTCGACGCCGATGGGTTGAACCCCCTCGTCGGCGGCGCGGGTCTCGTGCGATCGTCCCGCCTCCCAATGAGCACCGCGGCCAAGATCCTCGTCGTCGATGACTCCCCGCAGAACGTCCGACTGTTCAAGCAGATCCTGACGATGCAGGGGCACCTGGTGGTGACCGCGGGGTCCGGCGCCGAGGCGCTGGAGGTCATCGCGCGCGAGGCCCCGCAGCTGGTGCTGCTCGACGTGATCATGCCCGGGATGACCGGCTACGAGGCGTGCCGCGCCATCCGGGCGAACCCCGCGACGGCCACGCTCCCGGTGCTGATGGTCACCGGGCTCGACCCGGCGGAGGAGCGCCCGCGCTGCGCGGAGGTCGGCGCCGACGACGTGATCACCAAGCCCTTCAACCGCGACGACCTGCTGGCCCGCGTCGCCACCCTGCTGCGGGTGAAGGCCCTCAGCGACACGGTGGCGGAGCAGGGGCGGCGGCTCGTGGCGGTCGACCGCGAGGCCCCGCGGCACCAGGGCGAGGTGGTGGCCAGCATGTCGCACGAGCTGCGCACGCCGCTCAACGCCATCATCGGCTTCGCCGAGCTGCTCCACGACGGCCTGGTCGACCCGTCGACGCCGCAGCACAAGGAGTACCTCGGGGACATCCTCACGAGCGGGCGGCAGCTCCTGCGGGTGATCGACGACCTGGTCGACGTGGCGCGCCTGGAGACCGGCAACATCCAGCTGCGACACGAGGCCGTCTCGCTGACCGCCCTGGTGGACGAGGTCCGCTCGGCGTCGCAGATCGCGGCGGACGTGCGAATGATCCGGATGGAGGTGGAGGCCGACCCCGCGCTGGCGCACGTGGTGCTCGACCCGGCGCGCTTCAAGCTGGTGCTGCGCAACTCGCTCGACGAGGCCCTGCGCATGAGCCGCGAGGCCGGGCGCGTGGTGGTGCGGACGCGCGCCGTCGACGCGGACACCTTCGCCGTGGAGGTCGAGGACGAGAGCGCCCTCGACGGCCGCCCCCGGAAGGGCGAGGTGCCGGCCCTGCCGCGGCGGATGGTGGAGTTCATGGGGGGCACGGCGACGATGCGGCGCGCGCCCACCGGCGGGAGCGTCGTGGTGCTCACCTTTCCCCGCCAGGCGGCGCTGCTCCGCGAGGCTGCGGAGTAGACACCCGGGAGGGGAAAAGCGCCCGGCGGGCGCGGGTTGAGCCACGTGGCCATGGCGTGGGTGCGCGGCTCCATGCGAGGGTGCGCCGACGTCGCGGGGGAAGATTGATTCCTCCAGAGCGAACGTGAAGGAGTCGAAGATGGTCAGCAAGATCCAGGAGAGCGAGCCGGGCGCGTGGAAGAACACCGTCACGGGCGTGGGCCTCGGGCGCAAGCTCTTCACCTATGAGGAGGGCGGCACGCTCTACGCGACCAGCGCGAAGCTCGGCTCCTTCAAGCCGATCGGGGAGGGCTACAACACCCGCATCCTGCTCGCCGACGGCACCGACGAGGGTCTGCTCTACGCCATCGAAAACAGCGGCACCCTCTACCAGATCGACCCCTCGTCGGGAGAGTGGGAGCAGATCGGCGAGGACGAAGCCTGGGCCGACGTGGTGGCCGCCGACGCCTCCGACGGCACCGTGTACTACGTCGACGACGAGGGCAGCCTCTTCGCGATGCCCGTCGACGGCGGTGACCCGACCGAGCTGGGCGAGGGCTACGACACCAAGGCGCTCTACTTCTGGCAGGGCTACGTCTACGTGCTCGAGAACGACGGGTCGCTCTACAAGGTCGACGCGGAGACGGGCGAGTACGAGCTCTTCGGCGCCGAGGAGGCCTACGACGACACCCTCGCGGCGACCATCCACCAGGGCGTGTTCTACGCGGTCGAGGACGACGGCGCGCTCGGCGCCACCAACCTCGAAGACGGCGTGTACCAGGAGCTCACCGGCGCCGACCTGAGCGACGTGCGTCACCTGTTCTCCGCCAGCGGCAACCTCTACGGCATCGACAACGCCGGCACGCTCCAGCGCATCACGATCTGACCACCGCCCGCCGCGCCGTTACCGCTACGGCGCGGGCGGTGCCATGCTCCCGCGCACGATGCGCAACCCCACCCGCTTCCGCCTCGGCCTCCTCTCCGCCCTCTCCGCGCTGCTCCCGCTCGGTTGCGCCGACTCCGTGACCGCGACGGACGCCTCCGCCGACTCCGGCGCCCCCATCGACCTCGGCGCGCCCGTGGACCTCGGCGCGCCCGTCGACCGCCCGGCCGTCGTCGATGCGCCGGAGGTCGACGCCGGGCCCGTGTGCCCGGGCTCCCGGGCGAAGCGCGAGTGCCTCACCTTCGCGCAGGTGGAGGCGCGCATCCGCAATCCCCCGGGGGAGTTTCGCCCGCCGGTCGACGGGGGCCCCGGCGATGGCGGGCTCGCGCCCCTCGACGCGCCCCTCGCGCCGAACGGCTGTTACGCGCCCAGGTATGTCCAGAGCGGCTGCTGCAACCCCGCGCTGGCGGTCGAGCGCGAGGGCGACCAGTGCTGCTACCTGTGGTGCGACATGGCCTGCTGCGGCCGCCCGATGCTCGTCGCGGGGGAGGCCCGCTCGGCGCGGATGGTCCCCGCCTCGGCGTGGACGGCGCAGCCCGGTGGCGTGGTCCCGGGGCTCGACGCCGTGACGCGCGCCGCGCTCGCGCGGGCGTGGCGGAGCGACGGGCGCATGGAGCACGCCTCGGTGGCGTCGTTCGCGCGCTTCACCCTGGCGATGATGGCGATGGGCGCGCCCCCGGAGCTGCTCGCCGAGGCGCAGCAGGCCGCGCTCGACGAGGTCGCGCACGCTCGCCTGTGCCTCGCGCTGGCGGCGCGCCTCGACGGGTCCATCGAGGGCCCCGGCGCCCTCGACGTGGGCGGTGCGCTCGACGGGCTCTCGGCCGAGCGCTCGGTGCGCGACGCCGTCGTCGAGGGCTGCGTGGGCGAGACCGTGTCCGCCCTGGTGGCGCAGGCGCAGCTCGCCCGCGCGACGGAGCCCGAGGCGCGCGCCGCCCTCGCGCGCATCGCCGCCGACGAGGAGCGCCACGCGGGCCTGGCCTGGCGCTTCGTCGCGTGGGCCCTCGGGGCGCACCCGCACCTGCGCGGCGTCGCCGAGCGGGCCTTCGCCGAGGCGACCGGGCGGTGGGCGCGCGGGGTCGCGGCGACGGACGAGGGTGTCAGTGCGACGGCGTGGGCCTCGTGGGGCCGGCTCGACGCGGCGGGCCACACGACGGCGGTGCGCGAGGCGCTGGCCGAGGTGATCGCGCCGTGCGCGCGGGCGATGCTCGCGGGGACGGCGCCCGCGGTCGACGCGTCGCTCCGTGCCTGAGGACCGCGGCCGGGGCGGGCTAGCGGAGGGGCTGGAAGGTCTCGCGCTGGCGCAGGTCGGCGACGGTGTCGGCGAGGGTGGCGATGGGGTCGCGCGCCGTCCAGCCGAGCTCGCGCGTCGCGCGGGCGCTGTCGCAGTACCAGTAGAGCTGCGCCATCTCCACGCTGGCGGCGTCGACCGGGGTCTTCACGCCCGCGAACTTCGCGCCGGCCTCCATGAGCCGCGCGCCGAAGGTGGCGAGGGCGCGCGAGGGCGGCAGGCGAAGCGTCGGGGCCTTCACGCCGGTGACCCGCTCCAGGCGGTCGAAGAACTCCCGCAGGGTGCAGTTGGCGGCGTTGATGAGGTAGCGGCGGCCGGGGGTGCCCTTCTCGTAGGCGAGGGCCATCGCCTCGGCGGCGTCGCGCGCGTCGACGTAGGCCACGCCCCCGGAGGGCACCGCGGGGATCTTTCGCTCGAGGAAGTTCTTCACGTCGCCGGTGGACGAGCCGAACTCGTCGCCCGGGCCGAGCAGCAGCGACGGGTTGACGCTCACCACCGCGAGGGCCTCGCCGTTGGCCCGCAGCGCCTCCTGCTCGGCGTAGAGCTTCGAGCGGTAGTACGGGAACTTCTCGATCAGCGCGTAGGGCACCGGGTCGTCCTCGCGCCCCACCTGCGTGGCGTCGTCGCTGATGGCCACGGTGCCGCTCGTGCTCGCGTGCACCACGCGCTTCGCCCCGGCGGCCTTCGCGGCGGCGATCACGTTGCGCGTTCCGAGCACGTGGGTGCGCCAGAGGAGCTCGCCGTCGTCGGGGTCGCGCGACACCACGCCCGCGCAGTGGAAGACCGCCTCGCAGCCCTCCGCGGCGGCGCGGAGCGAGTCGGCGTCGAGGATGTCGCCCTTCACCGCCGTCACCCCTTCGCGGGCCTTCAGGCGGGCGGGGTTGCGGGCCAGCGCCACGACGGCGTGACCGCGCGCCACGAGGGCGTCGACCAGGTGGGTGCCAAGGAATCCCGTCGCGCCGGTGACCAGTGCCTTCATCGTTGCCTCAGTGACTCAACCCAGTTGGAAGGCGCGGGTGAAGGTCTGGAGCAGCGCCACGTCGTTGGACTTCACCTGCCCCGACATGAACTCCGGCACCCCGGGCTCGTAGCCCTCGCGCACGATGCGGGTGAACAGCTCCGCGCTGGTCTTGAGCACGCAGTCGGCGGTCGCGCTGCCGTCGGGCTTGCCGTTGACCACGCGGCACTCGGCGGCGTCGACCACCACCGTCCACTTGGCCTCGGGCTCGGCGCCGAGGGTGAAGTAGAAGCTCACCGGGCTGTCGACGCGGCCCTTGAGGAAGCGCCGCGGGAGCTCGTCGAAGAGGGCGACCAGCGGGTGCTTGCGCGGCGCCTCGTCCTTCGCGTCGGCGAGGGTCGAGAGGTCGAGCACCGAGCCGTCGCGCAGGGCCTCGACGGCGCGCTGCGCGAGGCGGGCCACGGTGCGGGCCGACTCCACGGGCTTCATCGACCCGGTGAGGCGACGAAGCTGGTCGAACTCCAGCGGCGGGCCGATGCGCGCGGTGATCTCCCGCTTCGTCGGCACCACCCGGCTCTTGGGCATCGCGTCGAAGGTGCCGCCGAGCCACACCGGCAGCACGTCCACCTCGTGGTGCAGCGCCAGGAACCCGACCGCCCCGAGGAACTTCTGGATCCGCCCGTCGGGGCTGCGCGTGCCCTCCGGGAAGATCAGCACGGTCTTGCCCGCCCGCAGCAGCTCGCCCACCTCGTTGAGGGTCTCGTGCAGGCCCGCGTCGCGGTCGAAGCTCGCCACGTTGGTGAGGTTCTCCATCAGCGCGCGCTTGAGGGCGGTGTCGAAGAAGTAGTCCCGCGCCGCGAGGGCCACGAGGTTCTTCCCGTAGGTGCCGAGGGCGTACTTCACGAAGCCCATATCGAGGTGGCTCGCGTGGTTGGCCACCACCAGCGCGTTGCGGTTGTGCGGGATGTACGCCCGCCCGGTCACCTTCGGCTTCATCACCGACGCGTAGAACTCCCGCTGGAGCACCGCGAGCGCCGACTTCGCCACGTCCTTGAGGGGCCCCGGCACGTCGAGCCGCAGCTCGTCGTCGTCGTCCTTCGGGGCCGCCGCGCGGGCCTCGTCGTTCGCCCGCGCCTGCTCGGACTCCAGGCCCAGCGCGCGCTCCAGCTCGCCCACGGTCTCCAGGGTCACCAGCTCCTGCGGCACCTGCCTCCCGCGGATGGCCTCCAGCGCGACGGCGAGCTCCATCGCCATCAGCGAGTCGTACCCGAGGTCGGCCCGCAGCCGGGTCTTCTCCGTGACCTCCTCCGCCGGGCGCCGCGCGATCGTCGCGATCGCCCTGCGCACGGGGCTGTCCGTCGAGCCTTTGCCCGCCGACGGGCGCGTCGGGGTGCTGGCCGTCACCAGGCGCTCGACGATGGGGCGCACGTCCGCGCGCTTCACCTTGCGCGTCGCCGTCCGGGGCAGCGTCGCGTCGTAGGGGAGCACCACCGCGGGCTGCCAGGCGGGCGGCAGGTCGCGCACGGCGTTCTTGAGGTTGCGCAGCGCGCGGTCGCGCCGGGCGGGGCGGTCGTCGGGCTCGACGCCGTCGAGGTCGGGCACCGCGAGCAGGGCGAGGCGCTCGCCGCCGCGCGGGTCGTTGATGCCGAGCACCACGAGCTCCTTCACCAGGGCGACCTCGCCCAGGGCGCGCTCGACGTCGTCGGGGTAGATGTTCTCCCCGTTGGCGGCGACGACCACCTCCTTGCTGCGGCCGACGAGGGTCAGCCTGCCCTTCTTGTCGATGGCACCGAGGTCGCCCGTGCGCAGCCAGCCGTCGTCGGACAGCACCGCGGCGGTCGCCTCGGGGTTGTCGGCGTAGCCCAGCATCACGTTGGGTCCGCGCGCGACCACCTCGCCGACGCCCGACGGATCGGGGTTGACGATCTTCACCTCGACGCCCGGGATGGGCTTGCCCACGCTGCCGGGCTTCGCCGACGAGCTCGCCTTGGCGACGGTGAGCACCGGCGCCGCCTCGGTGAGCCCGTAGCCCTCCGCGAGCGGCAACCCCAGGCCACGGAACATCTCCGCGGTCTCCTTCGGCAGCGCCGCGCCGCCGGAGATGAGGAAGCGCAGGCGTCCGCCGAGGGCGGCGTGCACCGGGCCGAAGAGCACCTGGCCGACGTTGATGCCGGCCTTCTCGCCGAGCGTGCGGTTGAGCGCGAGGGCGGCGTCGAAGACCGTGGAGGCGCCGGGCCCGAGGTCCTTCACCTGCTGGGTGATGCGGCGCTCGAGGAGCTGCCAGAGCGCGGGCACGCCCACCATGGCGGACACCTTGGCGTCGCGCAGGGCGTCGACCATGCGCTCGCCGGTGAGCTCGTCGAGGTAGACCATCGACGCGCCGCGGGAGAGCGGCAGCAGCATCCCGCAGGTGAACTCGAAGGTGTGGTGCAGCGGCATCACCGAGAGCACCCGGTCGCCCTCGCCGAGCGGGAACACCGGCGCCAGCGCCGCGATGAGCTGGCAGAAGTTGCCGTGCGAGAGCATCACGCCCTTCGGCGTGCCGGTGGTGCCGGAGGTGTAGATCACGCTCGCGAGCGCGCTCGCCGCGGGGGGGGCGATGGCCGGCGCCGTGAGGGTGTCGTCCTCGACCGTGGCCTCGTGGATGTCGAGCACGGTGACCGCGAGGTCGGTGATGGCCTCGAAGCGCTCGCGCGCCTTCGGGTCCGCGAGCACCACCACGGCCCGGGACGCCCGGAGCACGTTCTCCAGGGGCGCGGACTCCATGGCGGAGTCCGTGGGCACGGCGACGGCGCCCGCGCGCAGGATGCCGAAGTACGCGATGGGCCACGCCGGGTGGTTGCCCGCGCAGAGCACCACGCGGTCGCCGGGCTTTACGCCCGCGGCGACGAGCCGGGCCGCGGTGGCCTCGGCGCGCGCCTTCCACGAGGCGAAGGAGACCCGCGCGAGCCCGTCGCCCTCGAGGCGCAGGAGCGCGGCGCGGTGCTCGTGGCGCTCGGCCGCCTCGTCGAGCACGTCGAGCAGCGAGACGTACGCGCGCAGCGGGCGCGCGGGGCGGTTGAGGCGCTCTTCGATGAGCGGCATCACCCAGCGGTCGAGGCCCGGGTAGTGGACCTCCATCAGGTAGTGGCGCCAGTCGATGGCCTCGGGCGCCCAGTTGAGCGCGGCGCGGTCGGTCTCGTTGAGCCGCGCCACGAGGTCGGCCATGTTGTCGGTGACGAACTGGTAGTCCGTCTCGGCCATGAAGGGCACGAAGAGGGCGAAGATCTCGCCGTTGCGCTTCGCGAGCTCGCTGTACGAGTTGAGCGCGCGCGAGGCCGGAGAGAAGAGCACCGCGGCGGGGCCGACGGAGGCCTTGCGGGCGAGCTGCGAGAGGGTCTTCGCCGCGCGGGCGAAGGCGGGCGCGCCGCGGCTGAAGAAGGCCTCCTTGGAGACCGGGGTGGGCTCCCAGTGGGCCTGGGCGAAGTTCACCCAGGGGTTGCCCTTGCTGGTGCGCTGGTAGTGCTTGCGCTTGTAGAGCCCCGACACCTCGATGATGCGGTGCATCGAGACGGGGTTCTTGTGGCTGGAGCCGAGGTGGTAGGTCGGCGCGTGGGTGCCCTCGAGCAGGGCCGCCAGCGCGAGGATCATGCCCCCGGAGACCATGTCCACGGGGATGATGTCGAGCCCGGCGGTCACGTGCGCCGGGATCTGCATGTGCCCGCTCATGAACATGAACATGATGGGGGCCATGGTGTTGATCCCCTCGTTCCAGCCGGGGGAGGGGAAGGACACCGAGGACTCGATCACCGCCGGGCGCACGATGGTGAAGGGCAGCCCGGAGCCCGCGAGCACCTGCTCGCCGAGGGACTTCGTGTACGTGTACGTGTTGGTCCAGCCCCAGAACTTCGCGCGCTCCATCCCGACGCGCTCGCCCTCGGCCGCCAGCCACTTCTCCCGGACCTTCTTCACCTCCGCGGCGAAGACCGCCCCGGTGGTGGGCTCCTTCTTCGCCTCCAGGTTGGCCCGCGCGTCGCGCTCGTACTGCGCCACCCGGTTGGCGTCGTCGGCGTGCTTCGTCACGCTCGCGGCCAGCGAGAGCCCCTCGGAGATCTCGCGGTGCGGATCCCACGGGGCGTCGGGCATGTCCTTGAAGTAGGGGAAGGGGTCGGTGCGCGGGTCGACCTCCTCCACGCGCCCGCTGCGGTAGCCCGCCACGTAGCAGGTGCTGGTGTGCAGCACCGGCACGTTGCCGAGGGCCTTGGCGAGCACCACGAGGTTCTGCATCCCCGCGGCGTTGGTGAGCAGCGCCTCGTCGAGCGGCGGGTTGAAGTCCACCACGCCGGCCACGTTGACGAGCGCGTCGACGGTGCCCTCGATCTCCTTGCGGAGCTCGTTGCTGAAGCCGCAGAGGGGCTTGGAGACGTCCGCGTCGACGACGTGGATCTTGCCGCGCAGGAACTCCTCGTAGGCCGCGCCCGGGTGCCGCGCGCGCAGGGGCGCGAAGGGCTCGCTCGGGGCGATGTCGGTCCAGAAGCGGGCCTCGGAGTCCTGCGCGCCCTTCGAGCGCACCACCAGGAACACCTTGCCCACGTCGGGGTAGTGGCAGAGCAGGAGCGAGAGCCAGACCTTGCCGAGGAAGCCCGTTCCCCCGACGACGATGATCCGTGAGCCCTCGAGGATCTTCGAGACGTCGAGCGGGCCGTGCCCGTCCATCATCACGGGGCGACTCCGGGGCTGCGGGGCATCACCATGTCGGCCATCACGATGGGCGGCAGGTGCATGCAGGTGATCTGCGGCGACGAGGGCGCGGTGTCCTTCGCCATCTCGAGCGCCTCGTGCATCGAGCGCGCGGTCTCGTAGCCGAGCACCTGCGGGATGTACGCGTTGTCGGCGCCCACCACGATGACGCGCCCGACGTGCTGCCGCCCGGCCTCGCCCCAGTACCACATGAAGAACGCGTGCACGGGGTGGTACGCGTTGCCGCGTCGGTACATCTGGAGGTACGCCGGGTGCGCCGCGAACTCGTGCTCGAAGCGCTTGTGCAGCTCCATCGCGTCGCGGGTCTCGGGCAGCAGCCGGTGCACGAACTCGACGTACGGCGCGTGCTGCGCGTGGTCGAAGCGGTCGGTGCACGGGTGCGTGATGATGATGGTGCCGCCCTTCTTCACCAGGGGCTGACCCCGGTACATGTTGAAGAGGTAGCCCTGCGCCATCACCTGCACGAGCAGCGGGTTGAGGAAGGCGTTGACGTTGTACGGCGACACGTAGGGGATGCCGCTGACGAGGATGTCGGCCTGGCCCTCGACGGGCACGCAGTACTGCTCGAAGCAGCGCTTGAGGGTGTGGGCGTGCGCGGCCTCGGTCTCGCCCGCGAAGACCCCGGTGAGCTCGAAGGGGGAGGGCACCCGCTCGAAGATCTTCTGCCGGGCCTCGTCGGGCGTGCGGTCGAGGGCGAACTGCATCCCCTTGAAGGCGAGGCGCTCGTTGCCCGACCAGTCATCCTCGTTCTTGTGCAGGAACGACAGCGCCCGGTCGAACATCCGGTTGTTCACCGTGGTCTCGATGGTGAACACCTTGAGCACCTTGTTGGTGACCTTGCCCATGCGCTCGACGACGGTGTTCAGCTCGCTCGTCTTCGGGTCCATGTACGAGTGGCACTTGCGCATCACCTTGGGGTTGTGATGCGGCTTCAGGCTCTCGTAGCCGCACAGCCCCACGGCCACGCTCTTGTGCCCCCCGTCCATCGGGACGAGGTTGAGGTTCACGTAGATGACCAGGTCGGCCTCGACGGCCTTCTTGTTGAGCACCACGCGCTCGCCCAGGTCGGTCTCGCCGACGAAGGCCATGTTGTCGCGGTCCTCCGCGTCGTGGTTGTAGAGGCGCTTGGGCCAGTAGGCGTCGAAGATGCGGTCGCCGACGATGTGCCGCACCTCCGGGCCGGTCATCTTCCGGTGCACGCTCGTCGCGATGATCATCTCGAAGTCGTCGACCCCGTGGTCGGCGAGGAGCTGCAGCACGATGGTGAGCACCCGCTCGCGCACGTCCGGCCGCTTCATCGGCGGCAGCGGCAGCGAGATGTCGTCCATCGCGATGACCACCTTCATCCCGGGCCGCAGCAGCGCGTAGAGCGGCTCGCGGTTGTAGGGGTGGTTGATGGCGTAGCGGATGGCCGCGTCGGGGTCGCGCAGGCCCTCCAGCGGGGGCTTCGGGTAGATCACCCGGGTGCCCGCGGGCAGGTCGACTTCGATGAGGCGGTTTCCGGCGAAGAGCACGCGGGGCGCGCTCTTGCGGTCGAGGGTCACGACGCAGGGGTGGGTCACGGGGTTCGATCCAGGTGCACGACGGGCCAGCGGTGCGCGTGCGCGAGTCGCTCGAGGGCCGCGTCCGGGTTGACGGCGGAAGGGTGCCCGACGACCGAGAGCATCGGCACGTCGGAGTACGAGTCACTGTAAGCGAAGCTGGCGTCGAGGTCGTGGCCGCCGCGGCGGGCGTGCTCGCGGATGAGCAGCGCCTTGGTGGGCCCGGCCACGACCGGCGGGATCATCCGGCCGCTCGCGATGCGGTCGTGGAACTCCAGGCGGTTGGCGATCACCTCGTCGGCCCCGAGCTCGCGGGCGAGCGGGCGCATGAGGAAATCGAGCGCCCCGGAGCAGATGACCACCTCGTGCCCGAGGTCCTTGCAGCGCCGGATGAGGTCCCGGGCGCCGGGGTAGATCGCCGGGCGCAGCACCTTGTCGACGGCCTCGTCGGCGAGGGCGTGCAGGCGGTCTTCGCTCATGCCGCGGAAGAGCATGTACAGCTCCTCGTTGAAGGCGCGGCGGTCGCGCAGCTCGGCGAGCGCGAGGAGCGGCGCCCGCAAGAGAGCGCCCCCGAGCCGGGCGAGCGTGCGACCGGGCGTCGCCTGGTTGAGGAGGTAGAACAGGGTCGGGTGAACGAGGTTCGTGCGGACCAGTGTTCCGTCGACGTCGAAGTAGCTGGCGGCCATCGTCCGCGCGGCGTCTAGCACAGGGTCTACCTTGAACAAAACCCCCTCGTCGGCGCAGAGTCCGTGACGCGCCGCCACGCGCCACGGCATCGACGCACCGCGGCCGACGTTACACGGCCCGATCCCGTCGGCGCCCGCAGGAGGATCGACCGTTGCACCGCCGACTTCTCGACGCATCCCCCCTCGGGGTCCTCATCCACAAGAGGGGCACGGTGGTGTACGTCAACGACGCGCTCGCCCGCATCACCGGGAGGCCGAAGGAGGAGCTCGTCGGGCGGAAGGCCGCCGAGCTCGTGGCCCCGGAGCACAGCGCCCGGGTGACCCAGCGGGTGGCCCGCCGGCTGCGCGGCGTCGTCGCCCCGCCCGAGTACGAGGTGGTGGTGCGGCGCCCGGACGGCACCCGACGGAGCGTCGAGCTCCAGCTCTCCAGCCAGGACGACGAGGTGCTGGTCCTGGTGCGGGACGTGACCGACCGGGCCGCGCTGCGCACCCGCCGCTTCAGCCTCGCGCACCTCGGGGTGGCGGTGCACCTGCTGCGCAGCGAGCCCGAGGTGGAGGACGCGCTGCGCGCCGGCGTCGCCGGGTCGGAGCTCATCGCGCTGCTGCTACAGCCCGCGGGCGACCACCTCGCGGTGCGCTTCGTCGAGGGCTTCTCGCCCGATCGCGCCGCGGTCGAGCGCGCCCTCGGCCGCCCGCTGGAGGTCACCCGCACCGCGTGGACGCCGCTCTGCCACGAGGCCTGGGGCTGGGGCGAGGCCTTCAGCGACGACGGCTACGCCGAGCTCGCGGCGGTGGTCGACGTGCCGGTGGCGGCGCTCTCCGACGACGACGCGTCGGCGGTGGAGGCCCTGCGCGCGGTCGTCACCCGGGTCGACGGCTGGGCGGGCGGGCCTGCGCTGCTGCTGCTGGCCGGGCGGTGGCTGCGCGAGGACGACGTGCCGGTGGCGCGCCTGCTCTCGGCGCAGGTGACCGCGGCGCTGGAGAACGTCCGCGACCTCGCGCGGGCGCGGCGCCGCGAGCGGGAGCTGGAGGCGGTGAGCACCCTCGCGCGGGCGATGCTGGCCGAGGCGCGCGGGGGCCCGGTGCCGCTGCTGCGGGCCGCGTGCGAGGTGGTCGCGGCGATGATGGGGGCGCCGGAGGTGTCGGCGTGGGTGCTGCGCCGGGGCGAGTCGCTGCGCCGCGCGGCGGCGTGGCCCGCGCGGGAGTCGACGCCGGTGCAGCGGGTGCGCCTCGCGCTGGCGCCCTGGCTCGCCGACCTGCTCGATCGCCCGGAGGTGACCGCCCTGGGCGACACCCGGCACGACGCGCGGGCCGGGGTGTTCGCGCGCGACGAGTCCGCCGCGCGCTCGCTGTGGCTGATCCCCTTCGAGGGGCAGGGCGGGGTGAAGGGCGCGCTGCTCGTGGGCGACCTGCCGGGCCGGCGGCTGCGCGACGACGAGGTGGCGCTGGCGCGCGCCATCGCCAGCGTGGTGCAGGTGGGCCTGGAGAACGCCGAGCTGCACGAGGAGGCTCGCCGTCGGCTCGACGCGCTGGCCGCGGCGCAGTCGCGCCTGGTGCACCGCGAGCGGCTCGCGGCGCTGGGCGAGCTCTCCGCGGTGATGGCCCACGAGGTGCGCAACCCGCTGGGGGTGATCTTCAACTCGCTGGGCTCGCTCGAGCGGCTGCTCAAGCCCACGGGCGACGCCAAGCTGCTGCTCGACATCGTGCGCGAGGAGAGCGACCGGCTCAACCGCATCGTGGGCGACCTGCTGGACTTCGCGCGGCCCGTGACGCTCGCGCCACGGCCGATGCCCGTCGAGCGGGTGCTCGACGAGGCGTGGACGGCGGCCTCGACCGCGAGCGCGCACCCCTCGGCGGCCATCGAGGTGAGGCGCGAGGTGGAGCCGGGGCTGCCGCTGCTGGAGGCCGACAGCCGGCTGCTGCGCCAGGCGCTGGTGAACGTGATGGTCAACGCGATCCAGGCGCTGCCGCAGGGGGGCGTCGTGACGCTGCGGGCGCGGCCGGCGGTGCTGGGGACGGCGCAGCCCGCGGTCGATCTGGAGGTGGAGGACAGCGGCGCGGGGCTCGGCAACGTGGACCTGTCGCGGGTGTTCGAGCCCTTCTTCACCTCGAAGGCGACGGGCACGGGGCTCGGCCTCGCGGTGGTGCGGCGGATCATCGAGGAGCACGGCGGGACGGTCTCGCTGCGGCCGGGGCCCGAGCGCGGCGCGGTGTTCACGGCGCGGCTGCCCGTGCGCTCTGCGATCGGACCTGTCGGCGCCACCGGGACACCCCCGGAGGGCATCCCGATGAGCTGAGGGCGTTGCGCGCCCGCCCCGGGGGGGCGCAGGGTACGCACACCGTAGAGCGAGGCGCCCGACGCCGCGCCCGACGACCGACGACGGGAGGACTGCGCTCGATGATGAACTGTGCAGGGTGTGGCGGACAGAACCCGGTCGGCAGCGGGTTCTGCCGTCAATGTGGCAGGCCCCTGGGCACCGCGGGGACGATGGTCGGTGGCGTGCACCCTCCGCCGGGCTACGTCTCGCACCCGCCGCCGGGTTACGGCCACCCCACGCACCACCCCGCGCAGGCGCCCGCGCCGCCTCACGCAGCACAGGGCAGCAGCACGGCGCTGCGCCTCGTGATCATCCTCCTCTCCGTCGCCCTCGGCGTCGCGGCCACCGTCGCCTTCCTCGCCCTCTCGAAGCGCGACCGGAAGGAGCCCGCCCAGGCCCGCGTCGTGCCGGTCACCCCCGTGGCCCCAACTGCGCCCGCCGCCCCTGCCGCGCCCGCCGCCCCCCTCGGCGCCGCGCCCCCCGCGGCCCGGCCAGCCACCGCCGGGGGCGACGAGCGCGTGCTCACCACCAACGGCGCCCACGGGTTCACGTTCCCGTTGATGTTCCACTACGCGCACATCGGGGGCGTGGGCATCGCCGACGTGCACGGGCACCTCGACCACCCCGACGGGCACTATTTCCAGCTCGGCCCGGGCGACTCCCTCACGCTCGAGGCGCCCGACGGGCAGGAGTTCGTCTCCGACGGCACCATCCCCGGGCCCGACCTCGAGGTCATCGTGCACCCGCACGACCGCGCCGCGTCGATCTACGAGGTCGACGTGAGCCACGCCCACCTCGACGTCAACGGCCCGTGGGTCGAGCTCGGCACCACCGGCGCCCACGACTGGGACATCGACCACGTCGTCCTGCGCTCCGCCCGCTATGTGCGCATCCGCAACGTCGACGCCGCCCAGTCGGTGTACCTCGACGCGGTCTATGTGCGCCGGCTCCAGCCGTGCACCAACGTCGCCCGGTGCCGCGACGTCAACCACCTCGTGCCCCGGCGCTGACGCCCCATCGGGCCCCATCGGTGCGGCGCGGGTGACGCCCCGCCGCCGGGTCTCCGACTGAGGTAGCGTCACTCTCCGATGACCACCCCGACGCTCCGACGCTCCCCTTCGCTGCTCGCCGCCGCGCTGCTCGGGGCCCTCGCCGCGGGCTGCTCGACCGGCCTCTCGGTCGTCGGCGGTCCCGACGCGGGCGCCGACGCGGGCAAGCCCGACCGCGGCGACCTCGACGTGGTCACCCTCGACGCCCCGGGCATGGACGCCCCCGACGCCCCCGGGATGGACACCCCCGACGCCCCGGAGATGGACGCCCCCGACGCCCCCGCGGACGTCCCCCCGGACGTCCCCGTCGACGTGGTCACCCGCTGCGCGACCAGCGCCGACTGCGCGGGCAACCCCGCGGGCGGCGCCTGCGACGTCGACACGGGCCGCTGCGTGCCCTGCGTGCCCGGCGCCGACACCTGCCCCGTGGGCCAGTACTGCAGCGGCAACACCTGCGTCGCGGGCTGCCGCAACGACGAGGCCTGCGCCCCCGCGGGCGGCGGCGACGGCGGCGTGGCGGACGGCGGCGCCGGGCTGCCCCGCGCGGGGCGCTGCAACGTCCCCACCCGCGCCTGCGTGGAGTGCGTGGTCGACGAGCACTGCCCCGCGGGGCTGCTCTGCGTGGGCAACGTGTGCGTGAGCGGGTGCACCGAGGCGCGCCCGTGCCCGGGGCTGCTCCAGTGCTGCACCGGCGCGTGCATCGACACGGTGTCCAACGTCGCGAGCTGCGGCGCGTGCGGCGTGCGGTGCAGCGTCCCCAACGCCAACGCCGCCTGCCAGAACGGCATGTGCGCCGTGGGCACCTGCATCGCCCCCTTCGGCGACTGCGACCGCGCGCCGGGCAACGGCTGCGAGGTCAACACCCTCATGGCCACCGAGCACTGCGGCGGCTGCGGCCTCGCGTGCCCCGCGCGGCCCAACGCCGCCAGCCGCTGCGACGCCGGGCGCTGCGCCTTCGCGTGCAACCCGGGCTTCGGGGACTGCGACGGCAACGCCGACAACGGCTGCGAGGTCGACCTGCGGCGCGACCCCACGCACTGCGGCCAGTGCACGACGGCCTGCAACCCGCCCAACGCGACGCCCGCCTGCGTCGACGGCGCCTGCGCCGTGGGCGCCTGCGCGACGGGCTTCGGCGACTGCGACGCCAACCCCACCAACGGCTGCGAGGTGGCCCTCGCGGACACCGTCGCGCACTGCGGCCGCTGCGCCAACCGCTGCGCGGCCCGGCCCAACGCCTTCCCCGGGTGCCTCGGCGGCGAGTGCTTCACCTCCTGCGTGATGGGCTACCAGGACTGCGACGGCGTCGCGGAGAACGGCTGCGAGGTCGACGCCCGCGGCGACCTGGGCAACTGCGGCGGCTGCGGGCGCAGGTGCGCGCCGTCCAACGCGACCGGCGCGTGCGCCACCGGGCGGTGCACCATCATGGCCTGCGACGACGGCTTCGCCGACTGCGACGGCAACGCCGACAACGGCTGCGAGGTGAACCTCCGCGGCGACGTCTCCCACTGCGGCGCCTGCCGCATGGCGTGCATGGTGTCCGGGGGCACGCCCGCGTGCAGCGCCGGCGTGTGCGGGCTCTCGATGTGCGCGGCGGGCCGCGGGGACTGCGACCGCAGCGCGGCCAACGGCTGCGAGGTCGACCTCTCCACCACCGCGGCCCACTGCGGCACCTGCGGCGCCGTGTGCGACCTGCCCAACGCCACGGCGAGCTGCGCAGGCGGCCGCTGCGCGGTGGCGAGCTGCGCCGCGGGCTTCGCGGACTGCAACGGCAACCCCGCGGACGGCTGCGAGGTGAACGTGCGCGCCGACGCGGCCCACTGCGGCGGCTGCGGGATGCGCTGCGCCCCGGCCAACGCCGCGGGCGCCTGCGTCGCGGGGGCGTGCACCATCGCGGCCTGCACCGGCGGCGCCGCGGACTGCGACGGCGCCGCGGGCAACGGCTGCGAGGTCAACCTCGCGAGCGACGTCAACCACTGCGGCGCCTGCCCCTCGCGCTGCGCGCTCGCCAACGCCACGGCGGCCTGCGCGTCGGGCCGCTGCCTCGTGGCCTCCTGCGCCGCGGGCTTCGCCGACTGCAACGCCAACCCCTCGGACGGCTGCGAGGTGAACCTCAACACCACCCCGGGCTCGTGCGGCGCGTGCGGCCGGGCCTGCGCGCTCGCCAACGCCTCGGGCAACGGATGCGCGGGCGGGCAGTGCACGGTGACCGCGTGCGTGGGGGGCTTCGGCAACTGCGACGGGGCGGCGGCCAACGGCTGCGAGGCCAACCTGGCGAGCGACCCCTCCCACTGCGGCGCCTGCGGCCGCCGCCCCGCCGAGGTGTGCAACCTCGCGGACGACACCTGCAACGGGCGCTGCGACGAGGACGCCGGTTGCCGCACGCCGATCTTCCGGTACTTCAACCGCACGACGGGCGAGCACTTCTACACGGTGTCGCGCAACGAGGTGTCCGGCGGGGCGTGGGTGGAGGAGGGCGCCCCGGCGTTCTACCTGTACGCGAGCAACGCCGGGGGGCTCTCGCCCTTCTACCGGTGCGTGCTCAGCAACGGGAAGCACTTCTACACGACGAGCGCGTCGTGCGAGGGCTCACCCGGCTCGCGGCTGGAGGGCACGCTGGGCTTCATCGCGGGCTCGGCCCAGTGCGGCGCCACGCCGTTGCACCGGCTGGTGCGCAACGCCAACGGCGACCACCTGTACACGACCGACCCGGTCGAGCGGGGCACGGCGCAGGCGTCCGGGGGCTACGTCTCCGAGGGGGACGCGGGATTCGTGTGGCTCGCGCCGGGCGGCTGAACGAAGAGGTAGCGTGCCGCCGATGAAACGCCGCGCCCCGACCGCCCTCGCGCTCATGCTCTCCCTCGCGGGGTGCGCGGGCGACGCGGTCACCGTCGAGGCGCCCGCCGATGCCTCCGTGGCAGAGGTCGCGACGCCGGTCGACGCCGCGGCCGCCCCGGAGGTGGGCGCCGTGGACGTGCCCCGGGTGGAGGAGGTCGTGGACGTGGCGCCCGCGCCCGCGGAGGCCGGGGCCTGCGTCGGGCGCGGTGGCGCGCCGGGCGATCGGGAGCAGCGGGTGAGGGTCGGGGGCGTCGAGCGGGTGTACCGGGTGCACATCCCCAGGGGCTACGACCCCGCGCGGCCCGCGATGCTGGTGTTCAACTTCCACGGGTACCTGAGCAACGAGGCGCAGCAGGCGGACTGGTCCAACCTGGAGGCGGCGGCCGACGCGCGCGGCTTCGTCGCCGTGCACCCGCGCGGCCGCGACACCAGCTGGAACGCCGGCGTGTGCTGCGGCGGCGCCATGGCCCGGCAGGACGACGACGTGGGCTTCGTGCGCGCCATGCTCGACGCGCTCGAGGCGGAGCTCTGCGTCGACCGGCGCCGCGTCTTCGCCACGGGCTTCAGCAACGGGGCCTTCTTCGCCAACCGCCTCGCGTGCGAGCTCTCCGACCGCATCGCCGCGGTCGCCCCGGTGGCGGGCCTCGTGGGCGTCTCGCCCTGCGCCCCGCCGCGGCCGGTGCCGGTGCTCAACTTCCACGGCGACGCCGACCTCGTGGTGCCCTACCAGGGCAGCCCCCTGCTGGGGTTCCCGGCGGTGACGGACTCGATGCGGGGGTGGGCCGCGCGCAACGGGTGCGGCGCCGCGGCGACGGAGGTGCTCCGCCGGGGCGACGCGCGCTGCGTGTCCTTCGCGGGCTGCGCGGCGGGCGCGGAGGTGATCCTCTGCACCCTGAGCGGCGGCGGCCACACCTGGCCCGGCGGCGACGTCAGCGCCCTCGGCGGTCGCACCAGCCGCGACCTCGACGCCACCACCTACCTCCTCGATTTCTTCGAGCGGCATCCGCTGCCCTGAGCCTCCGCCCTCGCGCACGTGCCCGTTGCGCGCGGCGGGCGGGTGGTCGATACCGTCGCGTTCAATCGTGTCACCCCCGCTCGGTCTGCACCTCCACCTGATGGGCCACGGCGCCTCGCTCCGCTTCGCGGTGTGGGTCGAGCGCCCCGGCGCGGTGCCCGGGACGCCCGCGCGGCGGGCCGCGTACTACGGCGCCCCGCAGCCCCATCCGTCGCACCTCTCCCACGGCGAGCGCCCCTCGTGCCTCCCGGGCTCGCTCGGCCGGCAGCAGGTCACCGTGCGCCTCCCGCGGTACGACCACGCCCGCCCGATGCCGCTGCCCGCGCTCGCCGAGGCCGCCAGCCTCGCGCCTTCGGGGCGCCCGCCCGGCGTCCTCCACCCCAGCCGCTACGTCGTCCACGCCTGGATCATCCCGCCCGCCCTCTCCCTCGCGCCCCTGCGCCAGCTCCTCGTCGACTGGTCGCAGCACCACGGCCCCGGCGCGCTCTCGCCGCACGCCCCCGCGGTCGTCGCGCTGCTCGATGAGCTCCTCGCCAGCGTCGCCGCGGGCCCGCTGCTGCCCACGCTCGCGCCCACCCCCGCGGCCGTGCGCCAGCGCCCCGACGCCCCGCTCACGCCCGAGGCCGCCGTCGCCCTCGGGTGGGTGCCGCCGCTCTCGCTCCCCACCCTCAACCGGCTCCACCGCGCGCTCCGCGGGCTCGCGTTTCTCCCCGCGGTCGCCATCTCCGACCGCGACGACGCGCCCGGCTGGCAGCGCGAGACCCACCCCGCGCGCCTCGCGCTCTTCCTGCTGGAGTGCCTCAGCGCCACCGTCGCGCACGCGCCCGAGGTGCCCGCCGACGCGGCCACCGTCGGCGCCCTCCGCATGGCCGTCGCGCGCGGCGACGCGGCGCCGCTGCACCGCGCCCACGGGGGCTGCCTCTTCCCGCAGCACCCGGTGCTCGCGCCCGTCACCCCGGCGCCGCGCGACCACCTCCACGCCCGGGTGCACCCGATGGAGACCCCCGACGCGGCGGGCGACACCTGGGCGGCGGACTTCGGTGTCCTGCACGGCGACGGGCGGAGCTTCCTCCCGCTCACCGCGCTCCTGGCGGGCGGCACCCTCCGCGACGCGCTCGTCGAGCACGAGGGGGCGATGTTCATGCACCCGGGCGCGGTGCTCGAGCGCGACTGGTCGTACCTCGTGCGCGCGGGGTCTCGCATCCTCCTGCGCCCGGAGGCGCTCACCGGGCACGTACGGCTCAGCGAGCCGCAGGCGCAGATGCTCCTCTCGCAGCCGCCCGTGCCGCTCGAACCCGCCATGTACCAGCGCTGGGCCGAGCGCGTGGGCCTCCCCCAGCCGAAGCGCCGCCCGAAGGACCTCGTCGCCTTCACCGTCGCGCCCGGCGGCGCCTCCGCGGCGCGCGTCCGCGTGCGCTGGGACCTCGCGGTCGACCCCGCCGACCCTGCGCGCGTGGGGCTCCACAGTTCGCGCTTCGTTCCGCACCTCGAGCTCAGCCTCGGCGACGACGCGCTCGCCACCGACGAGGCCGAGCGGCTGCTCAAGTCCACCCGCGAGAGCTTCCTGCGCATTGCCGGCCACGTGGTGCCGCGCGCCGAGCTCGTCGCCGCGGTCGACCTGCTGCGCGCCCGCGAGAAGGTGCTGCGCAACATGGGCGCCGACCGCGGGGTCAACTACGCCGGCGCCGTGGCCCTCGACGACGAGTGGGCGGCCGAGCGCGCCGCGCAGGCGGAGTCGATCTTCTCGGCGCGGTGGGAGTCCTTCCTCGACGGCCTACGGGACGGCGTCGGGGTGCCGCAGCTCAAGGCCCCGGCGGCGTTCCGGGGCACGCTGCGCCCCTACCAGGAGCGGGGCCTCTCGTGGCTCGCCTTCCTCGCGTCCCAGGGCTTCGGCGGGTGCCTTGCGGACGACATGGGCCTCGGCAAGACGGTGCAGGTGCTGGCGCTGCTGGCCACGCGCCGCGCGAAGGGCGCCCCGACGCCGCGCGGCCCCGACCTGGTGGTGTGCCCGACCTCGGTGGTCATCAACTGGGCGCGCGAGGCGAAGAAGTTCACCCCGACGCTCAAGGTGTACGTGCACCAGGGCTTGCAGCGAGCGCGCGACGCGGCCTTCGCGAAGGCGGCCGGGCGCGCCGACGTGGTGGTCACCAGCTACGCCATCGCGCGGCGCGACGAGGCCTCGCTCACCGCCGTGCGCTGGGGCGCGGTCATCGTCGACGAGGCGCAGAACCTCAAGAACCCCACGGCGCTCCAGACCCGCGCGCTCCGCAACCTCGACGCCGAGTCCAAGTTCGCCCTCACGGGCACCCCCGTGGAGAACCACCTCCGGGACATCTGGTCGATCTTCGACGTGATGGTGCCGGGGCTGCTGGGCGGCGCGACCCGCTTCGCGCGCACCTTCGAGACGCCCGCCCGCAACGGCGACCCGGAGGCCCTGGCGCGGCTCTCGCGGCGGGTGGGTCCCTTCCTGCTGCGGCGCACCAAGCGCGACCCGGCGGTGGCCGCCGACCTGCCGCCGCTCCAGCTCCAGGACCTCGGGTGCGAGCTCACCCGCGAGCAGACCGCGCTCTACCAGGCGATGACCGAGGCCACGCTGGAGGGCATCGCCGACAAGGACGGCATCCAGCGGCGGGCGCACATCCTCGCGGCCCTCACGCGCTTCAAGCAGATCTGCAACCACCCGGAGAGCTTCGAGCCCGAGCGCCCGGATGATCTCTTCGGCCGCTCGGGCAAGCTCGACCGGGTGCTGGAGGTGCTCGAAGAGCTGCTCGCCGAAGACCAGCGGGTGCTGATCTTCACGCAGTTCATGGAGATGGGTCGCATCCTCCAGCGGGCCCTCGCCGCGCGCTTCAAGGTCGCCGCGGGCTTCTTCCACGGCGGGCTCACGCCCGCGCAGCGCGAGGCCATGGTCGACGCCTTCCAGGGGGGAGGGGGGCCGCCGGTGCTCATCCTGTCGCTGAAGGCCGGGGGCACCGGGCTCAACCTCACCGCGGCCTCGGCAGTGATCCACTACGACCGCTGGTGGAACCCCGCCGTCGAGGACCAGGCGACGGACCGCGCGCACCGCATCGGGCAGACCCGCCGGGTGAACGTGTACCGCCTCGTCACCGAAGGCACGCTCGAGGAGCGCGTCGCCGAGCTGCTGGAGACCAAGCGCGCGATGGCCGACAAGATCCTCGGCGGGGCCGACGAGTCGTGGATCACCGAGATGGACGACCGCGCGCTGCGGGCCTTCCTCTCGCTGGGCAACGGCGCGAAGGGAGACGGCTGATGGACGACCCGATGCGCGCGCTCCTCGACCGGGTGGCGGGCCTCTCGCGGCGCGCGCCGCTGCTGGCCTACGAGGCTACCGGTCTCTCCTTCGGGGCGGCCTCGCTGCGCCGCGTCGACGGCCGCTGGGCGTCGCTCACGCTGACGCTCACTGGTGGCGCTCCCCGCAAGCCGGGGCGGGTCGAGTACCCGATGGACACGTGGATGGCCGAGAGCGCGAGCCTCGACGCGGACGACGTGCCCGACGACGGCCTGCGCAGCCTGCTCGTCGATCACGCGCTGCTCTCGCACCCGGCGTGGCTGATCGACCCGGAGCCCGACGGGCGACCGTCGGAGGGCGCTGCGGCGGCGGCGCTCGACAGCTTGCGTGAGCACCTCGAGCTCGTGACCCGGCGCGCCGTGCGCTGCCCGGTGTGCCCCGCGCCCTTCCGTCGCGGCGGGTCGCGCTGGTCGGGGGTGAACATCCCCTTCGGCCGCATGGGCGACGAGGAGCGCTCGCTGCTCAAGATGCTCGGGCTGCTCCCGCCCGAAGAGCCCGAACCCGAGAACGCTCCCTCGTGCCCCCACGCGCCGATGCGGCGCGAGGCCCTGGAGGCGCTCTACCGGGCCTTCCCCGAGCTGGCCTTCGAGGCGGCGACGGTGCTGGTCCCGTCGGTGACCCCGGTGGCGCCGCGCTTCCTGGTGAGCCCGATGTTGATGCGGCCGCTGCTCCGCGACTGGCTGCTCGTGCCGACGGATGTGGAGGACGAGTACGCGCCGCTCGTGCGGGCCCCGGAGGACGCCGGGTTGCTGGCCGGGCAACGCGCAGCGCTCGCCCTCGCGGCGGCGGCGTGGGGCGAGGAGGGGTCGCTCACCCGCTTCGCGCCACCGGCCAACGACGCAGGTCCGCTGCCCGCGATGCCGACGAAGGCGGCGCTCCCGGGCCTGGTACTTCTCTGGCCCGACGGGATCGCGAAGCCGCTGCCGCCCGCCGCTCCCTCGGCGCCGCCGCCGCCCGCCGTGGACGCGCCGCCGAAGCGCGCGAAGCCTGCGCCGAAGCGCGCGAAGGTCGCTCCTGCGGCGGCGACGGAGCCCGCTCCGCAGCCCGGGCCCGTCGCGTCGACGCCGTCGCCGGGGCAGGAGATGATGGCTGGCGAGCTGCGGGCGCTCGGGTACACGGACGCGAAGATCCGTCAGCTCATCAAGGACGGCGTCGTCGAGCGCGCGGGCTTCGGCTGGTATCGCTGGAAGGGCTGAGACTCGGACCCGGGTCTGGCTCTTGCCGCGTCGTGACGTCGAAGTCGCTCGGCGGCCGTGCCTCCTGGTGGCTTCGGACCTATCGTCGAGGGGTCATGCAGATCTCCCTTCACGACGCCGAGAAGTGCCTTGCCGAACTTGTGCGCGCCGCCCGCCGAGGAGAGCAGGTCGTCATCATCGGGCCGGACGGACCGGTCCAGATCAGTCCTGTGACGGCCAGGGTCGCGACGGGGCCGCGGCCGGGCTTCGCGCGCGGGACCTTCGAGATGAGCGACGACTTCGACGAGCCGCTGGACGACTTCGCCGACTACGCCCCGTGAAGGTTCTGCTGGATACGCACGCGCTGCTCTGGTTCGCGAGCGACGACGCGAGGCTCGGCGCACGCGCCCGGGGGATCATGGCCGATCCCGCGACAGAGCGCCTGCTGAGCGTGGCGAGCGCGTGGGAGATGGCCATCAAGGTCTCCATCTCGAAACTCAAGATCGAAGGACCGTTCGCGGACTGGATCGAGGGGCTGCGAACGGGGGCCGCGGCGGAACTGCTCCCGATCGAACTGCCAGACATTCGGCGGGTGCGCGAGCTGCCGTGGCACCATCGAGATCCGTTCGATCGAATGCTCGTGGCCCAGGCGCTGGAGAGGGGCATTCCGATCGTGACGGTGGACCCGGAGGTCGCCCGGTATGGGGTCGAGGTGATCTGGTAGGGAGTGCCCGATGCCCATCGCCCGTGGCTGGATCTCGTTCGTCCCGATGCAGAATGGCCGCACCAGCGTGGGGATGGTGATCTCCGACTCCGATGAGCACCGTCCCTCCGCTTTGCCGATGCCCCCTCTGCGGACGTAGCCTCGATTGATGGCAACGCAGATGCGCAGCCCGTCGTGGAAAGAGTTGTCGTTGGTCGCCTTCGGCGCCGCGGTAGCTGGCAGCATCGCCGCTGCCTTCCTGAACCCCTGGGCGGGCGTGGCCATACCGGTCTCTGCGCTGTGCTCCTTCGCCGTGCTCTGGTCGACGACCACCCGGGTGCGGTCCGAGCTCGCGACCGACCCGCGCCGCGCGCTCGCCTCCGCGCTCGGCGCCTCGGCGGCCGTGCTCTTCGTCGGCACCTGGATCGTCGTCTTCCACCTCTCCCCCCGTTGGGTGGAGTCCACCTACTTGTCGCGCGACCACTCCGAGCCGCCCGCCGCGCTCATGCTGCCCTCGATCGTCTCGATGCTCGGCCTGCCGCTGCTGATCGCGCTCATCGAGGCTGCCGCCTTCCGGCTACACCGACCGCTGCGCGTCGCTGTCCGCGGGCTCGTCGCTCCACTCGCCGTCGCCGTCGCCGCGCTCGCCGTCGCGGGACTCGCCCGCGGCGCCTGTCGCCCCACGCCTCGCTCGCCCGTCGATCTCATGCCCATCGTCGCCACGCTCCGCACGCCCGCGGCCGCGGGCGTCACCGAACGCCACCCGCTGGGTCCGCTCACGCTCAGCGTCACATGCGTCCAGTCGTATTCGGTGCGTTGCCACGTCATGCTCCAGCGCGACCCAGTGGCGTCGCTACCGGTCGGCTGGCCCTTCGGCGAACGCGAGATTCGCATCGGCACCCGCGAGGAGTCCACGGCCGCGGCCGACGCCACCCTGCGGGTGCGCCACGACACCCGCCATGACCTCTGGATCGTCGAGGCCGGCCTTCAAGCCGATCGCCCCCTGGCGTTCCATGCCCATCCCATCGCTGCGTTTCGCGGCTACGACCTCGACCGGGTCAACCTCGACGTCCGCGACTTTCCCGGTGACTTCTCGCCTCCGCCCGGGTGGTCCATCGCAGCGCTCCTCGGCGTCGCCCTCGCAGGTTGGTTCGTCCGCCGCGCGCGCCTCGTCGCCCCGCTGCCCGACGTCCCGTTGCTCGACGCCCTCGCCATCGACGGCACGCTACACCTCCCCGACGGGACCACCCTCGCCGCCTCGACCGCGACCCCCGCCCGCTTTGGCTCCATGGTCGTCGCCGCGCCACCCGCCGGACCGTATCGCGACGCCACCCCCGCGTCCGTGCTCCGCATCGGGACCATCGCCCAATGGCGCGAAGCCCTCGACCATGACGGCGACGTCCGCAGCGCGCTGGCATTCTCGACGCTCCTCCTGCTCGGCACGCCGATGCTGCTCGCCGCCTACCTGCGCCTGCTCTGGTAGCGGCGCAGGGCGGCCAATCGGCGGGCTCCGGACGTAGGACTCTGGACGGTTGGGGGATTGCCCCGGGGCTGCCCCTCAGAACATCGCCCGCCGCACCTCGATGAGCCACGCGTCGAGCTCGTCCTCGTTGGGCGGGTCGTCGGGCAGCGCCGACGCCTCGTGGGCCTCGTGGGCGATTGAATTGCCAAAGTGCGCGTGCGAGCGTCCCGCACTGATGCGTAGTCCCTTCACCGCGATCACGATCGGCGCCCTGCTCATCTCCTGCTCTCCCTCCAACTCGGGTGGATTGGACGGCAGCGACGCTTCAGTCGTGCCTATGCAGGGGGCGGCCTTGTCGATCTCCGCGCAGGAGGTCACGGGCCTCGGATGGGAGGGCGTGCCGCTGCCCGACGCCTACCAGCTCGCCGTCACCATCGTGCTCTCCAACACGGGGGCCGCGATGCCCCTGACCACGACGATCGATCGCTTCTCGCTCGTCACCGACATGGCTCGCGTGCTCCAGCCTTCCGGCATTTCTCGGGATTGCCTCAGCGGCGAGCGTCTTGCGGTCGGGGGGCGGGCGACCTGCCAGCTCACGTTCTCCGTCGCACGCAACCAACGACCCGCCCGTGTCACCTACGACAGCGGCGCGGGCGCCACGGCGTCTGTAGCGGTCCCCGTCGTCGACCTTGCGCCGCTGCCCCTCACGTTGGAAGGCGCCTGCCAGGCCCGGGAGACTGTCCGGCAGAATGAGACCTCCCGGCAGTGTGCGGACTGTGCCTCCGTGTATTGCGAAGCGGAGCAGACAGGATACGGCAACGCTCTGCGCGCCGCCCCGCCGACCAGTTGCAGTCTCCTGGGATGCGTCTACGACTCCCAGGTTCCGGTGGCGGAGCGCTGCGCCTGCGTCCAGGCCTGCTTCGCCCCGACCGTGTGGCAGGCCTATGGCGCGCTCACCAACTGTTACATCCGCCGTTGCTGGGATGCGTGCGCGCAGGTGAGCAACGTGCGGGACGCGGGTCGCTGACCGCAAAGTCGGGGGCGTCATCACGCGGGACGCCTGGCGGCGCGCCGCTCTCGCAATGAGGAACCCGCCGCGGTCAGGCGAAGAGCCGCGTGCGCGCCACTTCCGAGATGGCGCCGACCACCTCGTTCTTGATGCGCCGCTCGACCGTGATCGCGTAGAAGCGCTCGATGATCTCCCGGGTCTCGCCGATGGGGGCGAGGCCGTACATCGCGGCCACCTCGGAGGCGACCGTGCTTGGGGCGCAGAGGATCCCGTGGCCCTCCGCGCCGAGGGCCTTGAGCAGGGCGCTGTCCTCGACCTCGCCGATGATCCGCGGCGCCACGCGGTGCCGGGTGAAGAAGGCCTCGAGCTGCTGCCGGATGCCGGCGCCGGAGGGCGGGGCGAGGAAGGGCGCGCCGTCGAGGCCGCGGGGGAAGTCCCGGTGCCGCGCCGCGAGGGCGGGCGCCGCGAAGAAGGTCACCCCGCACTCGCCGAGCAGGTGGCTGAACGCGCGCACCGACCCGCCCGGCGGGAGAGGGCGGTCGGCGAAGACGACGTCGAGGGTGTGCGCCGCGAGCTCGGCCACGAGCGCGCCGAGGTGGCCCTCGCGGCAGACGAGGTGCACCGGCGGCTTCATGGCGAGCGCGGGCTCGAGCAGGCGGGTCACCATGTTCTTCGGCAGCACCTCGACCAGCCCGACGTCGAGCCGCGCCGACTCGGACACCGGGCCGCGCTCGAGGAAGTCGCCGAGCTCGTGCCCGAGGGAGAAGATCTCGTCGGCGTAGCGGAAGGCCACGCGCCCTCGCTCGGTGAGCACCAGCCGGCGGCCGCTCTTCGTGAAGAGCTTCTGGCCCACCTGGTCTTCGAAGGCGCGGATCTGGCCGCTCAGGGTCTGCGGGGAGAGCCGCAGCGCCCGGGCGGCGCCCGCGAGCCCGCCCTCGCGCGCCACGCTCCAGAAATACAGCAGGTGGTTGTAGTTGAGCCGGTGGCCCATCGCTCGGGCGATAGTACGAAGAAACCGAATCAATTCCACCAGACTTCCTGATTGTGAGAGCGATGGGCCGTCGTCACCCTGTCGCCCATGGTCGTTTTCCGCCCCCAGGATCTCACCTCCCTCCGCCACCTCCCCAGCTGGGCCCTCCTCGCCTTCGCCGCCGGCGCAGTAAACGCCGGCGCGCTGCTCGCCTGTCAGCGCTTCGTCTCCCATGTGAGCGGCATCGTCACCCACATCGGGGTCGGTGCCCGGAGCGTGCTGGCGCTCGACTACGCGCTCGTGCTCGGGGCGTTCATGGCGGGGGCAGGGGGCGCCATCCTCCTGGCGCGGGGGGTTGGGGGTCGTGAGCGACCGGCGTACTGGGCGCCCCTGACGCTCGTGGCGGCCGTGCTCGCGACCGTCGCCGTCACAGGCAAGGCAGGGTGGCTCGACTCCTTCGGCAGCACCGTCGAGACCGCCCACGACTTCGCGCTGCTCGCGGTCCTCGCCTTCGCGATGGGCCTCCAGAACGCCGCCGTCGCGGCGAGCACCTCGATGGCGGTGCGCACCACCCACATGACCGGCCCCGCGACCGACCTCGCCGTGGCCTTCGCCCTGATCATCAGCGGTGACCGACAAGAGCGCGCAGCGGCGCGCAACTCTGCGCTGCTCCGGGGCACCAAGCTCGCCGCCTTCATTTTCGGCGCCACGGCGATGGCCGTCCTCTGCCCGCGCTTCGGCTACATGGCGTTCCTGCTCCCCTCGGCGGCGTGCTTCGCTGCCACCGCCGCGAGCTTCGCCCCGGGGCGCGCCGCCTCCGCCTCCGCCTCTCCGGCCTGAAGCGCACCGGCCGCCCGACGCGTCGCGTCCGCGACGGGGGTGCCCATGCGCTGAATCAGAACATCGCCCGCCGCACCTCGATGAGCCACGCGTCGAGCTCGTCCTCGTTGGGCGGATCTTCGGGCAGCGCAGACGCCTCGTGCGCCTCGTCGAGCCGCGCGACGGCCCGGTCGACCTCGGCCAGCCAGCGCGCCCGCTCGGACTCCGGGAGCGCCGTGCGCTCGCCCGCCCGCTTGGCCTCGACGAGCGCCCGCGCCGCGCCGAGCCCGTGCTCGTCGAGCAGCGCGTTGACGTCGAGCACCAGCTCGCCGGTGCGCAGCAGGTGCGCGCCGGTGAGCGCGGTGCGCAGCACGTAGAGCAGCTTCTTCGCGGTGGGCGTCGCGTCGAACTCCCGGCGCTGCCCCGCCGCGAAGCCGCGGTAGTGCCGGTGCGCCCGCCGGCTCAGCGCGCGCTGCGCCAGGGGCTGTAGCGCGTCGAGCCACGCGGAGCCCGCCAGCGCCGTCCCCCCGAGCACCCGCTCCAGGTAGTTGCCGTTGCCCTTGACGATGCCCCCGAGCACCCCGCCGAGCTCGTTGGAGGTGTAGTCCATCTCGACGCCGTCGAGCACCTCGATGCGGTCCGCCGGAGGCGCCGCCGGCCGCAGCCCCACGAGCTGCGCGGTGGGCGCCACGTGGATGGCCTTGAGGTCGACGTCGCTGTCGGGCGAGGGGAACCCATAGGCGTGTGCGCCGCTCAGGGCCACCACCACGTGCCGACGCCGCTCGGACTCGCGCGCGATCACCGCCCGCGAGCTCTCGCGCTGCGCCTCCGTCAGCAGCGACCAGGGGTCGTGGCTCAGCCCGGATGCCATACGACCTCCGGCGGCGCGGGCGCCTCGCGGCCCCAGGGTCCCGCTTCGACAACCACGGCGCGCCGGGCCACCTCCGCCCCGATGCGGCGCAGGAGGGTGTCGGCCACGCCCACGTCGGGGTGCGGCGGGAGCTTCGTCGCGTGGCGGGCCTCCTCCAGCGCGGGCGCGAGCGACTCGGCCTCCGCGAGCACCTCGGAGAGCGCGACGCGGCCCTGCTTGATCGCCAGCAGCCGATCGCGGAAGGCCCCGCTCGCGGCGAACTCGGGCTCGCCGGTGCGCAGCCAGCCGGTCGCCGTCACGATGAGCCGCAGGAGGTTGTAGGCGTTCTTCGGCCGCAGCTCGCGCGGGAGCTCGAGGGCGCTCGGGTCGTCGTGGGCGAAGCGCGCCATCGCGGCGAAGTCGCTCGAGGCCAGCAGCCCCTGGTCGTGCAGCGACCGGCAGAGCTGCTTCACGTACTGCTTCGCCTGGAACAGCGCGTCGGCCTCCGTGGGGGTGGCGCGGGGGAAGGCCGCCGCCAGCCGCGCCGCGACCGCGTCGAGGGTGAGCGTCGGGTCGTCGCGCAGCCAGGTGAGGGCGGCGTCGCGGTGGGCGGCGAGGCGCTGCGACTGCTCCAGGCGCTTGAGCTGCGAGAGGGCGTAGCGCCCGAAGCTGCCGTGGATCTCCGCGGACACCAGCGCGTGGCGGGCGTCGAGGACCCACTGACCGATGGGGTCGAGCGCGCGGGCCCCGGGGACGAAGAGCATCTCCAGGGTGTTGGGGTCGGCGCGCAGGGCCTGGCGCACGGCCTTGTCGACGCGCCAGTAGGTGGCGCTGCCGTCGGCGCTCACGAGCTCGGCGGGGCCCTCGACCAGACCGACGGACCACGCCAGGGGCAGCGCGAAGGCGCCGCGGAGGTCGGTGTCGGAGCCCTCGTCGGCGAGGTTCCAGGCGCGGGAGCCCACGGTGGTCTCCAGCACCGCGCAGGCGTGCAGCGACGACCACGCCGCCTCGCGCCGCTGGGCGAACTGCGCCTGGCCGACCTTGCGCGGCGTGAGCTCGCGGCGCGCGTACCGTACCGTGCCCACCCCCACCACGAGCACGTCGACCTCGTCGCCCGTGACCTTCACCACCCGCCCGACGGCGCCCTGCGGGACGGCGCGCTCGCCCACCACGCGGTCGACCCCGGTCACCACCTCGGTGCCATGGGGCAGCGGGACGGCCCTCGGGTCGAGGTGGGCGAGCTGTTGCAGTCGCAGGTCCATGGGCGGCGGCTTCGTGGAAAATCCTACGACGACGGGGCGCATGGTGACGAGGGGTGCGGTCGAAGTAGCGCTGTCTTTCGTGCGCGACCCCGACATAGCATCCGCCGGTGGCCGGTCGCGGAGTGCGGATGCGCCGCGTGCTGTGAGTCCACCTCACCCCGATTCATTCGACGGAGGAACCATGAAACGCCTTTCCCTGGGTCTGGCCGCGCTGCTCACCGCAGCGGGCTGTGGAGGGGACGAGAACCCCGCCGGCACCGACACCGATGCGTCGGCGGTCGACGCGAGCGCCGACACGGGCGCTCCCGCCGACAATGGCGCACCGGTCGACAACGGTTCGCCCGTCGACACCGGCGCGCCCGGCGACAACGGGTCGCCCATCGACACGGGCACCCCCGAGGACTCCGGCACGCCCATCGACACGGGTACGCCCATCGACACGGGCACGCCCGTCGACACGGGCACGCCCGAGGACTCCAGCACGCCCGTCGATGTGGGCCCGGGGATGGACGCTCCGGACGCGATGCCGCCCGTCGACAGCGGTCCGCCCCCGGTGGACGGCTCGGACGAGGACGCGGGCTGCGTCACCGAGAGCACGCGCTCCTGCTACACGGGCGCCACGGCCACCGAAGGGGTCGGTCGTTGCCGCGCGGGCGTGCAGGTGTGCACGGCATCGCGCACCTGGAGCGAGTGCGGCGGCGAGGTGCTCCCCGCCGGCGGTGAGACCTGCGACAACGGCATCGACGACGACTGCAACGGCACCGTCGACGACGGCTGCCGGGAGTGCGCCGCGGCCGCGACGCGGCCCTGCTACACGGGCTCGGCGGGCACCCTGGGCCGGGGCCGCTGCGCCGCCGGCACGCAGACCTGCGAGTCCGACGGCCGCTGGCCGGCGAGCTGCCCGAGCCAGGTGCTGCCCGGCACCGAGGCCTGCGGCAACAGCATCGACGACGACTGCGACGGCATGGTCGACGAGGGCTGCACGGAGTGCGAGCCGGGCACCACGCGCGCCTGCTACTCGGGCCCGTTGACCACCCGCGGCGTCGGTCGCTGCGCGGCGGGCATCCAGGTCTGCTCCCCCGCCGGAACCTACGGCGCGACCTGCATCGGCGAGACCCTGCCGGCCTCCTCCGAGAGCTGCGGCAACTCCCTCGACGACGACTGCAACGGCATGGCCGATGACCTCTGCGGCGTGTGCGAGCCCGGCCAGACCCAGTCGTGCTACTCCGGCGCCGCCGGCACCGTCGGCGTCGGGGCCTGCCGCGCGGGCACCCAGCTCTGCGGCGCCGGCCGCACCTACGGGCCCTGCACCGGCGAGGTGATCCCCTCCGCCGAGCGCTGCGACGGGGCGGACAACGACTGCGACGCCGCCACCGACGAGAGCCCCGACGCGCCCAACGCGTGCGGCCTCGCCAACGCGACGGCGGTCTGCCGCGAGAACGCCTGCGCCGTCAGCGCGTGCACGGGCTCCT
This sequence comes from Myxococcales bacterium, assembly GCA_030652255.1. GTDB lineage: Bacteria > Myxococcota_A > Polyangia > Polyangiales > SCUS01. Next base: position 99,851 of record JAUSAZ010000073.1, on the reverse strand, counting down.
TCGCGGACTGCGACCTCATCGTGTCCAACGGCTGCGAGGTCAACACCGCCTCGTCGACGGCGCACTGCGGCGGCTGCGGGCTCGCCTGCGCCCCGGGGCAGACCTGCGACGTCGGCCGCTGCGTGAGCAACACCGGGCTGCCCCTCGCGGTCGGCGCCGCCCACGCGTGCGCCGCCCAGGCCGACGGGTCGGTCGTCTGCTGGGGCCTCAACTCCAGCGCCCAGCTCGGCGACGGCACCACCACCTCGCGGGCCGCGCCGACGGTCGTCTCCGCCCTCCGCGGCGTGACGCAGCTCTCCGCGGGCGACACCAACACCTGCGCCCTCAGCGCGACCGGCGAGGTCAGCTGCTGGGGCGCGGGCACCTACGGGCAGATCGGCGACGGGGCGACCGCCACCCGCGCCACCCCCATCGCGGTGTTCGGCCTCTCCGACGCGGTCCAGATCACGGTCGGCGGCACGCACGCCTGCGCGCTGCGGCGCACCGGCTCGGTCGTCTGCTGGGGCCGCAACAACGTCGGCCAGCTCGGTGACACCACCCTGGTCAACCGCAACCTGCCCACCGCGGTGGCGGGCCTCACGGACGTCGTCGAGATCAGCGCGGGCCGCACGCACACCTGCGCCGTGCGCCGCGACGGCTCGGTGCGCTGCTGGGGCGCCAACGGCAGCGGGCAGATCGGCGACGGCACCACGGCCACCCGGCAGGCGCCGGTCGCGGTCCCGTCCACCAGCGACGTGGTGCAGGTCTTCGCGGGCGCCAGCCACACCTGCGCCCTGCGGCGCACCGGCGCGGTGCTCTGCTGGGGCCTCAACTCCAACGGGCAGCTCGGCGACGGCACCACCACCACGCGCTCGGCCCCGTCCCTGGTGCTGGGCGTGCTCGACGCCGCGGAGGTGTCCGTCGGCGACGCCTTCACCTGCGCGCGCCGGGTGAGCGGCGCCGTCGTCTGCTGGGGGCTCAACTCCAGCGGGCAGCTCGGCGACAACACCACCACGCAGCGCGTGGTGCAGGGCCCCGTGGCCAACGTCTCCGACGCCCGCCGCATCGCCCTCGGGCAGGTCTTCGCGTGCGTCCGCCGCGCCGACCGCACCGTCACCTGCTGGGGCGGCAACGCCTCCGGGCAGGTGGGCGACGGCTCGCTGACCACCCGCCCGCTCCCGCTCGGCCAGGTCTTCGGCGTGCCGTCGAGCCCCGGCTGCGACACCACCACCTGCCCCACCCTGCGGGTCGCCCTCGGCGGCTACCACGCCTGCGCCACCACCGCGGCGCGCACCGCGGTCTGCTGGGGCTACAACGCCTCCGGGCAGCTCGGCGACAACGGCATCGCCAACCGCTCCTCACCGGTAGCGGTGACGGGCCTCGACAACGTCGACCAGCTCGGCGCCGGAACGCAGCACTCCTGCGCCCTGCGCGGCGACCGCTCGGTCTACTGCTGGGGCCTCGGCACCAGCGGTCAGCTGGGCAACGGCGCCATGGCGACGTCGCGCCTGCCGCTGGCGGTGTTCGGCATCACCGACGCGGTCGAGCTGGGCATCGGCGGCAACCACGGCTGCGCGGTGCGGGCGACCGGCCAGGTGGTCTGCTGGGGCCTCAACAGCTCCGGTCAGCTCGGCGACGGGAGCACCACGACGCGCACCGTGCCGGTGCCCATCCTGACGGTGTCCGACGCCGTCGAGGTGGCCGCGGGCACGGCCCACACCTGCGCGCGGCGCGGCAACGGCACCGTGGTCTGCTGGGGCGCCAACAGCCAGGGGCAGCTCGGGGACGCCACGCGCACCAACCGCGCGTCGCCCGTCGCGGTGATGGGGCTCAGCAACGTCGTCGAGCTCACCGCGGGCGCCAACCACACCTGCGCGCGCCGCACCGACGGCTCGCTGGTCTGCTGGGGCCTCAACACCTCCGGCCAGCTCGGCGACTCCACCTTCGTCACGCGCACCACGCCCACGCCGGTGCCGGTGCTCATGGACGCGGTGCAGGTCGAGGCCGGCGCCAACACCACCTGCGCGCGCCGCGCCTCCGGGGCGCTGCTGTGCTGGGGCTACAACAACTACGGCCAGGTGGGTGACAACACCCGCTCCAACCGCGCGTTCCCCACCGCCGTGCTGCTGCTGACCTCGACGCAGCACGTCGAGCAGGGCGAGGAGTTCGGCTGCGCGGTGCGCACCGACGGCACCATCACCTGCTGGGGTCGCGGCGACCTCGGCGCCCTCGGCGACGGCACCGTGACCAGTCGAAACTCCGCCAGCCGCGCGATCTTCGGCCTCCCCTGATCGCCCGCCGGGCGGTCCACAACCCCTCCATCATCGAGTGAGCCCCCGCCTCCCCGGGGGGCTCCGCCGTCCGCAAGGGCCCGCCGTCCGGGTTGCGTCGTCGGCGCGCCCGCGCAGACAATGCGGGCACCTCCGTGCACAGCCCCACCTCGCGCTGGTCCGTCGTCTGCCTCGCCTCGCTGCTCGCGGCGTGCGAGTCCAACCCCCCCGCGGCGCCCGCCGATGCAGGCGTCGACCGCCCCGTCGACCTCGGCGCCCTCGACGCTGCCGACGACGCCCCGGCGCTCCCCGATGTGCCCCTGTTCGAGGACCTCCCCCTCCCCGAGGACCTCCCCCCGCCCTCGACCGGCTGTCACCTCCTCGCCGACGCGGGCGCCGCGCCGCCGCCCTCCGACGCGGGCCCACCGGACCCGGGCGCCTTCCCCGCCCTGCGCGGCCCCGGGGGGCCTCGCGGCGCCTTCACCGCCGGGCAGATCAACACACCCTGCGCGTACCTCGACGGCGGCCCCACCGACCGCGACCACCACAACACCGTGCTCATGTACGACGGCTACCTCGTGATGCCCTGGGCCCACGAGTCCGGCGGCGGGGGCGTCTCGGTCTGGGACTTCACCGACGCGTGCCGCCCGGTGCACGTCCACACCACCACCGACGCCCGGATGCGCGAGTCGCACACCGCCGGCTTCTCGCCCATCGGCGGCCGCTGGATGGTCACCGCCTCGCTCTCCGGCGTGGAGTTCTGGGACGTCTCGGACATCCGCGCGCCGCGCATGGCGCGGGAGTTCGTCCTGCCGGGGGTGGTCTACCCCGACTCGTACCGCCGCGTGGTGATGAGCACCTTCTGGCAGGCGCCCTACGTCTACGTGGGCGCGGCGGACAACGGCCTCTTCGTCGTCGACGCCACCGACCCCCTCGACCCCCGGCTCGTCACGCAGTACGTCCCCGAGCCGCAGATGAGCGTCGGCGCCGTCTTCGCCGTGGGCAACCTCCTGGTGCTGATGGCGAGCGAGGGATCGCGCACCACGCTGCTCGACGTCGCCGACCCGGCGCACCCGCGGCCCATCCCCGGCGGCAGCTTCATCATCCGCGACGCGGGCGAGGACGCCGGCACCCGCCGGGTGCAGGCCGCGTACACGGGCCACATCAACGGCAACCGGGTCTACTACGCGCGCCACGTGCTGGGCGGCGGGCTCATCAGCTACGACATCACCGACCCCAGCGCGCCGCGCTTCCTCTCCAGCTACCTGCACCCGGGGCGCGCCAACGGCGGCTACGTCTTCCTGAAGGAGGACGTCGCCTTCGTCGGGCTCAGCAACCTCGGGATGGCCTTCGACGTCTCCGACCGCGGCACCTCCACGCCGCTCATGACCTTCGACTTCACCGGCGACCTCGACACCATCTCGCCCATCGCCAACGCGGTGGTCGTCTCCGTCGACGACGACGCCGTGAGCCACCAGGCGAGCGCGGTGTTTCCCTTCCGCGAGGCGCCGGACACCAGCCCCCCGCGGGTGAACATGGTGGTTCCCCGCGACGGCGCCACGGGGCAGAGCCTGTCCACCCGCGTGGGGCTCACCTTCAACGAGTTCGTGGAGCTCGGCACCGTCTGGCGCGGCTCGCTCATCGTGCGCGAGGTGGGCACCTCCGCGCCCGTCGAGGGCCACTACTCGGGCCAGGAGGGCATCGTGAACTTCTGGCCCGCGCGCCCGCTGCGCCCCGACGCCACCTACGAGGTGATCGTCCCCGCCGGTGGGGCGCGCGACTACGCCGGCAACCCCGTCGCGGCGCCCTTCCGCTCGACCTTCCGCACCGTCGCGTGCCCGGGGACATGACCCCGCCCCGCGCGCTCCTCGCCCTGCTCGCCGCGCAGGCCCTCGCGTGCAGCGCCGCCCCCGCGGGCACCGACGCCGCCGTCGACGCGAGCGCGCCCGCCGATGTGCGCCCCCTCGACGCCACCGTCGACGCGCCCCCGCCGGACGCCCCGCCCACGGGGCCGCTGCGGGTTCGCATCGAGGGCGCAGGCTTCGTGTACCAGGGCGAGGAGACCTGCCTCACGGCGGTCCACGACGGCGGCGCCGAGGCGCGCTTCGCGTGGATCCTGGAGCCCGACAGCGTGCGGGCCACCACCGGGCGGGTGTGCCGCCGCTGGGGCGACCTCGGGGAGTTTCGCGCCTTCGTCACCGTCGAGGCCCGCGGGATGCGCGCCGAGGTCTCCGCGGCGCTGCGCGTGGTCGCGCGCCCGACGGACCCGCGCCCGACCGCGTCGAGCACCATCGCGTACGACCCCGCCCGCTCGGAGCTCTGGGTCGTGAACCCCGACGCGGACACCGTCGCCGTGCTCGCCGCCGAGCCCGCGGCCCGGCTCGCGGTGCTCCCCGCGTGCGACCACCCGCGCACCGTCGCCGTCTCCGGCGGCACCGTCGCCGTGGCCTGCCAGGACGACGGCGCGCTCTGGCTCTTCGACGCCGCCACCCGCGCCCGCCGCGCGGTGGTCGACCTCGGCGCGGGCTCCCGGCCCTTCGGCGTCGCGGCCGACCCGCGGGGCGGGCGCTTCTTCGTCACGCTGCAAGACGCCGGGCGGCTCGCGGTCGTCGACGCCGCCGCGGGCGCCGTCGTGGGCTCCGTCGAGGTGGGCTTCGACGCGCGCGGGGTCGCGGTCAACGCCGCGGGCACGGCCCTCGTGACGCGATGGCGGGGCGACGACGAGGGCGCCCGGGTGGTGCAGGTCGACGCGGCGGACTTCCGCGCCCCGCGGCGCGTCGGCGTCGGGCTGCTCCCCCGGCAGGAGGACCTCGACAGCGACACCGACAACAGCGGCGTGCCGAGCTTCCTCGGGGCGCTGGCCTTCGCGCCGTCGGGCCGCCGCGCCATGGTGCCGTCGCTCAAGGCCAACGTGGTGACGGGCACCTTCCGCACCCGCGAGCCGCTCACCTCGCAGACCACCGCGCGCGCGGTGCTCTCCGAGCTCACCCCGGGGGAGGGCGCCAACCCCCCGACGGAGGCGACCCGCTTCTCCTTCGACGACCTCGACTACGCCTCCGCGGTGGTGTTCTCGCCGCAGGGCGACCGGGTGTACGCCGCCCTGCTGGGCGCCGAGATCGTCGTGGCGCTCGACCCCGACGGCTTCAACATCACGGGCTCCATCCAGGAGGTGGGCGGCGCGCCGGAGGGCCTCGCGCTCAGCCCCGACGGCCGGCTGCTCTTCGTGCAGGGATTCACCACCCGCACGGTGCGCGTCTACGACGTGCGCGACCTCTCGCGGGCGCCGGTCGCGCTCGCGGAGGTGAGCACCGTCACCGCCGAGCCCCTGAGCCCGGAGGTCGCCCTCGGCCAGCGGATCTTCTACGCCAGCCGCGACCCGCGCATGAGCCGCACGGCGTACCTGTCGTGCGCGAGCTGCCACCTCGACGGAGAGGGCGACAACCTGGTGTGGGACTTCACCCAGCGGGGGGAGGGGCTGCGCAACACGATCCCGCTGCTCGGGCGCGGCGGCGCGATGCACGGCCCGATGCACTGGAGCGCCAACTTCGACGAGGTGCAGGACTTCGAGCACGACATCCGCGGGCCGCAGGGGGGCCGCGGGTTCATCGCCGACGGGGTGTTCCTCGCCGGGGGCCGCGACCGGCCGCTCGGGGCCACGAAGGCGGGCGCCTCGGCCGAGCTCGACGCCCTCGCGGCCTACGTGGGCAGCCTCCAGCGCGTCGGACCGTCGCCCCACCGCCGCCCCGCCGATCCGGCCTGGGTCGCCGCGTGGACCCGCGGGCGCGAGCTCTTCCGCAGCGACGCCACCGGGTGCTCCACCTGCCACGCCGGGCCGCGGATGACCGACAGCGCCTTCATGGCCGGCACCCGCACCCCGATTCTGCACGACGTGGGCACCCTCGGGGCCGGCAGCGGTCAGCGCCTCGGGGCGGCCCTCCCGGGCGTCGACACCCCGACGCTCCTCGACCTCTGGCGCACCGCTCCGTACCTCCACGACGGCTCGGCCCCCACGCTGCGCGACGTGCTCGTGGCCCGCAACGTCGGCGACCGGCACGGGCGCACCTCGGCGCTCTCCCCCCAGCAGCTCGACGACCTGGAGACCTTCCTGAGGGCCGCGGAGTGAGCCCCACGCACCCGGCATCGCGCCGGTCGCTTACGGATGGCGCCCTTGAGCGTTAAGAGAACAGACGACGCGAGCCGCGGGTCGAGCCACGATCGCTCCATCCCCGGCAGGGACCACCCACGCCATGAACCACCCCCGGCTCGATGACCCCGATCGGCTCGCTGCGCTCCACGCGCTGGAGCTCATCGATCACGACCCGGGCCCCGCGTTCGAGCGCCTCGCGCGCCTCGCGCGGCTGCTCCTCGCGGCGCCGGTGGCCGTGGTCTCGCTGGTCGACGACCGGCGGCAGGTCGTGCTCGGGCAGGTCGGCCTCGATGCGCCGCCCGGGGCCCGCGTCGCCATCCCGATCGAGGAGTCGGTGTGCGCGCACGTGATCGTGGGCGGCGGCGAGCTGCTCGTGGCCGACCTGCGCGACCACCCGGTGCTCGGCAGCATTCCGGGCCTCGCGCGCGCCGGCGTGGTGGCCTACGCGGGCGCCCCCATCACCACCGCCGACGGACTCCTCCCGGGCGTGGTCTGCGTCGTCGACCACCAGCCCCGCATCTGGACCGAGCGGGACCGGTCGGTGTTGCGAGACCTCGCCGCGCTGGCCGCCGCGGAGCTCGAGCTTCGGGCGGTGAAGCGCGCCCAGCGCGACACCGAGCGGCGCTACCGGGACTTCGTGTCGTCGAGCCCGGAGGCGATCTGGCGCTTCGAGGTCGACCCGCCGATCGACACCTCGCTCCCGGTCGATCAGCAGGTGGCGGCGATGTTCCGCGACGCCCGCCTCGCGGAGTGCAACAACGCCCTCGCGCGGATGTACGGCTACGAGCGCGCGGAGGAGATCCTCGGCACCCGGGTGGGCGACCTCATGCCCGAGACCGAGCCCCGCAACGTCGAGTACCTCACGGCCCTCGTCGAGAACGGCTACCGGCTCTCGGACGTCGCCTCGGTCGAGCACGACCGCGCCGGGCGCGAGCGGCACTTCGTCAACAGCCTCGTGGGCGTGATCGACGAGCGCGGCCTCGTGCGGGCCTGGGGCACCCAGCGCGACGTCACCGAGGCGGCGCGCACGGCGGCGGCCTTGGAGCGCTACCGGCTGCTCTCCAAGGAGGGGCGCGACATCATCCTCTTCGTGCGCCCGACGGACGGACGCATCGTCGAGGCCAACGAGGCCGCGGTCGCCGCGTACGGCTACGACCGCGACGCGCTGCTCGGGCTGAGCCTCAGCGACCTGCGGGCCCCGGAGACGCTCCACACCCTGCGCGACTCGCTCACCCGGGCCAACGACGAGGGCATGCTGTCGGAGTCGGTGCACCGCCGTCGCGACGGCACCACCTTCCCGGTCGAGGCCAGCGCCCGGGGCGCCGACGTGGGCGGCGAGCGTCTGGTGCTGGCGATCGTGCGGGACATCAGCGAGCGGCGGGCGGCGGAGCTCGAGCGCGCCGAGCTGCTCACCCGCGCCGAGCAGGCGCGCGTCGAGGCCGAGCAGGCCAACCGGCTGAAGGATGAGTTCCTGTCGACGCTGAGCCACGAGCTGCGCACGCCGCTCAACGCCATCCTCGGGTGGACGCGGATGCTGCAGGGGCCGAGGCTGCCCGACGCGCGCCGCGAGCACGCCCTCGCGACCATCGAGCGCAACGCCCACCTGCAGGCGCGGCTCGTCGACGACATCCTCGACATGAGCCGCATCGTGTCGGGCAAGCTCCCGCTGGAGCTCGAGCCGGTCGACCCGGTGGCGGTGGTGTGGGCCGCGGTCGACTCGATGCGCCCCACCGCGGAGGCCCGCGGGGTGCACGTGCAGGTGTCCTGCGACCGCGACGTGGGCACCCTCTCCGCCGACGCCGGGCGCGTGCAGCAGGTCGTCTGGAACCTCCTCTCCAACGCCGTGAAGTTCACCCCCCGCGGGGGGAGGGTGACCGTGCGGGTGCGGCGCATCGAGGAGCACGTCGAGCTCGAGGTCGCCGACACCGGGCAGGGCATCGCGCCGGAGTTCCTGCCGCACGTCTTCGAGCGCTTCCGCCAGGCCGACGCGGGCCGCGGGCGCCGCCACGGCGGCCTCGGGCTGGGCCTCGCCATCGTCTCCCACCTCGTCGAGCTCCACGGCGGCACGGTGTCCGCCCACAGCGAGGGCGTCGGCCACGGGGCCGCCTTCGTCGTGCGCCTCCCGCTCATCGCCATGGCGGCGCAGACCGCCGGGCGATGGTCCGACCCGGGCTCCCCCTCGACGCCGCCGGGGGAGGGCGCCGGGGCCCTCGACCGCGACCCCTCGCTGGAGGGCGTGCACGTCCTCGTGGTCGACGACGAGGTCGACGCGCGCGAGCTCCTGCGCTCGCTGCTCCAGTCCTGCGGCGCCGCGGTCTCCACCGCCGCCGACGCCGCCGAGGCCGCCCGGCTCCTGCGCGCCGACCGCCCCGACGTCATGGTCTCGGACATCGGGATGCCCGGCGAGGACGGCCTCGCGCTCATCGCCCGGGTGCGCGCCTGGCCGGCCTCCGAGGGCGGCGCCGTCCCCGCCATCGCCCTCACGGCCTTCGCCCGCCCGGAAGACCGCGCCCGCGCCATCTCCGCGGGCTTCACCGCCTACCTCACCAAGCCCGTCGACCTCACGCTGCTGCTCAAGACCGTCGCCCGCCTCCTGCGCGGCTCGATGGTGTCTTGACGGCTGCCGGTCAGCCCCGCATCGCCGCGAGGCGGTTGAGGTACTCCCCCAGCGCCGCCAGCGGCAGCACCCGGTCGGGCTTCGCCGCGGCGATGGCCGCGAGGGGCATCACCCCGCTCTCGGCCGTCGCCGGGTCCTGCACCAGCAGGGTGCCGCCCCGGGCCTTCACCAGCCGGGCCCCCTGCGCGCCGTCGGCGCTCGCGCCGGTGAGCACCACGGCCACCACCGAGGCCCCGAAGGCGGCCACCGCGGAGTCGAAGAGCACGTCGATGGAGGGCCGCGCGAGCGACACCCGCGCCTCCGTCGACAGCGCCAGGGCCGCGCGCTCGACGAGCAGGTGGTAGTCCGGCGGCGCCACGTACACGTGGCCGTCGAGCATCGGGTCCTTGTCCTCGGCCTCGCGCACCGGGAGGGCGCAGCGCCGCTGGAGGATCAGCGGCAGGGTGTCGGCGACGTCCTCCGCGCTCCGGTGCTGCACGATCGCCAGCGGCCACGGGAAGCTCGCGGACAGCGTGGACAGCAGCACCCCGAGCGCGTCGAGGCCCCCCAGCGACGCTCCGATCACCACCACCGCGCGCCCCATCGCATCCCCTCCGGTCATCGCTACGCCGACCTGCGATAGATCTTCTCCACCGGGTCGAGCTCGGTGTAGCTGGCCTCGTGCACCGTGCCGCGCAGGGACTCCTTGCGACCGAGCGCGAGCACGCCGAAGCGGCGGAGGCTCGCGTGGAAGAGCCGGTGCACGGCGCCCTGCAGCTCCCGGTCGAAGTAGATCATCACGTTGCGGCACAGGATGACGTTGAACTCGTTGAACGACCCGTCGGTGACGAGGTTGTGGTGCGCGAACACCACGTTGCGCCGCAGCGCCTGCCGGAAGAGCGCGAAGTCGTAGCGCGCGAGGTAGTAGTCCGAGAGCTGCGCCTTCGGGCCCGAGGCGGCGTAGTTGCGGGTGTACTCGGGCATCGCGCTCATCGGGAAGATCCCCTTGCGGGCCTGCGCGAGCACGGCCTCGTTCATGTCCGTGGCGTAGAGCCGCGCGCGGTCGTAGAGCCCCTCCTCCTCCAGCAGGATGGCCATGGAGTAGACCTCCTCGCCGGTCGAGCAGCCGGCGTGCCAGATGCGGATGAAGGGGTGCGAGCGCAGCAGCGGCACCACCTTCTCGCGAAACGCCCGGTAGAAGCTCGGGTCGCGAAACATCGACGTGACGTTGACCGAGAGCTGGAGCAGCAGGCGCTCCATGACGTCCGTGTCGCGCAGCACCCGGTCGAGCAGCTGCGTGACGGTGGCGAGCTTCTCGGCGTGCACGCAGTTCCAGATGCGGCGGCGGAGCGAGGCGTAGGCGTAGTGGCGGAAGTCGACCCCGTAGTGCCGGAAGATCCCCTGCGTGAGGAGCTCGATCTCCAGCGCCTCGAGGCCGTCGTTCGCGTCACTTCCCATAGAGCCAGATGCGCAGGAGCGAGAGCAGGGCGTCCGGGTCGACGGGCTTGGTCACGTAGTCCGACGCCCCGGCGGCGATGCACTTCTCCCGGTCGCCCTTCATCGCCTTCGCCGTGAGCGCGATGATGGGCAGCGCGGCGAAGCGCGGGTCCTTGCGGATCTCCCGCATGGTCTCGTAGCCGTCCATCTCGGGCATCATCACGTCCATCAGCACGACGTCGACGCCCGGCGAGGCCTTGAGGGTGTCGATGCCCCGGCGGCCGTTCTCCGCGAAGCTCACCACCATCCCCTGGCGCTCGAGCACGCTGGTGATGGCGAAGATGTTGCGCACGTCGTCGTCGACCACGAGCACCTTCCGGCCGACGAACACCGGGTCGGACTGGTGCACCTGCTGGAGCATCCGGCGCTTGCTCTCCGGCAGGTTGGCCTCGATGCGGTGCAGGAAGAGCGCGGTCTCGTCGAGCAGGTGCTCCGGGGAGTTGACGCTCTTCACGATGATGGCATCGGTCACCCGCTTGAGCTCGGTCTCCTCCTCGGGCGTGAGGTCGCGCCCGGTGTACACGATGATGGGCACCTCCCGCAGCGCGGGCTCGGCCTTCACCCGCTCGATGAACTCGAAGCCGGTCATGTCCGGCAGGCCGAGGTCGAGCACCATGCAGTCGAAGCGCTCGCGGTGCAGGGCCTCCAGGGCCTCGCGCGCGGTGCCCACCGCGGTGCTGTGCACGTCCCCGTTGCCGATGAGCGACACGATCGCCGCGCGCTGCGTGGGGTCGTCCTCGACGATGAGGAGGTTCTTCACCCGGCGCTCGACGAAGCCCTTCACGCTCGCGAAGGCGCTCGAGAGCGTGGCGTGGTCGATGGGCTTCTGGAGGTACGCCATCGCCCCGAGGCGCAGGCCCCGCTGCCGGCCCTCCTCCACCGCCGAGATGACGTGCACCGGGATGTGCCGGGTGCGCGGGTCGTGCTTCAGCCGGTCGAGGATGGCCCAGCCGTCGACCACGGGCAGCCGGAGGTCGAGGGTGATCGCGTCCGGGCGCAGCTCCCGGGCGAGGGTGAGCCCCGTGTCGCCGCGCAGCGCCACCACGCCCCGGAAGCCGTTCTCCCGCGCGAGCTCGAGCAGGATCTTCGCGAAGGGAGGGTCGTCGTCGATGATGAGCAGCACGCGGTCGCCGGGCTGGATGGCGTCGCGGTCGTCGGCGATGGCGCCCTCGGCGATGAGGTGCGCCGGGTCGAGCGGCTCGACCAGGGCGCCCTCGGCGTAGCCCCCGTCCGGGGGCGTCGGGTCGCCGGGGGTGCCCGGGAGCTGCGGCGCCGGGGCGGGCCGGCCGCCGACCGGCGTCGACGACAGCGCCGAGGAGCTGGGCGTGCGCGGGAGGAAGAACGTGAAGGTGCTCCCCTCGCCGGGGGAGCTGGTGACGCGGATCTCGCCGCCGAGGAGGCGCGCGATCTCGCGGCTGATGGAGAGCCCGAGGCCGGTGCCACCGTACTTCCGGCTGGTGGTGCCGTCGGCCTGCTGGAAGGCCTCGAAGATGATCTTCTGCTTCTGGAGGGGGATGCCGATGCCGGTGTCGATCACGGCGAAGGCGAGCACCATCTCGGCGCGGTTGAGGGACTCGTGCTCGGGGCTCCAGCCCTCCCTCACGACGTCGATGCGCAGCGAGACCGAGCCCATCTCGGTGAACTTGAACGCGTTGGCCAGGAGGTTCTTGAGCACCTGCTGGAGCCGCCGGGGGTCGGTGTACACGGTGGCCGGCAGCCGCGGCGCGAGCTCCACGCTGAACTCCAGGCCCTTGTCCCGGGCCCCTTGGCGGAAGGTGCGCTCGACGAACTCCTGCACGCCCCGGAGGCCCACCTCGTCGATGTCGACGGCCATGGTGCCGGACTCGATCTTGGAGAGGTCGAGGATGTCGTTGATGAGGGAGAGCAGGTCGGCGCCGGCGGTGTAGATCGTCTGCGCGAACTCCACCTGGCGGGCGTCGAGGTTGCCCTCGCGGTTGTCCGCCAGCAGCCGCGCCAGGATGAGCAGGCTGTTGAGCGGCGTGCGCAGCTCGTGGGACATGTTGGCGAGAAACTCGCTCTTGTACTTGGACGAGAGCGAGAGCTGCTGCGCGCGGTCTTCGAGGGCGATCTTGGCCTGCTCGATCTCGCGGTTCTTCCGCTCCACCTCGGCGTTCTGGATCTGCAGGAGCTGCGAGCGCTCCTCGAGCTCCTCGTTGGTCTGCTGGAGTTCCTCCTGCTGCTGCCGGAGGCGCTCCTCGGAGGCCTGGAGCGAGTGCGCCTGGAGCTCGAGGCGGCGGTTGGTCTCCGTGAGCTCCTGCTGCTGCGAGCGCAGCTCGTCGGCGAGGGAGGTCGACTGCTTGAGCAGCTCCTCGGTGCGCATGCCCGCGGCGATGGTGTTGAGCACGATGCCGATGCTCTCGGTGAGCTGGTCGAGGAAGGCCAGGTGGATCTCGCTGAAGCGGTAGAACGACGCGAGCTCGATGACGGCCTTCACCACGCCCTCGAAGACCACCGGGAGCACCACGACGTTGCGCGGCGTCGCCTCGCCGAGGCCCGAGGAGATCTTGACGTAGGTGTCCGGCACCTCGGTCAGCAGGATGCGCTCGCGCTCGAGCACGCACTGCCCCACGAGCCCTTCGCCCACCTTGAACTGGTTGGAGAGGTGCTTGCGCTCGCGGTACGCGTAGCTCGCGATCATCTTGAGCACGCCCTCGTCGTGGCCGACCGCGTTGGTCGAGTCCATCAGGTAGAACACCCCCTGCTGGGCCGACACCAGCGGGGCGAGCTCCTTCAAGATCAACCGGGACACGGCCTCCAGGTTGCGCTGCCCCTGGAGCACCCGGGTGAAGCGCGCGAGGTTGGTCTTCAGCCAGTCCTGCTCGGTGTTCTTCTGCGTGGTCTCCCGCAGGTTGGCGATCATCTGGTTGACGTTGTCCTTGAGCGCGGCGAGCTCCCCCTGGGCCTCCACCGCGATGCTGCGCGTGAGGTCCCCCTTGGTCACCGCGGTCGCCACGTCGGCGATCGCTCGCACCTGCGTGGTGAGGTTCGCCGCGAGCTGGTTCACGTTGTCCGTGAGGTCGCGCCAGATGCCCGCCGCGCCCGGCACCCTCGCCTGGCCGCCCAGCTTGCCCTCGATGCCCACCTCGCGCGCCACGCCGGTCACCTGGTCGGCGAAGGTGGCGAGCGTGTCGATCATCTCGTTGATGGTGTCGGCCAGCGCGGCGATCTCCCCCTTGGCCTCCAGGGCCAGCTTGCGCTTGAGGTCACCGTTGGCGACCGCCGTCACCACGCGCGCGATGCCTCGCACCTGCGCGGTAAGGTTGCCCGCCATGGAGTTCACGTTGTCCGTGAGGTCCTTCCAGGTGCCCGCGACGCCCTTGACGTCGGCCTGGCCGCCCAGCTTCCCCTCGGTGCCCACCTCGCGGGCCACGCGGGTCACCTCGCCCGCGAAGGCGTTGAGCTGATCGACCATCACGTTGATGGTGTTCTTCAGCTCCAGCATCTCGCCCTTCACGTCGACGGTGATCTTCTTGGAGAGATCCCCCGTCGCCACGGCCTTGGTCACCTCGGCGACGTTGCGCACCTGCCCGGTGAGGTTGTTCGCCATCAGGTTCACGTTGTCCGTGAGGTCCTTCCAGGTGCCCGCGACGCCCTTCACGAAGGCCTGTCCGCCGAGGCGCCCCTCGGTGCCCACCTCGCGCGCCACGCGGGTCACCTCGCCCGCAAACGCGTTGAGCTGATCCACCATGATGTTGATGGTGTTCTTCAGCTCGAGAATCTCGCCGCGCGCGTCGGCGGTGATCTTCTTGGACAGGTCACCGTTGGCGACCGCGGTGGTCACCTCGGCGATGTTGCGCACCTGGCCGGTGAGGTTGCCGGCCATGAAGTTCACGTTGTCGGTGAGGTCCTTCCAGGTGCCCGACACGCCCTTCACCTGGGCCTGTCCGCCGAGCTTGCCTTCGGTGCCCACCTCGCGCGCCACGCGGGTCACCTCCGAGGCGAACGAGCTCAGCTGATCGACCATCACGTTGACGGTGTTCTTCAGCTCCAGCATCTCGCCGCGGACATCCACCGTGATCTTCTTGGAGAGGTCGCCCGTCGCCACCGCGGTGGTCACCTCGGCGATGTTGCGCACCTGCCCCGTCAGGTTGCTCGCCATGGAGTTCACGGAGTCGGTGAGGTCCTTCCAGGTGCCGGCGACGCCCTTCACGTTGGCCTGTCCGCCGAGCTTTCCTTCGGTGCCCACCTCGCGCGCCACGCGGGTCACCTCCGAGGCGAAGAGCGAGAGCTGGTCGACCATCGTGTCGATGGTGTTCTTGAGCTCGAGAAACTCCCCCTTGGCGTCGACGGTGATGGTCTTGGAGAGGTCGCCCTTGGCCACGGCCTTGGTCACCTCGGCGATGTTGCGCACCTGCCCGGTCAGGTTGCTCGCCATGAGGTTCACGTTGTCGGTGAGGTCCTTCCAGGTGCCCGAGACGCCCTTCACCTGGGCCTGTCCGCCGAGCTTGCCTTCGGTGCCCACCTCGCGCGCCACCCGGGTCACCTCCGAGGCGAAGGAGCTCAGCTGATCGACCATGGTGTTGACCAGCTTCGCGGTGCGCCGAAACTCCCCCTGGAGCGCCCGCCCGTCGAGCTCGATGGCCATGGTCTGCGAGAGGTCGCCCTTGGCCACGGCGCCGATCACCCGGGTCACCTCCGCGGTGGGCTGCACCAGGTCGACGATGAGCGAGTTGACCGAGTCGATGGACGTCGCCCAGCCGCCGTTGACCGTGCCGAGCGAGGCGCGCTGCCCCAGCTTGCCCTCCTTGCCGACGGTGTTGTGGATGCGCTCCAGCTCCTGGGCGAGCCGCTCGTTGCGCTCGATGACCTCGTTGAGCACGTCCGCGATGCGCCCGGCCACGCCTGTGTACTCGGGCGTCATGCGGGCGCTGAAATCGCCCTTCCGGAAGGCCGTGAGCACCCCGAGCAGCTCGCGGTGGTCGATCTGGTCCTTCGGGCGCGGGGCGTCAGCGGTCGGCATCGGAGAGTTCCCTTCCTGGCGTAGATCGGATGTCGTAGAGCAGTCGGAGCAGGGCGTCGGAGTCGACGGGCTTCACGAGGTGGTCGTGGAAGCCCGCCTCGAAGGCCCGCTGTCGGTCTTGCGGCCGGCCGTAGCCGGTGAGGGCGATGAACACCGTCGGCAGGTGCGCCCCGCGCTCGCGCAGCGTGGCGAGCACCTGGTAGCCGTCGAGGCCCGGCAGGCCGATGTCCACCAGCGCCACGTCCGGGCGCTCGGCGATCATCGCGTCCACCGCGGAGGGGCCGTCCACCGCCACGGTCACCTCGTGCCCGGACAGCTGGAGGAAGTCCCGCATCGTCTCGCGGACGTCGCCGTTGTCCTCGACCACCATCACCCGCAGCGCCCGCGCCACGGGCTCCGGCTCCGGCGGGTCCGGGGGCGGCGGCGGTATCGTGCGCGCGTCGACGATCGGCAGGCGCACCACGAACTCGCTCCCGCGGCCGAGGCCCTCGCTGTGCGCCGACACGCTCCCGCCGTGCATCTCGACCATGCTCCGCACCAGCGTGAGCCCGATGCCGAGGCCCCCCTGCGAGCGGTCGGCGGTGCGGTCGGACTGCACGAAGAGGCCGAAGACCGAGTCGAGCATGTCGGGGCGGATGCCGACGCCGCGGTCGCGCACCGTGAGCACCACCTCGAGGCCGTCGCGCACCGCGATGAGGTCGACCTTGCCGCCGGGCGGCGAGTACTTCGCGGCGTTGTTGAGCAGGTTGGCCACCACCTGCGTGAGCCGCGTGCGGTCGGCGATGAGCCAGATGTCGTCCGGCGGCATCGACACCGCGAACTCGTGCTGGAGCTTCTGCATCAACGGCGCGCTCGTCTGCACGGCGTGCTCGACGATGGTCGCGAGGGACACCCGCTCCTTGCGCAGCTCGACCTTCCCCGTGTTGATGCGCGAGAGGTCGAGCAGGTCGTCGACGAGGCGCACCATGTGGCCCACCTGCCGGTCGATGGCGTCGAGGGCGCGCTGCACCACGGGGCCCTTCGCCTGCGGCAGCCGCAGCAGGTGCACCGCGTTGACGATCGGCGCCATCGGGTTGCGGAGCTCGTGCGCGAGCATCGCCAGGAACTCGTCCTTCCGCCGGTCGGCGTCCGCGAGGTCGTGGTTGCGCAGCGAGAGCTCCTCGATGAGCCGCGCGCGCTCCAGGGACACCGCCACCTGGTCGCAGGCCACCTGCATCACCGCGATGTCGTCCTGCGCGAAGGCCGCCCGCCGCCGGCTGGCGAAGGAGAGCGTCCCGAGCAGGCGCTCCTGCGCCACGAGGGGGAAGCACGCGTGGGTGGTGATGCCCAGCCGGCGCACCGAGGCGAAGGTCGGGTCGTCCGATCGCTGGATGTCCTCCGCGATGAGCGGCCGCCGGGTGAGGGCCACCGTGCCCGCGAGCGACTCGCCCAGCTGAAGCGTGCTGACGGCCTCGGCCTCCGCGGGCTCGACGCCGCTATACGCCTCGAGCCGCAGCGTGCGCCCGTCGTGCGCGAGCAGGTAGTTGAAATACACCTCCAGGTGCAGGTGCGCCGAGAGGTCCTGGTAGAGCGAGTGCAGCAGCTCCTTCGGGCGCTCGCCCACCAGGAGCCGGTTGGCCATCTCCGAGAGGAAGCGCAGCCGGTCGTTGCTGGCCTGCAGCGCCACCTCCGCGCGTTGCCGCTCGGCGACGGTCTGGGCGAGCGTCTCGGCGAGCCGCCGCTCCTTGATCATCTCCTCGCGCAGCCGCTCGGCCTCCCAGCGCTGCGTGGCCTCCTGGAGCCGCCGCTCGTGCTCGCGCTGCTCGACCTCGCGGAGCAGCAGCGCCTGCCGCTTCACCTCCTCGGTCTTGCGCGACAGGTCGACGAAGGCCTGCACCTTCGCGCGCAGGATCGTCGGCACGATGGGCTTGAAGAGGAAGTCGACCGCGCCGAGCTCATAGCCCTGGGATATCTGCTCGTCGCTCTTGTTGTACGCCGTGAGGAAGATGATCGGCATGTGCCGCGACCGCTCGCGCGCACGGATGAGCGCCGCGGTCTGGAAGCCGTCCATCCCGGGCATCTGGATGTCGAGGAGCGCGAGGGCGAAGTCCTGCTCGAGGAGGCGCCGCAGGGCCTCGACGCCCGACGTAGCACGCACGAGGTTCTGCCCGAGGTCGGCGAGCATGGCCTCGAGTGCGAACAGGTTCTTCGGGTTGTCGTCGACGAGGAGGATGTCGACCTTGACGTCGCCATCCGGCACCGGCGTCGGAGTCAGCTCCATCCCCGGCACCCTTGAGCCCCAGGCCGAAGCCGTCAAGCGCCGAGCTGCACCCTGGAAATCAGGATCGCTCGATGCCGTAGCCCTCGGCCTCCCAGGCGAGGAAGCCTCCCTTGAGGATGGCCGCCGGGAGGCCCACCACCTGGAGGGCCTCGAAGGCCTTGCGGACGTCTTCGCCGCCCGAGCGATCGTAGAGCACCACGGGCTTCCGCTCCATCGCGAGGCCCTGCGCCGCAAGGGTGATGCTCTCCCCGGGCACGTTGCGCGCGCCAGGGATGTGGGCCCGCTGGAAGGGGGCGGCGTCCCGGATGTCGACCACGAGCACCTTGCCGGCCTTGATGAGCGCCGGAAGCTCCCTGGCGGGGATCTCGTCTTCGGCGCCGGGGAGGTGCGGCTCGACCAGCTCGAGGATCTCCGCCTTCGTGATGGCCCCCTTGGCGGCGTTGACCGGCCGGCCGCCGGCCACGACGATGAGCATCGGGACCTCCGCCACCCGGAACATCTGTCCGATCTGGGGGTTTTCCTCGACGTTGACCTTGACCGCCTTGAGCTTGCCCTCGAGCTCGCGGGCGACCTCCTCGACCCGGGGCGAGAGCTGCCGGCACGCCGGGAAGCCCGGCGCCCAGAGATCGATCAGCACCGGGAGCTCGCTCTGGAGCACCTCGCGCTGGAAGGTGGCCGTCGTGACGCTCAACACCGCCATGGATTCCCTCTCTCTTCCGTCGTTGCGCCACACCCCACCGGAGTGCGCGTCTCGTCCTGCACAGGCGCGACGGGCTCTAATCCATTTCGGGGTGGGTTTCCATCCGCGGAGACCCCCCCGGGGGCGCCCCGGCCAGGAACCGCCGCGTCGACGCGTGGGCCGCGCTCGACGAGCGCCCTTGCGCGCGGGCGCGCAGGTCGTCCACGATGGCCCGCGGTGGCGCCGGGCCGGAGATCGAGTTCGATGCTGGGGCTTGTGGCGGCGCTGGGCGGGTGCTCCGTGCCCGAGCTCATCGAGCGTCCCGTCGACGCGGCCGTCGATCGCCCCGCGGACGATGCGCCATCGAGCGCGACGCCGAGCTGCCCCGACCCGGTGGAGCGAGGCTGCGAGCGGGTGCGCATCGCGGGCGGCGGCTTCGAGCAGGGCTCCGACGACCTCGCGGACTCCCGGCCGGTGCTTCCGGGCGTGCGGGTCTCGGACTTCACCCTCGACGCGACCGAGGTGACCGTCGCCCGCCTGCGGCGCTTCCGCGACGACCTCGCCCGGTGGACCGCCGCGCTCCCGGTCCCTGCGGAGATCCGGGTGCGCTACCCGGGCGGCGTGGAGGTGGTCGTGCCCACGGCGGGCCTCGACCCCGAGCGCATCCAGAACCCCATGGAGGGCATCGGCGTCAACCGCGTCGACGACCCCCGGGCGGGGGTGTCGTCGCACCCGGCCAACGGCGTGACCTGGGCCGTCGCGATGGCCTTCTGCGCCTGGGACGGCGGGCGCCTGCCGACCGAGGCGGAGTGGGAGTACGCCGCGCGCTGGTGGCGCAGCGAGCGGCCCGGCGGGCGCACGTACCCGTGGGGGGAGGAGTCCCCCGCGAGGCGCTGCGACCTCGCCCACTGGATGATCGGGGTCTTCACGCCCAACGGGCTCTGCGTGGGCGCCGACAAGCGGGCCTCGCGGCGGGTCGCGAGCCTGCCGCTGGGGCAGATCCACGGCCTGCACGACCTCGCGGGTAACGCCGTCGAGTGGCTCGCCGACCGGTACGTGCCCTACGGGCAGCCGTGCGCGGGCCGCGGGGCGGTCGACCCGCTCTGCGACGCCGACGGGGCGCGCGACCGCGTGATGCGGGGCGGCTCGGCGCGCACGCTCGCGACGGCGTCCTACGAGCTGCGCTCGGCGTGGCGGGCCCGCACCAACCCCTCCCTGCAGGACTCCGCGTACGGGTTCCGCTGCGCGCGGTGATAGTCTCCGACGGGCACCGCCGTGGCACCGCCGACCGCTGAAGCCCTGCTCGGACGCACCCTCGTCGGTCGCTACCGGCTCGACGCCCCGCTCGGCCGCGGCGGCCACGGGGTGGTGTACGCGGCGCGCGACCTCCTGCTCGAGCGTGACGTGGCGGTGAAGGTCTTTGCGCCGCGCGCCGAGCGCGACGACGCGCGCTTCCTGCGAGAGGCCCGCATCGCGGCGCGGATCGATCATCCGGGCGTGGTGCGCGTCTTCGACCTCGGGCGCGACGACGCCACGAGCCGCGCGTTCATGGCCCAGGAGCTGCTGCGTGGACCGACCCTCCGCGACTGGCTGGAGGAGCACCTCGTGGCCACCCCGGCGCAGGCCATGGCCCTGCTCGGGCCGGTGATGGAGGGCCTGGCCGCGGCGCACGCTCGGGGGGTGATCCACCGCGACGTGAAGCCCGAGAACGTGGTGCTCGCGGAGGGCCCCGGCGTCGCCGTCACCCCGAAGCTCATCGACTTCGGCGTCGCCTCGCTGGTCGAGCCCGACGAGGCCTCGTCCGGCGCGGGGCGCGCGGTCGCCGGGACCCCCGCGTACATGGCGCCCGAGCTGGCCCGAGGCGAGGGCGAGCCCGACCCGCGGACGGACGTGTGGGCCGTCGGGGTGATGCTGTACGAGCTGCTCCTGGGGCGCCGCCCCTACGACGCCGACGGCACCCGCGCCCTCGTCGCCGCCCTGGCCCACGCCGAGCCCGTGCGCTTCGCCCGGCGGGTCCCGTCGGCGTCTCCTGCGCTGTGCGCCGTGGTCGAGCGGGCTCTCGCCCCCGCTCCGGCCGACCGCTTCCCAGGGGTCGACGTGATGCGCGATGCCCTCGCGCGCTGCGACGAGGTGAGCGCCCCCGACGCGCCGTGGAGCCCGAGCGCCGTCGCGGCCAGCACCCGCACGTCGCGCGAGGCGCTCCCGGTGGCGCCCATCGCCCGCGCCCCGCGACCCGCTGCGCGCTGGCTCGTCGCTGTCGCCGTGTGTGCGGCGCTCGCCGCCGTCGGCGTCGCCGGGGCGCGCATGGTCGGCGCGCCTGCGCCCATCGCACGCGCGCCGTCCCCGACGAGGCCCGTGCGGGCGATCTCGGCGCCTGCCGCGCCAGACCCCGTGGCGGCCCCCGTGACCCCGGCGCCGCCGCCCGTCGCCCCCGTCGCTGCGCGCGCGGTCGACCCACGCCCGCGGCCGCGTCATCGCGAAGCCGCCGCCGTGGTGGGCGTCAACCAGGCCCCGGTGCTGGCTCCGCCGGGCGTGGAGTGAGGGTCAACCGTCGCCCTGCACGACCTCGCTGCGGCGCGGATCGAGGAGGTAGCCCCGCTCGTCGCGCGCGATCGCATCGCCGAGCCCGAGGCGCCGCAGGGTGCTGATCGCCACGTGCACCCGGTGCGGACCGGAGTCGCCCACCGGCCGCTGACCAGACCACACGAGGCCGACGATCTCCTCGACCTCCACGCCCCGCCCCGGTCGCTCGACCCGCGCGTCGACGAGGACGCGCAGCACCCGGGCGAGCGCGTGGCGGCCTTCGAGCGAGACCACCTCCCGGCCCGCCGGGCGTATCCACCGGGCGTCGCGCGCGACCGCCGCCGCGCTCACCGGGCCCGGAGCCGCGGAGACGGGCGGCGCCGCCACGGCGACGAGGCTCGGCTCCATCGCCGCGGTGAGCCCCAGGGGGGCGCCGTCGAGCGGAGGTGCGAGGTGGGCGCGCACGAAGCGCTCGAGGCCGCGGAGGTCGTCGTCCCAGCGGGCGCGGAGCAGGGCGACGAGCAGCCCGTGGTGCAGCCGCGGCGCCCGGCCGTGCACCCGCACGCAGAGGTCGCGGACGAGGTGGGGGAGGTCCTCCCGGCGCGCAGCGAGGGGCGGGAGCTCGATCACCCGCGCGTCGAGCGAGCGCACGAGCGCCGCGCGGGCGAGCTCGTCGTCGTCGGGCCGATCGGGCCACCAGAGCAGCGCGAGGCGGGGTCGCAGCGCGCCCGCGCGGAGGGCGCCGACGAGCTCGTCCTGCCACACCGCATCAGCAAGGGGCAGCGGGCCGATGAGCACCGCCCGTTCGGCCGCCCGGGCGAAGAGCGGCGCGAAGTCGTCGCCGCGGCGAGCCGGCAGCGGGAGGAGCGCGCCCGCCCGGTCGACCTGCGCCGCGAGGGCCGCGGCGACGGCGTCGACGCCCGCAAAGGGACGCCCCCGGAGGATCACCACGCCGCCAGCCACGTCGCGCAGCGCCGCACCGACGCGCGCCATCGGCTCGCTGAAGTCCGGGAAGCCCGCCCCGGCCGCCGTGGGGGGCAGGCGCTCGGCCCGGCGCGCGACGAAGGTGACGCTCCCCACGCGGAGCACGTCGCCGCTGCGGAGCGTGGCCGCCGACACCCGGGCCGCGTCGTGCCAGGTGCCGTTGCTGCTGCCGAGATCGGTGACCTCCAGCGCCTCCGCGCGGGCCTCGGCGCGCGCGTGGTGGCGCGAGACGCCAGGGTCTTCGAGCAGCGCCGAGGCGAGCGCGGCGTCGCGGCCGAGCGTGAGCGCCTCGCCGACCGGCACCCCGATCCAGCGCCCCAGCAGCGTCGGGTCCGGGTGGTCGACCACCGTGAGCAGCCAGTGGGGCTGCTCCGTCGCGGGCGCGTCGTCGAGGGTGACCGTGCGGGCGGAGGACATCAGAAGCTCCAGCCCAGCGACGGGCCGTGCCGGGTCGCGCCCACCGTCACCGCGCGTCGCTGCGCGGGCGCGGCGAAGATCCAGATGACCCCCGCGAGCGCCGCGGCGCCGCCGACGGCCAGCGCCGTGATGGAGAGGTCGCGGTAGAGCCCGGCGCGATCGTGGAGGTCGCGGGCCGAGGCGTCGGGCGCGCACTCCACCGCCGCGGTCGCGGGGTCGTCGGCGCCGCCGCAGCGGGCGCGCAGCGAGTCCACCGCACCTGCCCGCAGCGCCGAGAGCACCGCGGCGCCGCCCAGCAAGGCCCCGCCCGCCCCGACGAGCACCCACGGCGCGACCGCGCGGCGGGGCGCTGCGGGCGGCGCGGTCACCAGCGTCGCGGTCGGAGGGAGCGCGGGTGGAGGGAGCGCGGTCGGAGGTGGCGCAGGCGGGAGCGCGGGCGTGGCCTCGATCACCGGCGTCGACGGCACGAGGGTCACCTCCTCGCGCAGCGTCGCGTGGGCCTCGACGGCGATGCGCCGCTCGACGGGGTGGTGGCCCGGCGCGCTCACCTGTAGCACCACCGTGCCGGCGGTGACTCGCAGCGGCGCGGGCAGGGGCAGCGCGCCGACCGGGCGGCCGTCGATGAGCACCGTCGCGCCCGCGGGGCGCCCTTCGAGGGTGAGCGTCGCCAGGTGCCCGCGCATCACCGCCAGGGCGGAACGCAGCGCCGGGGCGTGGCGCGCGATCCAGCGGTCGTCGGCGGCGAGGCACTCGGCGAGGTGGCGCTCGGCGTCGACCCAGCGGCCGAGCGCCTGCTCGGCGAGCGCCACCTGCGCGAGCGTCGAGGGCGCACGATCGAGCGCCCACGCGGCCGAGAACGCCCGCAGCGCGTCGGCGTCCCGTTGGGCTCGCCGTGCCGCGAAGCCCTCGCGGAGCAGCGCGGGCGCGTCGGCCTGCTGGGCGAGGCCCGTCGCGGGGAGCGCGAGCGCCAGGAGCACGGCCATCACCGCGTATCGTCGTCGCCGCGTTCGCACCCGTGGGACCATCCTCTCCCTGAAGACGCTGGCTGGACCTCGCCGTCAGCCCTTGCGCACCAGCGGATCACGGTCGAGCAGGTAGCGCCGGAGGATGCCCTCCTGCGCGGGCGTGAGGCGCAGGAGGCGCGCGCCGAAGCCCGGGTGCGGTTCGCTCAGCGAGGCCTCGACGGCGTAGACCACCTCGGCCTCGGTCTCGATGATGCCGCCGCCCGCGAAGCGCAGCGCCACCGTCACCACCGAGCCCAGCTGCGGGAGCTTGCGGTAGGTCTGCACGAAGATCCCGCCGTCGCGCACGACGTCGCGGTCGGCCCCCGCGGGGACGAAGAAGTTCGACACCGACACGGCGCCGAGCTCGGACTCGAAGCGCAGCCGCGCGGTCACCATGCCCTCGGCGCCCGCGAGCGGCGGCATCTCGTAGGGCGCGCTCGGCACCTCCACCCGCCGCGGCGGAGGCGGAACCGACGAGCGCCGCACGACCGGCCCGCCACCGCCCTGTGCCATCGGCGAAGCGTGGGCCGCGTGCGCTGCCGGGGCAGGGTGGGCCATCGGCGCAGGGTGGGCCATCGGCGCAGCGTGTGCCATCGGCGCAGCGCCCGGCTCGGCCGCCACGACGCCCGCCACGGACACCGCGAGGCCCCCCTCGGCGAGCTTCTTCTCGAGGCGCTCGAGCACCGCCACCATGGTGGTGAGCACGTCGGGCAGGGTGCCGAGCCCGTGCTGCGTCGCGCGCATCAACGGGCCCAGCGCCGCGCCCACCCCCGACAGCCGGTCGACGATGGCGTTGGCGGTCGCCTCGGGGCCGGGCACGTTCACCTCCAGCGTCGGCCTCGCCACGGCGCGCATCGCCGCCTCCAGACCCGCGAGCTGCGGGCCCAGCGCGCGCACCGCGTTGGACTGCTCGTCCACCGAGCGATCCGACGCGCGGGTGATCTCCGCCCGCATGCGCTCGAGCTCCTCGCCGAGGGTCGACAGCGTGCCGGTGACCCGCGCCACGGGGTCGTCGTCCTTGCCCCCGACGCGCTTCTGCCGCGCGAACTCCTTCTTGATCCCCTCCCAGCGGGCGCGCTGCGCCTCGCTCACCCGGCCGCGCAGCTCGGCCAGCTTGAGGAGGTTCTGCTCGGCGCCGGTGGTGAGCGTCTGCGACTCGCTCGCGTAGTGGTCGTCGATGAGCCCCTCGACCTCGTCGGCGGTGTGCGCGGAGACCACCTTCTCGGCGATCTTGTTCATGTTGCGGTAGCTGCCCTGGAGCTTGAACGCGGGCTCCGTGCGGTAGCTGTCCTCCTGCGACGCGCTGCGGATGTACTCCGCGTTGACCGCCAGCAGCACCCGCTGGGCGAGCGTGAGGTTGCGCAGCACGGCGGTGACCTCCGCGACCTCCGCGGCGCTGTAGGGGTGCGCCAGCTCGGTCGACGGGATCGCCTCGCCGCCGGACATCCGGATGAGCTTGTCGAGGTCCTTCGGGTCGCGGCCCGCGAGCGGGGCGAGGGTGGCGTTGGAGGTGAGGGCGTTCTCCAGGTACGAGCGCGCGAAGGCGTCGTCGCGGCCGCCGAGGATGTCCCCGAGGTTGTACGTGTCGGCCCGGTTGGCGAGCATGTCCGGGATGCGGAAGCGCTCGCCCGACTCGGTGTACGGGTTGCCCGCCATCACCACGCAGAAGCGCTTGCCGCGGAGGTCGTAGGTGCGCGTCCGGTCCTTCCAGACGCCCTCCACCCGCCGCGACCCGTCGCAGAGCGAGATGAACTTCTGGAGCAGCTCGGGGTTCGTGTGCTGGATGTCGTCCAGGTACAGCATCACGTTGTTGCCCATCTCCAGCGCCAGGTTGATCTTGTCGACCTCCTGTCGCGACGTGGCGTTGGGCGCCTCCGCCGGGTCGAGGCTCACCACCCCGTGGCCCAGCGACGGCCCGTTCACCTTCACGAACACCAGCCCCAGCTTGCTGGCGACGTACTCCATCAGCGTCGTCTTGCCGTAGCCCGGCGGCGACACCAGCAGCAGCAGGCCCATGAGGTCGGTGCGCTTGGCGTCGCCCGCGGCGCCCAGCTGCTTGGCCAGGTTGGCGCCCACCAGCGGCAGGTACACCTCGTCGATGAGCTGGTTGCGCACGAAGCTCGAGAGCACCCGCGGGGCGAACTCGTCGAGCCGCAGCCGGTGCCGCTCCCTCGCGGCCACCTCGGTGCGCGCCTTGCGGTACGCCCGCCACCGCGGCAGCCGGTCTTCGACGTAGCCCTCCAGGCGCGCGAGAAACTCGTCCAGCCGCAGCGCCAGCGTGCGCTCTCGCACCCGCGGGTGCTGCCCGAGGAGCCCCTCCACCGCGGCCTCCAGGTGGGCGCTCGACGCCTCGCGCTCGACCCGCTTGCCCGTCACCAGCGCGACGGCCACCTCGCGGGCGAAGGCCGGTCCGCCCGGCGTGCGGGCCGCGAAGCCCTCCACCCAGCGCAGCGCGAGCGCCAGCACCTCCGCGGGAAACTTCTCCATCGCCCGCACGTCGTCCTCGAAGGGCAGCCGCGCCCCGGCCTCGTGCGCCGCGGCCAGGAAGGCATCGCGCAGCGCCACGGCCTCGCCCGAGAGCACGCACTTCGTCCGCCCCCCGCCGAGCTCGTCCACGAGGTAGCGCCCCGCCCGCCGCCGCTCTCCCTCGCTCGCCGGCAGGCGCCAGTGGGCGCTCGTCGCCGCGATGGCCGCGGTGAGCTCGCGGGTGATCTCGTCCTGCGCCTCGGCCGCGCCGGTGATGGCCCGCAGCCGCGCCGCGCTCCGGCAGCGCCGGGTGAGCAGCGCCCGCGTGGTGTCGTCGAGGGTCGAGAGGTGCAGCACCCCGAGGGCCCGGGCCCCGCTCTCGTGCCGCAGCGTGCCCGCCGCGCCCAGCAGCGCCACCAGCTTCGCCAGGATGGCCGCCGCGTCGACGTCGTGCACGCCGCGCTCGTAGCCCTCGTCGTGCCGGTCGGCCGCCGCCGCGCGCACCGTCGCCAGCAGCGCCCCCTCGGTGAGCGCCTCCTGCTTCAGCCTGTCGAGGGAGGAGCCACGCTCGCCGCGCAGCGCCTCGCTCAGCACCGTGTAGGCCAGGTACTCGCCGCGGTAGACCTCCGGCGACTCGCTCGGCAGCGCCTGCTCCCAGAGGTCGCGCGCCTCGTTGAGCACCGGGTCTTCGATGGGCTCGAAGTAGTCCGTGCCCGTGAGGTGCACCGCGAGCGCGCCCTCGCGCGGCACGATGGTCAGCTCCAGGGGCTGCGTGTTCACGAAGAACCGATGGCGCCCCAGCTTGATGACGTTGTCGGCGCCCTCGAAGAGGTCGCTCCGGTCGCGCAGGGCCCGCAGGCCGTCCTGCTTCGCCGAGCGGATGCGCCCGTCGACCTCGTCGGCCTTCACGGTGTCGTTGAGCCCGCGGAGCTGCCCGACGAGGTCGCGCGCCTTGGCGACCATCGGGTCGCCGGCGAAGAAGGAGTTGAGCTCCTCGGCGGACGTGAAGGCCCGCGCGCGGCGCAGCACGCCCTGGAGGATGCGGTCGGCGGCGGTGAGGAGGTTCTGCGCGCGCTTCTGCCGCTCGTCGAGGAGGGTCTGGCGCCGCGCGCTGAAGGCGTCGTGCAGCTCCTCGCGCTTCGTCGCGAGCTCGGCGGCGAACTCGTCGAACTCCCCGAAGCGGCCCTCCAGCTCCTCGACCTGCACCAGCAGCCGCGAGAGCGACGCGTCGCACTTCTCCGGCGAGTCGGCCACCGCGAGCGCGCTCTGCACCGCCTGCTGGAAGACCTTCACCTGCACGCCGAACTCGGCGCGCCCCTCGGAGCCGCGCAGCTCCTTGGCGCGGGCCTGCACGATGGCGCGCGCCCGGTTGAGCTGCGCGAACACCTCGCTCACCGCGTCGAGGATGCGGGTGCGCATCGTCGGGTCGTCGACCTCGAGGCCCGCCACCGTCTCGGACAGCACCGTCAGCCCCTCGTGGACGGTGTCGACCTCCTTCGAGACCGGCGCGAGCTCCACGGTGCGCGAGGCCTTGCCCGCCAGGTCGACCGCCGCGGCGATGGCGTCGAGCAGCGGCTTGAGCGAGTCGCCGCCGGAGAGGAATCCCGCCGCGGCGAAGCTCGTCTCCTTGAAGCGCGCGTCGACCTGGGCCTCGAGCGCGTCGACCCGGGGGAGGTCCATGTAGCGCAGCTCGCGCAGCGTGCCGAGGGAGCCCCGCTGGCGCCGCAGCGCCGTGAGCGCGGCCATGAACTCCGACGCCGACTTGATGTCCTCCGGGCGCGCCGAGAGCAGCTCCTTCTGGTGCTCCTCGGCCTTCGCGAGGGCGTCCACCGCGCGCCGCCGGATGGCCTCCACCTTCTCGAACTCGTCGATGATCTGCTCGGCGATGCCGCGCAGCTCCTTCAGGGTCGAGAGCAGGTCGAAGCACTCCGCGTGGCCCAGCCAGTGGAACGCGTCGACCATCCGCCCGCTGGCCCCGATGAGGTCCTCCCAGGTCTGGCGGTTGGGGGCGGCGGTGCTCGCGAGGCGCCGCAGCGAGAGCGACTCGGAGATGCCCCGCACCAGGTCGGGGTTGCCCACCTTCGCCAGGAACGACCCCGTCGTCGGCGCCGCCGCCGCGAACTCCGCCGACGTGAAGGGCGTGCGCCACACCTGCAGCGGGTGCACCCGCGTGGCCTCGTCGCCCGGCGCCGCGCGCACCACGATGAGCGTGCCGTCCTCGAAGAGCGAGTACCCGTGGCAGGCGATGGGCGTGGCCACCTCCTTGCGGATGAGGTTGTACGGGAAGAGCAGGTAGCTGCCGTCGGCCTCGCGGTAGAAGACGTAGAGCACGTCCTCGCCGTTGGGGGCCTTCACCACGCGCTCGAAGCGCATCGCGCCGCCGCCGGTCTCGAAGCGCTTGCTCTCGCCCGTGAGCAGGTAATACCCGTCGGGGTAGAGCACGCCCTGGTCTTCGGGCAGCGCGAGGCAGGCCTGCTCGATGGAGTCGACCCGCAGCACCTGCTTGCGCCGCGGGTTGAAGATGAAATGCCGCGCCGTCGTCTCGCGGTAGGGCTTCACCCGGATGAGGATCAGCGCGCCCAGCCGGGCGTAGGCGATCTGCGCGTCGTCGAGGGCCTGGTTGGCGTCCTCGACGGGCTCGGAGTAGAGCCCCTGGCCCGACGAGGTGTTGTTCTCGACCTTGATGGTCAGGTCGCCGCCGATGGTCTCGACGAAGACCTCGTCGAGGATCGACACGTGGGGGTGGCGCCCCTGCACCTGGTCGTCGCGGGTGGTGACCTTCCAGGCGAAGTCGTGGGCGCGAGGGTGGACGTGGTCGTCCTCGCCGCGCGCGTCGATGTACGAGACCTTGCCGCCCGCGTCGATGCCCCAGCGGAGCACCCGCTTGTCGCGCTCGCCCGTCCCCGTGGTGAACACCGCGAGCAGCCGCTGGTCGCTGCGACGGAGCTGCCCGAGGCGGGCGTCGCGCACGTAGCGGAAGAGGTCGGTGAAGTCCTTCTGGAAGCGCTCGTCGGAGAAGAACCCGCCGTCCTCGATGGGCAGGGCTTCGAGGGCGAGCGCGGCGCCGGAGCGGTCGAGGTGGAAGAGGGCGAACACGTCCGGGACGGTCACCTCGGACTTCATCCCCACGAAGACGTTGAAGCCCACCAGGAGCCGCGACCCCATCGCGACGATGTCCCGCGGGAGGCAGTTGTTCTCCGTGCGCACCCGCTCGGTGGCCACGAGCGCGAGCTCGCTGCCGCCGAAGACCTCCTTGCGCTTCGCGTTGAGCTGCTCGGCCTTCTGGCCGAGGGCCTCGGCGGTGGTGAGCAGCCGCCGACGGATGACCTCGTAGCTGCCGCCGAGGTCATCCGTGGTCGTCGTGGCCGCGCCCGTCGGCGCGTTCGGGGAGGGAGCGTCCGGCGAGGCGTCGGCCATGTGCGATCAGTCCTTCGAGGCGTCTTCGCCGACGGCGGTCCCGAGCTGGGTCATCAGGCCCTTGAGCACCTCGCTCTGGTCCACCGCGCCGTCGATGGACTGACCCACCGTCACCGCGCGGATGAAGCGCTCGAAGAAGGCCCCGTCGCCGCCCACGATGTTGATCTTCGCGTTCTCGAAGGCCGCCTTGAGCACCTCGGCCTGCACCCCGGCGACGTCCTTCTTCGCGCGGATGGACTCCAGCGCGATCACCTTCTGCTGCTCCAGCTGCAGCCTGAACTCCTCGTGCTGGCGGCTCACCCCGTCGAGGGCCTTCATCGCCTCGGCCTTCTCGCCGATGCCCGACGCCTCCGCGCTCATCTTCGCGCGGATCGAGCTCGCCTCCGCCGCGCCCGTCAGCTCCAGGGCCTTCGCGTCGGCCTCTCGCACCCGCGCCGCCGCGAGGCCCGCCGCCGAGGCCTCGGCCTGCGTGCCTTCGGCCAGCCGCACCTTCGCGCGCGAGTGCTTGTCCGCCACCTCCAGGTCGGCGTCGGCCAGCACCAGCCGCTGCCGCGCCTGCGCCTTGGCGACCTCCTCGGCCGCCTCCGCCGCCTTCACCTGCCGCGTGGTCAGCTGCGCCGCCTCGCCCTCGGCCGTGATCTTCAGCGTGTCGCGGTGCCGGCTGGCCTCGGCGATGGCGCGCACGTCCTTGATGCGCTCCTCCTCCTCGGCGACGGTCTTGTCGACCGCGATGCGCCCGCGCACCACCTCGGCGATCTCCCGCTTCTGCCGCTCGATCTCGGCCTGGCGGGTGATCTGCTGCGCGACCACGTCGGCCTCCCGGGTGGTGACCTCCATCTGCCGCGCGCGCTCGACGCGCTCGACCTCGACGGCGATCTCGCGCTCCTTGTTCTTCATGGCGACGAGCACCGCGCGCTCCCGGGCCTGCTGCGCCACGAGGGTCTCCTCGGAGTTCTTCTCGTGCGCGAGCAGCGTGCGCTTGGCCTCCTCGTTGGCGATGCGCTGGGCCTCGTTCTGCTCTCGCGACTGCGCGATGGAGACCTCCTTGTTCTTGCGCGCCTCGGCCTCCGAGCGCTTCTGCTCGAAGCGGAACACCGCCTCGTCCCCAGCGAGGTTCTGCGACCCGGTCTCCATCCGCTCCTTCTGCCGGAGCTCGTTGGTCTTGAGGTTCTGGGTCACCGTGAGGTCGGTGATCTTCCGGATCCCTTCGGCGTCCATGATGTTGTTCTGGTCGAGCGACTCGATGGGCGTCTGCTCCAGGTAGTCGATGGCGCAGTCGTCCATGACGAACCCGTTCAGGTCCTTGCCGATGACCTCGATGATCGCGTCCTTGAAGTGGTCGCGCTCCTTGTAGAGGTCCTCGAAGTTCATCCGCTTGCCGACGGTCTTGAGCGCCTCGGCGAACTTCGCCTCGAAGAGCCCCTCCACCGTCGCCTGGTCGCTCGCGCGCACGCACCCGATGGCCTGCGCGACCTTCAGCACGTCCTCGTGGGTCTTGTTCACCCGCACGAAGAACGTGACCTTGATGTCCCCGCGGATGTTGTCTTTACAGATCAACCCCTCTTTTCCGCGCCGGTCGATCTCGATGGTCTTCACCGAGATGTCCATCACCTCCGCGCGGTGGATGATCGGGTACACGATGGCCCCGGTGAAGGTCACCAGGGGGTCGCTCTTCAGCGTGTTGACGATGAGGGCCTTGCCCTGATCGACCTGCCGGTAGAACCGCGCCAGCAGCGCGAAGACGCCCAGCGCCAGCAACACCAGCGCGACCACCGCAACCAGGATGGGGATCAACTGCTCCATCAATCACTCCTCTGTCATTCCGGGCCTCTCGGGCCCGCGACCCACCGACGCCGCGCTACCGTATCACCCGCTTCGCCGCGTCGTCCCCCGACTTCGCCGGGAGCTCTTCCGCCGCCTCCTGCCGCCCCTCGGAGCCCTCCACGCGCAGCGCCGTGAAGCGGTCGATGGGCTCCACCAGCACGAAGCCCTTGTCCGCGTCCCAGGAGGTCACGATCACCCGGTCGCCCCGCTTCAGCGCGGCGCCGCCCTCGTGGCGCGCGTCGATGAGCAGCCCCGCGCCGCCGTCGCCCACCAGCACCTGCCCGAAGCCCGCGTCGAGCCGCCCGGTGGACACCTCCGCGACCTTGCCCACGAGGTGCTCGCGCCGGGAGGCATTGTTGGCCACGAAGAGCGGCGCGATGGGCCGCGCCGACACGCTCGCCAGCTTCAGCGACGACGCCAGCGCCACCACGAACAGCAGCCCCCGGAACACCGACGACGGCATCACGTGCGACGCCGCCTCCGCCAGCGAGACCGTGCCGAGCACGCTGATGAGCCAGCCCCAGATCACCAGCAGGCTCACGCTCACGGTCATCGGCAGCCGGCGCAGCCCGAGCGCGCCGAGGGCGCTGAGCACCCCGCCGTCCGCGTCCCCGCCGTCCCCGCCGTCCGCGTCCCCGCCGTGCGCCTCGGCGCCCTCTCCGCCGTGGAGGGCCCCCTCCGCTGCGGCGTCGGCCCCGCCGTGCTCGGCCCCGCCCAGCACGTCGAGGTCGACCGCGCCCACCAGCATCGACAGCCAGTACAGCAGCACGACCCCGAGAAGCACCGTGAACACGGCCCCCGGAAAGGTCACCACCGCGTCGAGCAGGAGCAGCACGGCCGCGACCATAACACCGATGCCCCGATCGCCCGCCGCGCGAGCGAGGGGCCGTTCTGAGCGACAATTTGCCCCATCATGCGGACGGATGGCGCAGTCCGACGTGACCTGTGGCCCGCAGATGCGACGTGGATCGTGTTGTGCAAACGCCCGGCCCGATGAGTCATCCCCCCAGCGCGGCTCCGACGAGGTCCAACCCGGGCGCGCGAGAGGTTGGTGTGGGGGAGGCGCTGCGCTCGGGCTGGCGCGCGATGGCGGTGGACTGGGCGCGTACCTGGGGCGACGTCGCCCGCTCGCCGCACCTGGTGTCCGACCTCGTGGCGGGGCTCACCGTGGCCGCCGTCGCGCTGCCCCTCAACGTCGCCCTCGCCGTCGCGAGCGGGCTCCCTCCGGTGGCCGGGCTCATCGCAGGCGCCGTGGGCGGCAGCATCGCGGCGACCTTCGGCGGAGCGCGGCTGCAGGTCACCGGGCCCGCGGCGGCGCTCAACGTGATGGTGCTCGGGCTGGCCCACACCTACGGCGCCACTGGGGTCGCGGCGGCGTCGATCATCATCGGCGTCATCCAGCTGATCCTGTCGTTCTCGCTCGCCGGGCGGCTGGGTCGGCGGGTGCCCGAGTCGGTGCTCGCGGGCTTCACCACGGGCGTCGGGCTCAAGCTGCTCGACAGCCAGATTCCCGAGGTGCTCGGCTTCGACTACCGGGTGTTCGAGCTCGCGCAGATGATGCACCGCCCGGCGTGGCTTCATCAGGTCTCGTGGATCGCCGTGGTGAGCGGGCTCTTCGTGGCCTTCCTGGTGAGCTCGACGCGGCAGATGAAGCGTTTCCCCGCGGCCATCGTGGGCATCGGGCTCGTCACCGCCGTCTCCATCTACCTCCACTGGAACCTCGAACGTGTCGGCGCAGTGTCTGCGTCGATTCCCCGGCCCACCTTCCCGGCCATCCCCGACGAGCGCTGGATCGACCTCGTCACCGCCACCCTCCCGCTGGCGCTGCTCGCGGCGGTGGAGTCGCTGCTCTCGGCCCGCGCGCTCGACCGGATGACCCCCGACGCCCCGCCGCACAACCCCGACCTCGAGCTCTTCGGCCAGGGCCTCGCCAACCTGGGGGTGGGCTTTCTCCAGGGCATGCCCGTCACCGGGGTGATCGTGCGCTCGGGGGTCAACGTGCAGAGCGGCGGGCGCACGCGCGTGGCGGCGCTGGTGCACGGCATCCTGCTGGCGGCCGCGGTGCTCTTCCTCGGGGGCACCATCGCGCAGGTGCCGCTGGCGGCGCTGGGCGGGCTGCTGTGCGTGGTGGGCTTCCGGCTGATCGAGGTGAAGACCCTCGTCGAGCTGGCGCGGCACGAGCGCATCGAGGCCGCGGCCTTCGTGGTGACCGCCGTGGGCACGGTGACGGGCCACCTGGTGACGGGCCTCGTCGGCGGCCTGGTGCTCCACGCCGTGCACGCCTGGCTGCACCGCCACGAGCACGCCGACCGGGCGCAGCTCACCAGCCGGCGCGAGCGGGGCATCCGCGCGGTGCTGGGCCGCGACGACGCGAGGGCCCGCCGCCCATCGGGCGCGCTCGACGCCCCGGGGCACCATAAGTGGCTCGCGCAGATCAAGGACCGGGCGATGGTGTCCGCGTCGTCCTTCGTGCACCGGCAGGCCTCGGTGATCGGGCGCGTGGTGATGGGCGACAACGTGCACATCGCGGCGGGGAGCTCGGTGCGGGCCGACGAGGGCTCGCCCTTCTTCATCGGGAGCAACACCAACCTGCAGGACGGCGTGGTGGTGCACGCCCTCAAGAACAAGTGGGTCACCGTCGCGGGCGAGGACTGGGCCGTGTACGTGGGGCGCAACGTGTCCCTCGCGCACAACGCGCTGGTGCACGGGCCCTGCTACATCGGCGACGACACCTTCGTGGGCTTCAAGGCCGTGGTGCACGACGCCGTGGTGGGCTCCCACTGCTACATCGGCATCGGGGCCGTGGTGGTGGGCGTGGAGGTGCCCGACGGGCGCATGGTGCCGCACGGGGCCATCGTCGACACCGCCGACGCGGTCGCGCGGCTGCCGATGGTGGGCGAGGTGCACCGGGAGTTCAACGAGGACGTCGTGGAGGTCAACCGCGGCCTCGTGGCGGCGTACCGAGAGCTCGAGGGCGAGGTCGACCCCGGCCGACCCCGGGCGGCCGACGAGGAGCGCCGCGGCCCCGACTGGGATCAGCGCTGGCAGCCCCGGCGCGACCCCCACCGCTTCTAGGACCCGACGGTTTACGAACGAACAGAAAGCGACGTCGATGATCGGTCTCGGAATAGCCCTGGGCTTCTCTCTCTACGGGTTGATGGTGCTGTCGCGGTGCTTCTTCCGGGTCGGCGAGGGGCACCTCGCGGTGCTCACCACCTTCGGGGCCGTCGAGCGGGCGGGCGCGGTGGGGCTGCGCACCTTCGGCCCCGGCCTGCACCGGAAGCGCCCGTGGCAGAAGGTGGTGATGGTCCCGACGATGGAGCAGTCCGTCGACCTCTCCGGGGAGAAGGGGGGACAGATGGCGATGGCCGAGGACGGCACCGTGCTGCGCTTCGACTCCATCCTGCGCTACCAGCCCATCGAGGCGCGGCTGGAGGAGTTCCTCTTCGGGCTGCGCGCGCCCATCGAGCACATCACCGGGCTCTTCACCTGCCTGCTGCGCAACGAGATCGCCAACTTCCGCGCCGAGGGCAGCCTCCGCAACGACCTCGCCCGCGCTGACCTCAGCGCCGGCGGCGGGGCCTACGCCCTCATCCGCCGCGAGCGCGTGGCCCTCAACCGCCGCATCGCGGAGTTCTGCCGCACGCAGATCGGCGACCGCTACGGCGTGCACTTCAACGCCGTCGACCTCACGGACATCCTGCCCCCGGACGAGCTCGCCGAGGCGCTCAACGGGATGATCCAGGCGCAGACCGAGGCCGAGGCGCTGTACTTCCGCGCGCAGGCCGACTGCGAGCAGCGGGTGCTCGCCGCCGAGCAGGGCATCGCCATCGCCAGGGCCCGGGCCCAGGCCGTCGAGACGGAGGTGCGCACCCTCGGCGCCGCGCTCGCCACGCTGCACGGCGGGGGGACCCTCCGCGACTACGTCGACCGCCGCCGCGCCGAGGTGCTCTCCGAGTCCCGCGCCGTCTTCGTCAAGGACCACTCATGAACAGCTCCGAAGTCCTGCGCCTGGTGATCGGCGCGCTCGCGGGCATCGCCATCGTCCCGCTGCTCATCTCCGCCGCCCGCGCGATGACCGTGGAGGTCGACGACGAGGAGGCCGTGCTGCTCACCAGCTTCGGCCGCCTCGTGCAGACCATGCGCGAGCCCGGCCTCCACTGGCTGCCCGCGCGGCTGCTGCCCTGGGTGGCGCTGCGCACGGTCTCGCTCCGCCGCGACTTCCGGCTCTTCGACGACGTGCACGTCAACGACGCGCGCGGCACCACGCTGATGGTCGACCTCTGGCTGGAGTTCCGCATCGAAGACCCGGCCAGGGCGCTCTTCGGGGTCGCGGACTGGGACCGCGCGCTGCAGAACCTCGTCGCCCACGCGGCCACGTCCATCCTGGGCAACCGGGAGTTCTCGGAGATCCTCAGCGACCGCACGGAGCTCGGCGAGCGGCTCCAGCAGGACATCTCCGACGAGACCGCGCGCTGGGGGCTCAAGATCGAGCGGGTGTTCATCCGCAACGTGAAGCTGCTGCCCGAGGTGTCGCGGCAGATCTTCGGCACCATCGCCGCGCGGCTGGAGCGCGCCAAGGCCGCCCTCGACGAGAACGGCCGCCTGGCCGCCGCGCAGCTCGAGGCCGACACGGGGGTGAAGGTCGCGGCGCTCGTGGCCGAGGCGAAGGCGCAGTACCCGCTGGCGGTGGGCCGGGCGCTCGGGGCGCTGCGCGACCAGCCCGAGGTGCTCGCGGCCTACCAGGAGCTGTACGCCCTCTCGCTGATCCGACCGCACCGGACGGTGGCCTTCCGGGGCTTCGAGGGCGAGGCGATGCGCGCGGTCGACGCGGCGATGCTCTCCCCGTCGGGCGGCGAGGCGAGCGGCATCGCGCCGCTCCACGGCTACGGCGAGCGGGCGATCCCGGGGCGGTAGCGCGAGGCCATCACCCGCTCACACGCCGGGCGGCGCGGGGGCGTCGCGCCGGCCGAGCCAGGCGTAGAGCGTCGGGAGCACGAGCAGGGTGAGCAGGGTCGAGGTGATGAGCCCGCCGATGACCACGGTGGCGAGCGGGCGCTGCACCTCGCTGCCGGCCCCGGTGGTGAGCGCCATCGGGACGAAGCCCAGCGAGGCCACGAGGGCGGTGGTGAGCACCGGGCGCAGGCGGCGGAGGGCGCCCTCCTGCGCGGCCTCGGCGGCCGACCGGCCCTCGGCGCGGAGCTGTCGCACCTGGGTCATGAGCACGAGGCCGTTGAGCACCGCGACCCCGAAGAGCGCGATGAACCCGACCGCGGCCGAGAGGCTCAAAGGGAGGCCGCGGGCCCAGAGCGCGAGCACGCCGCCGGTCGCGGCGAAGGGGACGTTGGCGAAGATGAGCAGCGCGGCGCTCACCGAGCGCAGCGAGATGAAGAGCAGCGCCAGGATGAGCGCGAGGGCGATGGGGACCACCACCGCCAGCCGGAGCTGCGCCCGCTCCAGGTTCTCGAACTGCCCGCCCCACTCCAGGCGGTAGCCGGGCGGCAGGCGCACCGAGCGGGCCACGGCGCGCTGCGCCTCCGCCGCGAAGCCGCCGAGGTCGCGGCCTCGCACGTTGGTCTGCACCACGAGGCGGCGCGAGAGGGACTCGCGGTTGATCACCACGGGCTCGTCGATGAGCTCCAGCGTCGCCACGTCGCGCAGCGGCACCGTGGCGTCGCCCGCGATGTGCACCGGCAGCCGGCGCAGGGCGTCGAGGTCGTCGCGCAGCCCGGCCGGGAGCCGCACGCGCAGGGGGTAGCGCTGCCGGCCCTCCAGCACGGTCCCGACGGTGCGGCCGCCGATGGCCTCGACCATCATCAGGGCCTCGTGGCCGTCGGCGCCGAGGCGCGCGGCGGCGTGGCGGTCGATGGTGGCGCGCAGCACCGGCATGCCCTCCACCCGGTCGGCGCGGAGGTCCGTCGCGCCGCGGACGGTGCGCAGCGCGCGCGCGATCTCGGCCCCGAGGCGGGCCAGCGTCGGGAGGTCCTCGCCGTAGACCTTCACCGCGACGTCGGCGCGCACGCCGCTCAGGAGCTCGTTCATGCGCATCTGGATGGGCTGCGTGAAGCCGAAGCCCACGCCCGGCACCGCGGCGACCAGGGCCGCGCGCATCCGGCCGACGAGGGCGTCGCGCTCGGGCGCCGGCAGGGTCTGCGACGCGGGGCGCAGCATCACCAGCACGTCGCTCTGCTCGACGCCCATCGGGTCGTTGGCGATCTCCGGGCGGCCGGTCTTGCTCACCACGGTGGTCACCTCGGGGAAGCGCAGGAGCACCCGCTCGATGAGGGTCGACTGGCGCACCGACTCGTCGAGGCTGGTCGAGGGCTGGCGCACCGTCTCGACGATGATCGCCCCCTCGTTGAGCTGCGGCACGAACTCCGACCCGAGGCCCCGCCCGAGCGCCGCGCTGGCGCCGAGGCCCAGCAGCGCGAGACCCAGGGTCACCGCCGGGCGCCGCAGGGTGGCGCGCAGGAGGGGCTCGTACACCCGCCGCGCGGCCGTCACGATGGGCGACGGCAGGTCCCGGGCGTCGGCGCTGAGCAGCAGCGAGGCGAGGGCGGGGACGAAGGTGAGCGACAGCACGAAGGCCCCCGCGAGCGCGAAGAGCACCGTCAGCGCCATGGGCTGGAAGGTCTTGCCCTCGACCCCCTGGAGCGTGAGCACCGGGAGGTACACCAGCCCGATGATCACCTCCCCGAAGGCCGTGGCGCCGCGCACCTCCATCGCCGAGCGAAGCACCACCGCGTCGCGCTCGCCGCGGGTGAGCGGGCGCCCGAGCTGCGCGCGCTCGGCCGCGAGGTGGTGCACGGCGTTCTCCAGCAGGATGATGGCCCCGTCGACCACCAGGCCGAAGTCGATGGCCCCGAGGCTCATGAGGTTGCCGCTGATGCCCATGGCCCGCATGCCGATGAACGCCGCCAGCATGCAGAGCGGGATCATCGCCGCCGCCACGAGGCTCGCGCGGATGTTGCGGAGCATCAGGAAGAGCACCACCGCGACGAGCAGGCCGCCCTCCGCGAGGCTGTGCGAGACCGTGCGCAGGGTGCGGTCGACCAGGGTGGTGCGGTCGTAGAAGGCGTCGATGCGCACGCCCGGCGGGAGCGTCGGGTTGATGCGCCGCACGGCGTCGGCGACCGCGCGCGAGACCACCCGGGAGTTGTCCCCGAGGAGCATCAGGGTCATGCCGACCACCACCTCGCCGCGCCCGTCGCGCGTGGCGGCGCCCTGGCGGAGCATCGGGGCGAAGCGGGTGGTGGCCACGTCGCGCACGTAGATCGGGGCGCCGTCGCGGTGCGAGACGGCGATGTCGGCGAGGTCGTCGAGGGAGCGCACGAGGCCGTCGCCGCGCACGAGCAGCCCCTCGGGGCCGCGGTGGATGGCGCCGCCGCCCACCGCGACGTGGTTGCGCTCGAGGGCGGTGATGATCTCGTCGAGCGCCACGTGGCGCACGGCCATGCGCTGCGGGTCGACGGTGACCTCGTAGGTGCGAAGCTCGCCGCCGAAGGTGTTCACGTCGATGACGCCGGGCACCATGCGCAGCCGCGGCGCGATCTGCCAGTCGAGGATCGAGCGCAGCGCCATCGGGCCGAGGCCGTCGCCGCGCACCTCGAACTGGTAGATCTCGCCGAGGCCGGTGGCGAGCGGGCCCATCTCGGGCACGCCGACGGCGGTGGGCACCTCCCCCCGGATGCGAGGCATGCGCTCGTTGACGCGGTTGCGGGCCACCTGCGGGTCGACGTCGTCGTCGAAGACCACGGTCACCGCCGAGACGCCGTAGCGCGAGAGGGAGCGCAGCTCGCGCACCCCGGGGATGCCTCCGAGGGCCATCTCGACGGGCGCGCTCACGAGGCGCTCGACGTCGAGCGCACCGAGCGAGGGCGCCGAGGTGAGCACCTGCACCTGCACGTTGGTGAGGTCGGGCACGGCGTCGATGGGCAGCGACGCGAAGGCCCGCACGCCCAGCACCACCAGCAGCACCACGCCCAGCAGCACCGCGAGGCGGTGCCGGATGCTCGCCGCGACGACCCACGCCAGCATCGGCGCTCAGTCCTCCTCGAGCTCGGCGCGCTCGAGCTCGCCGCGCAGGCTGAAGGCCCCGTGCACGACCACCACGTCGCCCGCGGCGACGCCCGCCGTCACCGGCACCTGGCCCGCCCGCGGGGCGCCCACGGACACCGGGCGCGGGGCGAAGCGCCGCTCGCCCACCTGCACGAAGACCACCGGCGACGACTCGTGGGTGAGCACCGCCTCGGCGGGGATCCACAGCGCCGACGGGCCCGCGCGGAGGGTGATCCACGCCGCGAGGCTCATCCCGGCGCGCAACGTGCCGCCGATGCCCGCGAGCGGCGCGCGGCACTCCACCATGCGGGTCACCGGGTCGACCAGGTCGCCCACGAACTCCAGCGTCGCCGGGAGCGCGCGGTCGGGCTCGGCCGCGGTGCGCACCTCCACCGCCGCGCCCGCGAACACCGACGCGATGTCGGCCTCGGGCACCCGCAGCACCGCCCACACCGCGCCGGGCTGCGCCACCGTGGCCACCTCCTCGGTGCCCGTCACCACCTGGCCCAGCGCGAGGGGGAAGGCCAGCACGCGCCCCGCGATGGGCGAGCGCACCACGCTCCGCGACTCGCCGTGCGTGGTGCGCGCGCGCAGCGAGCGGATGTCCGGCTCGGTCAGCCCGAGCACGTGCAGGTGCTCCTCGGCCTCGTGCAGCGTGGCGTTCGCGGCGTCGGCGTCGGCCTCCAGGCGTCGCAGGTCCATCAGGGCGCCCACGCGCTCGCCCACCAGGGCGCGCTGCCGCGCGAGCGCGTCCGTCGCCTGCCGCGCGCGCGCCACCGCCGTGAGGTACTCCGTCGACACCTGGTGCAGCTCCACGGTGTCGATCTCCGCCAGCGGCGCGCCCGCCCGCACGACGTCCCCGAGGCCCGCGCGCAGCGCCAGCACCCGCCCGCTGAAGCGCGCCCCCACCCGCGCCACCCGCTGCGGGTCGGCCATCAGGGTGCCGATCACCGGCAGCCGCGCCGCGAGCGCCGACGGGGTGAGCGTCACCGTGCGCACCTGCGCGTTGGTCATGCCCTCCGCGGTGAGCTCGACCACCTGCGCCGCCGGCCGCGCGGGCTCCGCCGGGGCCGCGGGCGCGGGCGCGGGGTCGCGACACGCGGTCGCGGCGATCACGACGGACAGCACCATCACCCGCGCGCGCATCGTCAGGGACCTACCCCCGCCGCGACGTCGAGCGCGAGCCTCGCCCGCACCCACGCGAGCAGCGCGTCGACCCGCGCCGCGCGCGCCTCCGCCGCCACCCGCCGCGCCGCCAGCGCCGTGGCCAGCTCGGCCTGGCCCAGCTCGTAGGCCCGCGTCGACAGCCGCTCGGCCTCGTCCGCGGCGCCCATCGCCGCCGCCAGCGCCGCGAAGGCCGCCGCCGCCCCGTCGGCGCGCCGCCACGCCGCCACCACCTCGCCGCGGGCCCGCGCGCGCACCGCCTCGCGCTGGGCCTCGCGCGTCGTCGCCACCGCGGCGCTCACCGCCCGGGCGGTCTGGTTGCGCTGGTACAACGGCAGCGGGAGCTCGACGCCCCCCTGCACGAAGACCTCGTTCTCCCGGACGCCCTGCAGCAGCAGCCGCGGCACCGGGGTGCCGGCGCGGCGCTGCACGTCGACGTCGGCCCGCGCGAGCGACACCAGCGCGGCGCCCGCGAGCACGTCGCTGCGGCGGTCGGCGCGGGCGAGCAGCGCCTCCAGCCCCGCGCTCTCCCCCGGCGGACCCAGCGCGCCGACGACCTCCGTGGGCGCCTGCGGGTCGAGGCCCAGCGCCGCCAGCAGCTCCGCCCGCAGCGCCTCGCGCTCGGCCCTCGCCCGCAGGCTCCGCGCCGCGGCCTCGGCGTACGCCGCGCTCGCCGTCGCCAGGTCGCCGTCGCCGGTGACGCCCGCCGCGCGCCGCACCCCCGCCGCGCGCACCAGGGCCTCGTCGAGCGCCGCGCGCGCCTCCGCCAGCCGCAGCGCCTCGCCGGCCCCGAGCACCCGGGCGTAGAGGTCGAGGGCCGCGCCCACCGCCACCCGCACGCCGTCGCGCAGCTCCGCCTCCGCGGCCTCGGCGGCGGCCTCGGCGTGGCGGGTGCGGGCGCCCGCGGAGCCCGAGAGGTCGACCGGCCAGCTCAGGGCGAAGCTGAGGTCGGGGACGGCGCCGCGGTCGTTGGTGAAGCGGGGCCCGCTGCGGAGCTGGAGGCTGGGGTTCTCCCGCGCCGGGAGCGAGGCGCCCTCGCGCAGGGCCCGCGCCTCGCCCGAGCGCGCGACCGCCACCCGCACGGCCCACGAGCGCCGGCGCGCATGCTCGATGACGGTGTCGCGGTCGATTGCCCCGGCGACGGGCTGCGCGTGCGCCGTCGCGGCCGCCGAGAATGCGAGCGCGGCGAGGGCTGCGCCGAGGCGCCGCGGGGGGGGAAACACGGCGCGACCCTACCGCCGCGCAAGACCGACGGTCAATCCGTGTCAAGGGCGTCCCAGGCGCCGGGGCTGGAGATCGGAGTACGACCGCGGCGTGGTCAGCGAACGCTTCCCCGGTACGACCGCGGCGCTGTCAGCGACCGGAGACCGGTGCCGTAGAGGAGCTCGACACCGTGCGGTGCTGGGCGTCGCGGGCGTGCGTGAGGACGCTCAAGCGACCTGCGTCGCAGCGAACGCCACGCCCGCGTAGATCTCGTCGACCATGAGGTCACCGCCCAGGTCGGGCAACGCCACTTTCGCTCCGGCTTCGGCGATGGTGAGCGTCCACGTCCCGTCGTCGTTGCGGCGGTAGTGCTCGAGGCGCGCCTCATCCTGGTTCGCCAGGAGGTAGTGCTGGAGCGACGGGAGCCGCCGGTACGCCCGGAACTTCTTCCCGCGGTCGTAGGACTCCGTCGAGTCCGAGAGCACCTCTACCAGCATCGTCGGGTTGGTGACGGCGTTGGCGTCCACCGCGGCGAGCTCCTGCGGGCCGCACACCACCGAGGCGTCGGGGTAGTAGCTGTCGCCCGACGCGGAGACGTGAATCTTCAGGTCGCTCGTGTGCACCCGGCAACGCCCGCCCCCTGCGCGCACGAGGTTGAAGAGGGTGCCGATGAGTCGAGCTGCGATCTCGGAATGCGCCGGCGTCCCCCCCGCCATCGCGTATGCGACGCCGTCGACGTACTGCATCTTCACGGGGCTCGCCGCTTCGAGTGCGAGGTACTCCGGGTAGGTCGTGACCAGCTTCTCGGCGGCGCTCATGGCGCTCACCGTACACCCGCCGACGCTCGCCTTCGATGCCTCACCCCGCCGCCCAGGTGAGCCCGCGCAGGGATGCGACCGCCGGGGACCCGATGCCCGCTCACCGCTCACGTCGGACCCGAGCTCGTCGCGGCGGGCCTCCGTCCGCCGCCGCCGCGGCCACCGCAGCCACCGCAACCACCGCCGATGCCGGTGCCCGTCGGCATGGGGCGGGCGCACCCGCAGCTCTCGCGGCGCTGAGAACCCGGCCGCGTCCCCTCACGCCCGCGGGTACAGCGCCACCCGCCACGGGAGGTACGCGACCGGCTCGCCGTGGCCCTCCTCCGACGCCCACGCGGCCGCCCGCCGCGCGTCGTCGAGCCCGTCGATGAGGCCGTGCTGGTTCAGCGCGATCCCGAGCACCTCGCGCAGCGCCGCCTCGCCGCCGGTGCAGACGATGGAGTGCAGCTCGTCGATTCCGTCGCCGAGCACCTCGTAGCCCGCGACCTCGCCGCCCGGCTCCGGGGGCGTCGACATGCGCAGCGCGTGGCCCCGCTCGCTCGCGACCGACCCCGGCAGCGCGAGGACGCCCGCGACGAGGTCGTCGGGCAGCGCGACCCCGACGAGGATCACGTCCGCCGACGGAGCGACGAAGCGATCGACGAACTCCCGGAGCGTCGAGAGCGTCGTCAGCGGCGTGGGCCACTGGTCGGGCGCGGCGTCGCACCGGGCGGTCGCCCATGCTTCGGCGGCCCCGGCGGACGCAGAGGTCATCCCGAGGCGGGCGAGCGCGGCCTCGTCGGGTCGCAAGGGCGGCGCACACGGCGAAGGCCAGAGCGACGGAACGACGTCGACCAGGCACGGCGAGAGCGTCACGAGGGTGGGTGGCAGCAGGTCGGGTGCCCCGTGCGCCCACTCCGGTCGAGCACACCGCCGCGTGAGGAAGTAGCCGGCGGAGGTGAATCGGGTCTCGCGCATCGGGACTCGCGCGAAACTACATGGGCCTGAAGAAGGGGGACAAGGCGTCGGAGCGCCTGTCCGCCCAAGCCTGTCGCTCCCTTGCGACCCTTGCGACCCTTGCGGTTCTCCCCCCCCCCTGCGGAGCCCAAGGCATGGCCGTGATGGCGCACCAGCGAC
Source organism: Myxococcales bacterium (assembly GCA_030652255.1). GTDB lineage: Bacteria > Myxococcota_A > Polyangia > Polyangiales > SCUS01. The sequence continues at coordinate 56,448 of JAUSAZ010000073.1, read as the reverse complement.
GTCCGCGGCGTCGGGCTCGTCGCGCGCGACTCGCACCCCCGCGTGCAGGTTGAACCCACCCACCCTCCCATGCCACGAGCCCACGCGACGACAGCCGCAGCGGCCCAGCGGCGTGCTTCTCCTCGTCGTCCTCGCGAGCGCCGCGAAGTCGTCGCGCACCAGACCATGGTCCACCCCATGGCGGAGGGGTGGCGAATCATCCCGACGCAGCAAGGCCCCCGTCGGCGGCGAGGCCCGACGCCCGAACCCGCGGCCCCGCAGCGGGTTGCACCACCCCCGAAGCACGGCGCTTGCGCCAACCCGTACGCCGAACCCCAGGCCGCGGCGCTATAACCCGTCCCGGAGCGTCGATGACCCACGACCACGAGCACGACCACGACCACGACCACGACCACGACCACGGGCACCCGGGCCATCACCACGGGGTGGCGGTCGCGGCCCCCGCGCCGGGCTCGGCCTTCGCGGTGGGCGTCGGGCTCAACCTGGCCTTCGTGGTCGTCGAGGCGGTGTACGGCGTGCTCGCCCACTCCATGGCCCTGCTCGCCGACGCCGCGCACAACCTCGGCGACGTGCTGGGGCTGCTGCTCGCCTGGGGCGCCGCGGTGCTCGCCCGCCGGCCGCCGTCGCCCCGCCGCACCTACGGCCTGCGGCGCAGCACCATCCTCGCGGCGCTGGCCAACGCGGTGCTGCTGCTCGTCGCCGTCGGGGTGGTGTGCCGCGAGGCGGTGCTGCGCCTCGGCGCGCCGACCCCGGTGCCGGGCATCACGGTGGTCGTCGTCGCGGCGGTCGGCGTGCTGGTCAACGGCGCCTCGGCGATGATGTTCCACCGCTCGCAGAAGACCGACGCCAACGCGCGCGGGGCCTTCCTGCACCTCGTGAGCGACGCGCTGGTCTCGCTCGCCGTGGTCGTGGCGGGCCTCGTCATGTGGCGCACCCGCTGGTGGTGGCTCGACCCCGCGATGAGCCTCGCGGTCTCGCTGGTCATCGTGGGCGGCGCGTGGTCGCTCTTCCGGGAGGCCCTCGACCTGAGCCTCGACGCCGTGCCGCGGCACATCAAGATCGCGGCCGTGGAGGAGTACCTCCGCGGGCTCCCGGGCGTGCGAGGGGTGCACGACCTCCACGTGTGGTCGCTCAGCACCACCGACGTCGCGATGACGGCGCACCTCGTGATGCCCGCGGGCGCCGCGACCCGGGCGATGCAGTGCGGCGTCGTCGAGGCGATGCGCACGCGCTTCGGCATCGGGCACACCACGCTACAGGTGGAGGACCTCTCCGCGGACGGCGAGTCCGACCCTGCCTGTCAGCACACCTACGGCTGCAGGCCCTCGTCGGCGTAGACGCGTCGCGCGCTTTGGGATGAACCTCCGTCGCGAATGACCCACCGCCCATCGCCCCGTCGCCGCGGCGCCCGCGCGCTGCCGCTCCTCCTCGCCGCGCTCGCCCCGGCTGCCTGCTCGTCGCCCGACGCCGCCCCCGCGGACGCCTCGGTCGCCGTCGACCTCGGGGTCGACGTGGGCGACGACCTCCTCGACGCCTCCGCGCCCGCCATGGACGCCGCGGACGACCGCGCGAACGCGCCCGCGCCGGAGGCCGGCCTCGACGCCGCGGTGGGCGACGGCGCCACCCCGATGACCTTCCGCGACGAGACCCTGCCGGAGTTTCGCATCGACCTCGCGCCCGCCGACCTCGCGGTGATGCTCACCGAGGGCAACGAGTCGCGGGTCCCCATGACCCTCCGCTACCTCGGCGGCGCCTACCCCGGCACCATCCGTCAGCGCCTCGGCAACAACTCCCGCTGCGGCGCGCTGCGGCAGTTTCGCCTCGACTTCCCGGCGCCCATCACCTTCCCCGACGGGTACCGCAGCGACCGCTTCGAGACCGACCGCGGGCGCTGCTACGTCCTGCACGAGTGGCTCTCCGCGGGCGTGATGCGCCGCGTGGCGGCGATGCACCCCGAGCTGCGCCTGCACGTGAAGTACACCAACGTCGTCGCGATCTACTTCAACGACGCGCTCTATCACGTCGAGACGCTCACCGAGGACGTCAACCGGGACCTCGGGCAGCGCCTCGAGGGCACGCGCAACGTCACCTTCTACGAGAACGGCTGCTACCTCGCGCCGACGACGGGCTTCATCGGCGAGTTCTGCCGCACCTTCGACCGCGCGCGCCTCTCGACCCTGCTGGACATCCCCGTGTACCTCCAGTGGACGGCGACGGTGAAGGCCCTCGCGCCCGGCGACAACTACCCCGACTACCCCTACAACTGGGTGCTGATGCGCAACGACGACACCGGCGTCGCGCGCCCGCTCGGCGACGACTGGGACGAGGTCCCGGCCCTGGAGCCCGACGCGACGGCGGACCCCTTCGCGCCCACCAACCCCTCGGGCGAGCTCCAGCGGCACTTCACCGCGCTGCTCGCCGAGCCCGACCTGCGCGAGCGCTACGTGGCCAACCTCCGCGACGCCCGCGAGGCGATGGACCCGGCGGTGACCCTGCCCCTCCTCGCGATGAAATACGCCCAGGTGCGGGACCTCCTCACGCGCGTCCCGGGCATCCCCCTCACGCTGGAGCAATACGACAACCTGTATTCCGTGAGCGGCGAGGTGCCGCGCTTCCTGCGCGAGCGCTACGACTTCCTCGGAACGCTCACGGGCGCCGGGGGCGACGCGGGCGCGAGCGGCGACCGGCCCTGAGGCGCGGTCAGCCCTCGAAGGCGTAGCCCAGGAGCTGCTCCATCACCTGACCCTCGCAGCCGGGGTCGGGGGAGACGAAGTGGTCGGTGCCCGCGCCGATGCGGCAGCGGTAGAGCGGGACGGTGCCGGCCCCGGCCGCGGTGGGGATGTACCCGACGGGACCGAGCGAGCGCAGCCCCTCGCAGCCCACCTCGCGCGAGAGCACGTTGTGCTGCCCGACGCGGCACTCGTAGAGCATCACCGCGCCCGGGTGGGGCTCCCGCCAGAGGCGCCAGCTGCGCTCGACGGCGAAGCCCGCCGGGGGGGTGCGCGACGAGGCCCAGTGCCCGCGCGCCGCGGAGTAGCTGCGGCGAAGGCGGGTGTACGGGAGGTCCTCGAAGCCGCAGGAGAGCATCGGGGGCGTGAGGTCGCTGCGGTTGGCGAGGGCCCACACCGCCCAGGCGGGCTTCGGGGTGCCGTCGGGGTTGCGCAGCCCGAGGCCGAGCCCGTCGGCGAGCTCCACCGGGTGGTCGCTCATGCGGTGATAGATGTAGCTCTCGATGCCGGGCGTACCGAGCACGTTGCGCAGCGACTCGCACACGCCGGTCGCCTGCGCGGTGGGCGACGAGTTGGGGGCGACGGAGTTGACGCCGCTCTCGGTGAGCTGGATCTCCCAGGCGCTCGGGGTCGACGGGAAGTTCTGCCGCAGCCAGCCGGGGAGCACGCCGAGGGAGCCGTAGGTCACCTGCGGGTCGTCGTCGGGGGAGAAGCCCGGGCGCAGCAGGTCGGGGGGGTAGGGGTGGTACGCGACGCGCCACGCGCGGGGAGCCACGCGGGCGGCGAAGCCACGGAGGAAGGTCTCGCCGGAGAGCAGCGGGCGCGCGGCGGCGGGACGGTCGAAGGTGGGGCCGAAGTGGTGCTCCAGCGAGATGAGCACCTTGGCCGAGGGCTGCTCGGCGACGATGGCGTCGTACGCGGCGGCGTAGAGGGCGGAGTAGATGTCGATCCAGCGGGCGGTGTCGCAGGGGCCCGCGCTGCCGCCGCAGCCGACGTCGAACCAGTCGTTGGAGTTCACCTCGTTCTGGATGACGAAGTCCGCGAGGCGCCCGTGGCCCCGGCGGCCGTCGTAGCGGGCGGCGATGAAGCGCGCGAAGCGGGCGTAGTCCACCGGGTCGTCGGGCGCGCAGAAGCCCTCGAAGCCGGGCGCCGCAGGGGTGCACGGCCGGGTGGTGCGCGCCCACGCGGGGGTGCCGTAGACCACCGCGGTCACGACCACCCCGCGGCGGGTGTACTCGCGGATGGCGGCGTCGACGTTGGGCTCGACGGTGAAGCAGTGGCCCTCGAAGGCCTGCGCGCCCGCGGCGCAGGGCGGCGCCGAGCGGGCGCCCTCCCACTGGTACCAGACGAGGTTCATGGCGACGCCGCCGACGTTGTTGCCGACGACCTCGTCGTAGGAAGGCCAGAAGTCCGGCTGGAGCCCCTTGATGCGGTAGAGGCTCCGGGTGGGATAGGGCAGCGGCGGAGGCAGCACGTCGACCGCAGCGGGGACGTCGACGGGGGAGGCCACGTCGACCGGGGGAGGGGCGTCGACGACGGGCGGCAGGTCGATCGGGCGCGGGCGGTCGACGGGGACATCGACGACGAGGGGGGCGTCCATCGGGGAGGCGGCGTCGGGTTGGTCGATGGGCGCGGGTCGGTCGATGGGCGCGGGGACGTCGGGGAAGCCGAGGTCGGGCGGGGCGCCGAGGTCTTCGGTGACGACGACGTCCAGCTCGATGACCGAGGCGTCTTCTTCGGGCACAGCGGGGGGCGCCTCGCTGGAGGCGCAGCCCAGGAGCAGCGCCGCGAGGGGCGCGAGCCGCCGGGCGATCACAGCAGGCTGCCCCGCAGAAGCACCTGCGCGACGTTGAAGTAGATCAGGACCCCGGCCACGTCGACGAGGGTCGCGACGAAGGGCGCGGACGCCGTCGCGGGGTCGAAGCCGAAGCGCTTCACGATGAAGGGCAGCATCGAGCCCGCGATGGTGCCCCAGCTCACGACGCCGATGAGGCTGATGGAGACGGTGAGCCCGATGCGCACGTACGGCGCGCCGTAGGGGTGGAAGAGGTGCTGCCACACGATGATGCGGACGAAGCCGATGAGCGCGAGGATGGCGCCCAGCGTGAGGCCCGCGGCGATCTCCCGACGCACGATGACCCACCAGTCGCGGCCCGAGATCTCGCCGAGCGCCATCGCCCGGATGATGAGCGAGGTGGCCTGCGAGCCGGAGTTGCCGCCGCTGGAGATGATGAGCGGGATGAAGAGCGTGAGCACCGCCGCGCGCTTGATGTCGTCCTCGTAGCGCCCCATCGCGCTCGCGGTGAGCATCTCGCCGACGAAGAGCGCCGCCAGCCAGCCGCCGCGCTTCTGCACCATCGCGCCGAAGCTGGTCTGCATGTACGGCGTGTCGAGGGCCTCCATGCCGCCGAGCTTCTGGATGTCCTCGGTGGCCTCGTGCTGCACCACGTCGACCATGTCGTCGATGGTCACGATGCCCTTCATCCGGCCGTCGGCGTCGACGACGGGCAGGGCGTTGAGGTCGTGCTCGGCGATGACCCTCGCGACGGCCTCCTGGTCCATGGTGTCGGGCACCGAGACGACGGAGGTGTGCATCACCTCCGCGAGGGGCTTGTCGCCCGGGGCCATGAAGAGGTCGCGGAAGGTGACCACCCCGCGGATGCGCTGCTCCTGGTCGAGCACGTAGGCGTAGTAGATGGTCTCCAGCCGCTCGCGCGCCTGCCGCCGGAGGTAGCGGATCGCCTCGTCGACGGTCATCTCCGGCCGCAGCCGGGCGAAGCGGGGGCTCATGAGCCCGCCCGCCGCGTCCTCGGCGTAGGCCATGAGGGCCGCCACCTCGCGGCGCGACACGTCGTCGAGCTGCCCGAGGAATGCCCCGCGCTCGGCCTCGGGGAGTTCCTGCACCAGGTCGGCGGCGTCGTCGGGGGCCAGCAGCCGCAGCCAGAGTCGCCGCTCGCCGCTGGGCATCGCGCGGAGCATGGCGGCCTGCTCGTGGGTCGACATCCCCAGGAAGAACTCGTCGGCCTCGGCGCGCTCCAGGTGCTGGAAGCCCTCCAGGCGCTCCGTGGCGGAGAGCACCGGCCAGGCGTCGCGAAGCTCCTCGCCGGTGAGTCCAGCGTCACTCATGTCGGCACCTCGGCGAAGCGGCTGGTGGAGGTCTCTCTCGCGGTCGTCGAGGCCTATGACCGGGAACCCGAAGCCCTGTCAAGAACGACCGTGCGCAGGCGCGCGCTTGGCGTGTGCGACCGAGGGCGGGTGAGGGGACGGCGGGTCAGCGCCCGGCGTAGAGGGTCTCGACGAGCACCTCGGCGAAGCGCTCGGACCCGTATGCGCAGGTGGCGATGCGCGCCCGGGCGGGCTCCCACGAGAGGCCGCCCGTGGCGCCGGCGGCGGTGCCGGTCGACGAGGCGGTGACCACGCGGTGGCGCGGGAGCAGCTCGGCGGAGGTGCCGGCGAAGTCGGCGGTGACGAGGGCCTCGCTGGTGTTGGGGAAGGCGGGCTGGTCCCAGAAGGAGACGTGCACGCGGAGGCGCGGGCCCGACTGGCCCAGGACGAAGCCGCGGCGCTGGAGCGCCCGGACGAGCGAGCGCTCGCAGTTGGCGGCCACGGCGGGGTCGGGATCTTCGGCGCCGGCGAAGTCGAGGCGCACCCCGGGGCGCCCGGGCGCGACGGTCGGCGCGACGGTGGCGCAGCCCGCGAGGGCGGAGAGGCCGAGCACGAGCGCCAGCGGGAGCGGTAGATGAAGGGCGCAAGAGAGGTTCACGAGGGCCTCACGGGGACGGAGAGGGGCGAAGGATGCGACAGGGGCCGCAGGTGCGCCCGCGTCGACACGCAGTCAGGGTACCGCGATCGCGATGGCATCGTCCGCACTGGCCGGGTCGCACCGGGGGCGTTGCGTGACCCCCGTCGAGGCGGGGTAGTCTCGCGGCCAACAACCCGATGGCCAAGGCACCCAAGGCTCCAGGCAAGAACGGTCCGAGCGACCTCCGCGCGCTCGCCGACGCGCTCGACCAGAAGATCATCGCGGTGGGCGACGGCTACTGGCAGGGACAGGTCCTGCTGGGCTCGCTGGTGGCGCTCGCCAGGGCGCTTGGTGACGAGCGCGCGCGGGCCGTCCTCGCGAGGGTCACGGTCCCCTCATGGAAGGCGCGGGGCACCGCCCACGTCGCCGAGGGCCTCGCCCTGGCCGGTCACACCGAGCTCGCGCGCAAGGCCATCGAGGAGACCCACCGTCTGCTCCAGCACCCCGAGGTGGACGGCGAGGAGGGCACCCTCGCGTGGCGCGCCGCGGCCTACGCCTACGGCGCGCTGGGCGACGAGGCCGGCGTCGACCGCTGCCTCGCCGAAGCGTTGCAGTGCGCGAAGAACGAGAGGAGCAACCCCACGCAGCCGTGGCCGCACCTCGCCGTCGCGTACGCGGTGCTCGGGCGCGACGCGCTTCTCGAGGAGCACCTCCGTGAGCACGCCGGCGGCACGTGGCTCTCCTTCGACGACGCGCGGGCGGCGGAGCTCATCGTGCGACGCGCGGTCGAACGCGGCGACGTGGCGGGCTTCGTGCGCTGGTCGGAGTTCCTCGCCGAACACAACGGGTACTACCTCTCGTCGGGCCTCAAGGAGGGCGCCCTGGTCGCGGCGACGGCCCACCCCGACGCCCTCGTCGAGGTGGTCGCCGCCTTCGCCGCCAACGAATCGTACGGCGACGACGGCTGCGCCACGGTGGCGTGGAGGCTCGGGGCCGCGGGCCACGTCGAGCTTGCCCGCGCGGTGGTGACGGCGGCGCAGAGGCACTCCACCCGCGAGGCGCCGCTGCTCGCCCTGTGCGCGCGGCAGCTCGACGCAGCGGCCACCGACGTCACGCTCGGCGATGGCCTCCACGCCTTCATCGAGCCATTCCGGCTGCGCTGGGCGGTCGCCCCTGACGCTGCCCGCGCGCTCGCCGACGCCCACGAGCTCAGCCTGCGCAGCGCGCTCGCCGCGGGTGGCGCGACCCCGAGCGAGAACCTCGCCGCGCTCGGCATCGCGCTCGTCCAGGTGGGCGAGCACGCCCGGGGGACGGCGATCGTGAACGAGGCCCTCACCCAGGCCGCCGCGCTATCGGGCGGGGCGAAGGCGTCGGCGCTGAAGTCCATCGGCGTCGCGGCGAGCGAGCGCGACCTGGCCGACGCGGGGCTCTTCGCCCTGCGCAAGCTCACCTCGAAGTACGCGCGCACGGACGTCTCGAAGGCGCTCTCGCTCAGCTATGTGCGCGCCCACGACTACCTCGGCGCCGTCGCGGTCGTCGCCATGGGGGAGGAGCGCCCGCTCTCGCAGGCCATGCGGCTCTGCGACGCCCTCTCGGCGGCGGCGGGCACCCCGCGGGCGTTCACCAACTACGCCTGATCGGCTCCGTTGCCGCGAGCGCGACTCACGCCTTCGTCCGCGCCGTGATGAAGGCCAGCACGGCGCGCTCGTCGACCGCCAGCGCGTCGGCCCCGGCGGGCGCGCCGTCGCCCTCCCGGAGGCGTTTGCAGAGGGCGGGCACCAGCTCGCCGCCGCGGTACGCGTCGATCACCGCAGGGTGCACGTAGCACTTGCGACACACCGCTGGGGTGTTGCCCAGCCGCGCCGCGACCGACACGATCGCCGCCGCCACGGCGCGCGTCGCCTCGGCCTCCGACGCGCACACCCCCTGGGCACACAGGGCCTGCGCGGCCAGCACGGTGCCCGCCCAGGTGCGGTAGTCCTTCGCGGTGAAGGCCTCGCCGGCGACCTCCTGCAGCCACGCGTTGACGTCCGCGGAGTCCACCGAGCGCGTGGCGCCGTCGTCGTCCAGGTAGGAGAACAGCTCGTAGCCGGGCAGCTCGCGGCAGCGCCGCACCACCCGGGCGAGCCGCGCGTCGCGCACATCGATGGCGTGGCACACCCCGCTCTTGCCGCGGAACCCGAAGTGCACCCGGTCGCCGGTGACCTTCACGTGGTGGTTGCGGAGCGTGGTGAGCCCGTAGGAGTTGTTCTGCCGCGCGTACTCCTCGTTGCCTACGCGGATGAGCGTGACCTCCAGCAGGCGCACGATGGTGGCGATGACCTTCTCGCGGTCGAGCCCGGGGCGGGCGAGGGCGGCCTCCACCCGGGCGCGCACCCGTGGCAGCGCCTTGCCGAAGGCGATCATGCGGTCGTACTTGGTCCCATCGCGCACCTGCGCCCAGCGCGGGTGGTAGCGGTACTGCTTGCGGCCGCGGGCGTCGCGCCCCGTCGCCTGGAGGTGGCCGTCGGGGCGGGGGCAGATCCAGACGTCGGTCCAGGCGGGCGGGATGGCGAGCGAGCGGATGCGCGCGAGGTGGGCGCCATCGCGCAGACGGCGTCCCGCGACGTCGCGGTAGCTGACGGTGTCGCCGGTGCCCACGCGGCGAAACCCGGGCCCTGCGTCGTTCACATGACGGAGCCCGGCCTCGCGGGCCACCAGCACCGGGTCGGCCGCGGCAGCGAGCGGGATCGCGGCGCGGCGCGCGGGCGCGAGCTCGGGCTTGCGAGAGAGCCTGCGGGCGTTCATCGGGGTCGCAGTGCGCATCGGTGTCGAAGATGGAGAGCACGCGCCATACCCAACGAGGTACGGGCGGTACGAACGGCGTGCCCTGCGCGACGGAACCGCAGTGTCCACAGCGTCGCGGCGGCATGTCCGCTGAGGAGCTCGCACACCGCACCGCCGCCACAGTGAGGCAGGTGCGAGCCGAGGGCGGTGATCGCCCCGCACGCCGCAGGAAGCAGGTGGTCCACGGCGAGGAAGCAGCGCGTGGGTGAGCTCGCCGCGGGCCGCGCGATCCGTCACACGGGGGCGGGCCGACGGCTTGCTACCCGATGGGACCCTGGAGGTCGCTGATGAACACCTTGCGTGGCGTACTGCTCGACATCGACGGAACCCTCATTGATAGCAACGACGCGCACGCGCTCGCGTGGGTCGCGGCCCTGGCCGAGCAGGACATCCATGTGCGGCGCGAGGACGTCCGTCGGCTCATCGGGATGGGCGGCGACAAGCTGCTCCCGGCGATCTCCGGGGTGGACGCGGAGTCCGAGCTCGGGGAGCGCATCGCCGAGCGGAGGGGCGAGCTCTTCCGGGAGCGCTACCTGCCGGGGGTGACGGCGTTCCCCGAGTCGCGCGCGCTGCTGGAGCGCATGAGGGCCGACGACCTCACGCTGGTGGCCGCGAGCTCCGCGAAGGCCGATGAGCTGGGGCCGCTGCTCGCGCGGGCGGGGGCGAAGGGTCTGCTCCAGGGGGCGACCTCCTCGGATGACGCCGAGCGCTCCAAGCCCGACCCCGACATCGTGGAGGAGGCCATCGCGCGGAGCGGTCACGACCCCGACGAGCTCGTGATGCTCGGTGACACGCCCTACGACGTCGAGGCCGCGACGCGGGCGGGCGTGCCCATCATCGCGCTGCGCTGCGGCGGCTGGGGCGACGCCGACCTCCGCGGCGCGGCGGCCATCTACGACGGCCCGGCAGACCTGCTCGCCCGCTACGAGTCGTCGCTCTTCGCCCTGCGCCGATCGCCGCGGGGGTGACGCGACGCGGGCCCTCTCCGCGGGATGGGTGGGCGTCGGGCTGACGCCTGGTGGGGTCAGGCGACGCCCAGGGCGTGCATCCAGCGAGCGAGCGCGAGGTCGTCGGGGCGACCGCGGTCGGTGAGCGCCGACGCGACACGGGCCCGGTCGTCGAGGCTGCGGTTCTGCGACACCTTGAACTTTCCTTCGGCCTCCTCGACGACGAGCGAGAGGCCGATGATGTGCGGGAGCATCGAGGCGAGCGCGTCGGGGGAGAGGGTCGCGAGGCTCCAGGCCGGATCGTCGCCCTCGAAGCGGGCCGCGACCTCGCCGAGCAGCGCGCGGAGCGCGTCGCCCTCGAGCCGCCGCTCGACCCGGACGCGCAGGCGCACGGCGGCGTAGTTCCAGGTGGGGACCTGCCGCGACGGCTCGCCGTACCAGGCGGCAGAGACGTACGCGTCGGGGCCCTGCACGAGCAGGGTGAGCGCCGCGCCCTCCGTTGCCAGCGCCGCCATCGGGTTGGCGCGAGCCAGGTGCAGCCGCACGCGCCCGACGGTCTCGCCGGGGTCGAGCAGGAAGGGTGCGTGGGCGACGGCGACGTCCCCGTCGTGCGCCGCGAGGATGGCCGCGAAGGGGTGCTCTTCGAGGAAGCGCCGGAGGTGCGCGGGCGAGGACACGGCAAAGGTCCGCGGGAGGTACATGGACATCGGTACCAGAGAGGGTTCCCCAGGCGGGGCTCCGGCGTCGAGCCCATCGGGCGTGAACGAGCCGCGCGGCTCGCGGAGGCACCGGAGCGTTGGGCTCAGCGGCGCAGGTGCTCCGCGATCCGGTGACACAGCCGACTCACGCTCGCCGACTGCGACAGGTTGATCAGGATCACCATGCCGAGCCCCGCGTCCGGATAGAGGCGCGTCTCGCTACAGAAGCCCGCGCCCCCGCCTTCGTGGTTCCAGAAGGTCGCGCCGTCGGCGGTGCCGCGCTTCCAGCCGAGCCCCACGCCGTCGCGCGACACGACGCCCGCGGCGCCGCGGCTGTGGAGTGTGAGCATCTCGCGCTTGCTGTCTGCGCGGAGCACGCCGTCTTCGGGGGAGAGCATCTCACGCACGAAGGGAAGGAAGCCCGACGCGGTGCCCACCAGGCCTCCGATCGCGGCGGTGTCGAGCGAGTAGGGCGCCAGCGCGACGAGGCCCCCGATGCGACCCGCGCGAATGCGGCCTGCGACGTCAGGAAGGAGGAATCGCAGCGCGAGCAGCATGGGCGAGAAGCGCGAGACGTAGCCGACCGCGTTCTGCGCAGCGCCCGGGTCTTCGAAGGAGAGGTCCGCCCCGAGGGGATCGAGGAGCTCCCGGCGCACGAAGGCTTCGTAGGGCAGACCCGCGAGGCGCGACACCAGCTCCCCGAGGATCGCGTAGTTCACGTTGCCGTATCGGGCAGCGCGCCCCGGCGCGTCACCGCGGCCGAGCGAGTATCGGGCGAGCGCCGCCGACGTGGAGGGCGCGGCCTCTCCCGCGAGGTGCACCGAGAGAAACGCGCGGAGCGACTCCTTCAAGCCCGAGGCGTGGCTGAGGAGGTGGCGCACCGTCAGCTCGTCCCGCACCAGTAGCTCGGGCAGGTACTTCTTCACCGGCGCATCGAGCGTCACGGCGCCGCGCTCGACCAGCAGCATCACCGCCGCCGCGGTGTAGAGCTTGGTGCCCGAGAAGAGATGGAAGCGCGTGGCGCCGTCGACCTTCTGACCGGTCGCGACGTTCGCCAGACCGTGTTCGAGCGCGCCGGTGGTGCCGTCACGCCGTGTCCATGCGAGCGCGCAGCCGGGCACCTTCCCGCGCTCGATCTCGCGGACGATCGCCTCTCGGAGCGCTGGTGAAGTCCCGCTCATCGAGGTGCCTCCTGCGGTGGAGCGCGTCATGGCGGGTGAAGATTCGGACGGGGCGCGCTCGGGTCAAGGCCCGCCGACGGCGCCCGTGCCCCCTCAGCTTCGTTGTCGGTCGTCCGCGGACAGTGACAGGGCCGCGGCGTCGAGCGCGGCGGGGATCGCCTCCTCGCAGCGGGGGAAGAGCGTGCGCTCCTCGAAGCGGACGTGCTCGACGAGGAGCCGGGCGAAGTCCGCGAGCCGGCCGTGGTCGCCCTGCTCGGCGGCGAGCAGGTGCGCCCGGAGTGCGGCGTGGTCGGACGCGATGCGCGCCGCGAGCTCGGCGTCGCCGATCGCGCGCAGCGGGGGGAGCAGCACCTCCTCCTCGATGCGGAAGTGGGGGTCGAGCTCGCGATCGAAGCGCCCGCGCAGGTCGGCGACGAGCGCGGCGTCGAGGGTGCCCTCCTCGGCGCGGCGGGAGAGCGCGCGGGCGACGACGAGGGCCGCGTGGTGATCCGAGGAGAGGCGCTGGAGCCGCGGGTCGCGCTTCACCGGGAGCGCCACGCCTTGGGCAGGCCCGCCAGCATGCCCACCAGCGCGAGGCCCCAGGCCGCGAGGGCGACGAACACGAACACCCGCGGGATGGCGAAGAGGAAGGGCGCGTCGACGGCGCGGGAGAGCCGGGCCGTGGCGGCGGTGTACATCCCGAGCGGGAAGACGGCGCCCCAGTAGAGGGCGTCGTAGCGCAGCGGGAAGCGGCGGTAGAGGTGCCGCCACGCGCCCAGCACGAGCAGCATCGGGATCCACCACGTGGCCGTCGACCACCACAGGAGCGTGAAGCCGCGCACGAAGGGCAGCACCTCGACGAGCACCGGCGAGTGCGGCGCCGCCGCGACCAGGGAGGTGCCCGCGAGGGTGGTGATCGCCGCGGCGCCCATGTTGATCCAGTAGGGCGGCGCGAGGTCGGAGGGGGCGAGGGTGAAGAAGGTGTAGCGGTAGAAGATGAGCGCGATGATCCAGAGGTAGAGCATCGCGCCGCCGAGCCACATCGCGAGGCAGAAGAAGAGCGCCTCGGCCCGGTGCGACGCGAAGCCGGGCGCGAGCTGCGCGCCGAGCGCGGCCACCGACTGCGCCGCGACCACGGAGACCAGCCAGCCCCCGTTGATGCCCTCGGCGAGCGAGGGCTTCTCGGTCTTCACCGTGAGCAGCGCGAAGACCCCGTAGGTGAGCGCCGCCCAGAGCACGATGCCGAAGACCCAGAGCGCCGCGGCCGCGCGCGGGGCGTCGCCCACGAGGAGGCACTGCGAGCCCAGCACGCAGGTGGCCGCGACGGCGGTGAAGAAGCCCACCGAGCGGCCGTGGTGCAGCAGGTCGGCCACCACGCGGTCGCGGTGCAGGGCGACGCGCGCGAGGGTGAGCGCCCACACCGCCGGGTAGAAGACGAGGTTGAGCCCGAAGAGGGCGAGGGCCAGGGAGGGGTAGCCGACGAGGTGCGACGCGATGGAGACGATGCCCGTCGCCATCACGAGCGCGAACTGCGCCGGGTGCATGGCCGCGAGCGAGCCGGCGGGCGCCGCGGGGGTCGTCATGCCTGGGCGTAGAGGTAGCGCAGCAGCCCGAGGTTGAGCAGCAGGCACGCGAGGCTCGCGGCCAGCGAGGGCCACACCACGTCGGCGTCGCCGCCGAGGAAGGCGTTCATCGTGGCCGTGAGCAGCCAGAGCTGCAGCACCACGAGCATCAGCACGAAGCAGAGCACCCCGTACACGATGGTGGTGCGCTGGGCCCGGGTGAGGTGCCGCTTCAGTGCCATGTCACACCGTCCTCGCGGTGACGCCCACGGCGTACACCTCGTCGCCCACGAGCTCGAGCTCCACCCTCGGCAGGGGGCGGGGCGGCGGCCCGGCGATGTTGCGGCCCGTGCGCAGCTCGAAGTACCCGTGGTGGCAGGGGCACACCAGGGTGCCGCCAGCGAAGTCGGGCACCACCGCGCAGGACAGGTGCGTGCACGCCTGGCTGAAGGCCACCAGGGTGTCGGCGTCGGGGCGCAGCAGCAGGCACGCGTCGTGGTCGCCCGGGTAGCGGAACATCTTCGCCGTCCCCACCGGCACCTCGGCGAGCGAGGCGACCCTCACCCGAGGCGGCGCGCGGCGGGCGCGCACGAGGTGCTGCGCGGCGATCCACGCCTGCCCCGCCACGAAGGCCCCGCTGGTGAGCACCAGGAACTTCGCGAGGTCGCGCCGCGCCACGTACTGGTCCTGCGGCCAGTCGATGGGGAAGTCCTGGCGCCACTGCGGCTGCTCGCCCATCGGCCGGCCGTCGGGGGCGACGGTGACGTCGTCGGGGTCGCGCGTCGGGGCGTACACGTCCGAGCGCGCGGTGCCGGTGAGCCCCTCGCGGCCGGGCGCGTCGAGGCGGGCATCGAGCGCGCGGTCCTGCTCGAAGCGGCGCTGCGGGTCGTCAGGCACGGCTCACACCTCCACGTCGGCGAAGGGGTCGGCGGCGTCGGCGCCCAGCACCGGGAGGCGCACCGTGCGCCCGCGGGCCCGCTCGTCCATGGCCGCCACCACGTCCACGATCACGTCGCGCGCGACGCCCTTCGGGGCCATCATGCTCACCCGCGTGGTGATGGTCTGGTCGCCGAAGCGGAAGCGGTTGACCGGCGTCGACTGCGGCCGCAGCGCCAGGATCTGCTCGCGCGTGCCGAAGAAGAGCGCCTGGCTGGGGCACACCGTCGTGCACATGGGCCGCTTCCCCGCCGAGGAGCGGTCGTAGCACATGTCGCATTTCATCATGATCTGCTGGTCGAGGTAGAGCTCGGGCACCCCGAAGGGGCACGCCACGACGCAGTTGCCGCACGCGATGCACCGCGGCTTGCGCGCGCTCTGCACCACGCCGTCGGCGGTGCGCTTGATGGCGTCGGCGGGGCACACCTCCGCGCAGGTGGGCTGCTCGCAGTGCATGCAGACCACGGGCACGGTCTGCACCGAGCTCGATCGGTCGACGTACTCCAGGTGGATCATGGACTCGCCCCGGTGGGTGTCGCACTCGCTGCACGCCTGGACGCAGGCCTGGCAGCCGATGCAGCGGCTGGGGTCGATGAAGAACTCTAGGTGTGCAGGAACGGGCATCGCGGGTCTCCGGTCACTGCTGGGCTTCGTGGGTGGCGGCGTAGGGGGGAGGGCCCGCGGCCTTGCGCACGCGGCAGCCGCAGACCTTGTACTGGGGGATCTTGCTGATGGGGTCCTGCGCGGCGACGGTGAGCCGGTTGGCGCTCTTGTCGCCGGGCCAGTGGTAGGGGACGAAGACCGTGTCGGGGCGGATGGTGGTCACCACCATCGCGCGCAGGGTGATCTCCCCGCGGCGGGTCTCGCAGGTGGCCCACTCTTTGTCGGCGATGCCGAGCTTCTCGGCGAGGCGCGGGTGCATCTCGATGCGGGGCTCGGGGTACTGCTTCACCAGCGGGCCGATGCGCCGGGTCTGCGTCCCCGACAGGAACTGGCTCACCACGCGCCCCGTCGTCAGGAAGAGGGGGTAGTCCTCCGAGGCGTCGTCGACCGGGGCGCGGTAGTCCGCCACGTTGAAGCGCGCGCGCCCGTCGGGGAAGTAGAAGGGCCCCGCTCCCTTCGCGACGGGATTGTAGCTCCCCGGCTCGAAGAGCCGCGGGGTGCCCGGGTGGTCGGGCGTCGGCGCGCCGGTCTCCGGGTCGTGGCTGTAGCAGGGCCAGAAGACCCCCATCTGCTGTTCGATCTTCTCGTAGGTGATGCCCGAGTAGTCGGCGACGCCGCCCTTGCTGGCCACCCGAAGCTCCTCGAAGATCTCCCTCGCGCTGCCGAAGGTGAAGCCGTGCGGTCGCCCGAGCGCCGCCGCGAGGTCCTGGATGATCACCCAGTCGCGCTTCGCCTCGCCGGGGCACTGCACGGCCTCGTTGATCTTGATGACCCGCCCCTCGACCTGCGTGACGGTGCCCTCGTCTTCCTCCTGCAAACTCCCCGGCAGGATGAGGTCGGCGTGCCGGGCCGAGTCGTTGAGGAAGAAGTCGATCGCCACGTAGAACTCGAGCTTCTCCAGCGCCCGCGCGATGAACTCGTTGTCCGGCAGCGAGATCTTCGGGTTGAAGCAGATGGAGATGAGCCCCTTGATCTCGCCCGCGTCGATCTTGCGAAACATCTCGTACGCGTCCACGCCGGGCCCCGGGATGGACGCCTCCTCCACGCCCCACACCGACGCGATGTACTTCCGGTGCTCGGGGTTGGAGATGTCTCGCCAGCCCGGGAGCTGGTCGCACTTCTGCCCGTGCTCGCGTCCGCCCTGGCCGTTGGCCTGGCCCACGATGGTGCCGTAGCCGCACTTGGGCTTGCCGATGCGCCCGGAGGCCAGCACCAGGTTGATGGTGCCGAGGGAGTTCTGCACCCCGTTGGAGTGGTGCTCGATGCCGCGCGCGTGGAAGAGGAAGCTCGACTTCGCCGTGCCCCACATCTCCGCCGCCGCGCGGAGCGAGCGCTCGGGCACGCCCGTGACCTCCGCGGTGCGCGCGGGCGTCCACTGCGCGCAGTACTCCTCCACCTTGTCGAAGCCGACGGTGTGCGCGTCGATGAAGTCCCGGTCGACCCACCCCTTCTCGATCATGATCTGGAGCACGCCCGCGAAGAGGGCCGCGTCGCGCCCGGGCTTCACCGGCAGGTACAGGTCGCAGGTGCGCGCCACGGGGGTGATGCGCGGGTCCTGCACGATGACCTTCGCGCCCATCTCGCGCGCCTGCCAGATGTAGTTGGTGGTGATGGGCGAGCACTCGGCCACGTTCGACCCGGCGACCCAGATCACCTCGGTGCCGACCATGTCCGACCACGGGTTGGTGGTGCGGTCGATGCCGAAGGCCTTCTTGTTGGCGGCCCCCGCGCTCACCATGCAGAGCCGCCCGTTGTAGTCGATGTACGGGGTCTTCAGGCACACGCGCGCGAACTTGCCGAGCAGGTAGGTCTTCTCGGTGGTGAGGCTCGCGCCGCCGAGCACGCCCACGGCGCCCGGGCCGTGCTCCTTCTGGAGCCGAGCGATCTCGCGCGCGGCGAGCGCGATGGCCTCGGCGTAGGGCATCGCCCGGAAGCCGCCGGGTGCCGCCGGGTCGCGCCGGACTGCCGTCAAGAGACGGTCGGGGTGCGAGCCCTGGAGGTAACGCTTCACCCCTTTGGGGCAGAGCATCCCGCGGTTGAAGGGGAACTCCTCCCAGGGCTCGAAGCCGATGACCTCGTTATTGCGCACCTTCAGCTGGATGCCGCACTGCTGCCCGCAGAAGCAGCAGTGGGTCTTCACCAGCTTGTCGGGCTCGCCGCTCGCGGGGCCGCGGATGGACGCCGACAGGTGCGGGCCGAAGGCGCGGGTGATCTCGAGGTCATCGACGGGAATGGTGGCCATGGGGTGTCCTAGGGGTTCGCTTCGGGTGCGGCCCAGAGGGCGCCCTGCGCGAGGCCGAAGAGGGCGCGGCGGCACTTCGGGCAGACCTGCTGGTAGTGCTGCCCGGGGCCGCGGGCCGTGAGCTCGTAGCGGAACCCGAGCTCGCGCTCGACGGTGACGAGGTCGCGCACCATCGCGGCGGCGGCGTACTCCTGCTTGCACCGCAGGCAGCGGGCCTGCTCGCCGCGCTCGCCGGCGTCCTTGTAGAAGCTGACGCCCAGCTGCGCGGGGCGCTGGAAGACGTGGAAGAGCTTGCCGAAGGGCAGCCAGAGCAGCGTGAAGATCACCGTCGCCGCGTGGAGGATGGCGAGGAAGGAGTACGCGTAGCCGCGCATCCAGGTGTAGCTCACGGTGAGCATCAGCCCCGTCACGCTGATGGCGAGGAGCAGCACCAGGGGGAGGATGTCCTCGCCGAACTGCTGCACCGCGGCGGCGCCGTGGTCGGTCATGCGCCGGCGGAAGGCGAGCATCACCCCGGCGATGACGAGGATCGACGACCAGACGAGCCCGTGGAAGAGCACGAAGGCCACGAGCGAGCGCACCGGAAACTCCCCCGTGGCGACGCCGAAGACGAAGGTGCGGTAGGTGTCGAGCTGGCCCGGGACGGTCTCGAAATGGATCCAGCCCCAGACGAGCGGGAAGGTGATCGCGGCGGCCAGGAGGCAGCCCCACATGATGGCCCAGTGGGCCATGCCCCGGAGCGTGCTGCGCCGGAAGATGAAGCGGTTGGCGGCGAACTCCAGCACCGCGCGGCGCCCGAGCTGCGCGAGGTTGCCCGCGAGGAAGCGCGGCGTGAAGAAGACCTCCCAGCCGCGGCGCCAGTACATCTGGGTGGGCGGCCGCTGGAGCCACATCGTGTAGCGCCAGGTGATGCCGAAG
Organism: Myxococcales bacterium; assembly: GCA_030652255.1. Lineage (GTDB taxonomy): Bacteria > Myxococcota_A > Polyangia > Polyangiales > SCUS01. The sequence continues at coordinate 38,025 of JAUSAZ010000073.1, read as the reverse complement.
GTCGCGAAGAGGGTCGCGAAGGTGTAGCCCACCAGCGCGGCGTCGAAGTGCGCGAGGTTGCGCGACCCGAGCACGATGAGCGCCGCGAGCGCCGCGGTGAAGGCCGTGGCCCACCCGAAGGCCTTGAGTCGTGGGTCCCGTCGCGCCAGCTCGGCCATGGTGCGGGGACACTGGGGCATGAACGGCACTTGCGAAAGCCCCCTTGCGCCGATCTGGGGCGCGGGTCGCATGCGCTCCTCGAGACTCCAGCGCCGGGGAAGAGGGTCGCTCACCAACCCGTCAGCACTCTTGCGGCCCGGTGCCCGTGATAGAGCATCCCATGAGCTCGCCCATGCACGCGGAGCCACCCGGCACTCGGCGCCGCGTCGGGCGCTGGCCGACCATCCGCCGCGCGCTGCTCGTGCTGTGCATGGCGGCGCTCAGCGCGCTGTTCTTCGGCATCTGCCTCCCGTTCTTCCTGCTGGCCATGAAGATCCTGCCGTCGCTGTCCTACGCGGGGGTGATCTACGTCCTCGTCGGTGGCCTCTTCGGGCTGCTCTTCGGCGGCGTCACCTCCGCGGTCAGCCTCTCGCGCAGCGACCGCCCCGTGACGCGCTACTACGCCGTGCTCTTCGGTACCCTCGCGGCGCTCACGCTGGCCTACTACGTCGCGTACCTGAAGTTCGAGGCGCTCCAGCACGTCTGAGCGCGCCGCGCTGTCAGAACAGCGGCGGGCGCGCGAGGCACGACGCCACGTCGGCCGCTCCGGTGCCGCCCGCGCGCACCGCGGCGAAGGCCTCGGTGATGTGCCCTCGCTGCGCGGCCCAGCGCGCCGAGGTGAAGTGCCGCCGCATCGACGCGCGCGCGGCCTCGTCGAGGTACCAGGACGTCGGGATGCGCGCGAGGTCGGCCGGGAGCATGTCGACGAGCACGCACCCGAAGCGGGCGCCGTACTCCGACGCGAGCCTCGTCAGCATGAGCCGGTGGAGCATCTGGGCCCGGCCGACGCCCGCGCCGCGCAGGGCGGTCACCGTCTCCCACTCGCCGGGGTAGCGGGTGAAGGCGTCGGCCGCGGAGGCGTCGAGCACGATCATCAGCACGCCGCGGCGGCGGAGCTCGGCGCGCACCTGCAGCAGGAGGGGGTAGAGCCCCTGCACGCCGGAGTTGAGGAAGACGCCGCCGTCGGTGATGCGGGTGGTGCGCGGGTCGCCGAGGTGCTCGTGCCCCGTGAGCGGCTGCGCCGCGCGCACGGGCACCAGCGGGAAGGCGAGGGGGAAGTTCGCCGACGCGCGCGCCGCGCTGAGGAGGGGGACGTCCGTCCCGGGCGCGATCTCCTGGAGGGTGTGGCCGACGTCGCGGTCGCAGATCCACGGGTCGTCGACCCCGGTGCTCTCGCGGCAGCGGCTGCGGTCGGCGGCGTCGAGGAGGGCCGGTGCGAAGGCGCTCAGCAGCACCGGGTGACCGAGCACGTCCGCGGAGTTGAGCACCGGCACCGGGGCGCGGGTGTCGCCGGCGTTCCAGGCGCGGGCGAGGGAGCTGAGGGTGACGCCGCCGAGGTGGAGGCGCTCGTTCCAGTCGGACTGCACCGCGTCGGCCCGGTCGTGGAGCGTGACGATCGCCTGGAGCAGCGGCCACACGTAGTCGGCCTCCATGGCCTCGCGGTAGCGCTCGGGGGTGACGCGCCCGAGGCGCAGCGCGACGTAGCCCGCCATGGCGAGGGAGCCGCCCGACACGCCGCTCACCGCCTGCACCGACGACTCCACCGCGGGGGTCTCGTCGTGCATCGCGAGGAGCGCGGACGCGGCGAACATCGCGGCCCGGGAGCCCCCGCCCGACGCGGCCACGACCACCACGGGACCGTCGCCCGGGGGCGGCCAGCGGTCGGCCCCGACCCACGGCGAGGCGACGGCGACGGTGGGCGCGGGGCGCGTGGGCGCGGTGTCCGTCGACGCCATCCACGGCGCGTCGGGCGAGTACCCGAGGATGGCCCAGAGCGCGAACGAGGCCGCCACCGCGGCGACGAAGCGCACCGGGCGCGGGTCGAGGTAGTCCCAGATGTCGAAGCCGTGCCAGAGGGTGAGCACCCCGACGAGCATCGTGGTGGTGACGAAGGGCGTGCGGAAGCTCGCCTCCCGGGGCGCGATCAGCAGGAAGCCGCCGACGACGAGGACGAAGGCGAGGCCGATGAGGCCCCAGGCGCCCACGATCCGCCAGTGCGACAAGGTGGCGGGCCACGCGTCGCGCTTGCGCTCGGGGCGGAGCGAGAGCGGGCTCCAGAAGTTGGCGAGCCCGAGAGGGAAGGTCAGCCAGGCGCCCATGAAGAGCATCACCATCAGCACCACGAGGGACAGGAGCCCGGCGCTCGACTGGAACACCACGCCGCGCACGGTGGGTGAGCCGAACACCAGCCCGACGCCCACGAGCGCCGCCACCAGGGTGAGGGTCATGCGGCGGCACATGACGGCGACGCACTCGATGCCCCAGAGGAATCGCTGCGAGCGGTCGGTCCCGAGCGCCGCCCAGAGCAACGACCGCGCGTCGCGCATGAGGGCCTCGGGGTGCTGCGGGTACCAGTCGCTCGGGCTGGCGCCGCCCTGATCGGTCTGCATCCGCTCGACCGTCGCCTCGATGGCGCGGAGCATGGGCTGCGCGGTCGTGAGGTCGTCCTCCGGGTCGGGGTGGTACCCGCGCAGCAGGCGGGCGACGGTGTCCGACGACCAGGCGTAGACCGTCCGACGATAGGACGCGCGGGTCGCCCCGGTGCCCCGGCGCAGCCCCGAGGCGAACACGGCGACGTAGAGGATCTGCCGCGCGAGCGAGACGAGGGGCCGGTTCATACGGGGAGCACGGTACACCCGCGGGGGCGCCGACCCGGCGGCGGGGGCGCGGCGCGATCGCCGAACTCCCAGCGACGACGGATTGGCGCGTGCACCGCTCCTTGCCCTGAGGGTATCCTCGCGCGGCCGATGACCACCCCGAAGCGCATCGATCCGCAGACCGCCCGGGTGCTCGGACAGGTCGCCGTGCAGGCGCTCTCGGGCATCCTCGGAGACACCGGGGAGTGGTCGGGCGCCAAGTCCGCCGCGCGCGCCACGGTCACCCGTGACCCCATCGACACGGTGCTCGCCACGGTCACCGGCGCGACGATGCTGTTCTACCTCGCCGAGCGGAAGGTGAACCCCAGGGTGAAGTCCCCGGCGGACGCCCTGGTGTTCATCACCACCTGCCTCTCCGTGGGCTACTCCGACATCCACGCCACCACCGCCGCGGGCAAGGCCATCGCGTCGGCGATCATGACCGTGGGGCCCTCGATGACCTCCCAGCTCTTCGCCCCGCCCGACCGGGGCGGTGCGCCCGCCGGCGACCCCGCGCTCAAGGAGATCGCCGACCTCCAGCGGCAGATCCTCGCGCGCCTCGACGCGCTGGTCGCCGCCGCGCAGAAGCCGACCCCCGCCTGAGCTCGTAAGGGGACCCCCGCCGCGTGCTGCTCCGAGGACGCCGTTCGCCCGACCAGACCGAGGTGCGCCGCGACCTCGCGCTGGTGGTCCGCCGCGCCGTCGTGGGCGGGTCCTTCGCCGCCGCCTCCGGGGCGCTCGCCTTCGTCGTGGGCGGCTGGGCCTGGGCCCTCGCCGGGGTGCTCGCCATCCCCGCGGCCTTCACCCTCGCGTCCATCCGCCGGCCCTTCGTGGCGCCGTGCCCGGGCTGCGGCTCGCTCCTCGGGGCCTCGCTGGTGCAGCTCCCCGACGAGCCCGTGCTGGGCCCGCTGGTGCGCGACCTGCGCTGCGCCGCGTGCGGCATCTACGTCGACGCGTCGAGCGGCGTGGTGCGCGAGGTGCCCTTCCGCCGCACGCTGGAGTCCCCGGGCTTCGAGTGCGGCCTCGCGGCCGACGAGCTCGGGGCGCTGGCCTGGGGCGACACCTGCGTGCGCTGCGGTCACCCCGCCACGCGCGCGCTCAGGCTGTCCACCCGCGAGGCGGGGGTGCTGTCGGGCACCGAGGCGACCCTCGACGCGCCGGTCGACGGCGGGGCCCCCGGCTACTGCGCGGAGCACGGCGCGGGCGACGACCCCATCGCGCGCGGGCTGATGGTGGCCCGCACGCCCGGCCGGGTGACGGTGCAGATGTCCCTCTACGCGGCGTACCGGGCCTTCCTCGACGCCAACCGCGACCGGGTGGACGTCGCCGTCCGGAGCGGGGCCTTGCATGATCCGCCGCCAGTCGGAGATTGATCGTCCCGCGGGAGCGCGCTGATACTGGCGCGAGGCGCAGGGCGAGCAGACGACCCCCGCGCGGGCCCACCGGAAGGAAAGTCGACGATGCGAAGTGGCAGAGCGGGACTCCGCGGCGCGATGCTGGTGATCTCCCTGGCGGCGTGCTCGGACTCGACCCGCGGCACCGAGGACGGCGGCGCGGCGGTCGACGCGCGGGTGCGCCCGATGGAAGACCCGCGGCGGTGGCTCACCTGCCAGCCGGGCCAGGAGCGCTGCTACCAGAACATCCACCAGCGCTGCAGCGCCGCGGGCGAGCTCACCCAGGTGATCGAAGACCCGTGCCTCGAGCGCGGACTGGTCTGCGACGACCGGCTGTGGTGCGTGGCCTGCCGCCCGGGCGAGCTGCGGTGCACGGAGAACTCCCTCGGGGTCGAGCAGTGCCGCGCCGACGGCTCGGGCTACGACCCGCTGCGCGACTGCGACACCAGCCGCGGCGAGGCCTGCCGCCGGGGCCAGTGCGTGGTGCTCTGCACCGACGACTCGGTGGCCAACAGCAACATCGGCTGCGAGTACTACGGCGTCGACCTCGACAACATCGTGGAGACCGGCGGCCGCTCGGCGGCGTCGCAGCAGTACGCCATCGTGGTGTCCAACCCCGACCCGGTGCTCACGGTGCGCATCGAGGTGTCGCGCAACACGGCCCCGCAGGGGATGCCGCCGGTCATCGAGCGCATCGAGACCCGGGTGATCCCGCCGCGCGACCTCGAGGTGCTCGAGCTGCCCGCGCGCGAGGTCGACTGCTCGACGGTGGCGGGGCTCAACGACGGCACCGGCACCTGCCTCTCGTCGCGCGCCTACCGCGTGACCTCGAACTACCCGGTGATCGCGTACCAGTTCAACCCGCTGTCCAACGTCGGGGTGTTCTCCAACGACGCTTCGCTCCTGGTGCCCACCAACTCCCTCGGCGGCAACTACCGCTTCCTGGGCTATCCCCAGCAGTGGTCGCGCACCACCAACCCCGACACCAACGGCGGCGAGGAGATCCGGTCGTTCATGACCATCGTGGGCACGCAGGCCAACACCCGCGTGCGGGTCACGCCCACGGCGGACATCATCCCCGGCGGCCCCTTCCGCGAGCGCCACCCCGCGGGCACGCCCTTCGACGTGGTGCTCGGCGCCTTCGACGTGCTCAACCTGGAGACCGGGGCCTTCCTCGCGGACTTCACCGGCAGCCTCATCGCGCCCGACCACCCCGTGGCGGTGTTCTCGGGCACCGAGTGCACCGACGTCCCCTTCTGGCGCACCACCGCCGAGCGCCAGCCCGCGTGCGACCACATCGAGGAGCAGCTCTTCCCCGCTGGCACCGCCGGGCAGAACTACGTCGCCTCGCGCACCCCGACGCGCACCCGCGCGGTCAACCTCGCCGGGGCCTCCGTGGCCGAGGTCAACGAGCCCGAGTGGTTCCGGGTGCTCAACGTGTCGTCGCGCATCGTGCACGTGACCACCACGCTCCCGGAGGACATCAGCATGCCCGCCGGGCCGAAGGTGGAGTTCGACCTCGAGGAGGGCGGCTACCGCGACATCCGCGCCCTCGCGGACTTCCAGATCCGCGGTGACGCGCCCATCTCCGTGGGCCAGCTCCAGGGCTCGCAGTCCACCACGGGCATCCCCTTCACGCTCCCCGGCGGCGACCCGGCGCTCATCATGGTCCCCCCGGTCGAGCAGTGGCGCACGGACTACGTCTTCCTCACGCCCGACAAGTACAGCTTCGACTTCGTGCAGATCGTGGCGCGCCCCGACGTGACGGTCTTCCTCGACGAGACCGACGTGAGCGACTTCTCCGACTGCACCCGCTCGCGCTCCGACGGCTGCGTCGAGACGCGCACCAACCAGTGCCCGCCGCCGGTGTACGTCACCTACCGCTGCCAGCTGTCGTTTCCGCGCATCGACAACAGCCGCATGCCGCCGGAGATCACCGCCGGGCGCCAGGGCGACGGCGTCCACGTCGTGCGCTCGGTCACCCCCTCCGACCGCCCCGCCGAGGGCGTGATGGTGCTGGTCTCGGGCTTCGACCGCTTCGTCTCCTACGCCTACGCCGGCGGCACCAACCTCGTCCCCGTCCGCTGACCCGCGGTGCGCCCCATCGCTCGTCGCCTCCGCCGCGCCGCGCTCGTGTCCGTCATCGTGGGCACCACGCTCGGGGTCGCGTGCTCCCAGCGGGGCATCCCCAACCGCGCGTGCCTCATCTGCGGCCTCATCGGGGGGGCCACCTACGAGGTCGCGCGCGACGAGCGCCGCGCTGCCACATCGTGCGGGTCGTGCCCGTCGGGGCAGACCTGCAACACCCTCTACCAGCCGCAGCGCTGCGCCCCGTCGCCGGGCGCCGACGGGGTCCGCTGCGGCGTGTCGCACGGCCGCTTCATGCGCTGCGCCGACGGCTACCGCTGCCTCCGCGGCGCCTGCACCCCGATGCCCGGCGAGGGGCAGCCCTGCGCGTACGAGCACCTGCGCTCCGAGCAGGGCCTCTCTGGCGCGGGCTTCTGCGGCCCCGGCTTCGTGTGCGGGCGGGACGACCTCTGCCGCGCGGGCTGCCCGGCGCCGTGCCCGCTCTTCCAGGTGTGCAGCCACCTCGACCGGCCGCCGCGCTGCGTGTCGTCGACGGCCCTCGCGGGGCGCCGCTGCGGGCGGCTCGACCGTATCCGTCACATCGACTGCCTGCCCCTCCACGTCTGCGTCGACCGCGGCGCCGGAGGCGTGTGCGAGCTCGCCGGCGCGGAGGGCGAGGCGTGCACGACCGAGCGCTGCCCGCCGGGCTTCGTGTGCGACCGCGGGGCCGAGGAGTGTCTCCCGCAACCGCGCGCCCCCGGGCGGAGTCGCTAGGACCTTTCCGCAGGGACTTGAAGCCTCGAGCGGGGCATCCGCTCACGCCAGCGACCCCCCGGCTTCGCCCTCCGAGGGGAGCGCCGGCGAGGTGTCACCGCCGCGGCTCCGTCGAAGGAGAAGAACCGCAAGGGTCGCAAGGGTCGCAAGGGAGAACAGAAGGGCTTTGGGCGAGATTGGCATCACGGGAAGGCAGCATCCGGGACCTCGCCGCCAGCCGCTGCCCCGACCGACGTGTCCGCGCCGGTAGAACTCCCCCTTGCGACCCTTGCGACCCTTGCGGTTCTTCTCCTTCGACGGAGCCGCAGCGGTGACACCTCGCCGGCGCTGCCTTCGGAGGGCGAGGCGGTGTTCGAAGACGTGGGCGGGCGCTCTGCGCAACCCGTCCATGCTCCTGCGGCAGGGCACCGGGACCTCCGCGCCGCGCCTGATCCATCGCCGCCCCGGGTGCGCGTCCTCGCCTCCCGCGATTGCGCCTCCGCGCGCCGGGCCAGATACTCCTGGCGTGGACCCCTCCAACCGCCGCCCGCGTTCGTTGGCCCTGTCCGTCGTCGCGCTCGTCGCGGGCTGCGCGGACGACCCCTTCAGCGCCCCACCGCCCGACGGCACCGCCGACGCGGGCGTCGACGTCCCGCGCATCATCCGCGCCGACGTGCCGGTGACGCCGCGCGACGTGCCCGCCGTGGACGCCCCGCGCAACACCAACCCCGTCGTCGTCGGGGTGGTGCCCGACCACGGCCCCTTCACCGGTGGCAACCGCGTGGTCGTGCGCGGGTCCAACTTCACCCCCGAGTCCGTGGTCTCCTTCGGCGGCGCCCTGGTGCAGCCGCGCGACACCACCGCCAACGACCCCGGCCGCCTCACGGTGCTCCCCCCGGCGGGCCGCGCTGGCCTGGTCGACGTCACCGTCGAGGTCGACGGCCGCACCGCCACGCTGCCGCAGGGCTACCGCTACGACGCCATCCAGGTCGAGCCCTCCGACGGGTCGCCCGCGGGCAACACCCTCATCACCGTCCGCGGCCTCGGCACCCACTTCACCGACGCCACCGCGGTCACCCTCGACAACCTGCCCTGCACGGGCCTGCGCGTCGGCGGCCCCGAGCTGCTCACCTGCCTCACGCCCGCGCACCCCGAGGCCCGCGTCGACGTCACCGTGGTCACCGGCGAGGAGCGCATCTCCGTCGCCGACGCCTTCACCTTCACCGACAGCGCGGAGTCGGCCCGCGGCGGCCTCGGCGGCGGACCCATCCTCGGCAACATCAACGTCACCGTGCTCGCGGGCAACACCGGCGACCCGATCCCCAACGCGCTGGTCTTCCTCGGCGACGACCCCCAGGTGGCCCCGCCGCGCTCGACCCGCACCAGCGACCGGGGTCGCGCCTCGGTGGGCTTCCCCGAGCTGCGCGGCCCGACCACGCTCACGGTCAGCGCGCGGTGCTTCAGCAGCCAGACGGTGCAGGTCTTCGACGCCCGCAACGTGTCGGTCTACCTCTACGCGCAGATGATCCCCGCGTGCGCCGCCGAGGGCATGCCGCCGGAGTCGACCCCCAGCCGCGGCACCTTCGGCACGCAGGTGTCGGGCGAGCTGGTGTGGGACGGCCCCAACGAGTTCGCGCCCAACCCCTGGCGCAACGTCCCCGAGCCGCGGGCCGGCGAGCGCCGCGTGGCGCGCGTGTTCGCCACCACGGCGGACATCCTGTCGACCCCCAACCAGCCCGCCGCGGGCGGCCAGGTCGTCGAGGTGGTCAACCCCGGCTACGGCGGCCGGGGCTACCCCTTCAGCATCGCCACCCGCCCCGCGTCGCTGGCCATCTACGCCATCGCGGGCATCGAGAACAACCGCGACCCCTCGCGCTTCACCCCGTACATCATGGGCGTCGCGCGCGGCGTCCTGGGCTCGCCCCGCGCGATGATCACCAACGTGGTCGTCCCGATGAACATCCCGCTCGACCACCAGACCGACGTGCGCCTCGCCAACCTCCCGCCGGTCACCCGCGACGGCCCCAACCGCCTGCGCGTCGAGGGCTTCATCGACCTCGGCGGCGAAGGCGTCATCGCCCGCCCCGACGTGACCAGCTACGGGCGCGACGTCAGCGACAACTTCAACCTCGTCGCCCTGCCTCCCTTCAGCGGCCCGCTGGCCGATGCGCGGCTCATCGTGCGGGCCACCTACGGCGTCACCTCCGGGCGCCAGGCCGACGGCTCGGAGTACATCTCGCCCCCGTCGAGCGCCGTGGTCATCGGCAGCATCACCACGCCCGACGACACCGTGCGCATCGACGACTGGGTGGGCATCCCCGAGTTCGAGGCGCCGGGCGAGGGCGGGCGCCTCCCCACCGACCGCACCGTGCGCTTCGCCCAGCGCGGCAACGACCCGGACATGTTCAGCCTCTCCCTGAGCGGCGACGTCCTGTACTGGCAGACCTGGGCGCCCGGCGCGGCGCGCACCTTCCGCTTCCCCGACCTGTCCGGCGTGATGGGCCTGCGCGACCTCCCCACGGGCGCGGCCTACTACATGTACCTCACGGGCTTCCGCCTCGCGGGCTTCGCCTTCAACGAGTTTCGCTACAACAACCTGTCGCAGCTCTACTGGTCGGCCTACGCCGCCCGCAACCTGACCTTCACCCGCTAGCGCTTCGGCTTCGCGGGCGGCTCGTCGTCCCCGGCGCCCGCCGCGAACTCTCCCCGCAGCCGCATCATCCGCGCCGCCTCGCTGGTCTCGCCGCGCATCTCCAGCGCCTTGGCGCGCGCCTCGACGAGCGGCGCGAGCAGCTGCTCGTCCATGCCGGGGTAGGCCTCGCGGCGGTGGTGCACCCGGGTGGCGTCGAGGCGCAGCACCGCCCACGCCGCCGCGCCCCGCTGGAGGATGCGCGAGGCCAGCGCGGGGTCGTGGCGCTGCCAGGTGCCGCCCATCCCGTAGCTCGCCTGCATCCGCTCCCACGCCTGCCGGATCTCGTCGGTGGGGGCGCTCCAGTGCACCCCGAGGGCGACGAAGTGGTTGGAGCCCTCGATCTTGCCGAGCAGCCGGGTCATGGCCACCACGGGGTTCTCCGTGACCGCGGCGGCGGGCTGGGCCCAGTGCAGGATGCCGTAGAGGTCGAGCAGCACCACGAGCCTGTGCATCGTGCCGCGGCCGATGTAGCCCTCGGAGAGCATCGCCTCGAAGCTGCGCGAGCCGTCGAGCACATAGTCGACCGCGCGCTCTTCGGCCTCCGGGAGCGCGAGGCGCACGAGGCGGCTGCGCCGCTCGTCGATGACCGAGGGCGCCAGCCGGAGCTTCGCCACGTGGTGCTGCGTGAAGGCCGCGTCGTCGAAGGCCCGCAGCCGGATGCGGACGCCCGCGACCACGAAGGCCGTCATCGGCGTGCGGAGCTTCTGCACCTGCCAGGGGAGCTTCTCGCGGTGCCAGGTGAAGGTGCCGTCGGTCCAGTCGAAGGGGCGCAGGGCGCGGGCGCGCTCGGCCGGCGACAGGCACACCCCGCCGCGCTCGATGTGCAGCGCGACCTCCTCGGCGCGGTGCCGGAGCGTGAGGGTGCCCGACGCGCTGCGCAGGAAGGTGAACTGGTTGAGCAGCGTGGCGATGCTCGGCCGCGCGAGGGCGTCGGCCTCCACCGGGTGGAGCAGGTGGAGGCTGCGGACGGCGTCGAGGCTGGCGAGCCCGGTGAAGGACCCGGAGGCCCCGACCTCGATGAGCTGCCCGCCGGGCGGGGCGAACGAGGGGTGCTCGCTGATGCGTCGCCGCTCGCCGTGTTCGCCCTCCTCGGAGTGGGGCGCCGTGCTCGGCGCCTGCGGGGGCGGGGACGAGAGGTGGTCGGGCGGGGGCGAGCGGTGCACGATGACCTCGCGCACGGCGTCCATCGGTCGCGGCTGCACCGTAGGCCGGTGGCGCTCGACGAGGTGCGCGTCCCCCGCGATCGGGGCGGCCACGGGATCGGCGGGACGAGGCGGCGGCGGCACGGAGCTTCGCCGGGCGCGCTGCGGGGCCTTGCCGCGGAGGTTGGCGAGGGGGGCCTCGTCGAGGTCGTCGACGAGGCTCCAGGGCGTGGTCATGCCGGTGAGCCCGATGGCGACGTGCGCCGCGCCGAGCGCCATCGCGCCCGCGGGAAACACCTCCGCCGCCACGCCGCAGATGCCCCCGAGGGCGCCGGCGAGCGCAGGCTGGGCGGCGCGCCGGCCGCTGCCCACGAAGCGCCGCACGTCGCGCAGCGCCACGCCGGCCTCGCGGGCCGTGGCGGCGGCCACCTCGGTGATGAGGGGGAGGAGGGACTCGAAGCGAACGTTGGCCCCGTCGAGCCCCTGCACCGACTGCCGCGCGAGCGCCCGGACGGCGCTCGGGGAGATCTCCGCGAGCGCGAACTCCAGCTTGTGGGTGCCGAGGTGCAGGAGGGCGCAGAGCCCGGCGGCGGCGGGGTTGACGACGACGGCGGTGACGCCGAGCGCGGTGGTGTCCCGCACGAGGCGCATCGTCTCGACGGTGGTGTCGTCCATGGCCTGGAGCAGCGCCCGCCGCGCGCGGTCGCCCCACGCGGCGGGCACCGCGACGCAGGCGAGGATGTGGTCGTCGCCCATGGCGTGCTGGAGCCCGAGGAAGAGCTCGTGCGCGGCGGCGACGCCCACGGCCTGGCGGTCTTCGGAGGCGAGCGACCACTTCCAGCGCTGGGCCGCGGCGCGCTGGATGACGCTGGCGAGGTCGTGCACCGGCCGCAGGACGATGGACCCATCGGGTCGCATCGCGGCGACCGCGAGGTTGTCGGAGTGGAGCTGCAGACCGATGAGGTGGGGCATTGGGGCGGCGAGGGCCTTCGGGGAAATTACCCCCCGGCGACGGGATCAGGTTCGGAGCGAGGAGCCCGTGACCCCACGTCACGGCGCGGCGCGCCTGTCACAGAGGAGCGCAAGAACGCGCCCCACGCAAGTAGCGCACTTTCCAGGGCTTCAATCGGGCTTGAAAGCAGAGGGGAGGACGGAGGGACGGCGGATCAGGCGGCGGGCGCGGCCGGGGCGGCGGGCGCCTCGGGGGCGGCGGGCGCCTCGATGGGGGCGAAGAGGTTGGCCGGCGTGGCGCGCGGGGCGGTCTTGCTGCGGTAGATGTAGAGCGGGATGCAGATGAGCAGCGACACGATCGCGATGAACTGCGACGTGGAGAGGTTGCCCACGGTGCCGCGCTCGGCGTCGTCGCGGATGACCTCGAGGAGCCCGCGGCCGATGCCGTAGAGGATCCAGAAGGCGAAGAAGATCTGGCCCTCCCACCGGCGGCGGCGCCAGATGAAGAGCAGGGTGGCGAAGATGCTGAGCCCGAGGAGGGACTCGTAGAGCTGCGTCGGGTGGACGGGCACCGAGTGCTCGGCGGTGGGGGCGATGTGGCAGAGCCCGTCGGCGGAGTTGAAGATGCCGTGGTAGGCGCGCTCGCACACGTCGCGCGTGGCGCGGAACCCGAGGCGCACGTGCTGCTGCCAGGCCGGCGCGCCGTGCCCGTCGGTCCAGTGGGGGAAGGTGCCGAGGAACTTCAGCCACGCGGGCGCGCGGGCCGGGAGCGGCTCGCCGAAGTCGCAGCCGTACATGTAGCAGCCGAGGCGGGTGATCATGAGCCCGGAGCCGAGCGCGGGCACCGCGGCGTCGGCCCACTTCCAGAGCGAGAAGCCGTTGCGGTAGAGGTAGATGATGCTGCCCAGCAGCCCGCCGAGGAAGCCGCCGTACGCGACGAGCCCGCCGGAGCGCAGCTGCAGGATCTGGAGCGGCGAGGAGAACTCGTCGAGGTTGGTGAGGAAGTAGAGCACCCGCGCGCCGACGACGGCCATGAAGGCCGTGAAGACGTAGCAGTCGGCCATCTTCTCGCGGGGCAGGCCCTGCCGGTCGGTGAGGCCGAGGGCGACGTACCAGCCCACGACGAGCGAGAGCCCGAGCATCACGCCGTACGAGTAGATGGGCAGGGACTCCCAGGCGCCCTTCCAGACGGGCCCGCGGGCGAAGCCCTTGAGCACCTGGAGGGCCTTGTCGCCGTTGGAGCCGTGGAGGCCGAGGGGCGCCGCGTAGGCGAACACCCCGATGCCGATGGCGATGGAGAGCAGCGCGTTGGCGGGCGAGTCGGCGATGGGGCCCTTGTCGGCGGCCGCGTCCTTCGCGTCACCGTCCGCGGCCTTCTTCGGGGGCTTCGCGCCGCTGCGGTTGACGTTGACGACGATGGAATAGAGGCCCCAGAGGATGAGGGCGGGGACGATGAACTTGAACGCCCACCCCGGGACCGTGATCATGACCGGATGCATGGGCACGGGGTGTAGAAGGGCCTCCCCACGGGGTCAAGCACCCGCGCCCGATGCGGGGGCCCGGCCACCGGCGAGGGCGCGCTAGATCGAGCGGACGAAGGACAGCAGGGCGGGGCTGGTCCAGTCGAGGGTGCGGTCGAAGCGCGCGCGGATGACCCCGCGGCGGTCGATGATCCACGTCTCGGGGAAGAGCTTCGTGCCGTAGCGCCGCTCGACCACGCTGCGGTCGGGGTCGAAGAGGATGGGCGCGCGTATCGAGCGCGGCACCAGCGGGGCGATGGACTCCCAATCGGGGTCGACGGTGACGAGCACCAGGGCGAGCTCGGGCGCGCCCTGCACGAGCTCGTCGAAGGCAGGCAGCGACTCGGCCATCTCCTCGATGCACGGCGGGCACTCGCGCGACCAGAAGTGCAGCACCACGGTGCGCCCGCGCAGCGAGCTCAGCCGGAAGGGGCGGCCCTCCCGGTCGCGCAGGGTGAAGTCCGGCGCGAGGCGGTCGTCGCCGACGTAGTCGGGGCGCAGCGTGGTGATGAGCGCCGTGGCGCGGCGGCGCTCGCCGTCGAGGGCCGCGGCGCCGAACGCGATGCCCGCGGCGAGGGCGGCGACGACGAAGGTGCCCGTGGCGCTGGCGACGAGGCTGCGGGGGGCGCGGGCGGCGGTCATGGAGCCTCGTGGGTGGCGCGGCGGAGGCGCGCGAGGAGGGCGTCCGCGGTGAGCCGGTACTTGAAGGCCGTGCGCCCGTCCACGGCGATGACCGGGACCTCGTCGGTGTAGCGCGCCCGGAGCGCGGGGTCGCCGTCGATGTCGACCACCGCCAGCTCGAAGGGGTGCTCGGCGCGCGCGGCGTCGATCACCACCTTCGCGTCATCGCAGAGGTGGCATCCGCGCCGGGTGTAGAGCGTGACCGTGGGCATCGTCGGGGACTCCGCGGGGGCGGTAGCACCGCGGCCCGCGTGGGGTCAACAGGGCTGCCGCGCTCAGCTGCGGCCGGTGACGGCCCGGGTGCGGGGCGCCGGGGGCACCAGCGTCTCGCCGCGCTCCAGCGGGGCGATGCGCACGGTCGTCGAGCCCAGCACGAAGGTCATCAGCCCGCGGTCGTCGGTGTCGACGTGCTCCAGGAACTTGAACGACGGCTGCCGGTCGAAGCGCGCCAGGAGCTTTCCGCCGCGGACGTGCGCGTACACCACGCCGTCGGGGTCGACCTGCACCGTGCTCAGGTCGAGCGCCTCGGTGGTGTCGTCGGACAGCTCGACCTCGATGCGCACCGCCGGGTCGGTCTCCAGCCGCACGGCGCGCACCACCAGCGGGGTGTGGTCGACCGTCACGAAGCACCAGTCGAGCGCGTTGCGCATGACGTAGCGGCCCTGCTCGTCGATGTCGATCCAGTGCGCGAGGGTGCGCGCGAGGCCGGGGTGCAGCACCCGCTCGCCCTCGTGCCAGATGTGCCCGTCGCGGTCGACGCGGATACGGCTCTCGCGGCTCAACTTGAAGGGCACGGCTTCGTCGCTCATGGCGTCTCCCTCGGTCGTTCGGTCACCACCTCGAAGATGTCCTCGTCGCGCAGCCCGAGCACCGCGCGGCCCTCGACCCCCAGCCGGGCCCACGGCACGTCGCGAAACCTCGCGAGGAACCCGTCGGTCAGCCGCAGCACCACCGCGCGCCCGCTGCGCCGGTCGCGCACCTGCGTGTGCGTCGCCCCGTCGGCGGCGTCGACGCGCCGGAGGTTGAGCCGCCCCACGCTCGCCCCGGTGGACGCCGCCACGCCGTCGGCGATGCAGCTGAACTGCACCTCCGCGGGGGACGTGTGCTCGACCTCCACGTCGAAGCTCCCGCGGGAGAGGGACAGCTCCGAGAGCGCCCGCTCGCCCATGCGGTAGCCCGCCACCACGAAGGGCCCCGCCCCGCCGTGCACCGCCGTCACCCGCGCGACCGCCAGCTCGTGCGGCCCCTGCGCCGTCGCCGCGGGGGCGCTCGTCGCGCAGCCCGCGAGCAGCACCCAGCCCAGCGCCAACCTCACCGTCGCCATGCGCCCAACGCCTCCATCGCGCGATCGATCTCCTCGGTGGTTGTGTAGGGCGCCGGGCCCAGCCGCAACAGGTCTCCCCGCGAGTCGGTGTGGATTCCCCGCCCCGCCAGCGCCGCCGTGGCCGCCCCGGCGTCGGGCACGCGCACCGACACGAAGGCCCCGCGCCGCGCGTCGTCCCGCGGCGTCGCCACGTCGAGGCCCAGCCGGTCGGCCCAGGCGAAGACCTGCCCGGTGAGCTCGAGCGAGCGCTCGCGCAGCGCCGCGGGGGTGAGGCCCTGCGCCGCGAAGAAGCGCAACACGGCCCGCGCGCGGTAGTGGCTCACGGGGTCGTAGGTGGCCCCGGCGAAGCGATCGGCGCCGTCGTCGCCGTACTGCACGGGCGCGTCGGTGCGTCGGTCGGCGAGGTGGGCGAAATCCGCGAACCAGCCGGTGAGCACCGGGCGCAGGTCGCAGCCCGAGGGCACGCCGAGGAAGCACACCCCTTCGCCCCACTGGGCGTACTTGTACCCGCCGCCGAGCACGAAGACCTCGTCGCCGAGCGCGGCGCGCTCGAAGGGGAGGGCGACGAAGTGGTGGTAGGCGTCGATGAGCAGGGGCACCGCGCGGTCGCGGCAGTGGGCGGCGAGCTCACCGAGCCCGGGCACCACGCTCGACGTCTCGAAGAGCACCGAGGAGCAGAGCACCGCGGCGGTGTCCGCGGTGACCGCGGAGGCGAGGCGCGCGGCCAGCGTGTCGACCGGCGCCGGGTCGACGAAGGTCACCCGCACGCCCTCCTCGGCGAGCCGCCGTAGCTGCCGGTGCAGCGTGTGGAACTCCCCCGCCGTGCTCACCAGGTGCCGCCGACGGGCGAGCGGCAGCGCGCTGAGAAAGCGCGTGACCAGCGCGTGGGTGTTGCCGTCGAGGGCGTAGTCCCGGGCCTGTCCCCCCAGGGTCGCCGCGAGCACGCCGCGCACCTCGTCGGCGGCGGCGAAGGCGGCGCCCCACTTGTCGTCGACGTGGAGGGCGGCGTCGTCGAAGCACTCGGCGAGCGCGGCGCGCGCGACGTCGGGCCAGGCCTGGTGCGAGTGCCCCGTGAGGAGCACCCGGCCGGGTCGGAGGAAGGCGGTGTAGTGGGAGCGGAGGGTTGCGCTGTCGATCATCGAAGCGCGGGGGAGGGTATCACCGACCGCGCGGGGCGTTGGGCGGCGGCGCGCCCTGCTGCGGGCCCTGGCCCGGAGGGGCGGGGTTGAGGTTGACGAAGCGGCCCACCGGGGCGGCCGTGAGCGACACGTCCCAGGAGAGGTCGAAGGGGGGCTTCACGTCGGCGGGGAGGCCGTCCATGGCGGCGCCCATGTCGAGCACCTGCTCCAGGCGGTCGTCGTCGAAGCCGGGCTCGTGCAGGCAGATGACGTTGGGCGTGGTCACCACGGCGGAGACCTCGTCGCCGCGCAGCGGCTTGCCGCAGGCGCCATGCATCGCGCTGATGAGGTGGTCGTTGATGACCACGCTGGCGACGAGGGGGCCGAAGGCCAGGAGCGCGCGCTTCTGGTTCTTGTCCTCGTGCATGGAGACGTCGACGGCGAAGATGCTGTTGGGGAGCTCCTCGGCGAGGCGCCGGTCGAAGGCCTCGCCCTTGAGCCCGGCGCCCTCGAGCTCCTCCTGCGTGGGGATGCGCACGTGGCGGTCGTCGGAGATGACCGCGACGAGGAGCGCGTCGTTCCACTGCTCGATGATCTTCGGGGTCTTGCCCTGCGTGGCCTGCTTGAACTGCTCGACCACGCGGGCCGGGAAGATGCGGGCGCACACCCACGCCTTCTCGCCGCAGGGGCACCACCGGGTGGGGTCGAGGTTCTTCGGGAGCTCGTCGGTCGCGAAGCGCACCTCGCGCTTGAAGTCCTTGCTCCCGACGGGCATCCGGAAGGGCATGTCCATCAGGTTGAGCGCGCGGCCCGCGGTGCCGTCGGCGCGCTTCGGCACGAGCTGCGTGCCCTGCACCCCGAAGGTCATCTCCGGCCGCTCGGCGCGCACCGCGTCGACGAAGCGCTTCACCTCGGTGATGCGCGCCATCGACTCGCCCACCGCCGCCGCCGTGGTCTCCCCGAGGAACCACCCCAGGTGCGCCGCGCCCAGCGCCACGATGGGCACCTCCATCGGCCACAGGAGCTCTCCCGCCGTCGCGACGAGCACCGCGCCCTCGTTCTGCTCCTGCCACCCGAGGCCGCTGCGCTCCATCTGCCCCTGGAGCAGCTTGCGCGTCACCGCCTGGTCCATCACCACGCCCGCCCGGAGGTCGCCCTTCAGGATGGCCTCGGAGTGCTCGTAGGCCCACTGCGGGAAGGCCGGGCCCTGCGGCATCGGGGCCATCTGCGGCAGCATCGCCAGCGGGAAGGCCGCCTTCTGCTTGTCGTCGCCGATGAGGTCGTTCACGCGCTGCTCGAGGCCCGCGTCGTCCTTGGGCCCGGCCCAGAGCCAGTACCCCGGCTCGACCTCGCGGATGACCTCCTCGCCCTTCGCCGCCGCGTCGAGCACGGTCTTCCAGCTCCGGGCCAGCGTCAGCGGCCGACCGAAGGTCTTCTCGATGAGCTCGTCGTCGACCGCGTCGCCGACCTCCGTCTCCGGGCCGTCGAGGGGCGCCCGCAGCAGCCGCGTGCGGATCACCACGCCGTCGGTGTACGGCACGCCGCCGTCGCCGCCCGCGAGGCCCTCGACCACGAGCTCGGCGCCCGATCCCGGCATCGCCTTGATGAAGCGCACGCCGCACACGCGCCGCGGCGTGGCGCCCTCGACGCTGACCATCTCGCCGGTGCGGGGGTCGGGCTGCGGGGGCATGATCTTCGCGCCGCAGACGCACAGGCCCTTCCAGTTGGGGGGCTGGCCGACGTTCTTCGCGGCCTCCGAGGGGTCCTCCGCCGCGGGCAGCGGCGGCGGGTTCTTGAACAGCTCCTCGACGAACTTCGTGAGCTCCTTGGCGCCGCGGTAGCGCGGCTGACCCTGCGGCCCGGCGTACGGCGGATCGGGGAACCCGAGGATCGTCGCGCCGAGGTGCCCGCAGTTGGGGCACGCGCCGACCACGTGGGCCGTGTCGATGGGGAGCGGCGCGCCGCGGGTGATCTGGGTGCGCTGCCCGCGGCTCTGGTCGAGCGCGCGGCGGATCGCAGTGGCGTCAACGGTCTCGGTCATCGATGAATCTCCATCCCTTGGCTGGATAAGTGGGCGGCGGAAGATAGACGCAATCCCACAGCGAAACCATAGGCCGTCGCGAGCCCTGGATTTCCGCCGGATTCGCGCGCCCGGCGCCCTCCCGGACCCCCTCGCGCGCTACCAGCGCGTGTACACCCCGAGCTCGGGGCCGACGATGGGCACGAGCGCCCCCGGGCTGGTGCGCAGCTCGACCCGCAGCGCGGGGCGCAGCCCGAGGGCCTGCGTGATGCGCACGTCGGTGCTCACCGAGACGATGTGCCCGCGGATGGCGATGAGCTGCAGCCCCACCGGGAGCCGGTCGAGCTGCACGCCGTAGGTGTACTCCGCGCCGAGCTCGAAGCGGGTCGTCGGCCGCCAGGAGAGCCGCAGCCCGAAGGACGACGCGCCGTCCGTGACCGCGGCGCCATGGAGCCCCGGGGCGACGACGTACGCGAACCAGTAGCGGGCCTCGACGCGCAGCGCGTCGGTGAGCGCGACCCCCAGCGCGGGGTTGAAGAGGTGCACCACCTGGCCGCTGTCGTAGCGCCAGTGCGAGTAGCTCCCGGAGCCCGTGAGCCGGCTGCCGAGGGGGGCGCTCAGCCCGAGGCGCCCGAGCCATCGAGGCACCGCCGTCGCGGGGGCGCCCACGCCGAGCTCGACGTGGGCCGACCAGCCCGCGCGCGGCACCCACGCCAGCCCGAGGAAGTGCAGGCCGTTGTAGCTGCGGCTGCTCGCGTCGGCGCCGAAGCGCTGCGACTGCTCGGTGCGCGCCGAGAGCCGCAGCGTGCGCCACGCCTGGAGCACCGCGACGTCCGCCGAGGGGAAGCCCTGCACCCCCGCCGGCGCGAAGAACACCTCGTCGCGCAACACCAGCCGCGCTTCGCCGCGGAACACCACGTCCCGCATCGCCCGCACCTCCTCGTCCGCGGGGCTCGCGCGCAGCGCCTCGTCGAGGTAGCGCGCCGCCGCGGTCGCGTCGCCCCGCCAGTGGGCCAGGCGCGCGCGGCGGAGCAGCAGCGGTGCGCTCCCCGGGGTGCGCGCGAGGCCGAGGGCGATCTCCCGCTCCCCGTCGCCCCAGCGCGACTGCCACAGGAACACATCGACCAGGCCCGCGCGCGACTCGACGTCGTCGGGGTGTCGCGACAGCACCGCGCGGTAGCCCGCCTCGCTCTCGGCCCAGCGGCCGTCCCACGCGTCGATGCGCGCGAGCTCGGCCCGCGCCTCGTCGTCCGTGGGCTGCGCGCGCAGGCGGTCGTCGAGCATCGCCCGCGCGTGGTCGCGGGAGCCCCTCCGCGCCGCCCGCCGCGCCTCGAAGAGGAGCGAGTCGCGCGTGAGGTACGACGCCGGGGCAGGGGGCGCGCCCGTCGCGTGGCATCCCGCGAGCGCCGCGGCGAGCAGCGCCCATAGGCCTTGACGCCCCGTCGCGAACCCGACAGAGATCGCTCCATGCCACGGGCTGCGAACCTCTCTCGCGCCGGGCTGCGCAGGGGCCTCGGGGTCGTCGCCGCGGCGCTGGCAGGCTCCGTCGGCTGCGTCCCGCGCCCCTACTCCGTCGACGAGTCGCTGCGGCGCGCCGAGCACTTCCTCACCCCGCAGGGCTTTCCCGCGACCGCGGGCTACGACGAGGACGGGCGCCCCTTCGCGCTCGGGCGCTGCCACTTCCGGGACTGCGAGCGCCGCGCGGTGAGGAGCTATCACGTCCCGCCGGGGCATCCCCTGGAGCCGTACCTCGCCGATCGCTCCTTCGTCTACGACGACGCGCTCGCGATGATCGCCCTCGCGCTCTCGGGGCGGCGCGACGACGCCCGCGCCATCGGCAACACCCTCACCACCCTGCTCACCCCCGACGCCTCGCTGGGCTTCTCCTTCAGCCTCGCCTCCCCGAGCTTCTACAACGTCCGCTATGTGCGCGCGGGCACCATGGCCTGGGCCGGCTACGCCATGGCCCTCTACGACGCCCTCACCCACGAGCGGCGCTTCACGCCCTACGCGCAGCTCATCGCCGACCGCCTGCTCGCCTCGCGCGTCGCCGCCCCGGACGACCCCCGCGCGGGCTTCGTCCCCGGCGGCAGCGGCGCGTGGCGCGACCACTACCGCCGCTTCGACCCGCAGCACGTCGCCGCGTACTGCGCCACCGAGCACCAGATCGACACCTACTTCCTCCTCGACGCGCTCGCCGCCGCGGGGCCCGCCGGGCGCTACCGCGCGGCCGCCGACCAGCTCGCCGCGCGCATCGTCGACGCGCTCTGGATCCCCGCCGAAGGGCGCTTCGCCGTCGCGGTCACCCCCGGCGGCGTGGTGGCCGACCGGGCCCTCGACGCCGCCGGCGCGTGGGGCGCCCTCTTCCTGCTCGCCCGGGGCGACCGCGCTCGGGCCGAGCGCTCGCTCGACTACACCCTGCGCACCTTCCGGCGCCGGGGCGGCGGCCTCCCGGGCTTCGCCCCCTACGCGGGCGCGGTGGACGACTACCCCGGCCAGGACTTCTCCGGGACGCTCTTCGCCGAAGGGACCGCCGGGGTCGCGCTCGCCCTGTTGCGGATGGGCCGCGCCCGCGAGGCCGAGGAGCTCTCCGCCGCGCTGCGCGCCCTCCAGCGCGACGGCGACGGCGGCGTCGTGTACGCCGTGCCCGCCTCGGAGGACTTCCCCGACCTCGCGGCGGCCGCGCCGACGGCCTGGCTGCTCTTCCTGGAGCGCGAGCGGCGCGACCATCGCCGGGTGGTCTTCGGTGGCTGAGCGATGAACCTCTTCCGGCTCATCCTCATCGTCCTCGACGCCGTGGTGGTGGCCTACGTCGGGTCGTTCTTCCTCCTCAACCTGGGCTTCGTGGCGCTGAGCTTCTTCGCCATCCGCCGGCAGCTCCAGGCCGAGCAGGTGAACCCCGCGGCCCGCTCCGCCGACGAGCGCTTCCTGCCCCTCGTGACGCTGCTGGTGCCCGCGTACAACGAGGAGGTCACCATCGCCGAGAGCGTGCGCTCGCTCCTGCGCCTCACCTACCCCGCCTACGAGATCGTGATCTGCAACGACGGCTCCAAAGACCGCACGGTGCAGGTGCTCCTGAAGGAGTTTCACTTCGTGCGCGCGGAGTTCGAGTACGACGACCACCTGGGCACCGCGCCCATCCGGGCCTTCTACGAGTCGCGTGCCCCGCTGCCCCCCGGCCTCCGGCGCCTCGTGCTCATCGACAAGGAGAACGGCGGCAAGGCCGACGCCCTCAACGCCGCCATCAACGTCTCCCGCGGCGAGTTCGTCACCAGCATGGACGCCGACAGCCTGCTGGTGCCCGACGCGCTCCTGCTCGCCGCGCGGCCCATCCAGGCCGCCCCCCGGGAGGTCGTCGCGGTGGGCGTGCAGGTGGGGCTCACCAACGGCTCGGTGGTCGAGAACGGGCGCATCGTCGAGGCCCGCATCCCCGCGGCCTGGATCGCCCGCTTCCAGATCGTGGAGTACATGCGCTCCTTCGCGCAGGGCCGCACGGCGCTCACGGCGATCAACTCCGTGCTCATCCTGTCGGGGGTGTTCGCGCTGATGCGCCGCGACCTCGTCATCGCCATCGGCGGGTTTCTCACCCGCTACATGCGCAGCCGCGTGGGCATCGAGTACTGCGGCGAGGGGGCGCACACCGTCTGCGAGGACATGGAGATCGTCGTGCGGCTGCACCGCTACCTCCTCGACAAGGGCCTGCCCGGTCGCATCGTCGCGCTCCCCTTTCCCACCGCCTGGACCGAGGCCCCGGAGAACTACCGCGACATCGGCAAGCAGCGCTCGCGCTGGTACCGCGGTCTTCTCGAGGTGCTCAACTACCACCGCGCGATGCTCTTCCGCCGCCGCTTCGGGCGCATCGGGCTCTTCGCGCTCCCCTATCAGCTCGTCTTCGAGGCCCTCGCGCCGGTGCTCGAGTGCCTCGGCTACCTCCTGCTGGTGGTGTCCTCCCTCGTCGGGTACCTGTCGTTCATCCACACGCTGGCGTTCCTGGCCTTCGCGACGGCGGTCAACCTGTGCCTCTCCACCCTCTCGGTGCTGCTCTGCATCCGGGCCGAGCGGGCGAGCGGCGGCGCCGCGGAGGGCCTCGCGCTCTTCCCCTACCGCCGCGCGCGAGACGTGCTGCTGCTCATCGGGATGGGCTTCCTCTCCAGCTTCGGATACCGGCAATACCTGGCCATCTGGCAGCTGCGGGGCCTCTGGGATTTCTTGAAGGGCAAGAAGGGCTGGGATAAGTTCGCGCGCCAGGGATTCTCTGCGGGCGGTGCCTGACATGTCGAACGAGGGCGCCGTCATCAAGCCGGGCACCCGGGTGCTGCTGGTCGACCACAACCCCGCCGACATCGAAGCCGTCCACCGCTGCCTCGTCGACGCCGGGTGCGTCACCACCGTGATCCACGACGGGTCGCAGGGCGTCGTGGCCGCGCGCCGCGACCCGCCCGCCCTCGCGGTGCTCGACGTGGCGGTGCCCGAGGTCAACGGGTACCAGCTCTGTCGCGAGCTCAAGCGCCTCGATCCGCCGCCCGTGGTCGTGCTGCTCAGCCCCCGCTCGACCCCCGAAGACCTCTTCTGGGCGACGCAGTGCGGGGCCGACCTCTTCCTCGCCCGCCCCGTCGACCCGGAGGTGTTCCTCCAGGGGGTGGCCGCGCTGCTGGGAGGCCCGTGAGCGCCGCCGCGCTGGTCGCCTACATCGCCCTGGTGCTGGTGCTCCTGGCCGCGGTGCCCACCGCCTGGGTGCTGCTGCGCGAGGGGTGGAGCCGGCTGCTGGCGCGCCGCGCCCTCGACCGCCTGGAGCTCGCCCGCAAGCTCCTGGAGGGCGGCGTCGACCAGAGCCCCGCGGACGTCGCGCGTCGCCTCCGCGAGGGCTTCGACGCCGGCACCGTCGAGCGCGTGATGCTCCTGCTGCTGCGCGAGGCCGACGACGCGCGCAAGCAGTGGGCGGTGTCGACCTTCGAGCGCCTCGGGCTCATGGAGCGCTACGTCGCCCGGGTGCGCGAGGCCCCCACCTGGAGCGAGCGCGCCCACGCCGCGGAGGTGCTCGGCCTCGTGGGCGTGCCCAGCGCCGTGCCCGCGCTCGTCGCCGCGCTCCGCGACCCGCACGAGGACGTCGGCTCGGTGAAGGCCGCCGCGGCGACGGCGCTGGCGCGCATCCACGCCGAGGAGGCCATCCCCCTGCTGGTGGCCGAGCTGCGCACCACCGACGCGGGCTCGTCGCCGCGCGTCGCCGAGGCGCTCACCCGCTTCGGCGCGCTCGCGGTGCCGCCGCTGGTGGCGCTGCTGCGCGACGAGGAGCACCCGCAGGCCGCGGTCTGGGCGGCGCGCATCCTCGGGCGCATCGGCGACCACGCCGCGACGGCCCCGCTGCTGGAGCGCCTCTTCGACCGCAGCGACACGGTGCGCATGGCGGCCACCGAGGCCCTCGGCGCGCTCGGTGACCGGCGGGCCACGCAGGCGCTGCTGCGCGCCGCGCTGAGCGACCCGATGCCCCAGGTGCGCGCCCACGCCGCCGGGGCCATCGGGCGCATGGGCGCCGAGGCGTCCATCGACGTGCTGGTCGCCGCGCTCGCGGACCCCGACTACGGCACCCGGGTGCGGGCGCTGGAGGCGCTGGAGATGATCCAGCCCGGGGACACCGGGCCGCTCGAGCGCTCGCTCCGCGACGAGAACCCCGACGTGCGCAAGCGCGCCGCCCTGGCGCTCGACCGCGTCGGCTACCTCACCGCCCGCGTCGCGGAGCTCGCCTCGGACGACCCGGCCGTCGCGCGCAAGGCCTACGCCGCGATGCTGGAGCTCGGTCACGCCGGGCTCGCGGACGGGGTCGCGGCGAACCTGCACCACGCCGATTTCCGGGTGCGGGCGCAGGTCGCCCGGCTCTGCGGCGAGCTCGGCCTCGCCCGCTTCGGCGCGCTGCTCGCGGCGGCGGGCGAAGACCCCTCGTGGCCCGTGCGCGCCCGCGTCGCCGAGGCCCTCGGCGTACTGCGCGCGGAGGAAGGGCACCCGGCGCTGGTGGCCCTCCTGGCCGACCGCGAGCCGGTGGTGCGCGACGCCGCCGCGGAGGCCCTCGGGCAGCAGGGCGGCAAGGCGCTGGAGCCCTACTTCCGCGAGCTCTCCCGGGCGTACTTCCGCGGCTCGGTGACGGCGCGCCTCGCGGTGCTCAAGCCGGTCGCGACCTTCGAGGCCCCGGAGGCGCTGGGACTGCTGCAGAAGGCCCTGGCAGACCCGAACTCCGCCGTGCGCCTGAGCGCGCTCGAGCTCATCGCGTCGCGCAACAGCGCCGTGGCCGTGGAGTCGCTGGTCGCTCGCCTCGAAGACCCGGTGAACGAGGTGCGCCTCGCGGCGATCGACACGCTGGGCCGCCGCGGGCGCCGCGGCCGCAAGGACTCCGTCGACGCGCTGCTGGGCGCGCTCTCGGGCGCCTCCATCGAGGCCAAGGAGCGCATCACCGACGCGCTGGCCTTCGGCGGCGACGACGGGAAGGGCGACGTGCTGCGAGAGCGGCTCGACGAGTTCGCGATGTCGCCGGACATGGAGCTCCGCATCTGCCTGTGCTGGACCCTCGGGAAGCAGGGCGACCCTGCCGTGCTGCCGCACCTCCTCCGCTCGCTGCGCGACGCCGACGCGCGGCTGCGATCGAGCGCCGCGGGGGCCATCGGGAAGATCCCCGGCGCGGCGTCGGTCACGGCGCTGCTCGGGGTGATGACCGACCGCGACCCGCGCACCCGCGCCGCGGCGGTGAACGGCATCGGCAAGATCGCGCCGCAGGACGACAAGGTCTACGACGCGCTGGAGGGGCGCCTCGCCGACCCCGACGCCTTCGTGCGCAACCGCGCCATCATCGCCCTCGGCCGGGTGGGAGGCCCGCGGGCCGAGCAGCGCCTCGCGGAGTGCGCGTCGGGCGACCGGGTGGAGTCCGCGGCGAGGGTGGTGGCCGCGGCGCTGCTCGGGACCGAGAGCGCCCTCTCGACGGTCACCGGGGTGCTCTCCGACGCGGCCGAGCTGACGGCGGTCGGGGCCTTCCTGCGGGGCGAGGACCCGGCCCTGCGCCGCGAGGTGCTCGCGCGGCTGTGCCTCGACGACCTGGGCGGCGGGGCGGAGGCGCCGGTCGACCAGGCCGCGGTGGTCGAGCGCTACGAGCGCATCCTGCGCACGAGCCAGGACCCGTCGAGCCGGCGCCTCGCCGTCGAGGTGCTCGCGAAGGTGCCGGGCGACCGCGGGGTGGAGGCCCTCGCGGACACCCTGGCGATCGACCCGGTGGAGGCCTTGCGGGTGCACGCGGCGCACGCGCTCGCGGCCCGTCGCTCGCTCGAGCCCGCCCGCGCGGCACTCGCCCGCGGGGTGTCCGACCCCTGCGCGGAGGTCGCGATCGTGGCCGCCAAGGCCCTCGGCGAGGCCGGCGACCGTCGGTTCTCCGACGCGCTCTTCCGTCGGCTGGCGCAGGGCCCCGCGGCGGTGCAGTCCGAGGTCGAGGAGGCCCTCGCGCGGCTGCACCGCGGGGCGACGGAGGCCTTCGTCGAGCGGATGAGCGCAGCCTCGCGCCCGGAGGTGACCGCCGCCTGCCTCCGGGTGCTGGAGCGCATCGCCGAGCCCACGCTCCTGCCATTGCTGAAGTCCCTGGTCGCCTCGAAGGACCCGCTGGTGCGCGGCGCCGTGGTGCGGGTGCTCGTGCGCATCGCCGTCCCCGAGGCCCGCTCGCTCCTCTTGCAAGCCTCGATGGACCCCTTCGAGTCGGTGCGCGTGGAGGTGCTGCGGGCGCTGACCACCGAGGGCGCCGGTCAGCCCGAGGTGCTCGCGCGCTTCTGCCTCGACCCCTCGTCGGCGGTGCGGTGCTCCCTCGCCGAGCGCGTCGCGACGCTGCCCGACGCGCAGGCCGCCGGGCTCTGGGACGCGCTGCTCGAAGACCCGTCCGTCGAGGTGCGCGCGGCCGCGATGGTGAGCCTCCTCGCGCGGGCGGAGGTGTCGCCGATGCAGCGCTTCCTGGCGGCGTGGTCGACGGCGCCGTCGGAGGTGCAGGGGGTCGCCCGCGCCGACCGCCGCGCCGGGGACAGCGTCGACCGCCTCGCCGCGCAGCTGCTCTCGGGCCGCGAGGTGCGCGCGCGGGAGGTCACCGTGGAGGTGCTCGCGGCCTACGGCGTGGGCGACCTCGACCGGCTGCTGCTGCCTGCGCTGCGCGACCCCGCGTCGGAGGTGCGGACGGCGGCGGCGCGCGCGCTCTCGTTGTCCGAGGACGCGGGCACCCGCGACGCGGTGGCGGCCCTCGCGGAGGACCCCGACCCCGTCGTGCGCGCGGCGGCGCAGGGGTCGCGGCTGCGGGTCGTCCGGTAGCGCCGCGGGTCAGCGCGGCCGCGCGGTGAACTCCACCGTGCGCCCCGGGGCGAGCGCGGCGAGCAGCGTCACCCGGCGACCTCCGACCCGGGTGGGACCGCAGTCGGGGCAGGCGAACTCGCCGATGGCGTCGCCGAACTCCAGGGTGAAGCCCGCGACGCTCTCTGCGCCGGCGGTGATCGACCCGCGGTAGCCGCGGCCGGGCTCGTAGGAGGCGTCGACCTGGGTGTCTCGGCGCGCCCGCCAGAACGCGGCGAGCGCCGTGACCGAGACGTCGGTTCGCAGGCCCGCGGCCGACGCCGCGTCGAGGAGGCGGTCGACGACGCCCAGCTTCACGGCGATGTTCTCGGGTCCGAGCCCTGCGCCGAAGGAGGGGTGCACCAGCAGGGTGGTGTGCGCGTTGTTCGCCGCGTTGCGGAGCATCACCGAGGACCACGCGCTGAGGAAGGCCGACGCGTTGGCCGCCTGGAGCTCGGTGCGCATCGTGCCGCCCGCGTCGCGCGCCCCGAAGCCGTCGTCGAGCGTCACCGGCACCTCGGTGATCGCACGGCGGTGGAAGAGGTCCTGGCGATGGAAGGTGGCGGCGAGGTCGAGGGGGAGGTTGGTCTTGAAGTCGCCGACGGCGAAGCTGGAGTCGGCCCGCACGCCCTGCTCGAAGAGCACGTCGAAGAGCCGCGGGTGCACGTCGAGGTAGGGCGAGCGCCACGCGACGGGCGCCATCCCGGTGGCCTCGCGGGTGAGCTGCAGCGACACCCGCACCTCGCCGCACAGGGTGGCGGCGGCCTCGGTGGAGGGCAGGTAGCCCGGGTGGCGCTCCGTGCAGTCGCCCATCGGCTGCGTCGCGGGCGAGGGGAAGTGGCGCACGGAGTGGGCCCCCGCGGGGCACATCCCCAGCGCGCAGACCGCGCGCGCCGTGGCCGGCTCCCACGATCCGTCGACGTAGTTGGTGGTGAAGAAGAAGCTCCCGACGGCCCCGCGGCGTCGCAGCAGGGCGGCCATCTGCGTGGCGCCCGCGTCGCCCCACGGGCCGGGGCGCGTCGACTCCGTCGCGTCGATGTCGTGCGTCGAGAGCAGCAGCGCGTCCTCGACGCCCGGGACGGTGTGCTTCAACACCACGTGGCCCGCGGCGCCCTCGCGCAGCGCGTCGCGGAGCAGCAGCCCGAGCACGTCGCCCGCGGGCTCGAAGCAGTTCACGTAGCAGCGGTAGTGGGACCACGAGTGCAGGTCGTGCCCCAGGGTGTAGATCGCCCCGAGGCCGAGCGGCCGACGGGTGAACACCGCCCCGACGTCGGTGCCACCCGCGAAGGCCCGCGCGGCGACGGCGGTGCCCGCTGCGGGGTCGGGCTCGAGGACGAAGGCCTCGATCCGGCGCTCGGCGAGGTCACTGGTGACGACGAGCGTGCGCTCCTCCGGGGCGTCGAGGGAGCGCAGCGCGGGGACGGCCTCGCCGCCGACCTGGAGCGAGGTCACGTCCGTGCGCCGGGTGCTTGTGCGGAGGCCCGCGAGGCGCAGCACCTGGGCCTCGGCGACCGCGGTCACGGGCTTGTGGAGGAGCACCACGCCGCCGGTGCTGGCGAACTCCTCCAGGTAGAGCCGCGCGATCGTGTCGACCACCTCGCCGTCGAGGTAGCCCGGCACGATGACCAGGGAGTAGCGCCCGACCAGACCTCGCAGCGGCGCGGCCCAGTCCGTGTCGGCCGCCGGGAGGTCGTAGGGAATGCCCCACTGGTCGAGGATCGAGGCGATGGCGCGGAGCTCGTCGCCCCCTTTGGTCCAGAGGTAGCGCGGCGCGAGGATGAGCGCGCGTGGTCGGATGACGGCGGCACGGGTCGCATCGGTGGTGCCCGCGTCGAGGGTGCCCGCGTCGAGGGTGCCCGCATCGAGGGTGCCCGCATCGAGGGTGCCCGCGTCGAGGGTGCCCGCATCGAGGGTGCCCGCGTCGACGAAGTCTGGCGGCGTGTCGACGGCGGGCACGTCGGTGGCGGTGGTGACCCGCTCGCAGCCCATCGCCAAGGCGAGGGCGGCGACGGCAAGAGAGGCTCGGACGGACGCGGGCATCGGGCGCATGGATGGTCGTCGCTCCGCGGCGACGGTGCCACGAATGCTCGCTGGGGCCGATAGCGATTGGAGCCCACCGCGAGGATCGATACGATCGAGCGACGTGAAGACTCCGATGTTGTGGGCGGTCACGCTGGCGGTGGGCGTGGGTTGTTCGGGGCGCGCGCCTGCGGTGCGATCGGCCGCGAGCGCGCCCGCGGACGCCGCGGTGACGCTCCATGACCCCATGGGCCCCGACCCGTCGGGGACGGACGCGTCGGCGTCGATGCCCGAAGGCGATGGTGGCCTCGCTGCGCCCGCGGAGACCGCTCCCGCCGCGCCTCCGGTCGTCGCCTCGCTCGCGATGGGCGAGTGGCACGCGTGCGCGGTGATGTCCGACGGCGACGTGCGCTGCTGGGGGCGCAACCGCGAGGGTCAGCTCGGTCGGGCCACGGAGGCGGCGGCGCCCTTCTCCGCGCGGCCGACGTCGGTGCCGGGCGTTCCTCCCGGGGCGATCCAGGTGTCGACCGGAACCTTCCACTCCTGCGCCCGGAGCGACGAGCTGCGCGTGTTCTGCTGGGGCGACAACCGCACCCGGCAGTCCGGGGTGGAGCTCGTCCCCACGCTCGATCGGCCCACGGAGCTTCGGGCCCTCACCGAGACCGCGGAGATCACCGCCGGGCGCGACCAGACCTGCGCGCGCCACCGCGACGGCACGCTGCGCTGCTGGGGCAACAACGAGAACGGGCAGCTCGGCGACGGGAGCGTGCGGGCGCCCTTCGCGCCGGTGCTCGTCGCGGGCCTCCGCGGCGTCGCGGAGATCGCGGCCGGGTCGGGCCACACCTGCGCGCGCCTGGACGATGGCACCGTGCGCTGCTGGGGGCTCAACCGCCGGGGTCAGGTGGGCGACCGCACGCGGCTGACCCGCCGCCGCCCGACGGCCGTCGTCGGGGTCGCGCGCGCGGCGCAGATCGCGCTCGGGCGCGAGCACGGCTGCGCGAGGCTGGTCGACGGCACCGTGCGCTGCTGGGGGCGCAACGACGTCGGTCAGCTGGGCAACGGCACCCTGCTGGGCTCCAACGTGGCGGTCGCCGTGCGGGGCCTCACCGGGGTGCGCCACATCGCCGCGGGGGGCCTGCACACCTGCGCGGTGCTGGAGGACGCGACGGTGCGCTGCTGGGGCTCCAACCACCACGGTCAGCTCGGGGTCGGCACGGTCGGGGGTGTCTGGCGCGAGCCCACCGCGGTGGTCGGCCTGACGGAGGTGACCGCCCTCGCGCTCTCGCGCGGCGCCGACGACGGGGCGAGCTGCGCGCTCCGCCGCGACCACTCGGTGCACTGCTGGGGCGACAACGCCTTCGGGCAGCTCGGGCGACCGAGCTCCGGGGCCGATCCGGTCGCCGCGGCGGTGCGCTGGGAGCCGCCGCCCGCGTCCCCCTGAGGGCCCTCCGCGGAGCCCGCTGAGCGCTACCCCGAGGCGAGCGCGCGGCGCAGCGTGGCGAGCAGCGTGTCGCCGTCGCCCACCGGCGCCTGGCAGGTGGTGCCGCGGCACACGTAGGCCCGCGGCGCGCCGTCGCCGGTCGGCCCGCGGCCCTGCGCCAGCTCGCCGTCGAGCCCGAGCGCGACGGCGCTCGCGGCGTCGGGCGCCACCAGCAGCGCGCGGTGCGGGAGGAAGACCGAGCGCGCGGTCGCCACGAGGGCGCGGGTGTCGTCGCGGGCGGGGTCGCCGAGCACGATCACCTCGACGGGGCCGCGGGTCGCGCGGTCGACGGCGCGGAGCACCGAGCCCATGCCCAGCGGGTTGCCCGTCGCCTCGGCGGCGTAGAGGGCGATCGCCCGGTCGGCGGCGGCGCGGTAGCCGCGGTCGCCGGTGAGGGTCGCCACCCGGAGCAGGGCCTCGAGGGTGAGGCCGACGCCGCCGGGGTACGCGTGGTCGAAGGCGTCGCGCGAGCGGTAGAGCACCACCTCGGCGTCGGCCGGGGAGAAGTAGAGGGCGCCGGTCGCGGGGTCGACGAAGCGCGCGAGCACGGCGTCGAGGAGCGCCCGCGCGAAGGCCAGCGCGGCCGGGTCGGCGGTGGCCTCGAAGACGTCGACGGCGGCGTTGGCGAGCGCGCCGTGGTCGTCGAGGAAGGCCGTGCCGTAGGCGTCGCCGTCCTTGATGGCGTGCGCGAGGACGCCGTCACGAAACGCCCGGTCGCGCCAGGCGTAGAGCCCGTCGCGGGCGAGGGCGACGGCGTCGGGCTCGTCGAGGGCCGCGCCGAGGTGGGCGAGCGCGCCGAGCGCGAGGCCGTTCCAGGAGGCGAGGCACTTGTCGTCGCGCATCGGGCGGGGGCGCTGCTCGCGGGCGGCGAGGAGCACCGGGCGCACGCGCTCGGCCACCGCGACGAGCTCGTCGACGGGGCGCCCGAGGGCGGCGGCGACCTGCTCGAGCGGGCGCGGGGTCCAGAGCACCGAGCGGCCGTGCTCGAAGTTCCCCTCGGCGCTCACGTCGTAGAGGGCGCAGAACGCCTCCGCGTCGGCGGGGCCGACGAGGCCCTCGACCTGCGCGGCGGTCCACACGAAGAAGCGGCCCTCCTCGCCTTCGCTGTCGGCGTCCTGGGCGGAGTAGAAGAAGCCCTCCGGCGAGCGCATCTCCCGCAGCAGGTACGCCCGGGTGTCCCTCGCGACGGAGAGCAGCGTCTCGCGGAGGGAGTCGTCGCCGCCGCGGAGGCGCACGAGGCCCGCGGCGTCCACCGCGAGGCGGAGCAGCTGCGCGTTGTCGTAGAGCATCTTCTCGAAGTGGGGGATCTTCCACTCGGCGTCGGTGGAGTACCGGGCGAAGCCGCCGCCGAGGTGGTCCCAGATGCCGCCCGCGCGCATGCGCTGGAGGGTGTGCAGGGTGGCGTCGGCGCAGCGGGCGCCCACGCCGCCGACGTCGAGCGCGGCGCCCACGAGCAGCAGGTCGTGGGTCATGGTGTTGGGAAACTTCGGCGCGCCGCCGAAGCCGCCGTGCCGGGGGTCGACCCGCGGCAGCACGCGCAGCAGCGCCCGCTCGAGCGCGTCGGGGGCGACGGACCCGGCGGCGTCGGGGTCGGCGGGGCGGGTGACGCGGGCGAGGGTGGCGGTGAGCTCGCCGGCCTGGGTGACGACCTCGTCGCGGCGATCGGTCCACGCGTCCACGATGGCGGTGAGCACCTCTCGGAAGCTCAGGCTCCCGTGCCGGCGCTGGTCGGGGAAATACGTCCCACCGTAAAACGGCCGCCGGTCGGGGGTGAGGAACATCGACAGCGGCCAGCCTCCTCCCCGCTGCGTCAGCACCTGGTGGGCGAGCTGGTACACCTGGTCGACGTCGGGCCGCTCTTCGCGGTCGACCTTGATGGACACGAAGCGCTCGTTGAGCAGCGCGGCGGTGGCCTCGTCCTCGAAGCTCTCGCGCTCCATGACGTGGCACCAGTGGCAGGCGCTGTACCCGACGGACAGGAAGACCGGCTTGTCCTCCGCGAGCGCGCGGGCGAAGGCCGCGTCGCCCCAGGGCTCCCACGCCACCGGGTTGTGCGCGTGTTGCAGCAGGTAGGGGGAGCGCTCGTGGAGGAGCGCGTTGGCCTTGCGCGAGGTGTCCATCGGACCGTCGTTGTCGGTCCGCCGGGTGCCCGGCGCAAGCGCAGGGTCAGCCGTTGGCCCAGACCACCTCGTCGACCTCGAAGCCCGCGCGCTCGACGGTCTGTCGCAGCGCCGCCTCGGTGACCAGCGCGTCGTCGACGGTGAGTCGCGCCTCGCCCACCTCGACGCTGAGCTCGCTCACGCCCGGCACCCGCTCGAGCACCCGCTTCACCGACACCACGCAGCCGCCGCAGGTCATGCCCTCGATCAACATCGTCGCGCTTCGCATGGCCAATGAGGTAGCCCCATCCCGCCTCGCCGGCCAGCCCCGCCCCGCGCTACGCTCCGTCCGAGGCCATGAACAGCGACGCGCCGGTGATGCTCTTCGACGGCTACTGCAACCTCTGCAACCACGCCGTGGACTTCGTGCTGTCCCGCGAGGCCTCGCCGGAGATCCGCTTCGCGTCCCTCCAGTCCGAGGCAGGCCGCGAGCTGCTCGCACGACATGGGGTGACGCTCCCCGAGGGCGACCCCGACACGGTGATGCTGGTCGACGGCGACGGGCTCTGGACGCACTCCGACGCCGCGCTGCGCGTCGCGCGGCGGCTGAAGTTTCCGTGGAGCGTGCTGGGGTACTTCGGGTGGGTGCCGCGCTTCGTGCGCGACGGGATCTATCGGTGGATCGCGCGCAACCGCTACCGGTGGTTCGGCAAGGGCGACACCTGCCGCATCGCCACCCCGGCCGAGAAGGCCCGCTTTCTCAGCGCGCCCGGCGGCTGATCAGCCGGTGGCGGTGTTCTTGTTCCAGTTGTAGCCGATCTGCTGGGTGATGAGGTTCTGCGTGCCGGGGCCCACCATCCCGTCGACGGTGTACCCGAAGGACTTCTGGAGGTGCACCACGGCCCCGTAGGTGCCGTCTCCGAACTTGCCGTCAACGTCGAGCCCGTAGCCGAGCTTGTTGAGGTTCTGCTGCAGCGACTTCACCTCTTCGCCGCTCGAACCCTTCTTCAGAACGTCACTCATGGCTTCCTTCGCTTCCTGTTGCCCGGAACGGCCTCCATCGGCCGCCCGGTGGGTCGGCGGGCACTGTGGTAACTGCCCCGGCGAACGTCAACGCCCTCGCGCGAGGGCCTCCTTCTCGACCCAGTGCAGGATCGCCCCGGTGATCTCCTCGCGGTTGGTCTCGTTCAGGATCTCGTGGCGCGCGTCGGGCCACACCCGCACCGACACGTTGCGCATCCCCGCGCCCTCGTAGGCGGCGACGAGGGGGTGGAAGTCCTTGAGCCCGCGGTGCAGCGGGTCGCGCTCGCCGACGGTGAGGTACAGCGGGAGGTCCTTCGGGAGCCGGGCGAGGTTGGACGCCGCGCCGAGGACGGGCAGCGCGTCGAGGAGGTCGACCCAGAGCTGCGTCGTCGCCTCGAAGCCGCAGCGCTCGTCGGCCACGTAGCGGTCCACCTCGGCCGGGTCGCGCGAGAGCCAGTCGAAGTCCGTTCGGTTGGGCGCGAAGGCGCGGTTGTAGTCCCCGAAGCTCATCCGCGTGAGCAGGCTGGAGGGCTTCGTCGCGCCGACCCGCGCCCGCTCGACGCGCGCCACGAGGCGGCCGACGGGCGCCAGCGGGTTGCTGCCTCCGCTCGCGCAGCCGGAGAGCACCGCGCCCGCGAGCTGTCCCCCGCGCTCGAACAGCACCTGCTGCGTGAGAAACGACCCCATGCTGTGCCCGAAGAACACCCGCGGAACGCCCGGGTGCCTGCCCGTGATGTGGTCGCCGAGGCGATAGAGGTCGTCGAGCACCGCGCGCCACCCGTGCTCGGCGGCGAAGTACCCGAGCGGGCCGTCCTTGGCCGTGCGCCCGTGGCCCCGGTGGTCGCCCGCGTACACCGCGAGCCCGCGGGCGGTGCAGGCCTCGGCGAGGCGGCGGTAGCGCCCCGCGTGCTCGGCGAGCCCGTGGGCGACCTGCACCACGCCCCGCGGCTCCCCCTCGGGCAGCCACTCGTACACGAACACCTCGGTCCCGTCGGTCGCCTTCAGCGTGAACGTGCTCTCCAACATGGCGCGGACACTACACCCCAACGCCGTGGCCGATCGAAGGGTCGTTGCAGCGCGAGCCGACGGCCTCTATGTCTGCCCGCCGTGATCGACCTCGCCCGAATCCTCTTCGCTGCCGTGATGGGCGCCTGCGTCACCCTCGGCCTCCTGGTGGTCCCCACCATCGCCCGCGGCGCGAAGGGCGCGGCCGTCCCCGGGGCCACCGCCGTGCTGCTCGTGGCGTGGCTCGCCGTCGCGGTGGCGGCCACATCGACCGGCGCGCACCACGTCGCCGTCGCCCCCGCGCTCGCCGTGGCGCTGAGCGCCCTGTGGCTGGGCGCAGGCCCGCTGCGTCGGGCCTGGGAGGGCGCCTCGATGACGGGCATCGTGGCCCTCCAGGCGCTGCGCTTCGGCGGCGGCGGGCGGGTGCTCGCGGTGCGCGGCGGCTGGCTGCCCGAGCGCTACGGCACGCCCTTCGGCGCAGCGGACATCGCGCTCGCCCTCGGGGCGGTGGTGCTCGCCTGGGCATGGTCGAAGCAGGCGCCGTGGGCGCGCCGCGCGACGCTCGGGTGGGCGGTGCTCGGCGTCGCCGTCACCGTGGGAGGCATGGTGGTGCAGGCGCGCCTCGTGCGTCCGATGCCGGGCTTCGAGGGGCTGTGGAGCGCGTTCCTGACGCCGGTGCTGCTCGCGCTGCTGGTGGTGGCCGGGTACCGCGCGCTGGCGCTCAATAGGTCGCGTTGATGCCGTAGCGGATCAGGCACGAGTCGACGGTGTTCGCGCAGCGGAACCCGAGGGTGTACGTGCCCGCCGGGAGGCGGATCGCCTCCCTCGCGGAGGGCGACGGGTTGGTGAGCACGAAGGCGTCGGAGGCCTGGCCGCTGGCGAAGAGGGTCCAGTCGGAGAGGGTGAAGACGCCCGCCTGGAAGAGCCCCGGGGACGTGGCGTCGAAGCGCACCAGGGCCGCAGCGGGCAGGGTGAAGAACACCCCGGCGTAGCCCCCGGCGACGGCGAAGGCGGTCGCTCCGCTGGCGATCACCTGCGCGCCCGGGTCGACGCAAGAGCCGACCGAGCAGGTCTGCGGCGCGAAGCACGACCCGCAGGAGACGCCGAGGTCGTCGACGCCGCAGGCCCAGCCGAGCTGCGCGCAGGAGCGGGTGCCGGTGGAGCCCGGCCCGGCGTTGAGGCAGCCGACCAGCGAGAGCGACAGAACGACTCCGACCGCACCGTACTGCATGGTGGAAGCGTCGTACCGCGCGGCCGTCGTGCAAGCCACCGTCTGCGGGGCGGAGGCGTCAGGCGCGCTGCGCGTCGATCATCGCCACGAGCGCGTCGCGGTGGCGCGCCAGGTCGTCGAACTCCTTGATGGGCAGGAAGCGCGACGCGGCGCCGTCGCGGGTGACGTGGACGTAGCGGGTGGGGTGCCACCAGGTGATCTCGCCGATGAGCCGCTCGAACTGGATCGCGTCGCGCCCCTCGACGACCTTGCGGGCGGCGCACCACGTCCACGAGCGCTCGCCCTCGAGGGCCTCGAGGTCGATCCAGAGGGTGTTGGTGTTGAAGAGGGGAAAGTCCTGGTCGGGGAAGCCCGGGGGCAGACGGAATGTCTCCGCGAGCACCAGGCGACCGTCGCGCACCACCGGCAGCCCTCCGCGGTCGCCGGGGAGCTTCTCCACCAGCTCGACGGAGACCTTCGCGCCGCTGCGCCGGTGCATCGCGTAGAGCGTGGGGTCGATGGTGGCGCCGATGTTGTCGACGTTGGAGACGAGCACCGTGCGCACGCCCGCGGCGCGCCAGGCCGCGAGCGTCCCGGCGGCGGCGAGGGCCTCGGGCAGGTCGCCGTGGCCGCTGGAGTGGGCGGAGGGGACGCCGTCGTCGGTGAGGAAGATGTCCCCCGCCGGGGTGAGCCGCAGCGACACGAACTGCGGCACGAGCGAGACGGCGTCGGCGCCCGGCGGCGGCTCGTCGACGAGCGCGGCGGCGATGAGGTCGTGCGTGGCGAAGCTGGTCATGAGCGCCGCGGGCACCCGACCCCCCCAGCGCGCCACGTCGGCGAGCTTCACGTCGAGGAAGCGCTCGCCCCCTGGCGTGCCGAGCGGCGCGAGGGCCTTGACCACCGAGCCGAAGCGGGTCGCCATGCCGCCCGCGAGAACCACCACCGCGAGCTCGCCCCGGCGGATGCCCGCGGCGCCCTCCTCGGCGAGGGCCCGTGCGGCGTCGGTGCCGGGCTCCGGGGCCGCCTCGGCGCAGGTCGCGGGCGGCGGATCGACCCTCCCGCGGATGGCGTGCAGCGCCTCGGGCTCGCCTCCGGCCTCCCGGAGTCGCTGCCGAAGCGCCTGCAACGGGACGCGCTCGCCGTGGAAGCGGGACAGCGTGAGCGCAAGGTCGTCCGGGAGTTCGGTGAGCTTCATGCTGGAGCTTGTCTTAAGGGTGAATCGGCGATTCGGGCAGTCCCCCCTCACCGGGATCCGAGGCCGGGAAGGGATACGCCCGTTCGTCGCGGGTGGCCATGAAGTTGGGCTCCCCGCCCGCGGGGCAGCTGCGATACGCTGCGGCGCATCGTCATGAAGACCTTCCCCGTCGGGCTGGTGGTGGAAGACCGTCGCTGCCTCGTGGTGGGCGGTGACCGCGAGGCCTTCGACAAGTCTCGGCGGCTGCTGATGGCGGGCGCGCGGGTGACGGTGGTCTCGCCGACGCTGCTCCCGGCGCTGCAGGCGGTCATCAAGGCCGCCGACGGGCGCGCCCGCTGGGAGGCGAGGGAGTTCGAGGAGGCCGACCTCCAGCCGCGGCCCTGCCTGGTCATGTGCTCGGTGCGCGACGAGGCGCTCTGCGCCAGGCTGCACGAGCGCTCCCTCGCCGACGGCTTCCTGCTGTGCACCATCGACCAGCCGCGGTGGTGCGGGTTCACCAACCTCGCGGTGGCCGAGGTCGGCGAGGTGGTCGTGGCGCTCGGCTCCGGCGGCAGCGCCCCGGGCCTGCTGCGCCGGCTCCGCGACGACCTGGTCGCGGGCCTCGGCGGGTCCTTCCCGAGCTTCACCCGATATGTGAGCGACGTGCGCGCGAAGGCCACCCCCGAGGGGCGGCGCGACGCCGTGGCCGAGGCCATCTCGGGCCTGCGCCTGGAGATCACCGTGCACCTGCCGTCGCACTGGCGCGAGCGCTGGAAGGCGCTCTCGCCCGCGGGCTACGAGTCCGGCGTGCACTCGCTGCCGCCCCTCCACGACGAGCACGACGCCAGCTGAAGGGAAGGCGAGCACGGGCCCCCCGCGCGTTGCGACCCCCCCGGGCG
The DNA here is from genome assembly GCA_030652255.1 of Myxococcales bacterium. Lineage (GTDB taxonomy): Bacteria > Myxococcota_A > Polyangia > Polyangiales > SCUS01. Next base: position 280 of record JAUSAZ010000073.1, on the reverse strand, counting down.
GATGGTACGGAACCCCGGATGCGGCCGCGTGAATACCTGATCCCCATCTATCTGTGGATCAGCGCCTCGCTGCTGCTGCACCTGCTCTTCGCGGGCGGCACCCGGGTCATCGCCGACCGCGTCGGCGTCGATCGGCCCCGCCTCGTGGCGCAGCCCGGCACCGGGGCCCCGGGCGCCTCGGAGGTGGAGTTCGACTTCCCGGCCGAGCCCCCGCCGCCGCCCGCCGCCCCCGCGCCCCCGCCGCCGCCCGCCCCGTCGCCTGCCCGCGCCGCCGCGCGCC
>JAUSAZ010000156.1 GCA_030652255.1 Myxococcales bacterium | reverse complement strand
GCAAGCCATGGCGCGTCGCCGGGGTTCGGGCGTTGGCCCTCACCCCGGGCAATAACAAGGGGCGCCCCGGACAATGTCCGGGGCTGTCGAACAGGGACGCCGATCCCCTGCAATCTGTTGCTCGTCGCCTGCACCTTCCGGAAGGTCGAGCGCGTTCCGGTCCGGTAAGCCCCGGACAATGTCCGGGGCGCCACCCTGTTATTGCCCGGGGTGAGGGCCAACGCCCGAACCCCGGCGACGTGCGACGGATTGCACCGCCGCGAAGTGCCTGGAAACAAGCCGTTTCGGGAGATGTGTCCCGAAGTGAACCATTCATGGAGAGGGGATGGGGGTGAGGTCTCCCCAACACCCGCTGGCGCCCCTCCCGACGACGGTGTTACACATCTGATTCGGGTGCCACGACGTATCCCGCTCGTGCGCCTGGCTCTCCCCCCTCGACGGTTCTGCCTCGCAAAGGCCCCGATGCATCACCTCCGTCACCCCGCCGTGATCGCTCCCCTGCTCGGTGCGCTGCTCTCCCTCGCGGCCACCCACTGCGGCGACGACAGCACCGGCCGCACCCGCATCACCGTCGACGCCGTCGTGCGCGGCGCCGGCGCCGTGCGCACCAGCTCCACCGGCTGGCAGATCACCCTCACCGAGGCCCGCATCGCGCTCGGTCCGCTCCGCTGGTACGAGGGCGCCGCGCTCTTCGGCCGCACCTTCTTCGATCGCCTGCTCGGGGTCTCCGTGGCCTACGCCCACCCCGGCCACTACGTCGCGGGCGAGGCCCTCGCCGACATCACCGCCCGCCGCGTCGTCGACCTGCTCCGCCCCGACGGCACCCCCCTCCCGCAGGGCAACGGTGTGACGGGCCTCGCCCAGTCCGCGGCCATCGAGCTGCGCCCCGCCGAAGGCTCCCTCGCCGACGCCGCCAGCCTCCGCGGCGGCACGCTCTACGTGAGCGGGTCGGCCACGAAGGACGGCCGCACCGTGCGCTTCGACTGCGCCCCGGTGCTCACCCAGGCGGTCCAGGGCATCCCCGCCCGCGGCGACATGAACCAGTCGGGTCGCTGGGACATCACCGTCGACATCGGCGCCTGGATCGACCGCGCCGACTTCTCCACCATCCCCTCCCCCGCCGACCCCGACGCCGTCGTGACCCTCACCGAGGGCCAGGCCTTCAACGCCGTCACCCGCACCGCCCCCGCCGCCAGCGGATTCACCTTCGTCTGGACCGCCGCCGCCGCCGCCGACTCCGGCGCCCGCTAGTCACCCCCTCAAACCAACAGCCCCTCATCCACCCCCGACCACCCACGACAGACAGCTCTCGAAAGGCAGTGACACGATGTTCAAGATCATGCCTCCCGCGGCGCTCCTCGCCCTCGCCACGGCGCTCGGCTGCGGCAGCGACAGCGCCGGGACCTCTCCCGGTACGGTGTCGGTCTCCATCTGGGGCGAGGACTACATCGCCGACCGCATTCCCCCCGTCATGGGCGCCGAAGCCGGCATCGAGGAGGCCTGGACCGTCCGCTACACCCGCTTCCTGGTGAACCTCGGCGACTTCACCGTCGCCGCCTCTGACGGCACCGCGGGCGGCGCCCTCGCCCCGATGCGCGTCTACGACCTCAAGACCACCGCCACGCCCTTCGTCGTGGGGCGCATCACCGGCGTTCCCTCGCGGCGCATGGACCGCGTGTCGTACCGCATCGCCCCCGCCACCGCGGCGTCCACCCCGGGCAACGCCACGGCGGCCGACCTCACCCTCATGCAGACCGGCGGATACGGCATCTACGTCGAGGGCGAAGGCACCCGCATGGGCGCCACGGTGCGCTTCCGCTGGGGCTTCACCCAGGGCATCACCTACGCGCCCTGCTCCAACGCCGACGACTCCCTCGGCCTGGCCGTGCCCTCCGGCGGCAACGTCGACGCGCAGATCACCCTCCACGGCGATCACTTCTTCTACGACGACCTCCAGTCCGAGAGCGCGCGGCTGCGCTTCCAGGCCATCGCCGACGCCGACGTCGCCCCCCTCGGCGACGGCGACGGGACCGTCACCCTCGAGGAGCTCGCCCGGGTCGAGCTCACCACGCTCCCGTCGACGCAGTACGGCGGCGGAGACATGGGCCGCGTGCGCACCCTGCGCGACTTCGTCACGGCCATCTCCGCGACGGTGGGTCACTTCAACGGCGAGGGCCACTGCCAGGAGCGGGTGCAGTAGGCCCGCGCGCGTCGACCCCCACCAGCCGCTGGGCCGCCTCGATGCCCTTCAGCCGCGCCTCGAAGGCCCGCTCCGGAAGCGCTCCGATAAGCGCCCGCACCAAGGGCTCGCGCGCCGTCTCCTCCGTCAGCACCACCTCGCTCGCCCGGGCCTGCGCCTGGAGCCTCGCGGCGAGGTTCACGGTGCCGCCGAAGAAATCCAGCCGCTCGTTGGCGCGCACCGCGAGGCAGGCGCCGGTGTGCACCCCGATCTTCACCCCGAGCCCCAGCGCACCCTGTCGCTCGTCGTGCACGCGCACCATCTCCAGCGCCGCCCGCACCCCGTGCGCCGTCGAGGGGAAGGTCGCCATCACCGCGTCGCCCATGGTCTTCACCACCGCGCCCTCGTGGCGCGCGATGACCGACGCCATCAGCGTGAAGTGCTCCTCGACGAGCGCGAAGGCCCTCGCGTCGCCGACCCGCTCGTAGAGCGCCGTCGAGCCCGTGAGGTCGCTGAAGAGCACCGTGAGGTGACCGATGGTGAGCTCCACGCCGGTGGCCGGGGCCTCGGTCGCGAAGAGGTCGAGGAAGTCCGGAAACGACGCCACGACGGCGCCCGACACCTGCGCCGCGCTCCACCCCGATCGCTCGATCAGCAGCGTGCGCGGGGCGCTCGCGCTCGACGTGACCCGCAGCTCCGTGCGCCCGTCCTCGGAGCGACCCCCGGCGGCCATCGTCACACCCTCATCCGAGAGCGCGATGGCGAGCGTCGCCGGGGCGTGCTCGAGGGTGACGTCCGCGCCGCCGACGTGGCGCAGCGCGCGGGCGTGGAGCTCGCCGAGGGGCAGCGCCGCGGTCTCGGTGCGCGCCCCGCCAGGAGCGAGGGTGAGCTGCGCGAAGACGTGCGGCCGCCACGAGGGCGACGCCGCGCAGAACACCGCGGGCACCACCCGCCGCAGCGCCGGGCTGCTCTGGAACACCGCCTCGACGTAGCGCCCGAAGTCCACCCCGTAGGACACGTCGCAGGCCGAGCAGTGCACCCGGCTGCCCACCTCCGAGAGGCCCTCGGCGACCTGCGCGGACACCCGGCACACGGGGCAGTTCACCTGCCAGCGCAGGTCGACCAGGCCCGCGCGCGTCGCCCGCAGGAACAAGCTCAGCGCCGCCCGACGGTCGACCCCCCACACGTCTGCCAGCTCGAAGGGCCGCATCTGCGCGACCTCCTCGTCGGGTCGCTCGGAGAGCCACGCGCCGAGCTTCTCCCGCAGCCCGGCGTCCACGCCCTCGCGCGCCAGCCGATCGAGCCGCACCGCGAGCGCCGCGGCGTCCACCGGCGTGCGCGGCCCCGAGCTCACCGGGTCGTAGCCCACGGTGAGCATCCGTCGCGCGCGCACCGTCGCCGGCTCGCTGGCGTCCCCCGCGAGGCTCTCCCCCCGCGCGAGCGCCGCGCCCACCGCCGTGAGCGCCCGCTGGAGCGCCGCGCGGTGCCGCAGGCGCACGGCCCAGCCCACCGCCCCGAGGAGCGGCCCCTCGCCCTCGAAGCCCATGGAGAGCTCGCACCCGGTGCCGCCCTCCACCGGGGTGAGCCGCACGTTGAAGAAGGCCCCGCTCGCAGGCCCCGTCACGAAGCGCCGCTCGCTCTCGATGAACTCCCCTTCGATCCACTGGTACGGGGGCTCGACCCACTCGATGGTCTGGCCCATGTCGCGCGCCGACGCGACGTACTCCCGCCGGCCGTCGACCTCGCGCCATGCGTAGCGGGCGGGCACGTTGCCGGCCGCGCGGTTCATCCGGTTGGTGTCGGCGACGATGGCCCACACCGCGTCGCGCCGCGCGCCGAAGGTGCGCCGACCCTTGGACTCGTATCGCCTCATCGGTGGCGCCGATCGTGGAGCATCGCGCTCAGTTTGCCCAACTACGTGCCGCCGACGTCCGCGCGGTCGACGCCAGGGGACGCCCTGCGAGCTCAGGACCTCGTCGGGCGCCCACGGCGGCGGCGCAGCGCGAGCCCGATGGCCCCGATGAGCATGAGCCCCAGGCCGTCGGCGCGGCGCCCGCCGACCCGCCCCACGCCGCAGCCCGAGTCCGCCGACGCGGTGCGCGCCGCCCCCTCCTGCGGGACGCCCGTCTCCGCGACCTCGGGTGCGCCCGCGTCTACGGGAGCCGCCGCGCCCGCATCCGCAGGAGCCGTCGTCCCGGCGTCGACGGGCGGCGGGGGGATGGTGCTCGGGTCGCGCACGCAGCGGTTGCCCTCGTCGTTGCAGAGCCAGCCCTCGGGGCAGCCCTCGCAGTCGGTGACCGTGCACTCGCGCGCGACGCCCGTAGGCAGGCACGCCAGCGTGGTGTCGCACTGCGACCCCGACGCGCAGCCCTCGCCCTGCGCGCCGAAGCGCTCCTCGGGCACGGGCACCCACGCGGGCGGCGCGTAGCCCGCGAGGTCGGCGGCGCGCGCGGCCTGCTCGCGGATCCACTCGCTGAAGGAGTCGACCCGCGTGTAGATCGGCGAGTCGCAGGTGGTCGCGGCCCCGCGCGAGAGCACGCCGAAGACCTCGCCGAGCTCGTCGATGGCGGGGCCCCCGGAGTCGCCGCGGCAGGTGCCGGTGTCGGCGAGCCACTCGCGGTCTTCGAGCACCACGACGCCGCGGGTGACCGCGCGGCCGACGAAGCGCACCTGGAGACCCTCGCGCATGCGGCGCTGGCCCGTGCCGTCGCCCTGCTGGGTGGTGCCGCCGTAGCCGCTGGCGGTGAAGTGCTCGGTGGTGTCGGGCGCGAGGTCGAGCCGCGGGCGGATGAGGCGCGCCCCGGCGATCGGGGCGGAGAGGCGCAGCAGGGCGATGTCGTTGCCGCAGAGGGGCGCGTCCGTCGAGTCGGGCGGCGTGAGCACCTCCGCGACCGTCGTGAAGCGCGAGCTGAAGGTGATCGCGGGGTCGGCGGTCACGCGAAACGCGACCGCGGGATAGGTCTCCTCGGTGCGGGTGGTGGTGCGCGCGACGCCGCCGATGGTGGTGTCCGCGCAGACGACGCCCCCTTCGGCGACGTGCGAGACGCAGTGCCGCGCGGTGAGCACCAGCGTCGGCGCGATGAGCGAGCCGGTGCAGGTGCCGAGGCCGCCCCGGATGATCGCGATGCCGACGACGTCGGTGTGGGTGGTGTCGGGGACCCCGCCCGCGATGCCCTGTACGGCGCGGGTAGCGTGCTCGGCAGGGGAGCATCCCGCGGCGCCCGAGAGCAGCGCGAGGGCCAGCAGCGGGGCGGAGCGGCGGGCGACGAACATCGGGGTCGGGACCTCCGTCGGACGATGGCGCCACCGGTGCGGGGCGCGCCTCTTCGTACACGCATGCGACGCCGCCCGGGAAGGGCGCCGCCGCGTGGAAACGCCCCCGCAGGTGACCTGCGACGACGTGACGCAGCGCGGGCCGCGGCGTCCTCGCCGATCGCTCGGATCGCGCGGAGATGGCCCTTGGCGGACCGCAGCGCGGGTGCTTCCTTCCAGGGATGCGACCCTCCGCGCTCCTCCTTCCCGGCATCGTGCTCCTCGGCTGCACCGGCGCGAGCCCCACCCAGGGCACCTCCGCCGACTCCGGGAGCCCGGTCGCCGACGCGCCCGTGGTCGCAGACCCCTGCCGCGGCACCGCCGAGGCCGCCTGGACCAGCGATCCCTCCGTGTGCCTCGTGCGCTTCGCGACCGGGATCTCTCGCGCCCGGGGGCTGGCCATCGCGCCCAACGGCGACGTGTTCGTCAACGCCGCCGGGTCGGTCACCGTGCTCTTCGACGCGGACGGCGACGGCGTCTCGGGCGACGGCGAGCGCGCCACCTTCGCGACCGCGCCGGGCCTCAACCACGGCATCGCGTTCAGCCCCGACAACCGCTACCTCTACGCCTCCTCCGACACGACCGTGTACCGCTGGGCGTACACCGCGGGCGCACGCAGCGCAGGCGAGCGCGAGACCGTCGTGACGGCAATGCCGGCCGGCGCCAACCACCCCGTGCGTCCCCTCGTCTTCGACGCCGCCGGGGACCTCTACGTCGCCGTCGGATCGGCGGGCAACGTCGACACCAGCGCGACGCTCACCGCGACCCGCTCGATGATCCGGAAGTTCTCGGTCGCGACGGTCCCGGTGGCGTACGCGGCGGGGGAGGTCTTCGCGTCGGGGCTGCGCAACGAGGTCGGGCTCGCCTTCGACAGCGCCGGCCGGATGTGGGGCGTCGAGAACGGCCGCGACCAGCTCACCGACTCGCGCTTCGGCGGCGACATCCACGAGAACAACCCCGGCGAGGAGCTCAACGTGCTCAACGGCCCGGGATCGCGCTTCTTCGGCTACCCCTACTGCTGGACCGAGGGCACCCTGCCGAGCGGCGCCGGGAAGGGCACCCAGCACGCCGATCTGAGCGTTCCGGCGGCCATGCGCCGGGAGGAGGCCTTCTGCCAGGACGCCGCGATGGTGCGCCCGCCGGCCTTCTCGATGCCCGCGCACTGGGCCCCGCTGGGGCTCACCGAGTACACGGGCAGCGTCCTGCCCGCGGCGTGGCGCGGCAACCTCTTCATCACCGCCCACGGGTCATGGAACCGCAACATGGCCACCGGACGGCTGATCGCCCGCGCGCAGGTCGGCGCGGACGGGCGGGTCACCGCGGTCGAGCCCGTGGTGGGCCAGAGCGACGGCGCGGGAGGCCTGCGCCAGGGCTCCTGGGGCGTGCGGCCGGTCGACATCCGCCAGGGGGTCGACGGCGCCCTGTACTTCACCGACGACCAGGGCGGCCGTGTCTTCCGCATCGGGGCGCGGCGGCCGTGAGGGCATCCCCCCCCCGCTGATCAGTAGTTGAAGGCGCCCACGAAGTGCGGCGACTCCCGGGTGCACGGCGCGTTGCCCGAGCTCATCGCCCGCGGAACCATCCAGGTGTTCAACACCCGCGCGCCCTGGTTGACGGTCACGGTCACGTTGGTCGCGCCCGACACCCGGTAGGGCACCGCGCACACCAGGTAGGTCCCGCTCGCGGGCGCCGCGGCCCAGAACACGTTCTCCGGCCCGGTGCCCGAGGTGTCGTCCCGGTCGAGCTGACCGCCGCACCGGCTGGTCGCCAGGAAGGAGATCTCCTGCCCGCACGGCGGCACCACGTGGAGGTCCATGTCCCCCGCGAGGCTCCACACCATCGTGATGCGCAGCATCCCGCTGCCGACGCACACCCCGTTGGCGCACGCCTGCCCGCTCGGGCACACGTTGCCGCAGGCCCCGCAGTTGAGGGGATCGCTGCGCACGTCGATGCACCGCCCCGCGCAGCGGATGGTGCCCGCCGCGCAGTCGGGCGTGCACCCCTCGTCGACCATCCGGTTGCAGTTGTCGTCGATCATGTTGCCGCAGACCTCCGCCGCGCCGGGCAGCGTCTGCGCGAGGCAGGCGCCCCAGGTGGAGGTGAGCGTCCCGTCGGGGCGCACCAGCGCGTTGCAGCGCCGCGATCCCGGCCGGCAGCGGCCCACGTTGGCCGTCGCCGCGGGGCCCGTGTAGCAGACCTCCACCGCGTCGATGGTGCACGCGCAGTTGGTGTTGGGGTTGCCGTCGCAGTTGCGGTCGACCCCGTTGCAGACGTCCGGCGCCGGGACCACCTCGCCCGCGCAGGGCCCCCACACCGTTCCGCCGCCGCTCGTGGTCGACACGCAGGTCTGCGTCCCGTTGCGGCAGAGCCCGCGGCCCGCGGTGCCCGCCGCGCCCGAGTAGCAGGTGCGCGTCGCGCCGCGCGTGCAGCCGCAGCCCGTGTTGGGGAAGCCGTCGCAGTCCGTGTCGCGCCCGTCGCAGGTGTCCCGCACCGGCAGCACCTGGCCCGCGCACGGCCCCCACCCGGAGCCCGTCGGGGTGACCACGCAGGTCTGCGCGCCCGCGCGGCAGAGCCCGCGCCCCTGCGTGCCCGCCGGCCCCGTGTAGCAGCTCCGCGTGGCGCCCAGCGTACAGAGGCACCCCACGCCGGCCATGCCGTCGCAGCGGTTGTCCACCGTCGGCATGCGGCAGTCGACGGCGCGCGGCTGCCCGAAGCCCATGCAGGGCTCCCAGGTGCCGAACTCCTCCCGGCCGCCGCAGCGCTGCGTACCCCAGGTGCACACCCCCTGCCCCGCCCGCAGCGCGTCGCCCGGATAACACCGCTGCGTGGTGCCCGGGATGCAGCTGCACTCCTCGTCGGTCATGCCGTTGCAGTCGTCATCGATGCCGTTGCCGCAGCGCTCGCGCGGGCCGCACGCCGTCATCGCGCCGTCCGCGAGGGTGGTCACCGTGAGCGCGTCGCCCCCGTCGGCGCGCGCGTCACCCGCCGCGTCGCCCGCCGCGTCGCGCGAGGGAACATCGAAGGTGGGCGCCACCCACCCGTCGGGCAGCGCCGCGGAGGCGTCGCCCCGGGGGCCGCCGTCGGAGCCCGGCCCGAGGTCTCCCCGCGCGGTCGAGCCGTCCGCCGACGGCCCGCTGGTGCCGGTGTTGGAGCCACAGCCCGCGAACACGGCGGCGAGGAGACACCACTGGACGACGGACCACCGCCACGCGCGCATGAGACCTCAGGACAACGGGAGGGGGATTGGAGAGGGAGCCCACAGGGGGAGAGAGAGGTGCGACGCTAGCACCACACGCACCCGCGAATCGAGCGCGGGCGGCGCGGGCGGTCAGTGGGCGGCGGCGGCGGGGGCGGGGCGGCGCAGCGGGACGGCGCCGTTGTTGAGCGCCGCAGGCAGCGGCTGGACGAGGCCCGGGATATTGGGCACCGCGCCCGCAGAGGGCACCGCGGGCAGGGCTGCCGCGGGGGCCGCGGGGGCGGCGGGGGCGCCCGGGGCGTCGACGGCGAGGGTGATGCGGCCGAAGCGCGCGAGGGCGTGGAAGTCGCCGCCGCGGGGGGCGCTCCAGGCGGCGCTGCGCTGGCCGCCGGTCTTGGGCTCGTCCATCACGAAGAGGTTGAGCCGCACCTGGTCGCCGGGCTGCGGGGGCGTGTGGGCGAGGCCGTTGTTGACGCTCGCCCAGGGGATGACCAGCTCGACGTCGTAGCCCGTGTCGCTGTCGTCGGGGTTGCCGATGGTGCCCGTGGCGGCGACGCCGGAGCGGGTCTCGGGGTTGAAGTCGAGGTGACCGAAGGGCTGCGGCTGGCGCGGGCGGTCGTAGCGGGTGTCGAAGCGCTGGTTCTTCGGCGACACCTGGAACTCGTAGTAGTTGGCGCCGTCCCCGTCGGGGTCGATCATCACCTCGACGGCGTCGTGCTCCCAGAGGTGGTCGTCGCGGGCGGTCGACGGGTCGACGAGGTTGTCGTCGGTCACGCGGAAGCCCACGTAGAGGTTGGTGTCGTCCCAGAGCATCATGGCCGTGGCGTGCGCCTCGGTGGCGCTCGGCGGGTTGCCGTTGCCCGGGTTGACCAGCGGGCCGGTGCGCGCGGCGTTGGCCCACGCGGCCTCGTCGAGGCGCCCGTCGGCCGTGATGGCGCCGGTCGCCCGGGGCACCACGGTCTCCGTGAGCTGCACCTGCACGCCCGTGTTGAGCTCGAGCACGCGCGCGCGCCGGTCGCCGTCGGTGCGGTCGGCCGGGGTGACCGCCATGCGGGGCTGGCCGTCCTTCCAGACGCCGAGGTGGACTCGCACCGTGGGCGAGTCCCAGTCCGCCGGGAGCTCGAAGCTCTGCGTGTCGCGGATGAACTCCCCGGCGCGCCAGCGCTCGGGCTGGTACGCGCGGCGGGTGTCGCCGACGTTGTCCTGGTTGGTGCGCGGCCCGTTGGCGTCGTCGAGGTGCGTGAAGAGGCGCCAGCCGTCGCCCGTGGGCGCGCGGCACTTCCAGTACCAGGTGACCGTCACGCTCTGGCCGGGGCGCAGGGTGTTGTTCTGGACGTTGATGTCATAGCCGAGCAGCTCGACCTTGTTGTCCCAGTTGAAGGACAGCGCGTGCTGCGGCGTCGGGGCCGTGCGCGACACCACCTGGCGCCGGATGCGCTCGAGCTCCTGCTGCGAAGCGCCGCCCCGGTTGGGCTGCGTCGGCTGCTCAACGCACCCGGCGCCCAGGGCCAGACAAACCACCCACGGCATCCACGTCTTCATCGATGTCCTCATTGAAAGATCTTCTCGTTACTTCTTGCGGTTCTTGCGGCGCGCGTCGCGCTCCTGCTTGCGCTTGTCCTTCGGGACGCCGAGGCTCGGCGGCCGGGGCTTCGGCGCGCCCGCGCCGGGCATCCCGGGCATCCCGGGCATTCCGCCGCCGCCCATGAGGGCCTGCATCAGCGCGTTGGGGTCGCCCATCCCGGGGAAGCCGCCCATGCCGCCGGGCATCCCGGGGAAGCCGCCGGGCATTCCCCCGCGGCCGCCGCCGCCCGCCACCGCGGACTCCAGCATCTCCTGCGCGATCTGCGCGATGGCCTGGTCTTCTCCCTGGACCTTGACCATGTTCTTCAGCTTGCGGGCCATGGCGAGCTGCTGCGCGCCGGGGATCTTCTGGAGGAAGCTCGCCTGCTGCCCGATGTTGCCCATCATGTCGCGCATCATCACGAACTTCGCGACGAGCTCGGCCACCGCCTCGGGCGCGTAGCCCGACCCCTTCGCCACGCGCTGCACCCGGTTGGGCTCGCGCTTGAAGAGCTCGGCGTCGCGGCGCTCGCCCTTGGTCATCGACGACACGATGACCTTGGCCTTGTCGAGCTCGCGGTCGTCGACCTTGGCGTCCGGCGGGAGCATCCCGCTGAAGAAGGGCATGCGGTCGAAGAGGTCCTGGAGGGGACCCATCTTCTGGATGGTCTCGATCTGCGCGACGAAGTCGTCGAGGGTGAACTGCCCCCCGAGCATGCGCATCGCGTCTTCCTCGGCGCGCTTCTCGTCGATGACCTTCTTGAAGTCGTTGACCACCGAGACGATGTCGCCCATCCCGAGGATGCGGGACGCCATGCCTTCGGGGCGGAAGGCCTCGAGCTTGTCGAGCGACTCCCCCACGCCGGCGTAGCGGATGGGGATGCCCGTGACCTCGCGGATGGCGAGCGCCGCGCCGCCGCGGGCGTCGCCGTCGAGCATGGTGAGCGCGACGCCGGTGAGCCCGAGGGTGTCGTGGAAGGCCGTCGCCGTGGCGAGGGCGTTCTGCCCGATGGCCGCGTTGACCACGAGCAGGATGTTGTGGGGCTTCGTCTCGCTCTTGATGGAGCGGAGCTCGTCCATCAGCACGGTGTCGATCGCGAGCCGCCCGGCGGTGTCGAAGATCACCACGTCCTTCTTCTGGACCTTGGCGAGCGCGAGCGCGCGGCGGCACACCTCCACCGGGGTGCTGTTGGGCGCCGAGAACACCGGCACGTTGACCTTCTGCCCGAGCACGTTGAGCTGCTCGACGGCGGCCGGGCGCTGGAGGTCGGCGGCGACGAGCAATACCTTCTTACCCTCGTCGGTAAGCAGCTTGGCGAGCTTGGCGCTGGTGGTGGTCTTCCCCTGCCCCTGGAGGCCGACCATCATCACGAGGGTGGGGGTGCCCTTCGGGGCCTCGGTGAGCTGCGCGCCGTCCGGGGAGGACATCATGGCCACGAGCTCGTCCTGGCAGGCCTTCACGAAGAGCTGGTCGGGCGTGATGGTGGCCTTCTTGCCCTGCGCCTCGGCGCGGAGCTTCACCACCTGCCCGAGCATCTTCTCCTTCACCCGCCCGAGGAACCGCCGGGTGACGTTGAGCTCGACGTCGGCCTCCAACAGCGAGAGCCGCACGTCCCGGAGGGCGGCCTCGATGTCGGCCTCGGTGAGCTCCGCGACCCCGGTGAGCTTCTGACGCGCCTTGCGAAACCCTTCGGTCAACGTCTTGAACATGGTCCTCTTTGCTAGGGCCGCGCTGCTACCACGTCAGCGGGGATTCCAGCAACCCCGCCCAGGGATCTGGGCCGTGCAGAACAGCGAAGCGACCCAGGGGCATCGAGGACGACGGCGCGGCCCTCCTGGGCTACGGGCCGTAGGTGTTCATCGGGGTGTCGTCTCGTCCATCGGCGCGCAGGGCCTTCGCCTACGTCCAGATGTCCAACGGATATCCGCCGCTCGAGCCGATGAACATGATGTTGGCGAGCCGGTCGCCGTCCCCGCCCGGGATGACGGCGTGCGGCCGCCGCGAGTTGATCAGGATGGCGTCGCCCGCCGACGGCTTCAGCGCGCGATACGCGACCGAGTGGTCGACGCCCGCGGGGATCGGCGCGTCGCGGGGGACGAGCGGGTGGTCGTACACGCGGAGCTCGCCGCCGACGCTCGGCACGCGGCAGTAGACCATCGCCCCGAGCTGCGCCCGGATCTCGGGGAAGAGCGCGGACGGCACGGTGTCGACGTGGATCGGCACGGTCGCCGGGTCGTCGAAGCGCTCGGACCGCCGGTTGAGGAGGAAGGTGCCGAACTTCATCGGGCGGCCGTCGAACGCGGCGACCCGGATTCCGCAGCGCTCGTTGACGTGGTCGAACAGCACGTCGCACGGCCGGCGGAACGGTGCGCAGAGGCCGGCGTTGAGCTCGTTCGCGGGCCCGACGTGGGCGAGGTAGGCGTCCATCATCGACGCGACCGCGGCCCGCCTGGCCTCCGGGGTCGCCGCGTCCCCCGCGGAGCCCAGCCGGTCGAAGTACTCGTCCAGCTGCGCGTCGACGCCCGGGCGCGAGACGTTGGCGTGGGGGAAGTAGTCGGGGGTGCCGTCCTCCCGGGTGAAGTGGATTGGCAGCGGCGTCAGCGACGTGGCCCGCACGCGCTCGTACACATGGTCGCAGTGCTCGGCGGGGAGGAAGCCCTTGATCCAGATGGCGAGCGCCTCGCCCGCGAGGAGGGCGTCGACGTTGGCCCGCGTGACCTGATCGAATATCGGGAGCGCGAAGACGCTCATGGGACCTCCGTGGGCGCCGCGGGCGACGTCGCGGGCAGGCGCTCGATGTTGGCCGGATGGCTGAAGACCAGCTGGACGATCTCGGGGGCCCTCTCGGCAGCGTTGAGTGACTCAACAGGCATTCGCGTCTCCGGTGTTGGTTGGGTCGGGACGCCCGCCGCACCGGCCGGGCTCCGACGTCACGCACCCTGCCGTACGACCCTCGACGCGGCCGATAGCAGACCGGTAGCAACGGCGCGGGCCCCTTTAGGGGCCGCCGAGCCCGGTCGCGGCTCCGCTACAGATCCCGGGACCTCCGCGCGCCGGTCAGAGCGACGGGCACTCGCTGCCGAGCGCCGGGTCGGGATTGCAGTAGATGAAGCCTCCTCCGCGGGTGACGGTGACCAGCACGATGGTGTCCGCGCGGGTGGGCGCGTCGATGGTCGCCCAGGCCCGCGCCACCGCCTGCGCGGCGGCCGTGTCCACCGCGAAGACGTGCAGGATCTGCTTCACCCAGCGCTGCCCCGGGAGCACCCGCATGGAGCTTCGGTTGACCCCCGCGAGCTTGTCGCGCAGCAGCGAGAGCGCGTTGGCCTCGGTGAACACCATCGGCATCGGGCGGTACGCGCGGGTGACGCTCACCCCCACCCGCTCGCCGCCGATGGACACCACCAGGTCGGTGATGGAGTTGGCGCCCGCGTCGTCGGCGGGCTGATACATCACCTCGGTCTCCGTGGCGACCAGCGCGGCGTCCTCGCAGCGGTAGAGCACCTCGTAGCTGAACACCTCGGACTCGGTGGAGCTGCCGCCCGCGTTGGGGGTGTCGAAGACGCGACGCCCGCCGACCGAGAGCAGCGCGCGGTCGTAGCGATCGCCCGCCATGAACCCGAGGGCGTTCTCCACCAGCGAGGGCGCCGGGTTGCGGATCATCCCGCGCAGCGTGCCGCACGCGCCCGACACGGCGCCGAGGCCCGGCAACGGGCCGTCCGGGGGCGGGGTCGCGGCGTCGACCAGCGCGGGGGTGTCACTGGCCACATCGATGACCGCGGGCACGTCGGTGCCATTGCCGACATCGATGACCGGGGGACGGTCGACCGCGGTGCCAGCGTCCGCCGGGGCGGGCGCCGCCGGGTCGCTGCCGCACGCGGCGAGGCCCAGAAACAGCGAGAAAACCAGCAGAATCGAGGGGCGGTGAGACATCGCGCGCGGACGCTAGCAGAAGTGCCGCGGGGGCGGCGAGCGCTTCACCGCACGGTCATCAGGTCGGCCCGCGGCGCCCGGCTGAACACCGGCGGTCGCCCGATGGGCGCCTCCACGGTGACCTCCATCGGGCCCTCGTAGCGGCGCGTCGGGTCCCACACGTCGAACCACGCGCCCGCCGGGAGGTACACCGTCCGCGAGGTGGCGCCCATCTCCACCACCGGCGCCACCAGCAGCGCGTCGCCGAGGAGGTACTCGTCGCGCACGTCGTAGCCGCGGGGGTCGGCCGGGAAGGCCAGGCCCAGGGCGCGCACGATGGGCATGCCGGTGCGCTGGTGCTCGTCGCCCGCGCGCCGGATCTCCGCCGCCAGCGCCCGGTGCACCCGCGCGAAGCGGGCGAAGTGGGTGGTGGTCTCGTCGTCGCGGTCCCACGCCCAGTTGGTGGCGCGCTGGAGGCCCTCGTGGGTGCGGAACACCGGCGTGAAGGCCGCGAGCTCGACCCACCGCTGGTAGAGCTCGCGTGTGCTCGGTCCGCCGGAGAAGCCCGCCACGTCGTGGGTGCAGTAGCCCACCCCCGCCATGCCCAGCGACACCAGCGCGGGCACCACGGTCTTGAGCCCGTCGTCCTCGTCCCAGGTCGCCTCCTGGTCGCCCGCCCACACCACCTGCGACACCTGCGCGGTGCGAAGCCATCCCGAGCGCGAGAGCATGATCCAGTCGCCGTCGGGGTGGCGGGCCTCGAGCACCTCGCGCGCCGCGCGCTGCCAGCGCTCGGGGTAGCGGTTGTGCGAGCGCCGCGGGTCGCTCCCGTCGGACATCGCGGCGTCGTGCGGCAGCCACTCGCCGAAGTCGTGCATCCAGCCGGTGATGCCGAGGTCGATGGCGCGGCCCGCGTAGCCCTGGAACCACCGCACCGCGGCCGGGTTGTTGACGTCCAGCACCCCGCCGCTCAGCACCGAGATCGGGAACACCGCGGGCATCCCGTTCGCGCCGCGCACGATGTAGCCCTCGCGCACGGCGGTGTCGTAGAGGTCCTGCTCGGGCACCAGGAAGGGGTTGAAGTACCCGAGGAAGCGCACGCCCCCGGCGTTGAGCTCGCGGATGAGCCCCGCGAGGTCGGGGTACCAGCTCTCGTCCACCGACCAGCGGTAGCGCACCCCCACGTTGCCCGCGCCGAACTCCCGCCGGCCCAGCCAGTCCTGCGACCACACCGCGGCCAGCGGGACGTCGAAGCGCCGCGCCCGCTCCACCGCCGCCCGCACCGGCGCGGGCCCACCCTGCACGCCCAGCCAGACGCCCTCCACGGCCCACGCCGGGGGCTGCGCGGTGCGCCCCTGGAGGCGCGTCCACGCGGACATCACATCGGGCACCGTCGGCCCGGTGTAGAGCCGCAGCACGAGCTCGTTGGTGTCCTGCGCGGAGAAGGTCCAGGCGGCGGGGTCGTCGGCGCAGAGGTCGGCCTCGGCGCGGGCGTCGGTGTCGAGCGCCACCCCGAAGCCCCGCGGGTCGAGGAAGAAGGGCACCGGGAAGTACGTCGTCGTGTGATCGCCCGAGAAGGCGTTGCGCCGCGCCGGGGAGCGCCCGATGCCCTGCTCGCTCACCCAGAGCGGGACGTGCCGGCCGCGGTGGTCGACGGCGTTGTACTGCTCGCCGAAGCCCAGGAAGTGCGACGAGGCCTCGCAGGCGAAGCGCAGCCCGAGCTCGCGGATGGGCGCCGCGCCCGACGTCGCCGTCACCCGCAGCTCGACCTCGTCGGCGGACACCCGCCGCGCCCGCAGGGTGGAGCTTCCCTCCGGCCCGCGCGCCCGCAGCACCGCGGCGTCGCCCTCCACCGCGAGCGACACCGACCCCGTCGGGCGGGCGACCGTGCGCCCGGGCTGCGTGAAGGTCCAGATGCCGAAGGCGAAGCGGACGGTCTCTTCGTAGGACACCGCGAAGGCCGGCGCGCCGTCGCTGCGCAGGAGCGCGCGGCCGCCCACCTCCAGCGCCACGTCGCCGTCGCTCCAGGCGCGGACGGTGAGGTCACCGAGCACCGCGGGCGCCAGCGCGGTGCGTCCCGCGGGGGCGTCTTCCTTGGCGCAGGCGGCGCACCCGACAGCGGCCAGCGCGACCCACGCAGAGCGGAGCGGTTGCGTCATCGGCGCGCACTATGGTCATCGCCGTGAAGCTGTGGCAAGACGACGGCTTCACGCCAGAGCAGCCGTCGAGCGCGGCGCCGGAGGCCAGCGACAAGCGATGAGTGACAACCCCCGACCCGCCGTGGTCAAGGCCCGCCCCATCTGGCTGCAGACCTCGCTCGTGGGCTTCGCGCTCATCCACGTCGCGAGCCTCGTGCTCCCCTTCGTCGTGGGCGTGAGCGTGAAGAGCGTCGCCCTCGCCGTCGCGCTCTACGTGATGCGCATGTGGGGCATCACCGCGGGCTACCACCGCTACTTCGCGCACCGCTCGTACAAGACCTCGCGGTGGTTCCAGTTCGTGCTGGCGTGGGTGGGCGCGAGCTCGGTGCAGAAGGGCCCGCTCTGGTGGGCGGGCCTGCACCGTATGCACCACCGATGGAGCGACACGCCCCGGGACATCCACTCGCCCAAGCAGCGGGGGTTCTGGTACTCGCACGTCGGCTGGATCACCGCGCCCGACCACGACGGCACCGACCTCGCGCTCATCCCCGACTTCGCCAAGTACGCCGAGCTGCGCTGGCTCGACCGCTTCCACTGGGTGCCCTTCGCGGTGCTCTCGGTGCTGTGCTTCGCCATCGACGGCTGGCGCGGCGTCGTGTGGGGCGCCGGGGTGAGCACCGTCTTCGGGTGGCACGGCACCTTCTTCATCAACTCGCTCGCGCACGTCTGGGGATCGCGTCGCTACGAGACCACCGACACCTCGCGCAACAACCCCGTGCTGGCGCTCATCACCCTCGGCGAGGGCTGGCACAACAACCACCACCACTACATGAACAGCGCCAACCAGGGCTTCTTCTGGTGGGAGGTCGACGTGAGCTATTACACCCTCCGCGCGCTGGCGCTGGTGGGCGTGGTGCGCGACCTGCGGCGCCCCCCGGCCCACGTGCTGCGCGAGAAGCTCGTGGGCGCCGCGGCCAGCGCGTCGGCCCGGCTGTCGGGCGCGCGGGCCAGCGCCGAGCTCAAGCTCATCGAGGCGCGCGCCGCCGTCGGCAACGCCGTTGAGAGCGCCGAGCTGCGGCTCAACGAGGCCCGCACCTCGCTGGAGAACGTCGCCACCGAGGCCCGCACCTCCCTGGGCAACGCCGCCACCGAGGCGCGCGCCGCCGCGGGGCACCGCATCGCCGAGGCCCGGGCCGCGGTCGACGACGCCGTCGAGAGCGCCGCCCAGGCGGTCGACCCGAGCGCGCCCGCCGCCAAGTGATCCATCGCCGCGACGGCGGCTCAGCGCCAGCCCGTGAAGACCTGGATCTGCGCGATGTGACTCATCAGGTCGCCGCCGTTGTTGGGGCGGCGGACATACACGTTGAGGTAACCGAGCTCGACCCGCAGCAGGTTGGGGATGAACTGGTAGCCCAGGCCCAGGAAGGCGCGGTTCTGGTCGAAGCCGGTGAAGGCCCACTGCGGGGTGCGGGTGGGGGCGCCCGCGGCGTCGAGGCCCCGCGGGGCGTTGCCGCTGTCGATGAGGTTCAGAAAGACCTCGTCCCAGGCGACCAGCCGTAGCTTGCGGTCGGCGGTGATCGGGAGCATCGCGCGCACCATCTGCCGGGCGCGGAGGCCGAGCTCGACGTCGGCCGTGGGGTGGCGGAAGCGCTGCTCGAAGCGCGTGCGGAGCTGCACCGTGAGCCCCGACCCGGCGTGCGCGTACTCGTACTGGAGCACCTGGTAGATGCGGTGCTCGTCGATGAAGCCCTCGGGCCCGCGGGCGCGCCAGGTGGGCTGCCACATGTACCCGACGCCCGCGAAGAGGCGGTCGGTGAAGTGGAACACCACCGCGGTGCGCGCGATGATCGTCTGCGGGGTGAAGTCGTCCCAGGCCCGGTACTGCGCGTCACCGACGAGGGAGAAGCGGCCGCCCACGCGGCCCTGGAAGTTCACCGCGAACCAGCTCTGGTACTGGTGCGTGACGGCGCGCTGCTCCTGGGCGGCGGCGAGGCGTGGGAGGGTGGATGCCGCGAGCAGCGTGGCGGCGAGGGAGAGGGAACGGGAGAGGGAACGAGAGAGGGAGAGTGGGCGCGTCAGCACACCCCTCACTCTGGTTCGTTGTCCGTACTCCGCAAGCCGTAGCGCTTGCACAGCTCGCGGAGGTGATAGCGGGTGAGGCCCGCGGCGGCGGCGCTGCGGGTGATGTTGTCGCCGTGCTTCTTCAGCATCGCGGCCAGGTACTGCGGCTCGAAGCCCTCCAGCACCCGGGTCTTGGCGTCCTTGAAGGGCATCGCCAGGAGCGCCTCGCTCACCGCCGCGGCGTCCGATTCGGAGGTGCGCGCGGGCACCGCCAGCATGCGCGCCGCGCTCGCCGGGAGCAGGTCGTCCGCGGCGATCTCGGCGTTGTCGGCCAGCGAGGCCGCGCGCTCGACCACGTTGCGCAGCTCGCGCACGTTGCCCGGGAAGGCGAGGCCCGAGAGGCGATCGAGGGCGCTGTCGGAGAAGCTCCGCGGCCCGAGGTCGGGGTTGCGCTTGCAGAACTCCCCGAGGAGGTGCGCCGCCAGCAGGGGGATGTCCTCGCGGCGGCTTCGCAGCGGCGGCAGCTCGATGGTGAGCACCCCGAGGCGGTAGTAGAGGTCCTCGCGGAAGGTGCCGCCCGCGGCCATGGCGCGCAGGTCGCGGTGCGTCGCGGCGATCACCCGCACGTCCACGGGGATGGTCTGCGTGCCGCCGAGGCGCCGCACCTCGCGGCCCTCCAGCACCCGCAGGAGCTTCGGCTGGAGCCCGATCTCGAGCTCGCCCACCTCGTCGAGGAAGACCGTGCCCTTGTGGGCCTGCTCGAAGCAGCCCGAGCGGCGCTCGTTGGCGCCCGTGAAGGCGCCCTTCTCGTGCCCGAAGAGGATGCTCTCGACGAGGTCCTTCGGGAGCGCCGAGCAGTCCTGCACCACCATCGGGCCGGCCGCCCGCTTGGACACCCGGTGGATGGCCCGCGCGACCAGCTCCTTGCCCGTGCCGGTCTCGCCCGTCACCAGCACGGTCACGTCCAGCGGCGCGACCTTGTCGAGCTCCGCGAACACCTGGCGCATCGCCACCGAGCGCCCCACCAGCTCCTGCCAGCGGTCGCCCTCCAGCAGCGGGATCTCGATCGCCCCCTCCCCCGGGTCGATCTGGATCAGCGTCGCGCCCACGCGGAAGCGCGCGCCCAGCGGCATCACCACCTCGCGGACCTTGATGTCCCCGAGGAAGGTGCCGTTGGTGCTCCCGAGGTCGCGCAGCACCCAGCCCTCCTCGACGGCCTCGATCTCCGCGTGGGTGCCCGACACCGAGCGGTCGTTGAGGTGCACCTCGCACACGGCGCTGCGCCCTATGGCCGCCCGCGGGCGCTCCATCGCCCAGGTCTTCCCCCGGTCGGGCCCGTCGACCACCAGCAGCCGCGCCTTGCGCAGCCGCCGGGCCGCGGCCCGCCCCGCGATGAACAGTGTCTCCAGCGGCGCCTCGTCGCTCATCGGTCCCCCTCCCCGGCGCCCGAGCGTAGCGCCCGGATGGCCTGCGCGTAGTCGCCTGTACCAAACACCGCCGAGCCCGCCACGAAGACGTCAGCCCCGGCCTCGCGCACCGCCGCCGCCGTCTCGGCGGTGACACCGCCGTCCACCTGGAGGTCGATGTCGCGACCGCTGGCGTCGATCATCGCCCGGATGGCCCGCACCTTGGGCAGCACCGCGGGGATGAAGGACTGGCCCCCGAAGCCCGGGTTGACGCTCATCACCAGCACGAGGTCGCAGCAGTGCATGACGTACCGGAGGGTGTCTTCGGAGGTGGAGGGGTTGAGCACCGCGCCCGCCCGGCAGCCCAGCGCCCGGATGGCCTGCAGGGTGCGTTCGAGGTGCGGCGAAGCCTCGACGTGCACCGCGATGCCGTCGGCCCCGGCCTTCGCGAAGTCAGCGATGTAGCGCTCGGGCTCGACGATCATCAGGTGACAGTCGAGGTAGCGCTTCGTCACCTTGCGCACCGCGGCGGTGACCAGCGGGCCGATGGTGAGGTTGGGCACGAAGCGCCCGTCCATCACGTCGACGTGCACCCAGTCGGCGCCCGCGGCGTCGATGGCGCGCACCTCGTCGCCGAGGCGGGAGAAGTCCGCGGAGAGGATCGATGGGGCGATGCGGAGGGCTTTGCGGCTCACGCGGGGAGCGACACCACAGCGCCCCGGTGGTGTCAACGCTCGGTGGTCTTGCGCCAGGTGCTACGCGGCGGCGGACGGCGCGGCGGACCCTGGTCTTCCATGGGCATCGCGCGCAGCGTCGGGTCGAGCCGGTCGGGCATCGAGGTGCGCTCCTTGAAGGTCGTCGCGGCGCGCCCGAGGATCTCCACCCGGGTCTCGCGGTCCATGACGCGGATGACCCCGATGTCCTCCTTCTGGAGGCCGCCCCAGCGGCAGAGCACGGGGATGAGCCAGCGCGGGTCGGCCCGCTTCTCGCGGCCCACGTTGAGCACGAACCACGACCCGGGGCCGGGGCCGGGGCCGCGCTCGTCGGGCCGCGCGGGGTAGCGCTCCTCCGGCCGCGGCATCGAGCGCTCGTCGCTGCGCGCGGCGAGGCGCTCCTCGGTGCGCGAGCCGCGCGGGCCGGCGGGCGCATACGCCGGGCGGGCCGACGGGGGGGCATCGGGCCGGGGCCCGGGCGTGTACTCGGGGCGCGCCTCGCCTCCGGCGCCGCCGCGGAACTCGTTGCGGTCGTAGCGCTGCTGCGGCATCGCCGGGCGCTCGTACGAGCGCTGCGGCTGCGCCATCGACGCCAGGAGCTTCTGCGCGAAGGACACCGTCATCGGCAGGTCTTCGGGCTCCGGGAACTCCCCCCGGGTGATGGTCACCAGCGCCGCCACGAGCTCCTCGGCGGGGCGCTTTGCCAGCAGCCGCCGGGCCACGGCGATGTCCTCGTCGGAGGGCGTCACGCCGGTGGCCTCGAGGCGCGTCACGAGCCGGTCGTCGTCGAGGCCGCGGATGGTCTCCGCGGTCGGGCACGGCTCCCACGACGCGGTGCTCACGTTGGCCGTGCGCAGCATGCGGGCCAGCAGCTGCCGCCGGTCGGGGGACACCAGCAGCACGGCGGTGCCCTTTCGGCCCGCGCGCCCGGTGCGCCCGCTGCGGTGCTGCAGGGTCATCGCGTCGCGCGGCGGGTCGGCGTGGATGACCAGCGAGACGTCCGGCAGGTCGAGCCCGCGCGCGGCCACGTCGGTGGCCACCAGCACCTTGGCGTGCCCGTCGCGGAGCATCTGCAGCGCCCGCGCCCGCTCGGGCTGGGTCAGCTCGCCGCTCAGGCCCACGCAGCGGAAGCCCCGCTCGCGCAGCGTCGCCTGCAGCCGCGAGACCTCCTCGCGGGTGGCGCAGAACACGATCGCCGCCGGCGCGTCGTGCGCCCGCAGCACGTTGACCACCGCGTGCTCGCGCTCGCGGAAGGCCACGATGTTCACCACGTACTTGATGTCCGCGTGGGCCTGCTGGGCCGGCGTCGCGGCGACCCGCGCGGGGTTCTCCAGCCACTTCTTGGCCAGCTCGCCCACCTCCCGCGGCAGCGTCGCGGAGAACCACAGCGCCCGGTGCCCCTTCGGCGCCACCGCCAGCACCCGGTCGAGCTCGTCGCGGAAGCCCATGTCGAGCATCTCGTCGGCCTCGTCGAGCACGAGGGCCTTCATCTCCCCGAGCTTGAGCGACCCCCGCTCGATGTGGTCGCAGATGCGCCCCGGGGTGCCCACCACGAGGTGCACCCCGTCGGCCAGCGCCCGGAGCTGCTGCGCCATCGGCGCCCCGCCCACGCAGGCCACGCTGCGCATCCCGGCGGAGCCGTAGAGCCACGCCAGCTCCTGCTGCACCTGGAGCGCCAGCTCGCGGGTGGGGGCCAGCACCAGGGCCTTCGGGGTCGTCGCCCGCGGCAGCGCGGACTCCTCGCCGAGGAGCGTGTGGGCCAGCGCGAGGCCGAAGGCGACGGTCTTGCCCGAGCCGGTCTCGGCGGACACCAGCAGGTCGCGGCCCAGCATCGCGGCGTCGAGCACCGCGGCCTGGACGGGGGTCGGGGTGACGTAGCCGCGCGCCTCGAGGGTCTGGAGGAGGGCCGGGTGCGCACCGAGGTCAGCAAAGGACATGGGCGCGGCCGCTACCAGATTTACGGCCCGGCCGCCATCGGCGGGGCGACGAATGTCCCCTCCGGCGACGCGACTTCAGCCGGGCCCGAGCAGCGCAGCGCCGATGAGCGCGGCGTTGTAGAGCGAGTGCACGAGCCACGGCACGACGAGCCCGCCCGTCGCCCGGCGGAGCCACCCGTTGGCGAGCCCGAGCGCCGCGATGGGCACCAGGCCCCAGAGGGCGCCGCGCAGCTGGAAGGCGTGCGGGAGCGTGAAGATCACCGCCTGGAGCACGATGGAGGGCCGCGCCCCCAGGCGCTCCAGGGCGCGGGCGACGGCGCCGCGGTAGAAGAGCTCCTCGGAGAGCGGCGCGAGGAGGGCGGTGTAGAGCAGCACGAGGCGCAGCGGCGACGAGGCCACGTCGCGGGCCACCGAGCTCTCGGAGGTGTCGGTGATGAACACCGAGGTCACCATCGCCACCAGCAGCAGCCCGAGGGCGATGGGCGGGGCGGCGGCGAGCCACCGGGCGGGCGCCCGATCGAGCCCGAGGGCCGTGCGCAGCGGCGGGCCGTCGGGCGAGAGGCCGCCGAGCAGCCACGCCGCCGAGAGGGCGAAGCAGAGGTGCAGCGCCGCGCCGCCCAGCAGCACCCCCGAGGGGGTGGCGCCCAGCGCGCCGAATACCTGCCCCGATAAGAACACCGACGCCACGAAGGCGGCGACGAGCGCCGCGGGCGCCCCCGGGCGGTCGATGACCGGGCGGTAGATGAGCGAGCCCAGGGTGGGCGCGCGGCGCAGCGCGGGGCCCGAGATCGAGGGGGCGAGCACGAGCAGCGCGAGGCCGAGGACGAGCGCGGCCCAGGGCCAGGTGACGCCGGGGTGCAGCTCGGGGCCTGCGTAGAGGGCGACGCGGCGCAGGGGCGGAGGCGAGGGCGCGCCCGCGGTGAGGGCGACGCGGAGGGTGATGGCGCGCGGGGCGGTCCAGCGCAGGCCGACGCAGCGGCGGGCGTCGGAGGCGGCGGCGGTGAGCGCGCGGGCGAAGAGGCGCTCGCCCGACGGGGTGCGGACCTCGAGACCCAGCCCGGGGTCGCCCGCGCGCACCGGGCACGCGGTGATGCGCAGCACCTCGGCGGGTCGTAGGGTGAAGGCGCCGAGCTCGCGGCGCGTCCCATGCCATGAGCTCGCGCGCACGTCGGTCACGACGACGGCGCGCTCGGCGGCCGCGAGCTCGCGCGCGTGCTGCATCACCCCGAGGAGACTGACCATGCCGAGCGACAGACCCAGGGCGACCAGGAGACCGCGGGGCGGAACGGGCGCCCAGGCGCTTGCAGGCAACACGCGCGGCATTGTACGAGGATCTCCAGGTCGGGTCGTTGAGCCATTCGCCGCGGCATCGGTCGACGGTGGTGTTTCTGTGCGTCGTTGGTGCAAAGAGATGTGCTGGGTCGCGGCGCTCGGCGCGTTCGCCGGGTTCGCGCTCCCGCGCGTGATCCTTCCGGCGCACTACGCCCGCGCGCAGCGCATGCCCTGGCGCCCCGCCGCTGCCGCCGCCACGGTGGTGGCCCCTCCGGCGCCCGCGCTCGCCCCGCCCGGCCCCGCGATGGACATCGGCATCGACGACCTCCCGGAGAGCCCGCTGGAGCCCTCCGCCGCGGTGGCAGGCGCCGACGGCGGCGCGCCCGGCGAGGCCAGCGTCCACCACACGTCGGCCGCGCGGGCGAGCAGCGCCAGGTCCGCGCGCGACGGGCTGCTGCGCCGAGAGCACAACCGCTGGGCCCTCGACCTCACCGGGGTCGAGCACCCGCGCTCGGTGCTCTCGGGCGCTCGCCTGCGCTGGCTCGGCGAAGACAACTCCGGCGAGGGCTACGTGATCAGCGGGCTCGACCGCAACGGGCTCATGTCGCGCGTGGGCATCCGCCCCGGCGACACCCTGGTGGCCCTCAACGGCGCGCCGCTGCGCAACCCCGACGAGGCCCTCGACGCGTACCTCCGGGCGCAGCGGGCGAGCCGCATCAACCTCACGCTCGCGCGGCGCGGGGTGCCGTACACGGTCCCGGTGACGGTGCGCGGAAACCGGGGGCTGTGAGCCCGGCGTCCCTGGGGCGCCTCGCGTCGCTGGTGGCGGCGCTCCTCCTCCTCCTCCCCCGCGCGGCGCGCGCGCAGGACGCCGGCACCGCAGAGCCGCCGGGCGACGCGGCGGTGGCCGATGATGTTGCGCCCCCCGACGACGCGTCCGACCCCGACGACCCCGCGGGCGCCACCGCCGCGGAGGACGAAGCCGCCGCGCGCGCGCTCGGCCCCGACGGCGACGGAGACGACGCGGGCGCGCCTGAGGGCGACGCGCTGCCGGACGTGCCCGCGTTGGCCTCGGAGATCGCGGCGATGTCGTCGCGGGCCTGCCTGCGCGCGATGGTGCGGGCGCACATCGACTTCGAGCGCCCGCGGCACTTCCCTCCGGGGGTCGGCACGCCGGTGATCGTGCGCGGGCCCATCCGCGGCGTGACCTTCCACGACTCCCGCGCGACCGCGGTGCGCGAGCTCATGGACTGCCGCCTGGCCGTGGCGCTCGCCCGCTACGCGACCTTCCTGCGCACCCTGCACATCCGCGAGGTGCGGCACCTGTCGATGTGGCGCGTGCCGGGGCGGGGCGAGGCCCTGCGCGACGGGCTCTACCCGCGGCACCCCGGGGGGATGGCCATCGACGCGGCGGTGTTCGTGCGCGACGACGGCAGCAGCCTCAACGTGCTGCGCGACTACCGAGGGCGCCGCGGTCGGCCGCCGTGCGGGCCGCGCGCCCGGGTGGCGCCCGACGCGGCGGCGCGCACCCTGCGGTCACTGCACTGCGAGCCCGCGCGGCGCGGGTGGTTCCACGTGGCGCTGGGGCCCAACTTCAACTTCGAGCACCGCAACCACCTGCACCTCGAGCTGACCCGCGGCGTCAGCTGGAACTTCATCCGCTGATGTGATGTGCCCTACGCGCCCGCGCGGTGGGTCGCGACGGCCGCGAGCACCTCGTCGGCGGTGAGCACCCGGCCGCCCTCCTTGGCCTTGAGCAGGATCGCCTGCACCAGCGCCGCGTCGGGCTCCACCTGGTGGCCCTTGAGCCAGTACACGACGTTGCTGGCGCCGGACATCGGGCCGATCTCGATGCTCTGCCCGCGGCCGAACATCCCCGCCGGGACGCCCGAGTAGATGCGGTCGGCGAGCTCGGTGTCGCCCTTGTTCTGGGCCTTGATGATGGCCGCGGCGTGCACGCCCGTGGAGGTGCGGAAGGCGTCCGCGCCCACGAGGGGGTAGTTCACCGGCACGGGCATCCCGACGGCCTTCGAGGTGAGCTCGCAGTA
The DNA here is from genome assembly GCA_030652255.1 of Myxococcales bacterium. Classification (GTDB taxonomy): domain Bacteria; phylum Myxococcota_A; class Polyangia; order Polyangiales; genus SCUS01. The sequence continues at coordinate 14,439 of JAUSAZ010000156.1, read as the reverse complement.
CCGGATCAGGTTGGTCATGTCCTGGCCCTCGAGCGCGCCGGCGAGCTTGAGGTTGAGCAGGATGAGCTCCATGGCCGTGTTGCCCACGCGCTCGCCGATGCCCAGCGCCGTGCCGTGCACCCGGTCGATGCCCTCCTCCACCGCCGTCAGGGCGTTCACGAGGCCGAGGCCCCGGTCGTTGTGGTTGTGGAAGTCGAGCTTCACGTGGTGGGCGCCGTAGGCCTTGAGGAGGTTCTGCGTGAAGCGGATGAGGTTGCGCGTGCCGTCGGGCGTCGCGTGGCCCACCGTGTCGCAGAGCACCAGCCGCGAGGCGCCGTGGTCGATGGCGTTCTTGAAGAGCGCGGCGAGCACCTCCGGGCGCGAGCGGATGGTGTCCTCGGTGACGTAGGCCACCGGGAGGTTGTTCTTCACCGCCACGTCGATGGCGTCGGCGCTGTGCTTGAGCAGCGTGGCGACGTCCCAGCTCTCCGCGAAGAGGCGGATGGGCGAGCTCCCGATGAAGGTGTAGACCTCCACCGGGACGCCCGCCTGCTGGGAGATCTCCACCATCGGGAGGATGTCCGCCGCGACGGTGCGGCCCGCGCACGCCGGGCGGAGCTTCATCCCCGTGGCGACGATCTCCTTGCACATGCGCAGCACGTCGTCGAAGGCGCGCTTCGACGAGCCCGGCAGCCCGATGTCGGCGGCGTGGATGCCCAGCGACTCCATCAGGTGGAGGAGCTCGAGCTTCTCCTCGATGGAGGGGTCCTTCACCGAGGGGTTCTGGAGCCCGTCGCGCAGGGTCTCGTCGAAGAACTCCACCGCGCCGAAGGGCGGGTGTCGGCGGCCGACCTCGTTCCAGTCGTAGATGAGCTCATCGTTCATGGAATCACCATCCGTGAATTGGAACCGCGGCCGGGCGCCCGCGTCAAAGGTTCAGATGCGCTCGATGACGACCGCGAGCCCCTGTCCGCCGCCGATGCAGGCCGAGCCCACGGCGGTGTTCAGGTTGCGGCGGCGCAGGGCGTGGACGAGGTGCGCCGTGATGCGCGCCCCGGAGGCCCCGAGGGGGTGGCCGATGGCGATGGCGCCGCCGTCGAGGTTGGTCTTGTTGCGGTCGAGCCCGAGCTCCTTCTCGACGGCGAGGTACTGCGCCGCGAAGGCCTCGTTGACCTCCACGAGGTCGACCCGGTCGAGCGTGGTGCCCGCGCGCTCGAGGGCGGCGCGGATGGCCGGCACCGGCCCGATGCCCATGATCGAGGGCTCGACGGCGGCGACGCCCCACTGCACGAGGCGCGCGAGGGGCTTGAGGCCGCGGGCGCGGGCGAAGTCGGCGCTGGCCAGCACGAGGGCGCCGGCGCCGTCGTTGATGCCCGAGGCGTTGCCGGCCGTCACGACGCCGTCCTTCTTGAAGGCGGGCGAGAGCTTCGCGAGGGTCTCGAGGGTGGTCTGCGGCCGCGGGTGCTCGTCGCGGGAGAACACCACGGAGCCCTTCTTCCCGGCGATCTCGACGGTGGTGAGCTCGTCGTTGAAGGCGCCGGCCTCGGCGGCGGCGGCCCAGCGCTGCTGCGAGACGAGGGCGTAGCGGTCGCAGTCCTCGCGGGTGAGGCCGTACCTGGTCGCGAGGTTTTCGGCCGTGATGGCCATCGGGGTGTTGCAGTAGGAGTCGGTGAGCGCCGCGGCGAGGGAGTCTTCGAGGGCGGGCGCGCGGCCGAAGGCGTAGCCGTCGCGGGCGCCGCGGAGGACGTGCGGGGCCTGGGACATGTTCTCGGTGCCGCCGACCAGGACGCACTCGGTCTCGCCCAGGAGGATCTGCTCGGCGCCGTTGATGACAGCCTGGAAGCCGGACCCGCAGAGGCGGTTGACGGTGAGCGCGGGGGTGGTGATCGGGAGCCCGGACTTCAGGCCGACGTGGCGCGCGAGGTAGATGGCGTCGGCGCTGGTCTGCTGGACGTTGCCGAAGATGACGTGCCCGATGTCCTCGACCGAGACGTTGGCGTCGACGAGGGCGGCCTTGGCGGCGTTGACCGCGAGGTCGGTGGCGGACACGGTCTTGAGCGCGCCGGACAGCGTGCCGAAGGGCGTGCGGCGGGCCGAGAGGATGACGATCTCACGCGAGAGCCTGGCCATGGGGTGAATCTCCGTTCGGGGGGTGTGAGGAGCCGCGGTCCGGGACGGACCGCCGCGCGCGGGAGTTATGGAGGCAGTGCGGCGCGCGCACAAGGGCGCTGCCGGGCGGGGCGTTACGGTTGCGCGCCGCGAACGTGCCGACCGTGCAGGCTGGTCGGCCACCGCCGGGTGAAGGCTTCGCCTCGCGCGTCGGCCTCCGCCACGCCGAGGCGACGGAGCTGCACGTGGAGCCAGCCCACGTGCGGCCCCACGGACCCCCAGAAATCGTCCTTCGTAGCGATGGCCTTTCAGCTCCGTCCCGGTCGTCCTGCGAGAGCTTGTCGGAGATCGGGCCGATCCGTCCCGGCAAAGTGAGGGATCGTGCTCGGGGCGATGCTGACGTCGGGAGGTGAGAGGCTCAGCTGAAGACGTCGGCGAGGGTGGTCGCGGTGACAGCCCGGATGATCCAGGCGTCGAGGCGCGCGACGTCGGTCTCGGCGAACACCATGGCCCGGTGGGTCTCATCGATCGCGATCGAGCGCGCCGCAAGCACCGTGAGCAGCGACGTCGCGCGACCATCGAGTGCGCCGCGGGCCTCGCCGCGGGCCTCGCCGCCGGCGACCTCACGGGCGACCTCGCGGGCGAGGACGCTGTTTCGAGCCGCGAGCAGCGCACGGGCGACGGTGTCGTCTGCCGCGACGCGATCGACCAGCGCGCGCACCGGGATGGGCACCCGGAAGCAGCGGTCGACGATGTCGCCCTCCACCTGCTGCCAGTCGTGGTGCTCGTGCGACCACTCGTAGACGACCCCGGTCTTCACGCGCACACAGAACAGCCGACGGACACCGCGCGCGGCGAACTTCTCGACCTTGTGGGTGACATGGCTCAGGCGCTCGGAGTCGAGCACCTCGAAGGCGATCTCCTCCAGCTTGCGCCCGCCCGTGACCGGGTCGGGCCCCGTCGGAAAGACCGAGACGTCCGGCGCCGCGTCGCTCTCTTCGTCGGCGCGGGTGAGCATGTCTACCGCGCCCTCGTAGCCGTCCGCGAGGCAGCCCGCGAAGACCATCGTCACCGCGAAATGTCGCGTGCCGTGCGGCTCGTTGGAACCCATGGTCCGGTACACCCGCCCGTCGAGGATCTCGGCGTGGGCCTCCGGGGCGACGAGGCGCTCGTCCACTGCGGGTCGGCGATCGCCGCGGCCCGGAGCGTAGGCGCGATCGGCCTGCGCGCCGGGGGCGGAGAGAGCCTGTGGGGGCTTCGGGTCCATTGGCTGAGACGATACGCCGTCGGCGCGGGGGGGGCGAGGAGGCGGCGAACGGGGTCAGTGCTGCGGCACGCGGTCGGGCCCGCCGCGGGTGCCCAGCGGCTGCTCGTCGTAGTGCACGTACACGCGGGTGCCCGGGTGCTGCACGTTGGCGTACGCGCCGTTCCACCCCGGGGCGACGTGCGGCTCGGTCCAGTTGTAGAACCACCGCGCGTCGGGCGGGCTCATGTTGACGCACCCGTGCGAGTGCATCGCGCCGAAGCCGTTGTGCCAGAAGGCCCCGTGCAGCGCGAAGGAGCCCTCGAAGTACATCACCCAGGGCACGTCCTCGATGCTGTACGGCCCGTCGTTGGCGCTGTTGCCGTCCATGGTCGTCGCGACGTGCTTCGAGAGAATCCGGAAGGCGCCTTGGATGGTCTCGTAGTTCTCGTCGGGGTTCGAGCGGTTGCGACGCCCGGTGCTCGCCACGGTCACGTACACGGGCCGGGCGCCCTCGTAGGCCACCACGCTCTGGTGGTCGAGGTTCACGTCGATCCACTTCTCGTCGGGCGTCGAGAGGTCCGCCGGGGGCTCGTGCCGGGTGATCACCCGCACCTGCCGCGACCGCAGGAAGAAGCCCTCCGCGGTGTGGTAGTACTGCTCGTTGCCGACCGTCACCGGGGGCTCGTCGGCCAGCTGGATGACCGCCAGCCGCGGCACCCGCCCGATGGCCGACATCGCGCGCCCGCTGGCCTGGTAGCTCGACGTCACCGAGCTCAGCGCCACGGCGATGGGCAGGTGGTGCTGCTCGTCGAGGGCCACCCCCTGGAAGAACCCGTCGCCGCGCAGCGTGGAGAGGGTGCTGGCGCGGATGTACCCGCCCGACTGCGTGTGCCAGAAGCTGGTGCCGCCGGGCGCGCGGGCCTCGCGGTTGAGCGAGACGTACATCCCGCGGAGCGTGCGGCGCATGAGGGGCGTCCCGGCGAGGCCCTCGAGGTCTTCGATGCGCACCTGCGCGTCGGGGCTGCGGACGGCCGCGTCCGAGGCCGTGGCCACGGTGGTCGTCGCGGCGTCGCCCACGCCGCCGTCGGGGTCGCCCGCGGCCGCGCGCGGGGCGAAGCGCTCGGGCTCCACGGCGCGCTCCTCCTCCTCGGTGGGGAGCCAGCGGTACACCGCCGTCGCGCGGGTGCTGCGGGCGTAGGTGAAGGGCATCGACGCGTCGATGTCCGGCGGCGTCGGGAGGCGTCGGGTGATGGGCCGGTTGCCGAGCGTGCTGGTGAGCATCGCGAGCGGGCCCACGCAGACGAAGCCGCTGCCCTCGACCTCGTACCAGCCCGCGCCGCGCATGTCGCGGCGGGCGGGGCAGCCGTCGTTGCCCACGGGGCCGCGCACGATGGCGATCTGGCCGCCCGCGCGGACGTAGCCGATCCAGTGGGCGTTGGCCTGCGGCGCCTCGACGATGCCGGTGCGCCAGCCGAGCGCGGTGATCATCGTGCGGGGCCCCGCGTCGACCGGGCCCGCGTCGGCGCCGGCGTCGTCGTCGGGCGCGCCGGCGTCGTCGGGGTCGAGCGCCGAGCCGCCAGCGTCGTCGTCGGCGAGCGGGGGCAGGCTGGGGTCGACCGGGAGCGTGAGCGCGGCGTCGAGGGGCTCGGCGGCGGAGTCGGGCGCGGTGGCGCGGCTCCAGAGGTTGTCGAGGCGGTCGCAGCCGGACGCGGACGCGAGCGAGGCCACGGCGAGGCTCGCGACGACGAGGCGGCGGATCGATGAAGAGGTGGCGGGGTTGCGCATGCGACTCCGGCGGCGGGCCTGACGGTGCGCTACCACAGCGCGGGGGGCCCGTGTCCAATTCCTCTGGTTGCGACAACCGCACCATCGACGATGCGGCGGCGCGGGAGGGGCTTTGCTGATAGGGTTCGCGCGGCCTGCGGGTCGACCCACGCGATGCCCCGACGCGGAACGACGCACACACCCCCATGGCTGCCGAGACTCGCGTGGCCGCTCGCGGCGTCGCTCGCCCTCCACGGCGTGGTGCTGGTCGTGCGGGCGCCGACCGTGCGGCTCCCGTCCCTGCCCGTGGTGGTCAACCGCACGGTGGAGTTTGGCCTCGAGACCCCCACCCCCGCCACTTCCCCAGCGCCCACGCCCGCTCCCTCCCCCACGCCCGCCCCGGCGCCTGCGCCGACGCCGCCGCGTGTGGCAGCCCGACCGCGCCGTGTGGTCGTCCCCCCTTCCCCGCTGCCCGATCCGCCCGAGACCCGCCTGCGTGAGCCCTCGCTCGCGCGCGAACCCGACCACGCCCTGATCGCCGAGCGCCCCGACGCCGGGGCGATGGACGACGTCGCGCTCGCGCGCATCGACGACGCCGGGGCGACGGACGACGTCGCGCTCGCGCTGGCGGACACCTCGCCCGCGGCGGACGCCGACCCGGCGGCGGTGCCCACGATGGCCGAGGCCGCGGGCGCCATGGCGTCGGCGATCCCCGCGGGCGCGGTGGTGACGCTGCTGCTGCGCACCGACCGGCTGCGCGAGGGCCCGCACGCGGCGCAGGTGCGGGCGCTGCTCGACGGCATCCGCGACTGGCAGGCGGTGCTCGGCGGCACGGAGATCGACCCCATCCGGGACTTCAACGCGGTGCTGCTCGCGAGCGCCAACCCCTTCGGCACGCGCGCCAACCCGCCCGACCTCATGGCCATCGTGCGCACCCGCGCGCGGCGCGACTTCCTGCGCGCCTCGGTCGAGCAGATGGCGGGCGTGCGCGCCAACACCCCGTCGGGCACGCTGCCGCCCGACGCGGGCACCCTGCGCGACCACTTCGCCCGCGCCGACTCCGGGGCGCTGCCTCGCCCGACGCGGGCCATCTGGACGCGGCGCAACGGCGTCGAGACCACCACCGTCGACCGCTACATCGGGCCCACCTCCGTGGCCCTGCTGGCCGACGACCTCGCGGTCTTCGCCTCCCCGGGGCGCCTCCCGACGCTGCTCTCGGTGCTCGGCGGGCAGACCGCCGTCGCCAGCGCCCTCCCCCGCGTCGACGAGGCCGGCCGCGGCCCCCGGCTGGTCGCGCTGCTCACGGCGCGCGGGGTGCGCAACCTGCTCTCCGCGCCGGGGCGCAACAACCCCATCCCCGTGTCGGCGGAGTTCGCGCTGCGGGCCACCCGCGATGCGGGCGGGGACGACGACGGCGGCGCGATCCTGCGCTCCACGTGGCGCTACGACACCCCCGCGCAGGCCGCCGCGACGGCGCGTCTCGCGGAGGTCTTCGCGCTCGACCTGCGCGAGTCCATCAGCCAGTTTTCCGGCACGCTCGGGGGCCGCGCGGCGAGCGCGACGGGCGCGGTGCACTTCTCGGTGCTCCAGCGCGCGCTCACCCGCCTGCGGGTGACGGCCGAGGGCAGCGAGCTGCGCCTCGACGCCACCCTCGACCGCGACGAGGTCGCCGAGCTGCTCAACGTGCAGCGCCTCGCGGGCCTGTTCCAGTGAGGGGGGTGGTGCCCTCGCGAAATCAGAGCAGCCAGCGTCCCAGGAAGGCCACGGCGCTGAGCAGCAGCACCAGGAACATCGCGCCCTCGCGCCACGAGGCGTCCTCCGCGGCGGGGATCACGGCGACCGCGACGGACGTGGCGCTCTCCCGGTAGCTGGCGTCCGTCGATCCGGCGACCAGGGCGTGGAGGGCGGGCGCCTCGGTGAGCGCCCACGTCGGCGCGCCCCCCGCGTCGACGCCCTCGATGGGAGCGAGGCGGTAGCCCGGGAGGCCGCCCCCGCGCGCGGCGTCGAGCCAGCGACGGGCGTGGCGCTCGAAGGCCCACAGGGCCGCGGCGAGGGCGACGGCGAGGCCCGCCATGGCGACGTCGGCGGCGGCGAGGGCGTGGCCGTACGCGAGGCGCTCACAGTGCGCCGAGGCCCCGGGCTGGAGCGCGCAGCGGGCGACGGTCGCGTCGAGCCCGGCGGGGCGGACGACGGCGAAGACGGCGGCGATGCTGGCGAGCGTGGCCCAGGCGTCGAGCGCGCGGCGGATCGTCGGTTCGCGGCGCCAGCGATCGAGCGCGAGCGCGAGGGGCACCGCCACGGTCGACCCGATCAAGCTGCCCACGAGGCCGAAGCCCACGGGGAGGACCACGCTCGGCAGCCGGTCATGGCGCCCGGAGGAGACCGCCTCGAGGGCGATCGCGAGGTAGATCGCCGTGCAGAGCGCGGTGGTGAGGCCGACGACGGCGACGAGGGCGCGCCCCGCCGTGAGGGCGCGGGGCGTCGGGCGGAAGGCCGCGAGCGCGAGGGCCGTGAGGTTGGCGCTGGCGAGGAGCGCGGGCGTGGCGAAGGTCCACGGCACCGTCCAGGTGAGCGAGCCGAGGAAGAGCAGGTGTCCGACGGCGGCGAGGAGCAGGAGGGCGAAGCGGGCGGCGAAGGGCGCGGCCCCGAGGCGGACCCAGCGCGGCGGAGTGGGGGACATCACGTCGGACGGTAGGGCATCGCCGCGGGCGTGTCACAGCGCCGGCGGTGGGTCTGGTGCGGGGGGAGCGGGGGCGCGATCAGCCCCGGAGGGCCTCGACGACGCGGAGGAAGTTTCCGCCGAGGATCTTCTTCACCCTCGCCTCGGACCATCCCCGCGCGAGCATGGCCTCGACGAGCTTCGGCAGCTCGAGGCAGGTGCGCATGTCGACGGGCGGAACGATCATCCCGTCCCAGTCGCTGCCGAGGGAGGCGTGGTCTTCGCCGACGGTGTCGACGATGTGGGCGAGGTGCGCGACGACGGAGCTCAGCCGCCCGTCGAAGGTCGGATCGCCCAGGAAGCTCGACTGGTACATCACGCCGATGGTCCCGCCGAGGTCGGCGATGGCGCGGAGCTGCTCGTCGTCGAGGTTGCGCCAGTGGGGAGTGACCCCCGCGACGCCGGTGTGCGTGACGATGGCGGGCTGCGAGCGGTCGTGCACCGCGAGCGCGTCGAAGAAGCCCTTGCGGGAGATGTGCGCGAGGTCGACGAAGATCTTCCTCGCGTTGAGGGCCTTCACGTAGTCGCGGCCGCGGGCGGTGAGCCCCGTGTCGCCGGTGAAGCCGAGCGGCGAGCTGGTGACCCCCAGCAGCGAGGTGGAGAGGTGCACCAGGGTGACGCGCAGCACGACGTCGTCGGGGATGAGGTCGAGCGCGCTGCCGTCGGGCGCGTGGTCGAGGGCGTTGCCGCCTTGGATGCCGATGAACGCGGCGTGCTTTCCCTCCGCGCGGGCGGCCCGGTACTCCCGGGCGTTGCGCACGACGGCGACGTCGTCGGGGGCGCGGGCGAGCTCGGCCCGCAGCCGGGCGAGGTTGCGCACGAAGGTGTGCGCGCGGTCCTCGGAGCTGCGGGCGGGGTTGGTGGTGATGATCCAGGTGGCGCCGGACACCTGGGCCTCGCGGAGGCGGGGCAGGTCGACCTGGCGCGCGAAGGCGGCGTTGAGGAGCCCGGGGGTGTGCCGACGGGTGAGGTCGTACCCGAGCATCCTCGTCCACAGGAAGGAGTCGATGTGCAGGTCGATGACCTCGGAGTCGAGGTAGAGCTGCACGGCCTCGTGGGAGATGCCGAGCGAGCGCGCCCAGGCCGCGGGGTCTTTACGATGGTCGGTATACTCGAGGGCCATCGGTGGGGACTCCCGCGGTCAGCCTTCGGTCGCGGCCTCGGGCGCGTCGCCGCCCTCGTCGGGACCGTCATCGGGGCCGTCGTCCGCCCCGCCCTCGGCGGCGGCTCCGCCCTCGGCGGCGGCGCCGGGCTCGCCAGGCTTCGCGCCCTTGCGGCGGCGACGGCGGCGGCGCTTGCGCTTCGTGGGATCGCCCGTGGCAGCGCCCTCCGCGGCGGGAGCACCCTCCGCGGCGGGAGCACCCTCGATGGCGGTGGGGGCCTCGGCGCCGTCGGCGGCGATGGCTGCGGGTGCGGCGGCGGGGTTCGCCGCGGGGCGGTCGTTGTCGTGGCGACGGCCCTGGCCCCGGTCGCGGTCACGGTCGCGGTCACGGTCGCGGGGCGGGCCGTTTTCGCTGGGGAAGTGGATGCGCGACCAGACGTCGGAGGCGGGGAAGTTGCGCGCGAGGGCCTGGAGGGCGCGGCGCGAGCGGAACTTGTTTCGCGGGTTCCAGGTGTTGACCCACTCGGCGAAGCGGCGGAGGGCGTCGCGGTCGCGGTGGAGGTCGAGGGCGTTCCAGCCGAGGAGGTCGCCGAGGCGCTGGACGAAGGTCTCGCGCTGGAAGGCCGCCGGGGTGGTGTGCAGCGAGCCGAAGGACTTCGGGTGACGCAGCCACGCGGCGAGGAGCTCGTCGACCATGGCGCTGTCGGTGCTGAGCTCGAGGAGGTTGGCGACGAGCACGGTCATGTGCGCGTGGAGGGCGGGCGTGGGCTCGGGCACCTGCGCGATGGCGAGGACGACGACGCGCACGGTGGCGATCCAGGCCGGGCGCACCTCGGGATCACGGATGAGCGTAAAGACGGCGTTGAGGGTCTCGACGGCGGTCTCTTCGGAGGGGTGCTCGCGGCACCAGCCGAGGGCGTCGAGGGCGATGGCGCGCTCCTGGGCGGGGTCCGGCGGGGTCGCGGGTTCGGCCGCGGCCGCGGGCTCTGCGGGGGCGTCGGTGACGTCGTCGGCGGCGGCATCGGTGGCATCGGCCGCGGGCGCGTCCGCCCCCTCAACGGGCTCGATGGCGGGGGTGGGCTCGGTCGGATCGGTGGGCTCGGTCGGATCGGTAGGATCGATGTGCATGGCTTCCTGGTTGGGCGCAGGGTGCGGAACGGCGAGACGCTTGACAAGCACCGAAGCACCGTGGCAACAACAACGTCCCCTGGCGGTAGGCCCATGGGGACCGCGGGCGTAATTCAGCGGTAGAATGTCAGCTTCCCAAGCTGAACGTCGCCGGTTCGATCCCGGTCGCCCGCTCCGAAATAAGCTAAGTAATACGGCCAGTTGAGCGAGGGTGCTCAGCTGGCCGTCTTCGTATCGCGGGGATGCCCCCCGCCATGCCCCCCACCCAGGGACGCGCCATCGTCCCTCGGGGATGCCGACCCCGACGCGTGGGCTTCACGAAACCCACCCAGCGAGATCACCTTCGCGAGCCCGCTCCGCATCTCGTCGGGCGCCACGGTCGAGTAGTGCTGCTGCATGTCCTCGGTCGCGTGCCCGGAGATCGATCGGGTCACGATGTCCTTGACCTCGGCCGCGCGAGCGAGGTCCTGGAACGTGCGGCGCATCGCCCGAGGCGAGATGTGCTTCCGCAGGCCCAGCGCCTTGGAGACCAGGGCGAAGGGCTTCTGGAGCACCGCCGGTGACCGGAACCCGCCCTGCTCGTTGGGGAAGAGCAGCTCGGACTCGGTCATCGGCCCCTCGGCGAGCGTGTCCACGTGCCACCGGAGGATCTCGACGAGCTCCTCCGGCAGGGCGAGGCGCTGCTTGCGGCCGGTCTTGGTGGTGTTCATCACCTCGTCGCCGACCGTCTGCGAGCGGCGCACCAGCAGCACGCCGTCCTTCCACACGACGTCCGGCGTCTCGCCGCCCTTGCGCAGGGGGCGGAGCGACGACGGGCGCAGACCCGTCGCGAACCCGAGGGCCACCATCGCGAAGTGCTGCGGGCAGAGCTCGCGCATCTTCACGAGGAAGGGGCGGACCTCCCCGACGGTGAGCGCGTTGGGCTCCTCGTCGGAGTAGACCTCGTGCTCGGACGTGTCGAAGGGCTCGATCCCGCCGAGCGGGTTGCGATCGAGCCGGAAGGCGTGCACCGCGTCGTTCATGATCGTGCGGAGGATCCGCAGGTGATTGTTGCCCGTGGTGGGCGCCATCTTCCCCGCGTTGATCTTCGCGGCGGTCGCGAGCTGCCAGCGCTCGAAATCCGCGAAGCGCAGCTGATCGACGTAGTAGTCGCCGAAGGCCGGGATGAGGTGCGTCTTGAGCACGCTACCCCACACGATCCGGTTCTTCGCCGACTTGATCTTCCGCGTCGCGATGCGGCGCTCGAGACACGACACGGCGAAGGCGCTCCAGCGCATCCGCTGTGGACTCGACTCGTCGCCCCCGCGGCGGACCTTCGACAGCTCCTCCTGCAGCCACCCGTACGCGGCCGCGCTCTCCATCTCCGGGAGGGCCCTCTGCACCTCCCGGGTCTTGCCCGTTCGCGGATCGACGGCGCGTCCGCGGACGAAGTACCCGCCCTCCTTCCTGCGCCACACGCCCGGCTTCACCGGGTCCGGCGCGATCCAATAGTTCCACCGATTGACCCATTCGATCTTCTTCAATTTCGCCTCCTGGAGGAGGCGCACCCGGTCGTTCCGCCTCCTGGGTAGCACGCGGCGGCAGTCCGCACATGAACCGGTCGAGGTCTTCCCGGAGGAAGACGTGCGTGCCCCGACCGCCGCGACGACCCACAGCGCGGAGGCGCTTCTCCATCAGCGCCTTTCGGATGGCCCCCGTCGTCCTGAAGCGGCAGTACTCAGCGGCCTCGGCGGTGGTGAGGAAGGTCACGGCGACCTCCGTCCCGACGAGCAGAACGCGGGAGGCCGGAGTGGCGGTGGTTCGCCGTCGTCGGCGTCGGCGCCCTTCGGCGTCGTTCGCTTCGTGCGGCGGCCTCTCGCCTGCGCGGCGCGACGGCGCGTCGCAGGCCTCGGCGCAACGTCCTGCTCGGGCGGTTTCGACGCACGATCGGTCCGCGGGAACAGCACGTCGCGAGGGATCATGAACGACGCGCGCGGCAGGCCCGGCGGCGTCTCGTCGGCCATGCGACGCATCTCCTCAAGCAGGCGCTCTTGCGCGTCCTGGGCGGCTACACCCCGAGCCAGCGCCTCGCGGACGAGCGCCGCGCGGCTCGCGACCTTCCCGGGGATGACGCGGTCGAACAGGGCACGGGTCGCGTCGATCTCGTCGACCAGTTCGCGCGCGACGATCATCGTCGTCAGGCGGATGAATCCGGCGGGCGCTGCTCTACCGGCCCCGTCGGGGCTCCCCGTCGAGACCGGAGCCGTGGCCCACCGTGAGCCCCGAGGGGGCGACGGCGCGATGAACGCCGCCTGCGCGTGCGCGGGTTGCTGGGCTCCGTCTTCTCCCGCCTCGGCCTGCTCTGTGAGCTCGGCGATGAGGTCGCGGAGACCGAGGGAGACCAAACGGCTGAAGGCCGCCGTGCGGCTGACCGGCGCGCCGCCGAACGACAACCGACATACCGCTCGCTCGCGCTCGAGGGCTTCGTGGAGAGGTCGAGGGAGGAGTAGCGGGGGGAGAACCGCCGTGTCGCGCGCCATGACGACTTAGTAGTATTGAATGATTCGGTCGTCCAACGATCGGCTCACAACGGGTGTGCGGAAGGTGACCTCCTGACACCTCCCGTGTCGCGAGTGCAATCATCCCTCGGGCTGCGCCTGTCCCCTCACGACACTCCCGCGGGGCCGCGGGGCGAGCCTCGCTCGTAGCGCCTGCTCGTCCTCGAAGCGCAGCCGCCCGTCGAGCGCGCAGAGCGCCTCCGCGAGCCGTGCGTGCGGTATCGGCAGATCCCCCTCAACCTCGACGAGATCTTTCCGGAAGCGCAACCGTCCCGGCGCTCTCACCAGGGCGGTCAGCGTCCTCGCCCGCGTGTCCTGGTCCCACCCGTGGTCACTCGGCGCGAGGCGCCCGCCGAGCGTCGCGAGCAGCCATCAGCGCGCGTTCTCGATCGCGTTCTTGAGCGGCACCAGCAGGGCGCGGTTGCTCGCATCCAGCTCCGCCCCCGGCTCGGTCGTTATGCGCGGGACGTTCTCCACCGTCCCGCGGATCTGCCGCCTCACGACTCGCTGCTGCATCATGCTCCCGTCGATGTCCCGGCGCACCTCGGGGCTCGGCCGCGCCTCGGGCTCGAAGTCCTCGCGGCGCAGCGACAGCTCCACGCCTTCGTGTCGGACCTCTTCTCGGAGGACCTTCACGCCAAGCGGGTGCTCTCGCTGGCCAACGGCGTCGTCGGCGTCCTGCACTCGACCGCCCTGGGCATCCACGCGATCGGCCTGGGGCTGGCGTCCGCGATGGGCCTGGACCCCACGCACACGACCAAGCAGGTGGGATCGTTCAACTCGGGTCGTGACGGGCGGTTGAGATCGCTGGAGAGCGGATCGTCGCGCGCTTGGAGCTCGTCATGGCCGAGCACAACGTCACCTTCCGCGCGATGCACGAGATCCTCGCGGTGGCCTTCGACGACCACGGCGTCCCCTCGGTGGGCACGCTCCACAAGCACGTCGAGGCCCACGGGGCCAAGGCGCGCGAGCTCATCGACCGGGCGCGCGCCCAGGTCGCCGAGGCCCTGCGGGTGATCTGCGGCGACGACGTCTTCCTGCAGGGCGTGGGGGTCAAGGTGGTCACCGAGCCGCGCTCCAACGCGGTGCTGGACGTGGGACGCTGCCCTGGCCGCGGCGCCGAGGACTGGCTGCGATGGATCAAGGACTTCACCGGCCTCGTGCTGTTCATCAGTGACCTCGGCACGGACCTCGTGGGAGCTATCGACGCGCGCTCGCTCCAGCAGGTCATCGACTACTGGCACGAGATCGACTGGTGGGCCGACAACCTCTTCGGGCCGCTGGCGCGCGAGGAGGCCTCGCTCGCGCGGCAGGTCGGGAGTGCCGACAAGGCGCTGGCGAAGCTGCACGGCGACGCCCGCCGGCAGGCCCGCCTGGCGCGGGCGAAGCTGGAGCGGGCGCGGGCGCGCTGCGAGCGGGAGTTCTACGTCGTGTGTGAAGCGGAGCAGCTCTTGCGGGTGCTGTATCAACCGCTGGACCCCGAGGGGCGGTTGTGGACCGACGCGACGGTGGCCTCGACGCTCGCGCGAAGGGGCAAGATCCTGTTGGGGATCACGCACCCGGCGGGCTTCGCCACGTACGAGCACGTATAGCGCAACGTGCAGCGCTACGGCACCCAGCGCGTGCTGATGGACCATCTCCCGATCGCGATCCGGGAGGGCAGTCCCTGGAGCCCGCGGGACGTGCTTCGAACACTGGCGCAGGAGCGGGTGCTGCTTCAGCGCTCGGCAGAATTGATCCACCTCCGCTCTTGAGAAGTGACCCCCTCTCGGATCACTCCCGGCGATGTTGATCGGGATCGGCTTGTGGCGGAAGGCCACCGTGCGCGTGCTCGCCGGTGCGGTCGGGGGCGGGT
>JAUSAZ010000155.1 GCA_030652255.1 Myxococcales bacterium | reverse complement strand
CGACGCGAGGGCGCTCCTCCTCGCGCAGGAAGGTCACCTCCGCGATGGCGCGCTCGCCCGACAGCGACAGCAGCGCGTTGAGCAGCGCGATGAGGATGTCCTTGTGCTCCTCGACGCCGAACACCTTCTTGAACACGAAGTTCGTCTTGAGGTCGGCGAACACGGCGCGCATGACCGCAGACCTACGCCACCGCACGACGGCAGACAACCGCCGGTCCGACCGGGCGACGATCTGGTAGCGTCGGCCGCATGGTGCGGGCGGCGGGCGCGTTGGGGTGGGCGGCGCTGGTGCTCGCGGCGGGCTGCGAGCAGCCGCGCACCGAGCTGGTGGTGCGCGTCGACTCCGAGGTGGCGTGGGGCGCCGGCCAGACGGTGCAGTCGGTGGTGCTCACGGTGCGGCGCGGCGGGGCGACGGGGCCGCTGCGCAGCGCGCGGACGACGGCGCTGGGCGCGGGCGACGGGCGACGGGCGCTGCCGCTCTACGTGGGCGTGATCGCGGGCGACGACGACGACGGCACGCCGGTGTGGATCGAGGTGCTGGGCTGCGGCGATCCCAACGGGTGCACCGCGGAGACGGCGGTGGTGGCCCAGCGGGCGGTGGTGCGCTTCACGCGCGGGCGCACCGAGGAGGTGCCGCTGCTGCTGGCGTCGGCGTGTGTGGGCGTGCCCTGCGCGAGCGACGAGCGCTGCGGGATAGGCGGGCGCTGCGAGCCGGCGAGCCGCGCGCAGGGGACGGTGCGGCCCTTCGTGAGCATCGCGCTGACAGGGGGCGAGGACTCGGCGGTGCCGGACGCGTCCATGGACACGGGCTCCGTCGCAGACGCCACACTGGATGCCCACGGTGACGAGTCCGTGGTGGTGGGTGACGCGGACGATGTGGTGGTCGTAAAGGACACTGTCCTGCCCGTCGATACCGTGGACAAGGACGCGAGTGATCCTGACGCGGGGGTCATCGCCACCGACACCGGCATGGCCGACGATGTCGGGATGATTGATCCACCCGATATCGGTGGTTTGATCGATGTTCCTGTCGGGGGCGAAGACCTGGGCGCGCCAGTCGATGTCGTCGGTCCCGAGGATGTCGACACTCCGCTGGTCGACGCGGGTCCGCGCTGCGCTGCGCCCCTCAGCGAGTGCGGCGCCGGACCCTGCGTCAACACCCAGACCAGCGCGGCCCACTGCGGGGGCTGCGGCCGCACCTGCGCCACCGGGCAGTCTTGCGTGGCCGGCGACTGCGCGCTCGGGTGCGCCGCCCCGACCACACTCTGCGGTGGTGCGTGCGTGGACTTCCAGACCGACGTCACCCACTGCGGAATGTGCGGTCGCGCTTGCGCCGCCACGGCCCGCTGCGTGGCCGGACGGTGCGTGGGGGGCGTCATCCCTGGGGCGTCGTTCCAGGTGGGGCTCTCGACGAACCGCTGCAGCACCGTCGACCACCTCGCTGTGACCGGCGACGACCGCGGCGGCATCGCGGTCTCGGGTGCGCGGCTCTTCTACTCCGGAGACAACAGCACCGGGCGCTTCGACCTCCAGACCCTTGCGGGTGAGTCCCTTGGACGCATCTACGATGGTTTGGTGAGCGACCTCGCCACCGGGACGCTCTACACCCTCGCCATCGGCTCGACCCCGGTCACCAACATGGGTGGGACGATCACCTCGCTGATGGAGCTCAACCCCACGACGGGCGGGCTCACCGCCGGGCTGATCAACCTGTCGCAGCCCATCCCCCTGCCCGCCACTGGGAGCGTCGGGATCTTCTCGGGCTACGAGCGCATCATCCTCATGGGCGGCGGCCGCGCGTGGCACGTCAGCCTGCCCAGCGGCGCCGTCATCGACCTCGGGGCCGTGGCCATGCCCACCCCCCGCGCCGCGTGCGAGAACTGGGCGATCTGGGGCGTGGCGGAGTTCTACGGCGGGGCGCTCTACGTCGACTACGTGCAGAGCCCGACGGCCATCGCCCGCATGCGCGTGCCCGAAGCGACCGTGAGCGCCCTCGCCACCTTCACGGCCCTCTCGGACATGTGCTCCTTCACGGTCTCGCCCCTCTGGCGACGGTGGTACTTCCACCACGAGGGCTCGTCGCAGTTTCGCGCCGACGGCGTGGAGACCGTCGGCTACTGCGACGCGACCATCACCGGCCCGACGCTGCCGTGCCGGCCCATCGACACCATGTGCTCCGGGGCGTGCACCGACGTGCAGACCAGCGCGGCCCACTGCGGCACGTGCGGGCGCGCCTGCGCCGCGGGCGAGAGCTGCAATGCCGGCGTGTGCGGCCTCGCGTGCCCGTCGGGCCAGTCCGCGTGCACCGGCGCGTGCGTCGACCTCAACAGCAACCCCTCCCACTGCGGCGCCTGCGGCCGCACCTGCATCGGCGGGCAGTGGTGCATCGCGGGCGCGTGCGGCGGCGGCCCCAACTACGCCGTAGACTCGTCCCTCACCGCGGCGACGGTCCCCTACGTCGACGCATGCAGCGCGCCCGGCTCGGTGCGCCTGCTCCAGTCCGCCGACGACGCTACGGCGATGGTGACGCTGCCCTTCGCCACGCGCTGGTGGGGCGCCCCGATCGCCAGCGGCGCGCGGGTCCACATCAGCTCCAACGGCAACGCCCAGCTCGGCACCACTACGGGGTTGTCCACCCTCAGCGGGCTCATCCCCAGCACGTCGCTCCCCAACAGCGTGCTCGCACCGCAGTGGGCCGACCAGCTCCTGAGCTCGACCGGGGTGTGCGTCGCCACCGTCGGCACGGCGCCCTCCCGGCGCTGGGTGGTCCAGTGGGCGGGCTCTCGCTACTACAACAACTCCAACTCCCTCAACTACGAGGTCATCCTCCACGAGGGCAGCGGCGTCATCGACTTCGCCTACGGCGCGATGTCCGGCGTGGTGGCCAGCACCGTCGGCATCGAGAGCCCCGACGGCACCCGGGCCTTCGGCCCCTGCGCCTCGCGGAACTCCTGCGTCATGGTCTCCAACGCCCGCACCCGCTTCACCCCGATTCCATGAGCGACGATCACTCCCCGAGGCGGGACGGTCGACCCCGACCGGCGATCGCTGTCCTTGATGGGCTTGCAAACAACTACGTCGTCAGCGCAACGCGAGGTGGACGACCGATCACCCCGGCCACGCCCGGTCGCGCGTGAGGCCCGCCAGCAACGCCTCCAGCGCCTCGGCGGACATCGCCGCGAGCTCCGCCCGCCGCGCGTCGTCGAGCGCGATGCCCAGCAGCCCGCACACCGAGCCGATCGCCGCGCGCAGCCCCTCGGCCTTCCCCCGCGCCTCGCCCCGCGCCTCGCCCCGCGCCTCCGCGAACTGCAGCGCCCCGCGGGCGTCCTGCTCGGCCACCTTGGCGCGGTCGTAGGTCTCCCACTCGGCGGCGGTGAAGCGCGCCGAGCGGGCCGCCTCCAGCGCCTTGCGCGTCGCCGCGTCGTGCAGCGCCTCGGGCACCACGTCGAGCTTCGACCCCATCCGGAACACGTACGCCCACTCCTCCACCGACCCCGATGGCAGGCGGTCGAGCGGGTACTTCGGCAGCTCGACGAACACGTACTGCACCTGCGAGAGCCCCACGCGCCCGCCGTGCTGCTCCTGCATCCGCCAGTGGCTCACCAGCGGCACCACCGGCGTCCCCGGCGCGTCGGGCCACAGCAGGAAGTCGCAGATGGTCACCGCGATGACGTCGTTGAGCTTCGGGTAGTCGTCGCCCCCGGCG
>JAUSAZ010000152.1 GCA_030652255.1 Myxococcales bacterium | reverse complement strand
CGGTGTTCGTGTCGCACTCGTCGCTCTCGCCGGACGCGCGGGCGCAGGCCGAGCGGGCCTTCTCCGAGGCGCGCAACTGCGTGATCGTGGCGACCAGCACGCTGGAGCTCGGCATCGACGTGGGCGACCTCGACCGGGTGCTGCAGCTCGACGCGCCGGGGACGGTGGCGTCCTTCCTCCAGCGCATGGGGCGCACCGGGCGGAGAGCGGGCGCGCGGGCGAACTGCACCTTCCTGTGCACCGAGCCCGAGACGACGGTGCACGCGGCGGCGCTGATGCGACTGCACCGCCGCGGGTACGTCGAGCCGGTGCGTCCGCCGAGGAAGGCGGCGCACCTCCTAGCGCACCAGCTGATGGCGCTGTCGCTGCAACTCGGGGGGCTGCCGGAGAGTGACGCGTGGGCGTGGGTGTCGGGCGCGGCGCCCTTCGCGGGCTTCGGGCCGGGCGACGTGAAGACGCTGGTGGAGCACATGCTCTCGAAGGGGATCCTGCATCGGGACGGGGGGCTGCTCTCGCTCGGTCCCGATGGAGAGAAGCGCTACGGGCGGAGGAACTTCGAGTCGCTGTATGCAGTGTTCGATGCGCCGCGGGTGCTGACGGTGATGTGGGCGGGGCAGGAGGTCGGGCAGGTCGATGCGACCTTCATCGCGCTGCAGAAGGAGGATGGGGAGGAGGCGGGGCCCGACGCTCGCCCGAAGGGACCGGCGGCCTTCGTGCTGGGGGGAAGGGCGTGGAGGGTGACCTCGGTGGAGTGGCCGAAGGCGCTGCTGCACGTGCGCCCGGTCGAGGACGCGAAGATGGCGCGCTGGACGGGCTCGCCGAGGGTGCGGGGGAGGGTGCTGTGCGAGGCCATTCGCGAAGTGCTGACCAGCGAGGACGTGGACCCGTGGTGGTCGAAGCGGGCGAAGGGCGTGATCGCGGAGCAGCGCGCGGAGCACGAGTTTCTAGCGAGAGAGGGCACGTGCCTGGTGGAAGCGCCGGGCGGGCTGCGCTGGTGGACCTTCGCAGGTGGCGCGGCGAACCAGCTGCTGGGGCGGGTGCTGGAGGGGATGCTGGGGAAGAGCGTGGCGGCGGACGACCTCGGGGTGACGCTGCGGGAGGGCGCCGGCGCGAGCGAGGCGGGCGTGCGGATGGCGCTGGCGAAGCTGCGGGCGGAGGGGAGGCCGAACGAAGCGGACGCACGCGCGGCGGCGCTGGGGATGCGGGCGGCGCAGCGGGTGTCGAAGTTCCAGCCGTGCCTGACGGCGGAGATGGAAGGGGACCTGCTGGTGGAGGCGCTGGTGGATGTGGAGGGGGCGCGGGCGGCGGTGGGGTGAGCGGTAGTCAGGGGGCTCGGGCGACACAGCGGAGCGGCGCGCGACTGAGGTCCGCCAACGAGCGCACCGAGAGCGTCACCGCAGCGAGATAGGGCGCCGTCGAGGGGTCCTGCGCAGCCACTGAGCGTCGGGCAGCGTCGAGCGCCATGCGCACGTCCGCGCCGGTCGCCAACGCTGGGTAGAGGGCAGCCATCACCCGGCTGAAGACGTCGTCGCGAGCGTCCCAGCGGCTGGCGATGACCCAGCGAGCACCGCCGTCGTGCGCGACGGACGCAAGGCTCGTGGTCGCACCCAGCGGGGAGACCTGGCTGGAGTTGCACGAGCTGAACACCACGAGGTCGGCGCCGTGGACGTGTCGAGCGATCTGCCAGCCCTCCAGGCGCGTGTCGCCTCCGAGCAGGATCTGCGAACGCAGAGGGTTCACGGGTGTCAGCTCGCCGTGGGCCGCGATGTGGATGCACGCGGCGCGGTCGGCCGCCTGGAGCCAGGCGTCGCGCGTCGCTTCGACGCCGACGAGGGCGCGCGTCCGGAGGGCCGCCGCGACGGAACCTGCCTCGGATTCGGCGCTCCTGAGTGTCGCGCCGTTGGCTCCCATTACGAGGGCGCCGCGTCGAGCGTCAGGAGCCGCGTCGGAGGCTGCGTCGGTGAGTCCGGCCACATAGACCACCGTCGGCACCCCCGGGGCGCCGGGCCGACCGCGGGGGAGCAGTACCTCGAATGGCACCTCGCTCAGGTCTCTCGCGAGGAGGGCGTCCACGTTGGTCCACCCCGCTGAGGACGTGGGGGGCGGAGGAGAGATCACCACCGTGGTGGCCCTACGATCGATCGCGCCGAGCACAGGACGCAGCCGCGCCGCGAGCCGAGCCGACGACGAGCGCCACCCGTCGACCGCCGCCGCTACGTCACGCAGAAAGCCCGCGACCTCCCCACGCGTCCCCAGGAGGTCGGTGCTTACGCGGACGCCACGCATTGAGGAGCCCGGTCCAAGGATCCAGGCGTACAGTCCGCGCTCCCCGACGAACCATGTAAGCACGGTAGTGTTCGCGGGCAGCGTCTCCAGGCTGCGGCGGAGGGAGTCGGGCGATGGGCGCTCGGTGGGCTCGTTCGAGGCGTCTGCGCTGCGTCGCAGCCCGACCCGACGGGCCAGATCTGCGGTCGAGAGGGACTCTCCCAGCGCGATACGACGCTCGAGCGCCGCGAGCTCAAAGTCCGCCTCGCCTGTCGAGCGGGTTCCGCCGCGCATGAAGCGCGCGGCCCGGGTCTCGGCAGCGAGCAGCTCGCGCGCCTCGAAGGCACGGCGCTGGTCCCCCGAGAGGAAGGTCGCCTCGACCAGTGCGAACAGCGCGCGCTGCCGGAGCGTGTCGTCGGCTGCGTTCGAGGTGCGAGTCCCGATGACCAGGGAGCGCAGCGGCTGAACCGCCTCGGAGGCTCTCCCCGCGCCGATCAGGGCGCGCGCCCGCTCGAGACGCATCATCGCATGCGACCACGCCGCGACGGGTGATCCGACGAGCGAGGCGTCCACGGCGTCGAGCCAGCGGAGAACGGAGCCGAAGGCGCCGGCCCGCAAGGCCAGCTCGACGTGCTGGACGAAGGCGTCCATCTGCGCCATCACGACGTTGTTCTGCATCTGCGACGGGCGCTGCGACGCGCGACCGAGCGCTTCGCGGAGACCAGCGGTGGGATCGGCCGACGCGTATCGCTGGACGAGGGAGCGGCGCTCGCCCGGGTCGCACTGCGCGGACTCGACATCGAGCCATGCCTGGAGGGTGGGCGCCCCTATGGAGAGCGATGACGGCGGCTCGTCGAGGCCCGCCGACGCGCCGAGTTGCCGCAGCGCCTGCTGACGCGCGGAGCAGTTGGGCGACTCTAGCAGCGCGAGCGCGATTCGGGCGCGGAGGTGCTGATGGCTGATCTGCCGCTCGATCTCGCCAGCCAACTCGCCCATGTTGTGACCCCCGAGGTCGACGGAGATCTGCGGCAGGTTGTCCTCGACCGTGTCGAGCCAGAGCCGGATGTTCTCCGCGGTGGCTAGCGCCAGCATCAGGCGAAACTGGTCTCGGTAGAGGAGTGCGAGGTCGTGGCCCGCGGTGGCGATCATTACGAGCGCAGTCTGGCTCGACGTTGTGCGCGCCAGCTCATCGAGGCGGCGGAGAGACGCCCGTTGGAGCGCGATCGTCTCGCGAAACGTCGCGATCGCGAGGTCGGTGCGGCCGAGGGCCATCTGTGCGTCACTCTGTACCCGTCGGACGTCGAGCGCCGACTGGACGAGGCCGGTGGAGGGCAGAGACGTGGTCAGCGCGTCGAGGATTGGCAGGGCGCGGGCGAGGTCGTTGTCACGGACGAGGCGTCGGAGCGAGAGACCCGTCGCCGCCTCGACGAGCGCTAGTGTTCCCCCTCGGTCGCCTCGCGCCGTGAGCGAATCGATTGACCGCCGGAGCGCGTCTCCGTCGCCAGCGAGGATCGCCCGGGATCCCAGCGCGAGCTGCGCCAGTCGGGAGGCGTGCGCGGCGGCGGCCACGGCGGCGTCGTAGGCACGCAGCACCTCCGCCTCGGGGCGCCCCTCGACCCGGCTGAGGTGGGCGCGCCGGAGCGCGAGGTGCGGTCCGAGGACGCGGTCGCAGGCAGGGCTGTCTGCGAGCATGCGGGTAGCGTCGTCGTACCGGGCACGGGCCTCTCGAAGGCTGACGTCCGTCGGGCCGTGGGTGAAGGGGTTCGGAGGCGCGTTGGCGCGCACCAGGTCGCGCACGCTGAACTCGAGCCAGGGGTCGTAGCCGAGGGTCTCGGCGTCGCCGAGGGGGAGCCCTACCAGGTCGCCGCGGAGCATCGACACGAGCGGTCGCACGCAAGGTGCCTGCGACCATGCGGTGGTCGAGAGAAGCTGGTCGAGCGCATTCCGCGAAGAGGCATCGAGCTCCGGGATGCCTCCTCCCGCGCGGGCCACGAGGAGGTGCCGTGCCGCAAGGAGCACAGGGATGGTCGGGTTACGGGCCACCAGGGAGTCGAGGCCGTTCTGGCAGCGGTCGAGGGTCACGGCGTTGGGGAACGGCGCCCCGTGCTGGAGGAGCCAGAGCTGGTTGCCGCGCTGGAAGCGGCGCACCTGCCCGCAAAACGACGCCATTTCGGAGAAGTACGCGAGTGCGGCGAACTGCTCGATCGCAGCCTGCTGTCCGGGGAGCAGTGTCCCGAACGGGATGGGTGAGAGCATCGCACGGGCGAGGCGATCGTTGTTCTCGAGGCCCACTTCCCCTCGTACGGACGTGCCGCCTCCAGGGAACTCCAGGCGTAGGCGCGCAAGCTGCTGCGAGAACACCAGGGCCATCGCACGGACGCGTGGATTGGGGGCTGCGGAGAGCGCGTCAAGCGCGGTACGGGCTTCCGAGGCGCGGCCATCGCGGGCCGCGGCGGCGACATCGAAGAGTCGGCGCTCATCGGGGGCCGAGGGCAGGCTCAGGTCCCCGAGCTCGGGGAAGAACGCCGAGATGTAGAAGCCGAACGGCTCATCGAGCGACGGGGCCGCGTCGGCCGCGCGCGGCGCAAGCAGATAGGCAAGTAGGGTGAGTAGTGGCAGCAGCCGACGAGCTATCAATCCGATCCTCCCATCACGGACCAGCGGCCAGAAAGACGATTGCGCACGGCGACCGAGCCCATATGGGATCGAAGCGGTTGATGCCGTCTGGCCTGCGAGGTGCAATCGCGGCGTTCGAGGGTGGCGCGGCCAGGTTGACGCCGGCAACCTGTCGGCAGCGCCGACGCGAGGAGGGTGACGGGGGAAACGACTCCGCGAAGATCTGCGAGGGCTGCGCAGCCAGGGCGCGCGCGTCGAGGATCACGCCCTCGCCGACTGCGAGGTTGTTGCGGCGCGTCTGGTACGCCAACGATACGAGCGCGACGGGAAGCCGACGGTCGGGGAAGACGCGCCCATCGTCGAGGGAAATCCACCAGAGCGACGCGGTCGCTCTGGTGCGGCGCCGCGTGGCGAGCACGCGACGGCTGTCGGGATCGTAGCTGATCAGCATCTCGAATGGCTCGCGTGGCGACGTCGGAACCCGACGGGTGGGCGACGCGGACATCGTCGGATCGACGGAGTACACGCCGTCGGCAGTGGCGAAGAAGATCTCCTCGCCGGGCCCGGGCAGCGGTGACCAGCACCGTCCGCAGCGGACCTCCGACGGGCGACGGCCGCTCGGGTCGACCCACACGATGCGATCACCGATCCGCCCGGGCGGACCCGACTCGGCGGGCTGTGATCGGAACTGGACTGCGGCCGGCACGGGGTGTCGGACGTTTGCGAGGTCGAGTAGCTCCGCGAGTGTCGCGAGCGGCGGGTCAAGCGGGAGCGAGGCGTCGACCGCGACCGCGGCGTCTTGTGCACGTCCGAGAGGTATCCACGCCGTGAAGGTCGCCACGAAAGCGACGATCATTATCCCGATGATTCGCCCCTGCACCCGACCGTCCATGCTGTGCGCTCCACCCATACGAGCCCGTGACGCTATTCGATCCGTGATCAGACCGCATTCTCTTCTTGCGTAGGCACGATCGAGCGGTGGTAGCTTCGCACCGATTTTTAGGGGATGGGGAGATGGGAAGATGGGGGACGAGAGCGAGCTGATCCGCGGTGCAGTCACCCCGGTTTTCGATCCGGCGGGGACGATCGTTGGCACGGGGTTCTTCGTGTCGCCAGGGCGCGTCGTGACGGCCGCCCACGTCGTCGCCCAGGCGGGCGCGACAGCCGTGGGCGATGAGGTGCGGTTGGCCGGGGGGCCCGACGGGGCCCGCGCGAAACTCTTGGCCGTCGACACCGGATTCGACCTTGCGCTCCTGGAGACCGTCGCGGTGCCGGGACGCCCGACGCTGCTGCTCGGTACACACAAGACCTGCGACGGCCACCAGTGGCGGTCGTTCGCCCATCCCGCGCAGGGCCCTCGATGGGCGAACGGCGAGGTCGACGGGGCGCTCGCCGACGGCCGGATCCAACTCAGGGACAGAACCTCGGGAGTACGCGGAGGCTTCAGCGGTGCCCCCGTCTACGACCAGGCCACGCGGCGGGTCATCGGGGTGATGGTCACTCGCGACCTGGTGGAGCCCGAGCCCGGCGACCCCGGGGTCACCTTGGTCGTAACGGCGATCGCCGCAGAGAAGATCGCGTCTCTGGATCCGAGCCTCACGATGACGCGGGAGTGTCCCTACCGCGGCCTCGCTTCGTTCGTCACCGCCGACCGGGAGTTCTGGTTCGGTCGGCGGCAGGTCGTCGACGATCTCTCCGCGCGCGTCCTGCGGGGTGACCCCCTGGTGGTACTGACAGGGCCGTCCGGGAGCGGCAAGAGCTCGCTGCTGAACGCTGCGCTCCTCCCATCCCTGCAAGAGTCCAAGCAGCGCATCTCGTGGGTGCTCTCGATGCGTCCCGGCGCCGCTCCGCGCACGGTCCTCGATCATGCTCTGGAGGGGTCGAAGCTCCCGCGATCGGCGCCCGGGGAGAAGCTGGCGCAGACCTTCGAGCGGGCGCTTGCGACCACCCCGCCGGGACAGCGAGGCGTCTGGATCATCGACCAGATCGAGGAGCTGCTGGTGAGCCGCACGGCCGCCGAGGAGGCCGACCGCGATGTCTTCTTCGGCGAACTGATCGACCTGGTCGGGCAGATCGGGCCCGACCTGCGGATGACGGTGGTGATCGCGTTCCGTCAGGGCTTCGAGGGCCGCCTGCAGGACGTCTTCCCGGCGCTTCTCGACCGCTTCGAGCACCGCCGCGTGGCGATCCCAGGGGTGCTCGATCGCGAGAGCCTCAAGCAGATTATCGAGGAGCCCGCGAAGCTCGTGGGGCTCACGATCTCAGCCGAGCGGGTCAACGAGATCGTGCTCGACGCGATGCAGACCTTCCCCGCGACGCCAGGGCGCGACGACGGCTGCAGGGTCTCGGCGCTCCCGCTCATCGAACTGTCGCTCTTTAGGCTGTGGCAGGCTTCAACCGACAATGTTCTGGATGCCCCGTTCGGTGGCATCCAGAAGAGCTTCGACGACTTCGCGAGCGAGGCGATGCGGGGACTCGATCTGGAGGGGCAGCGCGCGGCGAGGGCACTCCTTGCCTCGCTCGTGGAGTTCGCGGATGGGACGCGCGGCGTGCAGGACAAGGGCCGCCGGGTCGAGCGCGGGTCGCTTCCAGGGACACCCGTGTACCAGAGGGCGCTCCAGCGACTGATCGAGGGACGGGTTGTCGTGTCGTCGACGGAGGCCGGACTGGAGACGATCGAGCTCATCCACGACTCGCTGATCTTTCGATGGCCGCTGTTCGAGGAGATCCGTCGGAGCGAGCGGGAGTTTCGTCTATGCCTCCAGCAGTGCGAGGCGGCGCAGGAGAGGTGGCGCAAGGCGAGGGTGGCGCACCCGCAGTGGTGGAGCGACGCCGCAAGGGGAGAACTCCTCCAGAAGGAGCTGCTGAAGAACGCGATCCGATTCATGCAGGCGCGCCCGCATGACATGGAGGGCGTCCGAGAATTCGTTGCGGCGTCCCGATACTGGCGGAGATGGAACCTCGCCGCAGGCGTTGTCCTCGTCCTGGGAGTCGTGACCCTGGCTGCGACCAACACGTACAACCGATTGCAGCGTACGCGGGAGCTTGCGCGTTCGCAGGATGCGGCTGTGAAAGCTGCCAGCCGTGAGCGCGATAACGCGATGCGCTCGGACCTGGGCGCGAAGCGGCTACTGGGACGGCCGTTCGCTCGCGGGGAGGCCCTGGCCACCGCGATCCAGGTCGCTACAGACACCGAGAGCAGTCTGACGCTGTGGGATCGCCGCGAGATCCTGCTTCGCGCCATCGAACAGCACTCCTCCGCCCAGGCCCTTCCCATCGGACCCAATCTGGTGCCGCTGGTCGCCCGGTTTTCTCGTGACGGGCGTTGGCTCATCCTGCGCGGCACCGATGCCACCCAGCGACGCATGGTCACCGAACTTTGGGACGTGCGACGCGCCACTCGCATCAGCCAGATGGACGACCGCCCATGGTGCGTTCCGACGCCGCCCGGTGGGGGCCTCCATGTCGGCCAGACAGCCTTGATCAACAACTGTTCTGAAAGCAACGAGAACGCCACCCTGAGCCCGCTGCTTGAGCATGGAATCGCCTGGCTCACGGCTCCCGCGCGAGCGGTCGTCGCGCTTGAAGGTGGCTCGCTGCGGGTGATCGATCCCGAGAGCGGCATTTCCCGTGATGTACCCACCAGTCACAGTGTCATCACCTCGATGGTGGCGACGGCGGATGGCAGATTCCTCTTCTCGGCTGGTCTCGACGGCCATGTTCTGCGCTGGGACGCGCGAACCCTCGCGGTCGACGGGGCGCCGATGGTTCACCGCGGCCCCGCGGTCTCGATCGCAGCCTCCCGCGATGGCGCCCGCGTCGTCGCTCAGGGGCCCGACGGAGCCTGCTTATTTGTAGGCCGCCCGCCATGCCAACCTTCTCCCGACACGGCCTGCCGGTTCGTGGGCTACCTGCCGTGCCGACCTTCGCCCGAGGGGAGCGCCCGGGACGCCGTCGCGATCAGCCCGGACGGGCACCTCGCCGTGATTGGCAGCGACGTCGGTCGCCCGAACTCCCTCGTGTTCTGGGACACGGAGACAGGCACCCACGTCGCTCTTCACGACCGCCTCGCGGCCTCGAGCGCCGCGGGCGTATGGGCGACCGGCTCCCCGCGCTTCGACGCCGACGCCCGCGGCGTGGTCGCGTTCGACTCCTTGCACACAGCGTTCGTCCGTTGGCCGATCAGCGGTTCTCCCCCGGCGGTCGAACCAGGTGAGCGGTATGACCGATTCGCACAGGGCGGCGTCGAACTCCTCGGCGTACGTCTCGACCAGGACGACAATGCGAACCTGTACGTCTCGCCGTGGCTGGAGCGTCTCGGCATCGGTCACTGCTCGGACACACGGGTTTCGTTCCTACCCCTTGTGGGTTGCGCCGCGAGCGGAGATGCATTCGTCGTGGGCGAGGATCGTTCGCGTGTCACCGTGCTGCGGCGCGGGATCAGTACCGCAGACCCAATCCCCCGATCGGTACCTGTCGACACCCGGGTCGCTTCGGATTCCACGGACTGCCACCACAACGCCGAGGAGGTCGTGTCGTCGGTACTCCCAGGGGTCGTCGTGGCTGCAGCCAGAGATGGCGACGCGGTTACGCTGCCCGACGGACGAACCGCGTACCGACGTGAGGTGCGGTCGCTCGATGGACGACGGCTCTACCTGAGCCCATGCACAGTGGCGGTCGCCCCTGCTGAGGATGGCGTCTGGATTGCCACGTGTGAAGGAAGTGTGGTCCTAGTGACACCTCAGTATGTGCGGTCGCTCGACACAAGACTGGCTCACATTGAGGACCTCTGTGCTTCGACGGAGAGCCGCCATTTCGTGGCCTCCAATGAAGTGGGAGCGGTGGTTTTGGGACGCTTCGACCTGTCGCCGTCGATCGTTAAGCGGTGGAGCGTCGGCTCCCACATCAATGAGATGCGATTCTCCCCCGACGGCGAGGTGGTCTACGAGCCCCGGGCGGGCGTAGGCGTCGTGCTCTGGTCGAGCCTCGACGGCCACCGCGTTGGCACACTTCAGGCGCCACTTCACAACTCCGACCCAGACGACAGGCATCTGATTGTCCGCCCGGCGCCCGACGGGCACACCGTCACCGCCGTGGACGATGACGCCATTCGCACCTGGAACCTCGACCTCGATCACCTGCTGGGCCGTGCCTGCGCCCTCACGGACCCACGCGACGGCGTGCCTGCGCCCTGCGTCCGCGCCACGGCCGGCAATCCCCGCCCTGCATCAGGCGGCTCCCCATGACCGACGGGGGCGCTTCATCCCTTGATGCTCTCGGCGAGGGCCCCTCGCTCCGCGCGCGGCTCTCCACGGTGCTCCGGGCCTCCGCGGCCCGAGAGCGCCCGGTCGCGCTGCAGCCGACCGCCGCGCGGGAGTTCGAGGCCGAGCGAGCGCGCCTCGCGGTCGATGCCCGGCGCTGCCTCGATGCTGCTCTCGGCCGCCTGGGCGTCGTCGGCGTCGCCGGATGGGCGTCTCCACAGAGCGAAGACGAGCGCGTCGGGCTGGTGCTGTTGCGCGCGCTCCGCGACCGGCCGGCCCTTCGGGTACGCAACGGGCTCATGGAGACCCCCCCGGCCCCGTGGGGTGAGCTTCTGGTGACGCGAGATGCCATCGAACGGGCGGCCGCCGCCGTGGGCCGCTTCGAACTCGGAGAGGTCTCGCCGCTGCCAATCGCTACGGGCTTCCTGGTCGCCCCCGACCTCGTCATGACCAATCGGCACGTCGTCTCGATCTTCGCGTCCTCGCGCGATGGCCATGCCTGGGAGATCGGCGAGCAGCACCGCGTCTCCGTCAACTGGACCGCTGAGGACGGGGGAAGCGGTCCGACGCAGACCCCCGTCGTCGCGGTAGTTGCGGTGCATCCCACCGACGACGTAGCGCTCGTGCGCATCGCACCGACGCCCAGGTCCGGGACGATTGTACCCCTGACGTTCTGGGAGGCGGACTCTGCGCCAGGGTCAACCCACACGATCTGCGTCATCGGCCATCCGATCGCCGACCGGGACGCCGCGACCCCGACGGGCCTCGTTGAGCGAGTGTTTCGTGGCGTGATGGGCACCAAGCGGGTTATGCCAGGGGAGTTGTACCCTCAACTCGACCTGATGGGGTTCTGTGGACACGACGCGTCGACGATCGCCGGGGCGTCGGGCTCACCCGTGCTCGACCCGCAGAGTGGGTCCGTGCTCGCCGTCCACAGCCGTGGTGTCTGGGCGAAGGGCAACAAGGCCGTCGCCCTCTGGCGGATTCTCGATCAGCCGATGTTCTCCTGGCGTCGCCTCACCCCCGCACCCGCTGCCACCACTCGATGACCGGCTGAGTCGGGCTCTCCGACTCCGCCGCCCTTCGACCATCCAGTGCTCGTCGCTCACCTCTGGCTCTTCCGCGTCGCGTAGACTCTGCCCCGTCGCCTCCTCGGCAATGCGCCGATCGCCTGCGCCATGCGCGCCTCGACGGGTGCCCTCCCGTCAGCTCTCCTCCTCGTAGGCATAGCAATAGGGATAGGGGTCCGGCGCGGTGAGCTCCGCGCGGATCACGCAGCGATGCCGGACCAGCTCCACCCACGTGGCGGTCTCGACCCCCTCGACCACCCCGCTCGTTTCATTCAGCGACTCTGCGCCATCGACGTTGTAGCTGTATCCCGTCGGGGTCTGGTAGTCGCGCCGCAGCGCCGTTCTCCATTGGGAGTTGGAGCCCCAGCCGTAGGACTGGTCTTCACACCGCCGGTGCTTCCGGCGGTCGGCCCAGTACAGGATGCTGTGCTCGGCGACGTCCTTGACGATGTGATCGCTCCCCCC
>JAUSAZ010000148.1 GCA_030652255.1 Myxococcales bacterium | reverse complement strand
CGATTCCCTGCAATCTGTTGCTCGTCGCCTGCACCTTCCGGAAGGTCGAGCGAGTTCCGGTCCGGCAAAGCCCCGGACAATGTCCGGGGCGTCCCTTGTTATTGCCCGGGGTGAGGGCCAACGCCCGAACCCCGGCGACGTGCGACGGCTTGCACTGGCGCGAAGTGCCTGGAAACAAGCCATTCCGGGAGATGTGTCCCGAAGTGAACCATTCATGGAGAGGGGCGCGCGGCAGCGGGGGTGAGGTCGCGCGCGAATCAGAACGTGGCGACCGCGCCGAGGTGGAAGGCCCAGTCCTGGTCGGCGCCGCTGCGCATGCCCCACCAGGAGTAGTGCTCGGCCGAGGCCTTCAATCGGTATCCGCGCTCGATGACGTACTGGGCGCCGAGGGTCCATCGCGAGACGCCCGCGTCGAAGTCGACGGCCGCGCCCGGGGCGACGTTGCCGCGGCGGCGCATGCCGTCCCAGCGCAGGATGACGTCGAGGTTGCGCAGCACCGGCTGCTCGATCTCCACGTACCAGCCGTCGCGCACCTGGAAGACCCGCTCGGGCAGCGATCCGTCGGCCAGGGGCTGCAGGGCGTACTCGAAGCGCTCCTGCTCGGCGGCGTACATGTCCGTGCGCCGGATGAGGTACTCCGCGCGCACGTTGGTGCGGCCGGCGCGCAGGAAGACGTCGGCGCCGAGCACGGTGTAGGTCATGCGGGCGCGGGTGTCGTAGGCGCCCCAGATGGCCGATCCGCCGATGGTGAGGTCGACGCGGTCGGCGAGGCGGGCGGTGAGGCCCACGCGGCCGCCCACGGAGGGCTGCGAGTTGTTGTCGATGTAGTAGGGCGCGGCCGAGCGCGACGCGATGAAGTCGACGTCGTAGGGGGTGTCGGTGTTGGCGCGCAGCCCGGCGACGGCGTGGGCGGCGTAGTCGAGCTGGAGGCGCCGGCCGAAGAAGTGCGAGCCCGAGAGCTCGATGCCGTTGTCGACATAGGGAGAGGGGAGCACCGAGCGGCCGAACTCCATCATCCGGAGCATGCGGCCCATGTCGTAGGGGAGGGGCTTGTCGCTGAGGCGGTGGTTGCCCGGGTCGTGGCGCAGGCCAAACTCGCCGAAGGTGGGCGAGAAGCGCCCCGCGCGGATGTTGAACTCGTCGGCGAGGCGGAAGTCGACGTAGGCCATGCCGACCTCGAAGCCGTGGCAGCCGAAGCAGGCCTTCACGTTGGCCGAGGCGTGCGAGGAGATGTCGATGGCGAGCTTGAGGGACAGCTCTTCGGTGAAGCCGTCGAGGGTGTGGCTGGCGGGCCGTGGGTCGCTGCGCCCGAAGGGGGTGAAGAGGTAGTCGAGCTGGAGGGTTCCGGCGAGGTTGAGGTCGACGGACTGGGCCAGGAAGGGGCTGAGCACCCCGACCAGGCAGATGAGAAGCATCAACGCCCGCGACTTCATCGCGCACCTCCCGCGCCGCCGTCGGGCGCGCGCCTTGCGGCGGAGTACCAGGTCAGGAAACGGAGCAGCGCGGGCACGTCGTCGGGTGAAATGCCCGAGCCGGGCATGCGACGCATGCGGGAGACGTACTCGGCCCAGTGCTCATCGGCGGTGATGCGCGCGTTGAGGGGGCGGGAGAGCGAGTGGCAGCGCGAGCAGCGGCGGGCGAAGAGCTCGTAGTCGGCGTGCAGCGCCGGGGGGACCGTCGCCACGTCGAGGCCCTCGCCGCGCTGATACGCCCCGCACCCGGCGAGGAGGGCGACGAGCAACCACACCACCTGCCGCATCGCGGCGAGTGGGCCACAGCGCGGCGGGGCGAGGCAACGGGAATTTGCGGGGCTCAGCGCCATCCCTCTCTGCGGTGCCGATGCGCCCGTCGCCGCGCCCTGAAGGACGCGGCAACGCGTGCAGCAGTGAAGCCCGCACGCGGGCTGGTCGCGGTGCATGGACATCGTACAGGCCGTTGCGGCCTTCATCGCTGCACGCGTTGCCGCGTGTTTCAACACGCGGCGACGGGCGCGGAGGCATCTTCACAGGGACTCAAGGGGCTCAGCGCCCGAGCACGTCGTCGAAGAAGCGGGCGAGGGCGCCGTAGGCCGCGACGCGGTTCTCGCGGCGGAAGATGCCGTGGCCCTCGTTGTCGAAGCGGAGGTACTCGACGCGCTGGTTGCGCGCGCGCAGGGCGGCGACGATCTGCTCGGCCTCGGTGACGGGCACGCGCGGGTCGTTGGCGCCGTGGATGACGAAGAGCGGCGCGCGGATGCGGTCGACGCGGTGGATGGGGGAGATGCGGTCGAGGACGGCGCCGTCGCGGGCGAGGGAGCCGTACTCGGCCTCGCGGAGGGCGCGGCGGTACGAGGCCGTGCGCTCGAGGAAGGTGCGGAAGTTGGCGATGCCCACGATGTCGCAGCCCGCGGCCCAGAGCTCGGGGTCGAGCGTGAGCGCCGCGAGGACCATGTATCCGCCGTACGATCCGCCGAGGACGGCGATGCGGTCGGGGTGCACGTCCGCGCGGGTGCGCAGCCAGCGGTTGACCATGGCGAGGTCGCGCACGCTGTCCTCGCGGCGCTCGACGTCGTCGAGGTGGGAGAAGCGCTTGCCGTAGCCCGTGGAGCCGCGGACGTTGGGCGCGGCGACCACGTAGCCGTGCCCCACGAGAAACTGGATCACCGGGTTGAAGTACGGGTTGAACTGCGACTCCGGGCCGCCGTGCACCCAGACGACGGTGGGGGCGCGCTCGCCCGGGCGCAGCCCCCGCGGGGTGTAGAGGAAGACCGGCACGTCGAGGCCGTCGAAGCTGCGGACGTGCTCGAGGGAGGGCTCGACGAGGGTGGCCGGGTCGAGGCCCGCGTGGTCGCTGGCGGTGACGGCGGAGACGGCGCCGGAGGGCGTCGCGACGCGGTAGACCTCGTCGGGCGAGGTGGCGCGGGAGAGGTCGACGACGAGGGCGCTGCCGTCGTGGGCGAAGGCGATGTGGGAGATGACGCCGGGGGGCAGCGCGGGGCGCGCGAGCTCGCGCGGGTGCTCCGGGTCGGCGGCGTCGTAGAGCCGGAGCTGGCTGTAGCCGTCGACGTTGAAGACGAGGGCGAGGGTGCTGCCGGAGAGCTCGACGAGCTCGATGTCGTGCTCGTCGGTGACCACGTAGGTGGGCGCGCCCGCGAGGGGGGTGTCGGCGGAGAGCAGGGCGAGGTTCATGGCCTCGCGGCCGTGGTCGGAGAGCACGAACACCCGGCGGCCGTCGCCGGTGAAGATCGGGTGTTGATATCGGACATCGCCCTCATGGGCAGTGAGCAGGAGGGGCACGGGCGCGGGCGCAGCGACAGGCGCAGCGACAGGCGCAGCGGCGGGGGCGCGGGGGGCACGTCGCCCGGCCGGGGCTGCGGGTGCGGCCACGGGCGTAGCGGGGGGCGTGGCGAGGCTGACGACGAAGACGTCCTGGTCGAAGTTGGAGCGATCGTGGGTGACGAGGAGGCGCTGCCCGTCGGGGGAGAAGCTGATGGCCTCGTGGTGGCCACTCGCCTCGAAGACGCGGCGGGCGGCGCCCTCGTCGGTGGGTCGCACGTACACGTCGAAGTCCCCGGCGGCGCGGCTGTTGGCGGCGTAGGCCACCTGGCGGCCGTCATCGGACAAGGCGCCGAAGAGGGTCTTCACGCGGGGCTCCGGGGTGAGCGACACCATCGAGGCGCCATCGGGGAGCGAGCGGAAGAGCTGGGTGTTCTCGTCGCCGCCGGTGTCGCGCCCGAGGAAGAGGAAGCGCCCGTCGGGGGCATACGCGACGAACTGCACACGCTCGGTGGCGGTCACGAGCCGTCGCCACGCGGTCTCGGCCACCGGGGCGTCGCCGACGGTGACGGCGTAGGGCTGCGGGAGCCCCGCGCTGTCCGACAGGAAGGCCACCGTGCGCCCATCGGGCGACGGCGACGGGGCCCAGGCGCGGTGCACGTTGAGCAGCTGGTCGAGCGTGGGGCCCGAGCGGGGCTGCCATCGCACCGTGGTGGGGCGCGCGGGGCGGGCGGCGCAGGCGGCGAGGGCGACGAGGCACAGGGCGAGTGGGCGGCGCATGGCGCGCTGGATATCACGGATCCGCGGTCGAACCAGTTCAGGGGGTGCAGTCCGCTCGTTTGCCGCTGGGGTTCGCGCGTTGGCGCTCACCCCAGGCTACAACAGGGTGGCGCCCCGGGCACTGCCCGGGGCTATCGAACAGGAATGCCTATTCGACTCAACACTGCCCACGTCGGCTCGGCCTTCCGGAAGGTCCAGCGAGCTTCGGTCCGAAAGGCCCGGACTCGTCCGGGGCGCCACCCTGTTATAGCCTGGGGTGAGCGTCAACGCGCGAACCCCAGCGGCAAACGAGCGGCTTGCCCAATGACCAATCGGGCCGATCCAAGCTGGCAGTACTGACACCCAACTGGCATCACCCCAGCGCCTGGAGGTACTCCGCCAGCAGGGTCTTGGTCGCCCCCAGGTTGGGGAAATACACTTCCAGCTTGAGCTCGGCGCCCGTGAACACGGTCTTCACGGTCCCGGTGCCAAACTTCATGTGGCGCACCCGCATGCCGCGCTGCCAGCCCACCGCGGGGTTGTCGCGCACCAGCACCGGGCCGTCGTGCGCGGGCGCCTCGGGCTCTCTCGCCCGCGCGGGCACCGGGTCACGCTCCACCCGATATCCCCCGCCACCCCCGCCACCCCCGTTGCCCCAGCCGCCACCGTGGTCGCGTGAGGGCGTGCTCCCCTCGCCGAAGTGCCTTCGCGGAACCCTCCCCGACAGCACCTCCTCGGGCATCTCCAGCAGGAAGCGCGACGGGGGGTTGATCCGCGTCTGCCCGAAGATCTGCCGGAAGCGCGTGAACGACACCGTCAGGTGCTCCCTCGCCCGGGTGATGGCCACGTACGCCAGTCTTCGCTCCTCCTCCATCTCCTCCGGGTCCGAGCCGAGTTCGGTTCCCTTGTAGGGAAACATCCCGTCCTCCATGGCGGCGATGTACACCGATCGAAACTCGAGCCCCTTGGCCGAGTGCACGGTCATCAATGACACCTTCGGGACGTCCTCCCCGGCGGGCGTCTCTTCATTCAAGGTCACCCGTTCGAGGTATCCCGACAGGGTCGGCTCGTCGGCCTCCTCGGCGTACTCGTGCATCGAGCCCAGCAGCTCTTCGATGTTCTCGTGCCGGGTCTCGTTCTCGATGTCTTTATTGTCCTCCAGCATCCGGGCATAGCCCGTCTTCTGGAACACCAGTCTCCCCACTTCGGCCGGGCGCTCGAGCATCGCCGCGGCCTCGCGCCGGATCTCTCCCATCAACAGATAGAAGCCCGTCAGGGCCTTGCGCCCCGCGCTGCCCACATCCTCGGGCAGGTCGCCGGTGGCCAATAGCTTCCAGATCGAGGTCTGCCGCGCCGTCGCGTGCACCGTCACCCGGTCGAGGGTGGTCTTCCCGATCTTGCGCGCGGGGGTGTTCACCACCC
Source organism: Myxococcales bacterium (assembly GCA_030652255.1). Classification (GTDB taxonomy): domain Bacteria; phylum Myxococcota_A; class Polyangia; order Polyangiales; genus SCUS01. The sequence continues at coordinate 11,400 of JAUSAZ010000148.1, read as the reverse complement.
TCAACAGGCTCACGTCGTCGTTGGGATTGAGCACCATGCGCAGGTACGCGAGGATGTCCTTCACCTCGGCGCGCTCATAGAAGCGCATTCCCCCGTAGATCATGTACGGGATGTTGGCCGCCCGCAGCGCGTCCTCCAGCGGTCGAGACTGCGCGTGGATGCGGTAGAACACCGCGATCTCCTTCGCCGGGACGCCCCGCGCCAGGGTCGACTTCACGCCGTGGGCGATGTGCCTCGCCTCCTCGCGCTCGTCTTCACAGGGCATGAGCTCGATGGGCGCGCCCTCCCCATTGCGGGTGAACAGTGTCTTCCCCTCGCGCTGTTGGGCCTTGGAGATCACCGCGTTGGCGGCCTTCAGGATGCGCTGCGTGCTGCGGTAGTTCTGCTCGAGCTTCACCACCAGGGCGTCGGGGAAGTCCCGCTTGAAGTATTGGATGTTGCGCACGTCGGCGCCGCGCCAGCGGTAGATGGCCTGGTCGTCGTCGCCCACCACACACAGGTTGCGGTGTTCATTGACCATCGCGCGCAGCATTCGATACTGGCACGCGTTGGTGTCCTGAAACTCGTCTACCAACAGGTATTGAAACTGCTCCTGGAGTTCTTCGCGCACGCTGGCGTCGCGCTCGACGAGGCGGGTGAGCTTGGCGAGCAGGTCGCCGAAGTCCACCGCGCCGTTCTTCTCCAGGTGCTTCTCGTAGGCCTCCCAGGCGCGGGCGATCTGCTTGTCGTGGAGGGTGACGGCCTGGCGCATCAGGTCGTCGGGCTCGAGCACCTCCTGCTTGGCGCGGTCGATGGCGCCGAGCACGTTCCTCACCGGCAGGAACTTCTCATCGATCTTGAGCTCGTCGAAGACGCGGTTCATGACCGAGCGCTGGTCGCCGTCGTCGTAGATGGCGAAGTCCTGGCGCAGCCCGGCGCGCTCGTGGAAGCGCCGCAGGAGGCGCGCGCCGAGGGCGTGGAAGGTGGAGATCCAGAGGCCCCGGGCGCGCTCGTGCCCGACGATGCGGTGGAGCCGCTCGCGCATCTCCTGGGCGGCCTTGTTGGTGAAGGTGACGGCGAGGATGCGCCACGGGGGGACGTTCTTCTCGTCGAGGATGTGGGCGACGCGGAAGGTGATGACCCGGGTCTTTCCCGAGCCCGCGCCGGCGAAGACCAGCAGCGGTCCATCGGTGCGGAGGGCGGCTTCGAGCTGCGGGGGGTTGAGCTCGCGGGCGAGGGCGTCGCGGTCGATCAAAGGGGGTGTCCTATGGGGCTTCGTCGAAGGGGTGGTCGGCGGGGTCGGCGTGGGCGTCGGCGATGGACCAGAAGGCCTTCACCTCGTCGAGGGACGAGAGCCGCGCCGCGGGCGGGAGCGAGTCGATGAGGGTCTTGCCGTAGCTCCGCGTGACGATGCGCCGGTCGAGGATGGCGACGATGCCGACGTCCTTGCGGGTGCGGATGAGGCGCCCGAAGCCCTGCTTCAGGGCGAGCGCCGCGGCGGGCACCTGGAGGGCCTCGAAGGGCTTGATGCCCTGTTCGATGAGCCGCGCGATGCGGGCGCCGGTCACGGGGTCGTTGGGGGCGTCGAAGGGGAGCTTGTCGATGATGACCAGGCGCAGCGCGCGGCCCGGCACGTCGACCCCCTCCCAGAAGCTCGACGTGGCGAAGAGCACCCCGTCGGGGCAGGCGCGGAAGCGGTCGAGCAGCACACGCTTGGGGAATTGCCCCTGCACCCAGGTGGGGTAGGTCCACGCGTCGTGCAGGGCCTCGTGCAGGGCGCGCATCACCCGGAGGCTGGTGCAGAGCACGAAGGCGCCGCCGGCGGTGACGGCCACGAGCTTGCGGATCTCCGCGCACGCGGCGTCCATCCAGCGCTCGTCGCGGGGCTCCGGGAGGTTGCGGGGGATGTAGAGCCCGGCCTGCTCGCCGTAGTCGAAGGGCGAGGGGAGCGAGTGCTCGGCGGTCTCGGCGGGCATCCCGAGGCGCTGCCGGATGAAGGAGAAATCGCCGCCCGTGGAGAGGGTGGCGGAGGCGAGGATGACGGCGCCCTTGCGGCTCCAGAGGCGCTCCTGCATGAGCGGGCCGATCTCGACGGGCGAGGCCCCGATGGCGCCGCCGCCGCGCGCGTCGGGCTCGGCGAAGGCCACGTGGGTCTGCGACTCTTCATCGAGGACGGTCTGGAGGGATTCTTTGAGGGTGGCCGCGCGGCGCGACACGGAGAGCAGCTGGTCGCTCGACCCGACGAAGTCGCGCACGTGCCCGAGGAGGCCGTCGAGGCCGTCGAGGAGGAGCTGCGCGCCGTCGTCGAACTCGCCGCGGCGCATGGCGGGCTGGAGCAGCAGGCGGCCGGCGGTGCGGGGGATGGCGGCGAAGAGGCGCAGGGCGCCCGCGGAGAGCTGCATGAGGGTGCGCAGGACGGACTGCTCGCGCGAGCGGTCGACGAAGAAGCCGGCGGCGCGGAGGGCGCGGTCGGCGTCGCGGACGAGGGTGTCGACGCGCGCGCGGGTGAGCCGCACCCCGAAGAACTCCGTCGCGACGTCCTCGAGGGCGTGGGCCTCGTCGAAGATGATGGCGTCGTAGTCGGGGAGGGCCGAGGCGCCGGAGAAGCCGTTGCGGAGCGCGAGGTCGGCGCAGAAGAGGTGGTGGTTGGTGACGATGATCTGCGAGGCCTCGGCGGAGCGGCGCATCTTGGTGACGAAGCACTCGTCGTAGAAGCGGCACTTGGCGCCGATGCGGGTCTCGGAGCTGGAGGTGACCTCGCGCCAGACGGCGGCGTCTTCGGGGAGCGAGGGGAGGTCGCTGCGGTCGCCGGTCTCGGTGCGCTCGACCCAGTCGAGGATGCGGTCGATGCCGCGCTCGGGCGCGACGGCGCCGGTGACGATGGCCTGGCGGTACTCCTCCAGGCGGCGCTTGCAGACGTAGTTGGAGAGCCCCTTCACGAGGGTGACGTCGGGGTGCAGCCCGAGCCGGCGGATGGTGGGGATGTCCTTCTCGACGAGCTGCTCGCCGAGGGCCTTGGTGGCGGTGGAGATGACCACCCGCTGAGCGCTCTCGGCCGCGGGGACGAGGTACGCGAGGGACTTGCCCGTGCCGGTGCCGGCCTCGACGAGGAGGGTGGTGCTCTCGCGCAGGGCGAGCTCGACGGCGTCGGCCATCCGAAGCTGCTCCTCGCGGGGTTCGTACCCGGGGAGCACCTTCGCGAGGGGGCCGTTGCGGTCGAGCCTGTCGCGCGCTGCCATGATGGGGATTGGGGTGCCATACCATGCGCCTCGCGAGGGACGATACCCGCGCGCCCCGCGGGTGTGACAGGCTATGTCCGAGGTTCCCGTTGCGCGGTGGAACGTTCTAGGGTTGCGCCCGATGCGACGGACCCTCGGGTGGATGACGGCGTTGGTGGTGGTGGTGGGGTGTCGCGGGGCGCGGCCTCGGGGGACGGGGCGCGATGCGGCGGTGGTGACGGTGGCGGCGCTGCCGCCGCCGGTGGCGCCGCAGGGCTTGCTGGGGCGGGTGTGGTTGACGAAGCCTCGGGCGACGACGGAGGTGCTGGGTACGCGGCTGGCGGGGCGGCCGATTCCGATCGACCTGGCGCTGGCGCTCGGGGCCGGGGTTCCGATGGCGGTGCTGGGGGCGGTGGACACGTCGCGGCCGGTGGCGGCGTGCGCGGTGGAGGGGTCGGGAACGTCGGTGGGGTGGGTGATCGCGCTGACGCCGCGGAGCGCGGCGGAGGCGAGGGCGGCGCTGTCATCGCGGTACCGGCTGGTCCCGGTGGAGGGCCTTGGGGACCGGGTGGAGTCGCGGGAGGCGTCGCGCGAGGCGGGGGTTGCGTGCGGGCTGGTGGCGGTGACCGACGCCGTGACGGCGCGGGTGGTGTGCGCGGCGGACGCGGCGCTGTTGACGCGCGCGGGTCGCTGGCTGGCGTGGACGATGACCGCGGCGGGGGCGTCGGGGGATGGCGGCGCGGCGGGCGACGAGGACGTGGTGGCGACGCTGGGCGACGGCGCGGGGCCGCGGCTGCGGGCGCGGTGGCGGTCGATGACGACGGCGTTGCTGGCGGAGTGGAGCGAGGCGGCGAGCGCGGCGCGGCGGGAGCATGACCGGCCGCCGGACTACGGCGATCCGGAGGCGGCGCTGGTGGTGCTGGAGGGAGCGCGCGACGCGGTGGGCGTGGCGCTGGGGGAGGTGCGCTCGCTGCGGGTGGGGCTGCGTGTGGGGGACGAGGGGATGGCGCTGACGGCGGCCGCGACGCTCCCTCGCGACGGCGCGTCGGGCGCGGCGAGGGACGCGGTGGCGCGCGTGGGCGCGGGGCCAGGCGGGGCGGGTGTGTTGGGGCGCTGGGTGCCGGCGGACGCGGACATCCGCGGGTGGGTCCATACGCCCGGGGACGGTCATCGGGTGTTGTGGCGGAGCGTGGTGGACGGGGTGGTGCGGGTGCTTGGCGCGCGGCTGGGGGATGGGGCCGCGGCGCGACGGACGCTGGAGGCGCTCGGCGGGGAGAGCGGCGAGGCGGCGGCGCTGGGCGGGGTGACCGCCGCGGGCGGCGAGTGGACGCTGGTGGTGGAGCAGCGGGATGGTGGGCGCTCGGCGCGGGCGGCGCTGGCACAGCTGGCGAGCGCGCCGTGGGTGCGGACGCTGCGCTGGGGCGGGCGGGCGGTTCGGGTGGCGGGCTGTGGTGCGGGGGCGTGGTGCGCGACGATGATCGGCGGCGCGGCGGGCGGGGCAGCGGGCGGAGCGGCGGGCGGAGCAGCGGGCGGAGCGGCGGGCGGGGTGGTGATGGCGACGCGGGGCGGGGCGCTGGTGGTGATCGGGGGTGAGCGGGCGAGGGCGTCGCTCGTTGGGCTCGACGCGCGGGTGTCGGCGGGGTCGGCAGGAGATGCGGGCGCCGCAGGAGATGCGGGCGCGGCGGGCGAGAGTGCGGTGCTGACGATGCGGGAGGCGCCCGGGAGCGCGACGGCTCGGCTGGGTTACCGGACAGCGTTGATCGAGGGGGGACTCGTCAACGCGACCGGGCGGGTGGTGCTGCCGTGGTGGGTGATCGAGACGGCACGGCGGCTGGTGCGCGCGACAGAGTGAACAGATTCGTTGACACCGGGAGGGGGGAGGGGGTACCACTCTCCGCCCCAACGAGGCCCAGATAGCTCAGTTGGTAGAGCAGGGGATTGAAAATCCCCGTGTCGGCGGTTCGACTCCGTCTCTGGGCACCGAAAACCCTGCAAAACAAGGCTCTCCGGAAGGAGCGTCGAGTCCAGGGAGTGCACCGAGAGCCTGGGAATCCACGGGGTTCACTGCACATTCACTGCAGTGGACCGAGGCCCTGGCCCGCGAAATCAGCTCACTTTCGGAGAACCGGCCGTAGACGCGCTCGACCATCCGGGTGTCGGCGTGGCCCATGAGGGGGGCGACGAGCTCGAGCGGCATCCCCTTCGCCCGCATCCAGTGGGCGAAGGTCCGGCGCAGGTCGTTGGGTGAGCAGGGGGCGAGCGCCGCCTTCGCGCAGTCCTCCCGGACGCAGGGGATCTTGTGCTTCGCGCCGGTCAGGCAGCCGGTTTGCCGGCACCCGGCCCGTCGGCAAGCCTCGTGGAGGTCGCGCCTCACGTTCTTCCAGCGGAGGAAGAGCAGCTCGTCGTCGCCGCCGGCGTAGCGGAGGGTGAAGGCGAGGAGTTCCTTCTGCTCGTCGGTCACCACGGGCACCGAGCGGTGACGGGTCGCCCGCTTCGTGCCGCGCAGGAGGACGACCGAGTCGTCGAGCCGGACGTCGCCGACCTGCGCCCGCTCGACGGCCCGCCACTCGGCGGAGGTCGCGACGATGAAGGCGACGACCGCCGAGCGTTGGCCGGGGAGTTCGGAGAGCAGGCGGCAGACCTCGTCGCCCGATAGGAAACGCTCGCGTGGTTTGTATTCGGGCGAGAAGCCGTGCGGCATCACGGCCATGACGTCGCCCTTCCAGAGCCCCCGGCGCTTGGCGAGCTTGAGCGTGGCCCGCATCGTCGTGAGCTCCTTCTGGATCGTGCTCTCGCTCGCTCCCTCGGTCCGCCGCCCCTCGATGTACTCGTCCACGTGATGAGCGCGCAGGTTCTTCACGAGGAAGGGGACCTGGGGGCGGTCAGGGTCGGGCTGCTCGAAGAAGCGGACCAGGTGGCCCGCCTTCTTCTTGTAGAAGGTGACGGTCTCGGCGCTCCGACGACCGGCGAGCACCTGCGACGACCGCTCCTTGAGGAAGACGTCGAGGATGCCGGTCAGGGTCGCCGTGCGCGTGGCCGCGTGATCGGGATCAGCGGCGTCGCGCTCCCACTGGCGGGCGATGTCCTCGGCGGCCTTCTTGTCGAGGGCCCGGGTCGAGCGCTGGTGGGCGACACCATCGGCGTCGTACCACTGCGCGTAGTAGGGGCCGATGGGGCGGTCGTTTGCGTCGCGGCGGCGGAAGAGGCGCATGGGAATCTCTCCTTCACGTAGCACTCCCACTGGGAGAGGGGGACGCGGAGAAGTCCCCGTGTCCCAGGGGTTCGCAAGGCCGCCCGTCGCAGGTGCTCGTAGGCGAGCGAACGGGAGCAACCGAGGGCATGGATGACGTCGTCGACACCGACGAAGACGGTGATCGAGATCTCGCGGGGGCTGTTCACGGACGTTCTCCTCGGGCGTCGAGGGAAGCTTGCGGGCCGATCAGCACGCCTCGAAGATGGGGGAGGTGGAGACGCGTCCACGATCCACGCGTCGCGGCGTCGGTCGGGCCACGCTGCTCATCATGATGTTGATGTGGCCGCCACGTGCTCCGGGCTCCGGCTGCACCTCGATCCTCCACCGGGTGTCGGGAACACCCGCAAGAACGAGCAGGCTGCCGTGCATGAGATGGACAAGGACCCGTTGCCCCGAGGTCCGATGTTCGAGCACGAGCTTCCGGGGTTCGCCGAGCGACAGCATCGTGGCGACCCCTCCCCGTAGGAAGCTCGGCGCCCCTTCCGCATCGAAGGGGATCTGGTCGAGTTCACCATCGAGGAGGTTGAGGACGATGCGGTCGAGGGCAAACGAACTCTCTCCGAGAGTTTCCGTTCTCGTGGCCAGCGCCTCCAAGATGTCCCTCGTGTCGCTCGGGCGCCCCCTTCCGACGGAGCGACGGGTGGGCTTCCTCGCCATCGAGGTCGTGAACCACCGCGTGTTCTGCTCTCGCACGAGCACCTCTTCCCAGCGCACGGTCTTGCGCAGCCGCAAGTAGAGCTGGTTCGCGAACGACCAGTCGTAGATGCGCGGCACGCACGTGAGCGAGCCACCTTCGGGAAGTTCAACCTTCCGAGGGTCGTTGCGCGGGAAGATCTCGATCACGTCCTTCGCGGGCTTGTGAGTGGGTTCGTCGTGCATGACCTCTGCCTCCGCTTGCAGGACGCGTCTCGGGGCGAGGCCGTGCACGGAATCGGACCGCGACCGATCGCGGTCAGCTATCCATGGGGGAGGAAGTCTGCCCGCCGCCGGGCGGGGTGCGTCGGACGATCCGATCGACCACGACGCGAGAGAACTCGCATGCAGATGATCGTGCCGGTCCACGATCGCCCAGTGCGGTGCTCAAGGAGCGAGGTGTGGCGCTTGGCTTCGGCCCACGTCCCCGCCCGGCGGAAAGGCAGGTGACACTCAGCGTGTTGCAAAGCGCGCCCTCCAAGCTCCCGCAGTGTCAGTACCAGACATCCACGCCGAAGCCGAGACCGCCGACCTTTTCGTACCAGTCGGCAGCCCTACGGATCGACGCGAGCGCCGCCTCAAAGGCAGGACGCATACACGGGTTGAACCGCTCCTTCACGGCGCCGCTGATTCCGCCCAGGATCGGATCGTCGTATGAGTCCATCGGCTGAACGTACCGCCTGTCAAACGCGTTAGCAGCATCTCGGAGTTCCTGCGCAATATCCGGCAACATCTCCGCAGCCCAACTCATGTGTAGGAGTTCGGCGAGCGCTTTGTGGCCGAGCGAGACGAGGTTCTTCGCTGCCGCCTCTGTGTTGAAAGAACAGCACGTGTTGACGTAGCCGACGGGCAGATCGTCGGATGCGAACGGGCAGGGGGTGTCGTTCGGATGGGTCATCCCGAAGGGGAGTTCGTCCTTCCTGTCGAGGTTGTTCTGTCGCTGTTGTGGAACCATGAGTGTGTTCATAGAAGTGGATGGTTAGGGATCAGATTCGTAGGGCCGAAGCCTGAGCCGCACGATCGCTCCAGAACACCGCTCTCTGTCACACCTCCGAGTGTCATCTCAGGAACGCGACCCGACGGACGCTTGTGCGAAAAAAGTGAGCGCAAGAAAGAGTTCTGGCGGTGCGAAACGATGCACATGCGATCCCGTGGCCGCGTTCTCGGGATGGCGACGTCGTTGCCTCGGAACTTCTCGTCCCGACGGACAACGCGCCGCCGACCACCATCCAATCGGAGGAGAGGCGATGAGCGACGACAGGTACGAGGAACAGGCGGCCGAAGACCTCGGCCATGACCACAACGAGACCGAAGGCGTGGAGGTGCCCGCACCGGGCCGGAACCTCGACGTCCACCCCGAGCTCCTCGAGCGCCGGGAGCTGCTCGATGGAGGCGGGCTCCTCTACGTCCCCGGCTTCTTCGACGGGGCCACGGCGGACACGCTCTTCCAGGAGCTGCGGGAGGAGATCCCCTGGCAGAACATCCGCATCCGGGGCGTGCCCCAGCGCCTCGGCACCTACTGGATCGGCCCGATCCCTTATGCGTACTCCGGCCAGGTTCGCCCGGCCGCCCCCTGGCTCCCGACGGTGCAGGCGATCCGAACGGCCGTCGAGTCTCTCGTCTTCCGCGGGAAGGACACGACCTACGAAGGTGTCCTCCTGAACTACTACCAGAACGGCGACGTGAAGCTCGGCTACCACGCCGACGACGAGGACATCCTCGTGCCCGAGGCACCCATCGCGAGCGTGTCCCTCGGCGCGCCCCGTCGCTTCGTCCTCCGGCACAACCGGACGAAGGCGAAGCACGAGCTTACCCTCGACCACGGCAGCCTCCTCGTGATGCAGGGGACGACGCAGTGGTACTGGCAGCACGCCGTGCCGCCGGAGAAGAACGCGGGGCCTCGGGTGAACCTCACCTTCCGGCGATTGCGGACGCAGTCGCCTACTCCCTGACTCCGAGCGGGTCAGCCCGCAGGACCCAGCAGCTTTGCGAGAAGAACGAACCTGTTCTTGCCCGCTCGGCGCCCCAACCGTATGCGCACTCTCGACTTGAGTGGGCCGAGGATAGCGGCGGTGCGCCCAAACTTGTTCCTGTCGAACCGAAAGCTCTTTTCAAGCAAACTGGTCACCAATAGCCGAAAGGCTTCGGAGTGCTTCTTGACCCAGTTCATCAGCTCTCCGAGCCCGACCTCGTCCGCGTTGCTCGCGTCGTCCTTCTCCTCGCGCTCTAGATCGCCAACAAACTGTAGTTTTTGATCCGGTGCCCAGCGTGCTTTGACGGATGCGCTGAGTGCTGCCTTGATGCGACGGACAGCGATTGTCACATTGTGGCTCTCCAAGGCTTCTGGATCTTGTACGAACTGAACTTGGATCTGACTGCGCAGTTTGCTTGAGAGATCTCGTGTTACCGTCAGTCGCGTAGCGAACTGTGTCAGCTGCGAATCGTTCATTGCGGGCCAGCTCAGTGCTCCCGAGTCCTCGTAATAAAGCAGGTGACGTGCGCGGCGCTTCAGCCTGACAAGACCAGCGTCGAAGTACCATCGTGTAAAGCTGTCGTCGCTTCGTATCCTCGCCAGTGTAGTGTATCGACCTCGGCTCGACTCGCGCTGAGTCACCCGCGCATCGACCCTGACGCTCTGCGAGACCAGCCCTTTGGCGAGCGACGTTCGCACTCCCTTCAGCCAATCCTCGTGAGTCTTGGAGGCGGGCTCATTCGGCGAAGAAAGCTGAACACGTTTGGGACAGGTATCCGCGTGAATGATCGCGGCATCCACCTTCCTTGCGGCCTCCGAGGCTTTGGAAAAAAGCTCCTTCAGGCCGACGATGTCGCGTTCCATCGCCTCAATGCGCTCCAGGGTGACGAGTTGCGCGACGCGGCGCCAGTCAGCCACCATGCGACTGATTCGTGCGATATTCTGTGGGCTCCGAAAGAGTGCGGTCGCCTCGATGTTACGCGTGCCTCCCTGGGTCATGTTCTGGCTGCCGATTGTTGCCAGACGGGCACTCAGGAAGATCTTGGCGTGGAGATCGGGCACCGAGTGGACACGGACGCCTGATTCAACCAACTGTCGCAGAGCCGTAAGGTCGGAGGCACCCATGGCGAAGTTGCTTGCCGAGAATGTCGTGAGCAGTTCGGCGGTTTGCGGTCGTGAGTCGAGAATCATCTGGACGGTCGATCGAGAGACATAGGGCGAGACAAGGGTGACGCATTGCCTTTTCAGCTCTGCCGTCGCAGCCTTCCAGTGAGGGAGCGCCTTCTGAGCGATGATCTTCCTTGTCACCATCGGTGCATCCTACTTCCGTTGGTAGATGCCGCACAGCTGATAGCCAGCCTGAAACACGTGTCCGTCGATGGTGTACGTTGCATTGTCCGGCACCATGAAGTCGACCTCCACCTCGCCAAGCTTTGAAAGATTCTCACAGGCGGTAGCGACGAAGCTCGCGGCAGAGTAGTGGTTGCCACTTCCTGCACCGGGCGCGCCCCGTTCGTGGAACAGTTGCTGCCGAACTGCCGGCGGAAGGCGGGCGAGGATGGTGTAGGCATTGACCCAGTGGTGGTTGTGAGGGGCTTTGCCCGCAGGCAGCCCCGCCAATACTGCGCGCACCTCGTTGAGAATGTCGTTGGGCATGAGCATCAGGCATCACCTCTGTTGGGAGAGGAATGTAGATCTGGGACCCTGTCAAGCGGACGGGATGCCTACCGTGGGCACCCTTTCACTTTCAGGCGGATTCGATCTCCGAATCGCTGCACAGCGGGCTCGTGGACTGCGTTCTCTGGGGGCGGCGTTTGAAGACCCCCGCCGAGGTCACCATGAACCCCACCGACCCCTTTACGCGCGATCTGAACCATCTCGCGCCCCTTCTTCTTCTCGGAGTGGTCCTCTACGTCCTCGCCCGAAAGTTCCACTGGCAGGGCGGCGCGAAGGTCATCGCCCAAGCCGGGCTCGGAATCGTCGCCGTGCTCGTGCTCTTCGAGGGCGTCCGCTTCCTCCCTGAGCACGACATGGGTTTTGCGATCGCCGGCTGGCTCGCGCTCGGCCTTCCCGTGTACCTCGTGCGGCGCTGGATCGACACCGCGAAGGCCCGTGAACTCGCGGGGTCTGCCTCTCATGCTGATGGCAGGCCGGGGCCACCCCATCGCGGCGTGAGTTGAAAGTGCGGGGACCTTCGTGCAAACGCGGGGTTACCACACCGTCCGCCCAGCCAAAGGCCCCGCGATGCAGATCGTCCTCGACCTTGCCGATGAGTTCAAGCCCGT
>JAUSAZ010000069.1 GCA_030652255.1 Myxococcales bacterium | reverse complement strand
GCTACGAGCGCAACGGCGTCTTCGGCGTCGCCATGACCTACCAGACGCATGCCGTCCAGGCGGCGCTGACGACTGCGCCGAGCCATGCCGGTTCCTTCTGACGCCGCCCGCCGGCCGACAATGGCGGCCGGGCGGCATCGCTACACCACCGGCGAACGGCCGCCGTCGACATTGATGGCCGTGCCGGTGACATAGGAACCGGCGTCGGAGACCAGGAAACAGGCGAGATTGGCGAATTCCGCCGCCTCGCCGGGCCGGCCGAGCGGGGCGTCCTTGGTGCGCGTATCGGGGGCGGGGACGCCGAGCTCGCGGCCGAGGTCGGCGAGGCGGAGCTTGGGGAGGGCCGAAAGGACCAGCCGGGGACTGGGAGATGTCTCGGTCGCGGGTCCCACCGTAGGCGGCGGATCGTAGACGCAGGACAGGGAACCGGGAAGCCTGGAGTGTGCGCCGCGCGCTCGCGACACATCGGCGAGTCGGACCCATCGGAACGGCGCGGTTTCGCCACGGAGTCCCCGCCCTCTCGCTGGCGCTCCCGGTGTCCCTGGTGTCCCGCACCGAGCACGCTGCCTGCCCCATCGACCCCGGGGCGGACGGGTGCGTCCATGGTAGGGGTCGACGATGCGGACGCAGGCCGAGGCCGTGCGGTGGCTCGCCGTGGCGCTGGCGGTGTTGGCGGGGTGTCGACGCTCGAACCCGCACCCGACGCCTGCGCGGCGCCGGGGCGCGACGTCGGTGACGGCGCCCCGCGGCGGCGCCGGGTGGACGGCCGTGTATCGACTGCGCCACCGTCCGGTCGCGACGCACGACCTGCCCGACGTGGTGGTGCACGCGCCGCCGGGCTTCGACCCGTCGCGGCCGCTCCACGTCGTGATGGTGTTCCACGGGCTCAACTCGCGTCCGGCGTGGCTGGTGACGGCGGGACCGCTCGCGCCCTTGACCGGCGAGCCCGGCAGCGGATGGGGGCTCTCCACACGACACGACCGCGCGGGAATCAACGCGCTGCTCGTCGCGCCGCAGCTCGCGCCCCGCGGGGCAGCCGGGTTCGCGGGGGCGTTCCAGCGCCCCGGGTTCTTGAGGGAGTTCTTGAATGAGCTGCTGACGGAGACGCTGGTGTCGCGGCTCGGCGGGCGCCGAAGCGTCGACGACATCGAGGGTTTGACCCTGGTCGGATCGAGCGGAGGCGGACCGGTGATCGGAGCGCTGCTGGCCCGGAGCGACCTCGCCGACCGGGTGCGCACCGTGGTCCTCGACGACGGTCTGTACGGGGCAGAGAGCGCCTTCGCCGCGTGGATGCAGCGGTCGACGTCCAACGCGCCGCGACGGTTCGTCTGCCTCACCTCGAACGACGACGTCGACATGCGACGGCGTGCCGACGGCCTCGCTGCACGCCTGCGTGGGCAGGGCACGCAGGTCGCGATGCAGCCTGACGGCGCGCTTGCCAACGCGGTGCGTGAGCACGGGGCGGTGTTCATGACCGCGGCCTGCGGGCACGGCGGGCTGACGGGCGCGACGTACGACAAGGTCCTGTCCGCGGTGGGGATTGGCGTGCGGGAGCGCGCGGCAGGGGAGGTGGCGCGGGAGCCGGCGAGGCCCGCGAGGTCCGTCGGCGAGCTCACCCTGGGGGCGGCGTCGACGCGGGGGACCTTCGCGCGCGGCGACGCGATGCTCGACGACTGGACGTACTTCGACGACTGGACCCTGGCGGTGACCGCCGGCCAGCGCCTGCGGATCGACGTGCGAGGGGGGAGGACCCGTAGCCACGGCTGCGCGGCCCACGACGTCGAGGTGTCGGTGCTCGACGGCGACCGGGTGCTCGCCCGCGACGACGACGGGGGCGGCGGGTGGAACGCCCGCGCGCGCTTCACCGCGACGCGCGACGGGTCGGTGACCGTGCGGGTGACGGAGCGCGAGACCTGGGGGGTCGAGGGCGCGTACAGCGTGCGGGCTGCGATCGACGGACCGTGACGCGTACCGTCCGCGCCGAGCGCCGAGCTCCCACAAGGCGTCGAAAGGGGGTGGCCCTGCGCGTCGTCGTCGAGGCACACCATCGCCACGCGGGTGGACTCGCCAGGGCGCGAGGCGGGAGCGGCCGTCGGGTGAGCGCGCCGCAGAAGGGGCGAAGGTCGTCGCCGCTGAGGTGGGCGACGAGGTCGGGCAGCGGGGGGAGGGCGGAGACGAGCGCGTCGAGCACGGCGTCCCTGGTGAGCGAGCCGGGGGCGAGGACGCCGAGCTCGCGGCCGGGGTCGGCGCGTATGACCCTCGGCGGAGCGGAATCGATCGACGAACGGCTTCGTGCGTTGGGCGCCACTGACGTGCTCGCAGCGATGCGCATCACCCACCGCTTGAGAGTCCGGCCGCGGTCGTGCCACGAGTGATCGATGCACCGGCCGATCGCATCACTCCGGGAACCGTCAACGGGCATCGTTCGCTCGTGGATCTGGACGCACGCGCAACGTCTCACCGCGCTCCTCATGCTGCTTGGCGCGACCTTGGCGTTGATCGGGTCCGCGCGCCGACGCGGCCTCGCGGTGATTCCCGCGAGCGAGTTGACGCGGCTCTCTATCGACGCGCGGTGGACGACGCTGCGCCCGCCCAGAGCGCAACACGGCTGCTCCCGCGAGACGTTCGGCGAGCCGGGCGAGGGCAACTGGGGTGGATCCACGGCGTGCCGAACGCGCGCCGGGGCGGTTCCGCTCGTCTGGACCTACCGCAGTCAAGCCACTCGCAATCAGTTCGGCGAGTCGGTCGACGTCGCCCTCGACCTCGCGGGAGTTCCTGGCGGCGTGCGCGTGCCAGAGGCGACGCGGTGCCTCCTCCACGGCGTTGCCAGCGGCTTCGGCTCTTTCGAGACGGGCCGACTCCAGCACGTCGTGGTCGGCGGTGCCCACCTGATCCGGTGTGAATATTTCGGCCCTCTCCTCAATGACCCGATGCGCCGGTCATGGCGCGTCGGCCTCCGACTGCGGTCGATCCCGCCCGGGTGGGTCATCGTGCTGGGCGTCGGCCTCGCCGCACTGCTCCTGGGCGTCCGCGAACTCGTGAGCCGTGGTGAGGCGAGCGCCCTCCCGTGGCGCCACGCCCGGCGGCTATCGGCGGGGCGCTACGCGCTCGACGATGGTGGTCCGGTCGCCTACGCGGACGGGTCCGACCCCGAGGAGATCCTGGAGTGCGTCGAGGCACGACCGGACGCGGGGCCCTTCCGCGACGACGCAGCTGTGCGGCCAACCCGCGTGACCACCGTCGACGATTTCGCACGATCGCGGGCTCGTGCGCGTGCCCTGCGCGCCCTGACCCTCGCGTTGCTGGCGGCGGCCTGCGCGTTCGCCGCCGACTCCGTATGGTAGCGAACCCGGCGCGACGGCACTCGCGTGGTCGCGGGTGCCGACCGTAGTACCCTCCGTCCGATCATGCGCGACATCCGGCTCGACGCGTCCCACCTGCTGGAAGCTGTTCGCCAGCAGATCCTTACCAGTGACCAGATGGAGCGAGTGCTTGCGGTCGCCCGATCGGGCCCCGTTGCTCCGGCGCCTGCGGACGTCGGCCCGGCCACGACGATCCTTGCGACCCTCGCCGGCCTCGCGGTCGTCGCGAGCGGGGTCTACATGCTGGGCGGTGTGAACGATGAGGGCATCTCCGGGGCGGCCGTCGCGGCCAGTTCCGTGGGCGCGATGGCGTGCCTCGCGGTGGGGGCGCTGCTCTGCCACTTTCCCTGGGGACGCCTGGCCGGATCGATCCTGCGTGCGGGTGCGGCGGTCTGGTCGTGGGGTGTCGTGGTCGGGCTCATCACCCGCGTCGCTCCGATCTATCGACCCTCGTACGGCTCCACGTATGCAGAGCCCGGCGGACCTTCCTGGCCGTTGGAGTTTCGGGCCTACACCCACCAGCTGCAATGGACCTTCGGGGGCGCGAGCCTGACGTCGCTGGTGCTCGCCGTGGTGCTCTGGCGCTTCCAGCGCTCTCGACCCGCGCTGGTCGTCGCTGCCCTCCACCCGATCGTGCTCGCCTCGCTGTTTCTCGTCGAACTTCCCTCCGCTCGATAGGCGCAACGGTCGTTTCTTCGGACTGCGATCGGGCCGACCGACAAGTGTATTCAATCGTCGCCGCGGTGGCGATCCATCCGCCTCGGTGATGCACTCGGACGCATGTCCCCACACGTCGCGACGGTGGCTGGTCTGGTCGCGGTGCTCGCGGCGTGCGTGACGTTGCCGCGGTTGGCTTCGCGCGCGTCGCACCTCGCGCTCGTGATACTGCTCGCGATGCTGCCGGCGCTGTGGGCGTGCGCCGCGGCGGTCATGGCCTCGCGCTCCCGCGACGCCGCGAATGCCGTGCATCCCGACGAGTGGGTGCGCGACGACGATCCGGCCACGCTCAGCCGACTCCCGGCGCTTGGAGAGACGGCCCCGCGCGAGCAGGAAGCCGTCACCAGCAGCAGCCAGGACGAAACGCACTACCACCACTGGTCGCGGGCGGAGGGAACCTTTCGCAGCGGCCCGGTGACCTTCGCGTTCTCGACGCACGGGGGCGATTCAAGCAGCGAAACGAGTGTGTCCAGTCACGGCTGGACCTGTCTCTCTGCAAGCAATCCCGGGAGCGTTCGTCAGTACGAACTTCAGATGCGGCGTGCGCCCGACGGGACCGCCGTCGCCTTCGACTGTCGTCTGGTGAACTGCGAGGGGGGCTATCTTGCGAACAGCACCCCGACCTGTCGCCCGGAGATCGCCCCGCTCGTTTTCAGGCGTGTGCACTTCGTGCGTGCTCCCGTCCACGGGTCGCTACGCGCCGCGCTCGCGGGCCTCGCGGCGTCGCTGGTCTTGTGCTGGCTCGCGACGCGTTGGCTGCACCGACCGTGGAGGGCGCCCGCCGCGGCCGCAGGTCCTCCGGTCGACCTCGGTGCGGGACCGTTCCGTCAGGCGTTGTTGGCGCCGGAGGAGGGTGGCCCGGAGCAGGTAGGGCTGCGGGCCTTCGATCGGGCGATGCGCGCGCGGCGCTTCGCGGTGGCGCTGGTGTTCGCGACGGCGCTCCTCGGATCGGCCGTGGTGCTGCCGACGGTGATGCTGGGGTGAGATGCCGCCGGAGAGGGGCTGCGTCATGCGCGGACTCGGCCCTCCATGAGAGCAACTTCATGGCGCAGCATCCGCGAAGTGCCGGAGTGCGCCCGACGGTCGGCGCCACACCAGTGGCCCCCACGCGAAGCCGGACGGCTCCTCGGCTTCGGCGCGGGCGGCCCGCAACATTCGACCGTGAACGTCGACCGCCAGCACACGCGCGTCGACCACGGCGTAGGTGCCCTCCGAGAAGTCCAACCAGACTCCGTCGGAGACTCCGCCGCGCTCGGTGAAGAGCCGGTTTCCCCAGATCGTCGGCCGCACCGCGGGAGCGGCTACGTGGCCCCGATCGGGGACGACCGTCGCACCCGCGAGGTCGACACGGGCGGACGATCCTCCCCCCGCCGCGACGGACGCGGTCCCTTCGACCGTCGCTGTCCCCGTCGGAATGTACGCGGTGCGTAGCGGCAGGGCGCAGTGCAGCGCCGGGCCCTGCACCGTGACTGCGCCGCCCATGCGACAGGCTACCAGGACGCGCTCCACGTCGATCGCACGCGCGAGCACCTCGCCCTGGCAATCGCTCGGGACCCAGAGTTCCTCGGCGCCGTCGGTGGTCCTCGCGACGAGTGCGCCGTCCGGGAGGCGTCGGATCAGGTAGCGCCCCACCACGGTGACGAATCCGGGCACCGGAGTCATCGGGCCGGCCGCTGAGGGTGCGGCCGAGACTTCCGCCACGTCGCCGGGACGCACGAAGGTGGAGTAGCTGCGGATTGGTCCGAGGCAGGGCCCCCTGGCGAGCGAGGTCCACGCGACGTGCGGGGTGAGCCGACCGTCGCCGTTGGTGTCGCGCGGGATGGTGCGCGCGAGCACCCAGTGGCCGGCGGGGTCGATCCACGCGCGGTGCAGCATCCCGTCGCCCGGCTTCAGCTCGCGGTCGCGTCCGTGGACCAGCGTGCGCACCATCACGCGCGGGCCGCACGGCGTCGAACGGATCCATACGAAGCGCGTCCCGGCGTCGTCGAAGGAGCCCGCGCGGTGGGCCTCGACGGGGTCGGAGTCGTTGCTCGCGTTGGCGCCGAGCGCGCTGAGATCGCGCTCGACGCGGGTGATCGTGTCGAGGAGCCGGAACGACCCGTGGCGCACGATGGCGAGGTAGCGCCCGTCGGGGGAGCCCGCGACGATGTCGTCGATGCGTTCGCCAGGGCCCGCGTCGAGCGCGAGGTAGAGGTGGAGGTCGTCGCCCCAGATCGAGCCGTGCATGCCCTCGCGGAGGGCGACGTGGCCGTTCCCATCGGTGTCCTTGCGGGCCTGGCAGAAGGCCGTCCAGCGGGCGTCGGGGGACGAGGCCGCGAGGACGATCGGGTGCGGTGTTCCGACGGAGAGCGGTGGGGCGAGGCGCGTGGGCACGTAGCGGAGCCGCACCGCCGGGGCGAGCCACGGGTGCTTGACGGCGTGGGCCGGTGTGCACGCGGGAAACGACGGCGGAACGGGGGCGCGCGCGTCGCCCCCTGGGGAGGCGAGAGCGCCTGCGACGACGAGCAGCATCGGCCCCGGGGCACGCACGGAAGGATTCAGTGGGGAGCGACGGAGGGGGCGACAAGGCCGGCGACGCGGAGCTCGTGGCAGAGGTCGGACACCGTGGTGGCTGCCGACGACGTGGTCGATACTTCATTGATGAGCACTGCCGCCCGCAAACGCCCGAAGGCCGCCAGCGTCCCGCCCTTCGCGAAGATCCTGCGGCGTCACCTCGGGTGCGATCCCGCGTCGATCGCCATCGTCGGCGACAGCTTTCCCCTGCGGGCGATCGGCGACCTGCAGCTCGCGGTCGACGACTGGCTGCGCGTCCCCGGTCGGC
>JAUSAZ010000118.1 GCA_030652255.1 Myxococcales bacterium | reverse complement strand
CCGCCGCCCGCGCCGCCGCCCTGCGGCGTGCCGCCGCCGGTGCCCGGGTTGCCGTCGCGCACGCCGGTCACGCCCGCGCCGCCGGTGCCGCCGCCGGCGCCGCACGCCGAGCTGCCGCCGGTGCGCCCGGAGGCGTTGCCGCCGCCGGAGCCGGTGGAGCCCGCCGCGCCCGCGGCGCCGTCCGCCCCGCGGCCCGCGCGCACGGTGCAGCGCTGCAGCGTGACCTGCGCGCCGGAGCCCGCGATGCGCACGCCGTAGCTGCTCGTCCCGGCGCTGGTGGCGTCGGTGGAGGTGATGGTGAGCCGCTGCAGCACGACCGCCTCGTTGACCCGCGCGAACACCCCGGTGGTGGAGTCGCCCTGGATGGTCGTGACGTTGCTCGCGCTGCGGCTCCAGTCGCTGGCGCTGTAGCCGCCGTAGAGGCTCACGCCCGGGGCGAGGGTGATGGTGTCCACGTAGGTTCCGCTGGCGATGTACACCGCGAGGCGCCCGGGGGCCGCGGCGGTGATGCCCCCCTGGATGGTGCGCTTCGGGGCCGCGCGGGTGCCCGGGTTGGCGTCGTTGCCGCTCGTGGCGACGAAGATCGCGCGCGCCGCGTTGCCGTCGATGCCGTCGCAGTTGGTGTCCGCGAAGCCGTCGTCGGGGAGGTCGGGGTCGGTGTTGCGGCACTCGCAGCCGTTGCCCGGGTCGTTGTCGAGGTCGACGTACGTGGGGGCGCACGCGAGGCCGCAGGTGGCCGCCGCGCAGGTCGCCACCTGGTTGCTGCCGACGGGGCAGCTGCGGCCGCAGGCGCCGCAGTTGAGCGCGTCGGCCTGGGTGTTGACCTCGCAGCCGTTGACCGCGGAGGTGTCGCAGTCCGCGAAGCCGGTGTTGCAGCTCGCGACGGTGCACTGCGACATCACGCAGGCGGGCGTCGCGTTGGCCGTGGTGCACGCCCGGCCGCAGGCGCCGCAGTTGCCGAGGTCGGTGCGGACGTTGACCTCGCAGCCCGTCGCGTCGCGCCCGTCGCAGTCGAGGAAGCCCGTCACGCAGAAGGTCACGCACGACGCGCCCACGCAGGCCGCGGCGGCGTTGGTGTTCGAGGGGCACACGGTGCCGCAGGTGCCGCAGTTGTCCGTGGTGTTGCTGGTGTTGGTCTCGCAGCCGTCCGCGGCGTTGGCGTTGCAGTCGCCGAAGCCCGCGGCGCAGGCCGTCACCATGCAGCGCCCCGCCATGCACGCCCCGGTGCCGCGCGGCGGCATGCAGAGCGCCCCGCAGGCGCCGCAGTTGGCCGCGCTGCTGGCCGTGTTGGTCTCGCAGCCGTTGGCCGGGTTGCCGTCGCAGTCGCTGAAGCCCGCCTCGCAGGTGTACGCGCAGGTGCCTGCGTTGCACGCGCTGGTGGAGTTGGCGCGCGCCTCGCACGGGCGGTTGCACGCGCCGCAGTGGAAGACGTCGGTGAAGGTGTTGGTCTCGCAGCCGTTGCTGGCCATCGAGTCGCAGTCGCCGTACGGGACCGTGCAGGTGCCGACGGTGCACATGCTGTTGCGGCACGCGGGCGTGGCGTTGGTCGCGGTGCAGCGGGTGCCGCAGGCGCCGCAGTTGGCGAGGTTGCTGGTCTGGTCGACGCACGCGCCGCTGCAGCAGGTCTGGCCGCCGGGGCAGCCGCGGGTGTCGGTGCAGCCCGTCACGCAGAGGTTGCCCACGCAGAGGTTGCCCGTGGGGCAGTGCTCGTCGGTGACGCACTGCACGCAGCTGTGGGTGTTGGTGTCGCAGCGCAGCCCGCCCGCGCCGGCGTCGCCGGTGCCGCAGCCCTCGTCGGCGCGGCAGCCGCTCACGCAGCGCGACGAGGCGCCGTCGCAGTGCTGGTCGGCGGGGCAGGTGTCGGGCGACAGGCGGCAGCCCACGCACTGCCCGCTCGCGACGTCGCACACCGGACCGCCCGCGTTGCCGAGGCAGTCGCCGTCGGCGGCGCAGCGGAAGGGCCCGCGGTCTCCGGGCTGCGCGTCCATGCCGACGTCGGGGCCGCCCGTGTCCGGGAGGCCGCTGTCGAAGCCGCCGAGGTCGGTGCCGAGGTCGGCGCCGATGGGCCCCGCGTCGGCGCCCGCGTCGCCGTCGACGACGCCCGGCGGCGTGTCCTCTGAACAGCCCGCCACGAGCGCGAGCACCACCATCGGAACGAGGGCAAGCGCCCGAAACCCGTGTCGACTCATAGGACCGCCAATGCCTCCGTGGACGAGTAGAGCGCCCACTCTCGCACGATCGGGGTCGGCGGTGGCACACCCAAGCGGCGGGTACCGACGCGCGTCCGTGCGACGCCCTTGACGCATCCCGCGGAGCGTGGCTGGCTCCCCGGCCGAATGCATCCCAGCCTCCTGCTTCAACCGCGCGCGAACTCGCCCAGCTGGCCCACCGAGCCGGTCGCCCCCGCCAACGGCGCCGACGCCGACGCCGCGGCGGCCGTCCCCACCCCGGGCACCACCGTCACCGCCGCGGGGGGTGACCAGGGCGGGTCGTTCGCGGTCACCACGCCCTCGACGGGGTACCTCTCGCAGGAGACCTGCCAGCAGGCGAGCCGCAATGGGCTCATCGCCGCCGCGGGCTACACCGTGGGGGCCTCGCTGCTGGGCATCGTGATCTTCGTGGTGATGCGCAAGAAGCTCTGGGGCAGCGCCTTCGTGCGCTACCTCACGGGCGTGGGCGTGGCCTGCGCCATCGGCACCACCATCGCGGGCCTCGACCCCGTGCGGGCCGACATCCTCGAGCAGTGCATGCACTCCGCGGACTTCTCGCAGTACGTCTTCCTGGGCACGCAGCTCTTCGCGCGGGCGCTGGTGCTCGGGCTCATCCCGACGCTCATCGTCACGCTCACCGGCTGCCTGATCGCCAACCGCACCTGAAGTCCCAAACCCCGCAAGAGGGAGATCGCGCACACCCATGGACCTCGTCATCGCCGTCGGCGGAGGCGGTCAGCACATCGCCCTCAGCGTGGCCCGGCTGCTGCGCGTGGGCGCGCTCGCCGAGCCCATCGAGGCCTTCGTCATCGACGCCGACAGCGACTCGCGCCTCGCCGTGAAGCTGCGCTCCTTCGGCCACACCGTGAGCGCCGGGTGCCCGCACCCGCTGGAGGGCGCCGAGGCCATCGTGCCGCCCTTCGCGCGCGACACCATGAAGGAGACGGCCTTCCGGCGGATCTTCCTCGACGACCGCGCGGACCCCCTGGAGCGCGAGCTCTTCGAGCTCTTCTACGACGAGGAGTCTGGCGGCGTGGACGGCGGCGTCGGGGTCTCCGCCGGGGTCGACATCGGCAAGGGGATGTTCGCCAACCCCAGCGTCGGCAGCGCCGTCTTCGCGTCGAGCAAGGGCGGCGCCATGGACCCGCTCTTCGGCCGCGCCCGCACCGCCGCCCGCATCTTCGTGGTGGGCTCCTTCCTCGGCGGCACCGGGGCGGGCATCACCCACCAGCTCATCAAGCTCGTGCGCGAGGCCGTTGGGCCCGCGAAGCCCATCTACGGGTCCTTCCTGCTGCGGTGGTTCGACCTGCCGCCCACCACGGGACAGACCGTCGACACCTCCACCCTGCTCGCCAGCATGGGCCACGGCCTGGAGTACTTCTACCGCTACACCCGCGCCCTCCTCGACGCCTCGGTGCTGCTCGGCGTGCCCGACCACCCCACGCCCCACATCAAGGCCGTGCCCGCCGCGCTCGAGAACGACGAGACCGTGAGCATGTACCCGCTGCTCGCGGCCTACGGGCTGCTGATGCTGCCCGACAAGACCGACACCCAGGCCCGCGCGATGCACCGCACCTACGGCCTCTCGCACGACGAGCACGACCCCGCCTGGGCCCTGCGCCGCAAGTGGAACACCCCCCGCGGCTCGCGCGACGCCACCCTCGGCGCGCGGCTCGTCGAGGCGCTCATCCTCCAGCAGGTGTACGCGTCGTTTCGCCAGAAGGACTCGGACTTCGTCGACTTCGACTACGAGAAGGCCCGCAGCACCTGGGGCTCGCTCATCGCCAACGTCGCCCGCGCGCAGCACGACCGCGAGTCGGCCTTCGCCCGCAAGGTGCTCAACGCCCTCGAGGCCCGCGGGGCGCAGCTGCGCTTCGTCACCGGGTGGTTCGAGACCGTCTTCGGCGACCTCGACCTGTCGCTCTTCGGCGACCCCCGCGCGCGCCAGCTCTACGCCGCCTACAAGCAGCGGCGCTGGAAGGCGCCCGACGCCTTCAAGCTGCTCATCGACGCGTTCCAGTTCGAGTCGAGCGCCGGGGCCGAGCGGGCGCGCGGGCACCAGCCCGACCCCGACGCCGAGCTCGCCATGAAGATCGAGCGCTCGCTGCTCGCCGCCCTCCGGAGCTGACGCCGTGATCCAACTCATCCCCGGCTCCAACGACGCCACGACCACCGACACCTTCGCCCTCGACCAGAAGAAGGGCGCCTGGCAGCCGACGCCCGCGCACCTGCGCACCAAGAGCTTCCCGACGCCCTTCGCGCAGGCCGAGATGATGTCCCACCTGCTGGGGCAGCTCCTCCTCGACCCGGGCGCCCAGCAGCCGCAGCCCGAGCTGGTCAACGCGCGGCTCCAGCAGTCCTTCGAGCGCTGGCGCCTGCTGCTGCTCGGGCTCGTGCTGGGCGAGCTCACCCTCGAGACCGTCGACCTGCGCCGCCCGGAGGTGGACAACCTCGGCGCGATGCTGGCCGACCTGCGCCCCGAGTGCCGCTTCCTCGGGCTCCTGCGCGACGCGCGGCGCCAGGGCGGCGAGGGGCGGCGCCTGCTGGTGGGCGCGGCCGACCCGATGTGCCTCTTCTGGTGCGCCCCGCGGGTCGCCCGGGAGAACTACTGGAGCGACCTCAAGACCCGCATTGACGCCAGCGCCGAGCGCGCCGGGGCGCTGCGCCTGCTGGCCGAGTGGCGCGGGCACTTCGAGCGCAACGGGCTCTGGTCGCCGGGGCACGAGGGCGCGCCGCCGTGGCAGAAGGGCCTCCAGGTGCTGCTCGGCGAGACCGCCCCCTCGGTCGGCGCGCTGTCGAGCGACGCCCGCGGCGTGGGGCCGCTGCGCCTCTCGGTGGTGCCGCGCAACGGCAGCGACGCCGCCGAGGTGATCGCCTTCCTGCCGCAGCGCGACCCGGGCTGGGGCGCCCGCTTCGCCGAGCTGCTCTTCTTCCAGCCCATCCGCGGCGACGCGGGCACCGTCGACCTCGTCGACCCCAACGGCCGCTCGGTGGTCACGGTGCGCATGGCCCCGCGAGACGCCGCGCGCGACAGCGGCGCCACCCGCGCGAGCATGGGGGCCGACACCGCCACCACCGCGGGCGTCGAGCTGCTGGCCGGGGTCGGGCGCCTGGAGGCGATCGCCAACGTCGCCCGCGGCCACGGCCAGGCCCACTGGCTGGAGGACCACCCCAACGCCCAGGGCTACCGCTCGCTGGTGCTCAACCCCCTGCTCGCCGCGGCGGCCTCCTCGCACCGCCGCGCCGCGGTCACCGAGGCCGACGTGGTGGCCTTCCCGATGCTCTTCCCGGACAGCGTTCGCCTCGTGGTGGCGCAGACCGCCGAGGCCGAGGCCGGGGGCGTGCGCATCCACCTGTCGCGCGAGGTCATCGCGCGGGTCGAGCCCGGCGTCGCGGCGCCGCAGTCGGGCGCGCTGCTCACCCGCTGGACCCCTGGGGACGCGCCCCCGCGCATCGTCGCCGTCCCCGGCGGGGAGGGCGCCCTCGCGGTGGGCCTCGTCGAGCGCTTCGGCCCGCCGACGCGGGTGGTCGACGTGGGCGAGCTTCGCGCGCTGGGCTTCGCGCTGTGGCTGTACTTCCTGGGCGAGGCCGAGCTGCGCTCGGACGGCGCGCGGGTGATCTGGTCAGCGGACGAGGGCAAGGAGCTCTTCGGCCGGGTGGTGCTCCCCAGCGCCGAGCGCCCGCTCGACGTGCTGCGCGACGCCCTCGCCGCCGTGCGCAGCGAACCCGAGCGCGCCCGGGCGCGGGACCGCCTCGCGACGCTCCAGCGCTTCGCCATGACCTGGCGCGCGCTGGGCGACGGCGAGTCCGAGCGCCCGGAGGTGATGTGCGCGCGCCTCGGCCGCGTCGCCGCGGAGACCTTCATCGCCTGGGTGATGGAGGGCTCCGGCCTCGTGCTGGGCCGCTTCGGCCAGCGCGCGACGACCCCGGTGGAGCAGTACACGCTCAACGGTCCGTTTCGCCTGCCGCTCTTCGTCGACCCCTACGTGCGCGGTGAGTAGCGTGTCGGTGCGCCGGGCGCTCGCGGTGGCCGTCCCCGTGGCGCTGGCGGTCTTCGTCGCGCTCGGCCTGGGGCTCCGGGCCCGCCGGGGCCGCGCCGCGTGGTGGGGCCGCGCCGAGCGCCTCTGCGCCTGCGGCGAGCCCACCCGCCGCGCCCTCGGGGGCCTCGCGCAGGAGGCGCACTGGGGCCTCGACGCGCTCGCCACGGCCCAGCGCGCGCTGCTCCAGTCGGACTGCGACGACCTGCGGGTGGCGGTCTCCCGGCGCGCATGGTCGGACGAGGTCGCCCGGCGCCCGCTCCGGGTGATCGTGACCGAGCGCCACCACGAGCACGCCGCCGCCGTCACGCGCTCGCTGGCCGTGCTGTGCGGCGCCGCGCACGAGGAGGACTGGCAGCGCCTCGGGCTCGACCTCGCGGCCCACGCCAACGACCCGCCCGCCGACGACCCCTACCGGGTGCGCGCCGCGGCCCGCAGGCACCTCATGGTGCGCGAGGCGATGTGCCGCGACCGCGCGCGCCTCTCGGTGCCGCCGCGCTCCTACGTGCTCACCGCCACGGAGGCCGACCAGCAGGCGGCGGAGTGCCTGCGCGAGGTCGCTTCGCCCCGGCGCTGATCACGCACTCGCGAGCGCGAGCGCGAGCGCGTAGCCGACCACGCCGCCCGCCACGGCGCCCACCGCCGCGCCCCCGAGGGACCACCGCCCGAAGCTCGCGCTGAACTCGTTGGCGCGCGCGATCACCCCCGCCGCGCGCGACTGGTGCAGCGCCGTCTCGCTCAGTAGCAGTGCCTCGCGCTGGTCGATGACGGCGCGGTCGAGGAGGTTGTGCGTGCGGCAGAACGCGCACTCCACCATGGCGCCCCACTGCGCCGGGAGCTCGGCGCCGCAGCAGCGGCAGCGCGCCGGGGCCCCCGGCGTGAGCGGGGGTCGGGCCCACCGTCCGGGCGTGACCAGCGCCCGGTAGCGGCGCATCGCGAGGGTCCATCCGCCGAACATCCCCACCGCGAGCCCGATGCCCAGCAGCGGGGTCACGCACACGCTCTGCAACGCCTCCAGCCTCGCCGCGGCGTCCATCGCGGGGCCTGCGCGCTCGATGGACTCCCGCGCCGTTGCCACCCCGTTGAGGGCGTTGAGGGCGAGCACCCCGGCCACCACCACGCCGCCCAGCCACGGGCGCATCCCGATGATCTGCTCGGCCTGCCGCGCGGGCGCCTCGGCGGCGTCCTGGGCCATGCGAAGGAGCGCCACGCGCTCGCGCGAGACGCGCACCCGGTCGTCGCGGGTGAGCGTCTCGGCGTAGCCGCAGTAGCGGCACACCATCGGGATCACGTCGGCGTAGCGCGGTGCTCCCCCGTCGGGGGCGGGCGACATCCCCGCGCCGCAGCGCTGGCAGGGCAGGGGGCACTGCTCCGGCGCGGGGACCACGCTCAGCGACCCATCGGCGGCGACGGGGGCGCTGGGGCGACGGCGGCCTGGCCGTCGAGCACGTCGGCGAGGGCGAGCAGGGTCTGGAGCACGGTCTCGGCGTAGTAGACGCCGTAGGGGGTGCCGAGCGGGGTCATCTCGAAGCGCACCGCGCCGTCGCCGCCGACGACGTGCACGTAGGTCATGGCCGTGAGCGCGCCCACGAAGGGGGCGATCATCGGTCCCACCCGGGGGTCGGGGCCGGTGAGGATGAGCGCCTGGTCGAGGGCGAACTGACCGAAGCGCTGCTCCGGCGCGGCGAGGCGTCGCTCGGTGGTGAGGTACTGGTTCTCGCTGCGCAGCGTGAGCTCGAAGGGCGGAAACGCGGAGCGCACGCCCACCGCGAGGATGCAGCGGTAGTGGCGGGTGTACGTGGTCTCGATGATCCCGCGCTCGATGTGGGTCTGGTCGTAGAACTCGAAGCTCACCTGGTGGCCCCGCGCCTCGCCGACCATGCGCGCGCTGTGCGGCGGCGTGTCGCCGGACATGCCCGCGATGGGGGGCTTGTGCTGCGCCACCTCCGCGTCGCGGCTGTTGATGAAGAGGTTGTACGTCGGGTCGCCCTCCACCATCTGCAGCTGCCAGCGCTGGGCGAGCGCGCCGAGCCCATACTGGGGGTTGTCCTGGAGGGTCTGCGCCCGGAGCTTCACGCCCCGGAAGTACATGAAACCCACGACCACCAGCATGATGAGCGGGAAGAGATAGGTCTGGATGGGGACGCCGTTCATCGGGTGAGGTTCACGGCATCATGGCCAGGCTGGCAAGGGTCCCGGAGGGGGGGCGGCGGGCCGGCGGGGCGGGTGGTACAACCCCCCGCATGCACGGGCGGAGCTGGATCGAGTTCGACGCGCAGGACGTGGGCGGCGAGGTGTGGGACCTCCGCGTGGACGCGGCCATCTCCCGGCCCTTCACCATCGTCGCCGAGGTCGCGCTCGACACGCCCGACGCCGACCTCGAGGCCCTGCTCTGGAGCGGCGCGACGGTCTTCCTCGCCGAGGCCGACTCCGAGCCGCGCGCATGGCACGGCGTCATCGAGGAGGCCTCCTTCGGCGGCGGGCTCGACGGCCGCTGGGTCTACCACCTCACGCTCCGGCCGCGCCTCTCGGGGCTGGGCTACCGCCGCCGCAGCCGGATCTTCCAGGACCTCGACGTGGTCGGCGTGGTGCGCAGGGTGCTGCGCGACGCGGGCCTCGACGACGAGGTCGTGGCGTGGGCCGTCACCCGCCCGTACCCGACGCGCGCGTACTGCGTGCAGTACCGCGAGACCGAGCTCGACTTCGTGTCGCGCCTCCTCGAAGACGAGGGGATCTTCTACGCCTTCGAGCACGCGCCGGGGCAGCACGTGCTGCGCCTCGGCGACAGCGACGCGGCCTTCTCGGACCTCGACGGCGCCTCCGAGCTCACCTTCTCCAAGGACGAGCACGGCGCCCGCGAGCACGTGACCGACCTGGTGTTCACCTCGCGGCTGCGCGCGGACGTGCACCTCGCCAACGACTGGAACCAGGAGAACCCCGCGCGGGTGCTCGAGGCCGAGGCGCGCGGCGAGGAGGGGCCCACGCGCTTCCGCCACGAGTACCCCGGCGGCTTCGCCGACAACCGCGACGGCGGCCGGCGCGCCCGCGACCGCCGCGAGGCCCAGACCGCCCACCGCGACGTGCTGCGCGGCCGCTCCAACTGCCTGCGCCTCGCGCCGGGCCGTCGCTTCACGCTCGCGGGCGCGCGCCCCGAGCACCTGTGCCAGCCGTGGCTGCTCACCCGCACGCAGCTCCACTTCCGCGACCCCGCGAGGCACCCCGACGCCGACGCGCGGCAGAGCCTCCAGGTGCGCTTCGAGGCGATCCCCGCGAGCGTGCCATACCGCTCCATGAGGGTGACGCCCCGGCCGCGGGTGGCGGGCAAGGAGTGCGCGGTGATCGCCGGGCCGCCGGGCGAGGAGATCCACGTCGACGCGCAGGGCCGCGTGAAGGTGCACTTCTACTGGGACCGCGAAGGGGCCGTCGACGACCGGGCCACCTGCTGGATGAGGGTGCAGCAGGCCAACACCGCGGGCGCGATGATGGTCCCGCGGGTGGGCTGGGAGGTCGACGTGGGCTTCGAGAACGGCGACCCCGACCGGCCCGTGGTGCTCCAGAAGCTCTTCAACCAGGAGACCATGCCGCCCTACGCGCTGCCCGCGGAGAAGACCCAGGGCGCGTGGCAGACCTCGACCTACCCTGGCGGCGCGGGCACCAACGAGGTGCGGCTCCAGGACGGCAACGGGGGGATGATGTTCTTCGTGCACGCCAGCCGGGATTTTGCGCTGCACGCCGCGCACGACCTCAGCGAGCGGGTGACGGCCAACGCGACCGAGCAGGTGACGCTCACCCGCACGGCGAGCGTAAAGGCCAGCGAGACGGTCACCGTGGCGGGCAACCAGACCAGCAGCGTGGTGGGAGACGAGGCGCTCGAGACCAACGCGTCGCGCACCGTCTCCATCGGCGCGACGGACACCTGGAAGGTCACCAAGAACCAGGCGATCACCGTCAACGGCTCGCGCACGGAGAGCGTCGGCGGGATGATGATGGTGCTCGCCAACAAGGTGAGCGAGACCTTCAACGGCAGCGCGACGCGCACCGTCGGGGCGGTGCAGATGGTCAACAGCGCGACGGTGATCTCGGAGTCCGTCGGGGGCTCGCGCGAGGAGTCCATCGGCGGGGCGCGCATCGAGGTGACGGCGAAGGGCCACACCGAGGCCATCGGCGGCAGCAAGACCCTGGTGACCGGCGCGGTGCTGGAGAAGATCGGCGGGGACATCACGGCCAACGCCGAGGGGGCGATGGCCATCACCGTGGGCGGGCCGTACGTGTCCAAGTGCGGCGGGGCCTTCACGCTCGGGGCGCGGGCGGTGGTCATCACGGTGCCGGGCGGGCTCACGCTCTCCGCGGGCGGGGGGAAGCTCGTCGCGCGTGGTGGCAAGGTGAGCTTCGAGGGTCCGTCGCTCGCGGTGAAGGGCACCGCGTCGATCACCCTCAAGGGCCGCATCAACTACAAGGGCTGAGAGGGAGAGACACGGCGATGCCGACCGCACCGGGGATGGCCTTCGCGCTGGAGATCGACGGGCTCACGGCGCCCACGTCGGTGATGCGCTTCGCGGTGAGCGAGGCGCTCTCCGAGGGCTCGACGGCGGAGGTCGTGGTGGGGGTGACCGAGCCGGTGGACGCCTGCGCCCTCGTGGGGAAGAAGGGCGCGCTGCGGGTGAGCGCCGACCGCGACGCGGGGCGGTGGTTCCACGGCGTGGTGCTGGAGGCCGAGACGACGGTGCGCGACGTCGACGGGCGGGGCTCGCTGCGGGTGCTGCTGGGCGCGAGGGCGCTCACGCTGAAGCACGCGCGGGACAGCCGGATCTTCCAGAAGAAGTCGGTGAAGGACATCGTGCAGGCGGTGCTCGACGCGCAGGGCCTCGGGGAGATGGCGCGGTGGATGCTCACCCGCGCGCCGTCGCCGCGCGCGTACGTGGTGCAGTACGACGAGACCGACTGGGACTTCGTGCGCCGGCTCTTGCAGGACGAGGGCATCGGCTTCGCGGTGCGCCACGAGGAGTCCGAGGACACCGTGGTGTTCTTCGACGACGACCACGGCGCGGCGCCGATGGAGGGCGTGGAGACCCTCCTCGACCGCGACGCGACGCAGCTCTCGGAGAACGTCGTGTGGGCCGTGCGCGAGTCCCGCGCGGTGTCCTTCGAGGGGGTGGTGCGGCGCGACTACGACCTCGCCCGCCCCTCGCTCGACCTCACCGCGGAGGCCCGCGCGCCCCGCGACGCCGGCCACGAGCACTACGACCACCCGGGCGGGTACACCGAGGCGGCGGAGGGTCGGCGCCGGGCGCAGGCCGCGCTCGAGCGCCTGCGGGCGCGCTGTCACCGGGTGTCGGGCGAGAGCGACTGCTACCTGCTGGAGCCCGGCCGGCGCTTCGCGGTGGAGGGTCACCCGCGGGCCGCGATCAACGGCGAGCTGGTGGTGACCTCGACCCGGCACGAGGGCGCGGTGACGACGCGCGACGGGGTCTCCGAGGCGAGCCACGTGTGCCGCTGGGAGGCGAAGGCCCGCGCGGCGGCGTGGCGGCCCGACGGGGCGGCGCCCGCGAAGGAGGCGAGCGGGCCGGTGGTGGCCTGGGTGACCACCGCCTCGGGGGAGGAGATCCACACCGACGACTTCGGCCGGGTGAAGGTGCGCTTCCCGTGGGACCGCACGCGCCCCACGGACGACCGGAGCTCGACCTGGCTGCGGGTGGGGCAGGCGATGCTGGGCGGCGCGATGATGCACCCGCGCAAGGACTTCGAGGTGATCGTCGACCACGAGCTGGGCGAGCGCGACCGGCCCTTCGTGAGCGGGCACGTCTACAACGTGGAGCTGGCGGTGCCCTACGCGCTGCCCGACAACGCCGCGCGCACGGCGGTGCAGACCGCGACGACCGGGGGAGGCCCTGGCTCCAACGAGCTGCGCTTCGACGACGGCGCGGGGGCCGAGGAGATCTTCCTCAACGCCTCGAAGGACATGACCGTGTCCATCGAGCACGACGCCACCTGGCACACCGACCACGACGAGTCGGTGACCATCGGCGGCGACCACACGATGAGCGTGGGCACGGTGCACCAGCGGCAGGTGGGCGGCGCCCGGTCGCTGAGCGTGGGCGGGTCGCAGTCGCTCAACGTGGGCGGCTCGCTCGGGGAGAACGTCGGCGGCAGCGCGAGCACCACCATCGGCGCGGCGCGCATGGTCACCGTCGGCGGCGACCTCTCCGAGCAGGTGCAGGGCTCGCTCTCGCGCACCGTCGGGGGGATGCAGTGCATCACCGCCATCGCGGGCTTCAACCGCAACGTGGTGGGCGACGCCACGACCACCGTGGGCGCGGCGCTCATCCAGGTGTGCGGGCGCTCCAACACCAGCGACGCGGGCGGCTCGCGGCGGCTCCTGGTGGGGGCGGTGGAGCTCATCCGCGCGAAGCAGGTGTCGGTGAGCTGCTCGGCGGCGTACACCGAGACGGCCGCGGCGGAGGTGATCAAGTGCGGCGGCAGCCGGACGGACACGGCGGGCGGGGCGCTGGCGCTGAGCGCGGGCGGTGGGGTGAGCGTGAAGGCCGCGGACGCGGTGATCGAGGCGAAGAGCAGCCTCACGGTGCTGGCGGGGGCGTGCGTGATCAAGCTGTCGTCGTCGGGCAACATCTCCATCAAGGCCGCCAAGGTCGACCTGACGGGCGCCAAGACGCTCGGCCAGGTGCTGCACCGGAGCAACTGAGATGAGCACGCAGCGGCTGAGAGCGAGCCTGACGAGCAGCGCCTTCCCGGGGCGCACGACGGTCCACGCGGTGCGCGGGGAGGAGCGCCTCGGGGCGCTGTACCGCTACGAGGTCGACCTGAGCGCCGACGAGGTGGCGTCGACGCGGGCCACCGGGTCGACGGTGCTGGTGACGATCACCGACGACGACGAGCGCGAGCGCTACGTGGGCGGGGAGATCGAGGCCCTGGAGATGGTGGCGCTGGAGGCCTCGGACGAGGTGTCCTGGATGGTGCGCTGCCGGGTGACGGTGGTGCCCCGCGCGGCGGTGCTGTCGTGGCGCCACGGGTTTCGCATCCACCAGGACCTCGACGTGCCGGACATCGTCCGGCGGGTGCTGACGGACGCGGGCGTGCCGGAGGCGGAGACCCGCTGGGGCCTCGGGCGCACCTATCCCCCGCGGGGGTACTGCGTGCAGTACGACGAGAGCGACCTGGCCTTCGTGCAGCGGCTGCTGGAGGAGGAGGGGATCTGGTTTGCGTTCGAGCACGGGCCCGACGGGGTGGTGATGGTCTTCGGCGACCAGACCCCGACGGCGCCGCGCAACACGCCCGACGAGGTGGCCTTCGTGCCCGACGTGGCCCTCCACGGGCGCGGGGTGCGCTGTTGGAACTGGCACCGCCGCGGGGCCCTCACGCCCGCGAGCGTGGCGATGAACGACTACGACCGCGAGCACCCCTCCGAGGAGATGTTCGCGTCCGCGGCGGACCCGGACGCCGCCGGGGCGCTGGAGTGGTACGAGCAGCCGGGCCACTACGACGACCGCCCGGTGGGGCAGCGCCGCGCGCAGGACACCCTGGAGTCGCTGCGGGTCGCGCACGACGTGGTGGTCGCCGACACCAACGCCCTCACGCTCTGCACCGGGCGCTGGATCCAGGTGGTGGGGCACCCGACGGACGACGCCGGGTGGATGGTGGTCGGTCAGCGGCTGCACGTGCGCGTCGACGCGGAGACGGGCGACGGCGAGCTGGTCGACCGGGGTGACCCGACGTGTCTGCTCACCCTGGAGCTCATGCCTCGCGCGAAGCCCTTCCGCACGCCGCGGCGCACCCCATGGCCGCGGGTGGTGGGGCTACAGACGGCGCGGGTGTGCGGCCCGTCGGGGCAGGAGATCTACTGCGACCCGCTCGGTCGGGTGAAGCTGCAGTTCCACTGGGACCGCGAGGGGAGGTCGGACGAGCACACCACCTGCTGGGTGCGGGTGTCGCAGGCGCACACCACCGGGTCGGTGGCCATCCCTCGCATCGGGTGGGAGGTGCTGGTGGAGTTTCTCGACGGCGACCCCGACCGGCCGGTGTGCTTCGGACAGGTCTACAACGCGCTCTTTCCGCCGTCGTATCCGCTGCCCGATCAGAAGATGGTGACCGGCCACAAGTCGTACTCGCTGCCCGGCCGCGGCGCGACCAACGAGGTCGCCCTCGACGACAGCGCCGGGGCGCAGCGGGTGGCCATCAACGGCGGCCGGGACATCAACGTCGTGGTGGCCAACAACCGGATGCTCAACGTCGGGTCCAACGCCACGCGCACCGTCGTCGGGCGGCGCAGCGCGGCGGTGTCGGGCAACGAGAGCGTGTCCGTCGAAGGCTCCGACTCGGGCACGGTGGTGGGCGACCACAGCGTGAGCGTCGGGGCCAACCGCACGGTCGGGGTCGACCAGAGCGCGACCGAGGAGGTCGTCGGCGCGATGAGCCTCTCCGTCGGCGCGATGGAGAACCTGAAGGTGGGCTCGCCCGGCGCGGCGGTGCTGGAGATCATCCAGCGCGAGGCCGTGGCGGCGGCCAAGGGCGTGGCCTCCGCGGCGGCGTCGCGGGCCCAGGGGGCCCTGCTGGGGCCGATGCTCCCGGCGCTGGCCCGCGCGCGCACGGCGATGGGGCCGGTGATGCACCTAGCGGGACCGGCCGCGGGGCTGTTGCAGTCGCCGGGCGCCGCGCTCGCGGCGGAGGGGCACCACGGCGTGGCGGGCGCCGACACGCCTGCGGGCGCACAGGCCGCCCAGGACGCCGCGGGCACCTCGGCGGCCATCGCCAACGGGTCGATGCCGCCCGGCGGCGGCGGCGGCGGCGGGGAGGGCGGCGCGGGGGGCGAGAACGCGAGCGCGAGCAACACGGCGGGCGGCGCGGGGGCGGGCATCTGGGGCACCGTGGTGAACGGCGACGTGACCGAGAGCATCGGGGCGGTCGCGCTCATCAACTCGGCCTACGGCGTGACCTTCAACATCGGCGGCACCGCGAAGGACAGCGTCGGGGCGGCGAAGATCGAGCTCACCGCCGGGTCGAAGATGGAGAACACCAAGGGGTCGAAGACCGAGCTCACCGGGAGCTACGTGCTGATGACCGGGTCGAGCCTGAGCCTGGACGCGACCGCGGCGATGGCCATCAACGTGGCGGGCCTCGTGCGACAGACCATCAGCGGCGGACACTCCATGAGCGCCAAGGGGGCGGCCGCGGTGACGGCGTCGCGGATGAAGGTCGAGGCGGGCGGCAAGATCACCCTGAAATGCGGGCTCTCGGAGATCGTGGTCGACAGCAGCGGCGTGGTGATCTCAGGCTTGAACATCACCATCGAGGGCAGCGCGGGCCTCGACGTGACAGACCCGGCCATCGGGCCGACCTGAGAGCGGGAGAGAGCGGAGGTGGCGGCGATGAAGCGAGACGTGAAGCAGCGGGTGGTGGCGCGGTCGGCCGACGCGGCGGCGCCGGTGCGCGGCGGGGCGGAGACGAGCGCGAGCGGCGGGGCGATGGTGGCCCCGGCGATGGCCCTCGCCGTCGTGGTGGCGCGGGAGGGCGACGGCTGGCGGGTGCGCGCGGGCGGGGCCGAGGCCCTGGCGACGGTCGACCCCTCGGTGGACGTGGCGCTCGTGGCGGCGGCGCAGGCGTCGGGCGCGCGGGTGGTGCTGGAGCTCGGCGAGGCGGCGGTGATCGTGGGCGCGCTACAGACGGCGCGGGCGCTGACCGTCGACCGGGAGGGCGACGTGACCATCACGGCGCGGGCCTTCACGGTGACGGCGGAGGAGCGCGCGGTGCTGCGCTCGCCGGGGGCCTTCGTGATGGTGGCGCCGGGCGAGGTGGAGGTCTTCGCCAACCGGGTGCTCACCCGGGCGCGCGAGGTGGCCAAGACGCTCGCGGCGATGATCAAGTTCAACTAAGGACGGAGGGGTAGGAACCCATGAGCGTGACCGCGCTGATGATGGATGTGGTGTGCGAGAACTCCGCGCACCAGGTGACCGGGGTGGTGCCGTGCATGTGCTTCACGCCCGCCGCGCCGAGCCCGTTGCCGATGCCGTACCCGCTGATGGGCAGCTCGAGCAGCCTGTCGGTGAAGTGCGCCCGCATCGAGATCCACGGGAAGAAGGTGCACAGCTCGTTCTGCAAGATCGGCAACATGAACGGCAACGAGGCCGGCGTGGCGCTCACCAAGGACATCACCGTGCCCGGGGTCAACCGCGGCCTCGGCTGGTCGCTGCCGGTGCCCGCGGTGACGGTGCACTTCGAGGGGCGGCCGGTGACGGTCACCGGGTCGCCGGGCTTCGGGGACTCGCGCTGAGGCGACGAGAGACAGGAGCACCCGGAGATGCCCCCCGCACCGACGCCCCCGCCGCACGTCTTCACGCTGTACCTGAAGAGCGGCGGCAGCGCGTTCTTCTCGGCGAAGTGCCAGGCGTTGCTCATCAAGGCCGCGCTCAACCCCGACAACTGCGGGAGCTACGATTTCGTCGCCGACATCAACTCCGACGCGCGCAAGAAGTGCAACGCCTGGGACGCGGCCTCGCCCGCCCAGCGCGCGGCCAACAACATCCCGCAGCCGACGCCGCAGGAGAGGTTCCTCGCCGACTGCGAGTCGGGGCACGTCATCCGCGATTCCAACTTCCGCGCCCAGGGCGGGCGCAACGACGTGTGCGAGTCCGTCGTCGACGGCTTCGAGTCCAGACTCGCGCCCTGCGTGCCGCACCAGGGGAGGGCGGCCGACCCGGCCACGGTGCACGGCGTCCACACGATCAACGAGAACGCCCACAGCGCCGCGCAGCGCGCGCGCAACGGCACCGACGTCGCCCCGGGGAGCGTCAACGGCATCCCCAACACGCCGGGCGGCGGATACCCCCCCGAGCAGCGGCGCCGCGACGAGGACGCGCGCACCCAGCCCATGCTCGACCGCCACAAGCAGAACTTCGCCAACAGCTTCGAGGCCACCACCGCGGCGCCCATCCCCCGGCCCGGCACCAACGCGGCGGAGCGCTTCGACCGCCTCGACCCGGCGAGCCAGGCCGCGGCCATCGGCGCGAGGGCGCCCGCCGAGCCCAACTGCCCGAAGGACAAGGTCATCGGCGGAAACACCGCGGCGGCGTGCCTCAACAACTGGCGCAAGAAGGCCGAGGCCGCGATGTACAAGCAGTGCAAGGACAACTACCCCCGCAACAACCGGCTGGCGAGGCCCACGCTTGGCGGCACCCCCAGCTCGCCGCCCACGCGCGCCTCCCACCAGGCTGTGCTCCAGGCCAACGTCGCGGCCGCCGCGGCGGCCCACGGGGACCCGTCGAAGCCGCTCACCCGAGCGCGCTCCGCCCTCTCCAGCTACGAAGGTCACTGTTGTCGCGCCGACATGGGGCGTCGCATGATCGATCGCGAGCAGCGCCGGACGGGGCACGCTGCGTGACACGCTCCTCCACGAGAACCCAGAGTTGACCAGTCATGAACGAGCACCTGATCCCGACCATCGAAGCCTTCCTCTACGAGTACCTCGACGCGGTGAAGAACTTCGCTGACGACGAGACCTACGAGCAGGCCCAGTCGGACGACCGCGGCGGCGGGGACTTCCTCCCGCTGACCTTCACCCGGGCCTTCCCCGACCCGGACGACCCTTCGCACCTGCTGGTGTGCTTCAGCTACGGCACCAACAGCCTGCGCCACGAGACCGAGGCGCCCGCGCGCGTGAAGCAGTGCATGGACGCCCTCTACGCCGCGCACCCCGAGGTGGCGGCCGCCCCGATCCGGCTCGACGTCGGCGGGTTCTGACCGCACACGGTTTGCGATGCCCATCGCCTGGACCTATCGCGGCGTCAGCGGGCTCTCGGCGGACGACTTCCACTTCCTCGCCGACCGCTACGACGACACCTACGGCTGGTCGGAGGACATGGCCGAGTCGTGGATCGGCCGCGTCGTCCGTGGGCAGATGTACCTGCTGCTGGGCCACCGCGGCTGGCTCACGCGGCTGTGGCGCGCGCCGTCGGGCCGCGCGTGGGCGTCCGAAGGCGGGATGCGCCCGGGCGTGCACGTCGAGACCTCGGGCGAGCTGCTCACCCCGCAGTGGAGCTTCACCCCGCTGCCCGGCGTCCTGAGCGGCGTCTACGGGCTCGACGAGTCCAACGTGTTCGCCTTCGGGCAGCGCGTGCAGAGCCCGGGCATCCACGGCATCGTGCACCGCTGGGACGGCTCCCGCTGGGCCGAGACGCCCCCTCCGCCGGGGCTCTTCCTGGGCATGCACGGGCTGCGTCCCGACCTCGTCTACGCCGTCGGCGACGGCGGCATCGTCGCCCGCTGGGATGGGCTCCAGTGGGTGCGCGTCCCGGCGCCCACGCGCGCGGTGCTCTCGTCGGTGCAGGTGGTGTCCGAAGACGAGATCCACGCGTGCGGCGCGGGCTACCGGGTGCTGGAGGGCAGCGTGCACGGCTGGGCCGAGCGCATCATCGCCGACGGCCCGCTGCTCTCCCTCGGGGTCTTCCAGGGCAAGGTGCTGGTGACCACCGGGTCGCGCGGCATCCACGCCGTCGAGGGCAACCGCCTGGTGGAGTGGGCGAAGGACGTCCCGGCGACGCAGCTCGACGCGCGCGGCGACCTGCTGGCGGCCTGCCCCGACGAGCTCGTGGCCACCCGCGACGGAGAGACGTTCACGCGCATCCCGATCGGGGTGTTTCGCGAGGCGACGAGCGCCTTCGTGCCCGCGTGGAAGGCGGGGCGCCAGCGGAGGCAGCGATGAGCGCGCGGGCGCGACAGCGACCCGGCTGCGGGTACCTCACCGACGACCCGGAGGTGATGGTGGCGCGGGTCGCGCTGGGCCTCACGGTGTACCTCGACGACGCCCCGCACTGGGCCGAGACGGGCGTCCCGGCCATGGTGTCGGCGCTGCTGCGGATGGTCCCCGGGGCGACGCTGGAGTGGCTGACGACCTCCACCCGCAACGACTGGGTGCGCCTCTCTCCAACCGAGCGCGACGGGCTCCCGCAGACCCTCGCCAACGCCTGGAACGCCCGGGGCCCGAGGCACCTGCTGCAGGTGCGGCTGAGCGACGACACCCAGTGCATGGGCGCGGGGTTCTCGTACCGCGAGCTCGACCCCGCGCGCGGCGGCCGGCACGGCTGGCTGCAGCTGGTGCTGCCCTACGACCAGTCGCCCGACGACCTGCTCGCGCTGGCCGTCGAGCTCGCGCAGGAGCACCCCTTCCGCTGCGCCGTCGGGGGCTACCTCACGACCTTCAACGAGTGGGAGAAGCCCGCGGCGTTCTGGTGCATCCGGCGCTGGGCGCTACAGCACCTCGGCCTCGACGTGCAGGACCCGGACATGGCCGCGTGGTTCGTCGAGCAGCAGCTCCCGTCGACCAACTGGCTCACCCTCCTCGGCGCACCCCTGCTCGAGGCCCGCGGTGTGAGCGCGAGCGCCCTCCAGGCGCACCCCTGGGAGCGCCCCATCACGGTGCTCCCGCTCGAGCGCGGGGTGATCGTGCGCGCGGGCGAGCGCCCGGTGACGGGCGACGTCAACGACCTCGTCTACCCGGAGACCTACGCCGAGGTCTCGAAGGCCCTGGAGGCCCTGCTGCCCCGGCGCTTCGCGCGCTACTACGGCGGCTTCCACGACGGCGATCAGACGCTCCGGTGGGTGCGCCGCTTCGTGGAGCCGGAGGCCTGGCAGTGAGCGAGGACCTCACCCTCACGTCCGCCGCGAAGGCCGACCTCGGGGACGTGCGGGCGCGCCTCGACGAGGCCCTGGTCACCCTCGTCGGCGCCGGGCTCCCGGGCGGCCGGGAGGTCGCGCGGGTGGTGGGCGAGGCCATCACCGGCGTGTACGAGGTGCTCGCGGCGCCCGCCGACGGCGCGTGGGTGCAGCAGACCTTCGCGCGCGCGCTCATCGCCACCCGCGGCGCCCTCGCGAGGCTCCAGGAAGACCCCGCCGAGCCCTCCGTCGAGCACGAGCGGGCGCGCGACCTCGTGGCCGGGGCGCTGCAGGTGCTCAACCGGCTCCCGGCGCTGCGGGCGGCGGGCTTCGAGGCGCCGCGGCAGGTGCCCGGGGTGCTGCGCGCGAGCCTCGACGAGCCCGTGGCCCTCGACGCCACCCGCGGCCTGGTGGTGGCGCTGGTGCCGATGCCCGCCGCCCCGGAGGCCCCGTCGCCGCCGCCGCCCGAGCCCGACGCGCCAGCGGCCATCACGTCGCTCGCCGAGCTGGAGGACTTCGCGGCCGCGTCGCGCGCCCGGCTCGCGGCGATGGAGGCCGAGTCCGACGCGCGCCCCTCGCTCGCCCCGCCGCCCGCGTCCGCCCCGCCCGACGATCGACCGGGGCGCGCCGCGGCGCTGGTGTTCGGGCGCGCGCTCTCCGTCGACGAGGTGCTCTTCGAGCGGGCGCGCACCTGCCTCGAAGACCTCGGGATGCTCGGGCTCCTGCGGCGGCCGATGACGGGCTCGGCGTGGCGCGGGGCGGCGCGCACCGAGCAGCGGCTGCTGCGGCGGGTCGACGCGCTCGTGGCCTGCGGCGACGCGGCGGCGCCCGGCCTCGTGCAGCTCCTGGAGGAGCGCCCGCTGCCCGACCCGGAGCTCACCTGGGCGGTGGTGTTCTACTTCCTGTCGCTGCGCGGCAGCGACACCCTCGACGCGGCGCTACGGGTCGCCCGCGCGGCCCTGGTGCAGGACGACACCGTCGCGGCCTCCGTCGCCGACGCCTTCGCACACGCCCCGCACCCCGGGCTCGACGAGGCCCTGCGCCCCTGGCTCACCGCCGCGGAGCCCGAGCGCCGCGCGGTCGCCCTCGACGCCCTCGCGCGACGCTACGCGCTCTTCGCCGCCCACTGGGACGTGGCGGTGCGCGAGGCCCCCGCCGGGGCCGGCGAGCCGGTGCTGCGGGCCGCCGCGCGCTCCCTCGGCCGGGTGCAGGGCGAGGTCGACCCGGCGCTCCGGGCGGCGCTGCTCACGCACCCCTCGCAGGGGGTGGTGCGCGCGGCCATGGAGGGATGCATCGCGAAGGGCCACCGCGACGGCCCGTGGCGCGCGCTGGAGCTCACCCGCGACGCCGACGGCGCCTTCGCGGGCGCGGTGCGCTACCTCGCGATCTCGGGGTCGTACCGCGCGGGCGAGGCGATCACGGCGGACGGGGCGCGCGGTGGCTCGCTCGCACGGCTCGACGCCCTCGGGTGGTTCGGCGACGCGGGCTCGGTGGACGAGCTCATCGCGGCGCTGGCGGTCGACGACGACGGGTGGAGGTCGCTGGCCGCGGGGGCGCTGGAGCGCATCACCGGGGCGATGCTCACCGACGACGCGCCCGGCGGCATCGACCCGACGCTCCCTTGGCCGCGGCCCGCGGGCTTCGTCCCGATGGCGGTGCCGGAGCCCTGCGTCGACCGCGGTGTGTGGGAGCGCTGGTGGGCGGGCGTGCGCGCCCACGTCCCGGTGGGGCGGCGCCTGCGCTGGGGCCGGGCGTGGTCGCCCGCGGACAACGTGACGGAGATGGCGATGGAGGACGCGGCGCCGGACGTCCGGCGGGTGGCGTGGCTGGAGCTGTGCGCGCGCACCGGCGGGAGCATCGCCTTCGACCCGGAGGACTGGGTCGCGCGGCAGGAGCGGGCGATCGCGGCGTGGCAGGCGTACGTGGCGCAGCCGAGGGTGGCGGCCATGGCGGGGACGTGGTCGTCGGCGATGCTGGAGCTCTGAGCGATGGACGTGCCCGATCTGTTCAACGCGACGACGGCGACGGTGGCGGTGGTGCCGCGCATCGACGGCGACGGCCGGCCGCTGGGCCTCGTGGTCATCAAGGAGCGCTTCTACGTGGCGCTCAACCAGCGGGTGACGCGCATGGGCGACGCGGAGGTGCGCTACACCGACGAGCCCTGGGACCCGGAGGCCCCCGCGACGAGCTCCACGCGGCGCCCGGCGGACACGTGCATCCGCAAGACGGCGACGGACGTTCTGGTGGCGGGCTACGCGATGGCCCCGGGACGCCGCCCGGTGACCGAGCTCGACGTGCTGGTGGAGGTGGGCCCGGTGTCCCGGGCGCTGCGCGTGACCGGACCGCGGGTCTGGTACGAGGGCGCCGCGGGGCTCACGCTCTCCGAGCCGGAGCCCTTCGTGGAGGTCCCGTTGCAGTGGGAGCTCGCGTGGGGTGGCACCGACGCCAGCGACGAGTCGCAGCCGCCGCTGGAGGAGGCGCGCAACCCCGTGGGGCGCGGGGTGATGCGTCGCTCCGAGGCGCTGGTGCACCAGCCCGGTCCGCAGATCGAGGACCCGGCGGCGCCCATCACGGGCCTCGGGCGCCACGAGCCGTGGGGGGTCGGGGCCATCGGCCGACACTGGTCGCCCCGCCGGGGGTGGGCGGGCACCGTCGACCCGGCGTGGATGCGCTCCCGCATGCCGCTGAGCCCCCTCGACCAGGACCCGCGCTTCGAGCAGGTGGCCGCGCCCGCCATGGTGGCGCCGGGCTTCCTGCGCGGCGGGGAGCGCGTGCGGCTGCACCACCTCTGCGCCGACGGGGCGCTGGAGTTCGAGCTGCCGAGGATGCACTTCGGCGTGGTGGCGCGGCGCGACGACGGCGACGTGCCGGTGGGGGTGCTGCTCGACACCGTGCTGCTCGAACCTCACGAGCGGGTGGTGGAGCTCACCTGGCGCGCGGCGGTCCCGCTGCCGCGCCCGGCGCGGCGGCTCATCGAGATCCGCGTCGACGAGAAGGAGCTGCGGTGAGCCGACTCACGGAGTTCGCCCACTGGGACCCGGCTCTCATCGACGGCCCGGTGGTGTGCGCGTCGGCCGCGCTCAACGGCCTCGGCTTCGACCCATGGCAGACCTGGGCCTTCCGCCGCGCGGAGCTCACGTCCTACGCGGCCTCGCCCTTCCGCTGCCCCAACGGCAAGGCGCTGACGATGGGCGCGATCCGCACCTTCCCCCCGCAGGCGCGGGCGGAGCACCGCGTCGACGCCATCACCGCGGCGCTGCTGGAGTCGCTCGCGGGCGACGTGGAGGCGCTCGGTGACGTGCGCAGCGTCGCGGCGCTGGTGACGCTGTCGGGCCTGCCGACGCCCGACGAGGCGGGATGCCGGGCGCGCGCGGGGCGGGTCGTACGCAGGGTGGAGGGCTGGCTGAAGGAGCGCCTCGGGCCCGGCGTGGCCACCGTGGTGGAGCACGACCTGCGGGCGCACGCGGGCCTGGCGCACGCGCTGCTGCGGGTGGTCCCGGCGCTGCTCGACGAGCGGGTGGACGCGGCGCTGCTGCTGGGCGTCGAGAGCTACTACGACCCCGACGTGCTGGCCGCGCTCTTCACGGGGGGGCGCCTCCACGACGGAGAGAACCTCGACGGGTTCATCCCGGGCGAAGGGGGCGGAGCGCTCCTGGTGGTGAAGGCCTCGCGGGCGAAGGCCATGGGCCGCGCCGTGCGGGCCCGCATCGAGGGCGCGGCGACGGCGTGGGAGGTCGCGCGACCGGACAACGACGTGCCGTGCCTGGGCGACGCGCTGACGGCGGTGACGCGCTCGCTCACGGACGTGCTGGCGGCGCAGCGGCGGTCGCTCGACTGGTGGCTCTGCGACGTGACGGGGGACGCGCTCCGGCAGCATGAGTTCCAGCTGGCGTGGCCGAGGGCGGGCTACGACGTGATGGGCCCCGCCGGGGCGCTGGAGTACCTGCCAGAGACCCTCGGCGACCTGGGCGCCGCGACGATGCACACGGCGGTGGCGGTGGCGGGGGAGGGCTTCCTGCGGGGCGACCCGGCGGCGGAGACCTGCCTCGTGACCGGCAGCAGCGACGAGGGCCCCCGGGGGGCGGTGCTGCTCTCGCGGGCGTAGCGCGGGCCCGAGAGACGGTCGCGCTCGACGCGGTTGGAGAAGCGCCACCGCTGCCCTATGGTGCCTTCGGCTGAGACCCTCGCAGGAGGCCTTCGAACTCGATGAGACATGGCGCAAGGGTTCGGAGATTCGCGGTGCTGGGCGTCGGGGCGCTCGTCGGTGCGCTGGGCTGTGAGGCCGGTGACGACACGGCGGTGATCGTGCCCGACGCGGGCGAGGCATCGGACGTCCCGACCGACCCCGGCGACGACACCGTCGATGTCCCCCTCGTGCCCCTCGACCGGCCCGACGTGCCCGCAGCGATCGACGTGCCCGAACTCCCCGATGTCCCCGCCGCGATGGACGCCGTCGACGCGCTCGACGTGCCGCCGGACGCTGGTCCTGCCGCGTGTCGAGCGCCGGCGGACTGCGCGGGCGACCCGCGGGGCGGCGTCTGTGACGTGCTCACCGGGCGATGCGTCGAGTGCGTCCCGACCGCCGACACCTGCCCCGCGGCCCGTCACTGCGACCCGGTGAGCCTCGCCTGCGTCGACGGCTGCCGCAGCGACGAGGGCTGCCGCACCGCGAGCGACGGCGGGAGCGTCAACCTCCGCTGCGACACCGCGCGCCACGAGTGCGTCGCGTGCGTGGAGGACGTCGACTGCGCCGTCGGCCGGGTGTGCACCGGCGGCGTCTGCGTGTCGGGGTGCAGCGCCTCGCGGGCCTGCCCCGGGGCAGAGACCTGCTGCGGCGGCGCCTGCGTCGACCTCATGGCGAGCACCGTGAGCTGCGGCACCTGCGACAACCGCTGCGGCCTGCCCAACGCCGCGGCCTTCTGCCGCGCGGGCAGCTGCGCGGTGAGCACCTGCACCGGCGGCTTCGCCGACTGCGACACGACCGCGGCCAACGGCTGCGAGGTCAACGCGCAGACCGACGTGGCCCACTGCGGCGCCTGCGGCACCGTGTGCCCGATGGGCCCCCACGTCGCGGCGCGCGCGTGCGTGGTCGGGCGCTGCGGCATCACCTGCGACGTCGGCTTCGCGGACTGCGACGGCGACCTCGCCAACGGCTGCGAGGCCGACCTCGTCACCTCGCCCACGCAGTGCGGCACCTGCGGCACCGTCTGCCCCGCGCGCCCGCAGGCCGGGCCGGCGTGCGTGTCGCGGGCCTGCGCGCTGCGCTGCGACGCGGGCTTCGCGGACTGCGACGGCGCCCTCGCCAACGGCTGCGAGGTCGACGTGCGCGTGAGCGCGTCCCACTGCGGCGCCTGCGGCCGGGCGTGCGCCGTGCCCAACGCCAGCGCGGCCTGCGCGGCGTCGATGTGCGCCATCACCACCTGCGCCGCGGGCTTCGGCAACTGCAACGGGCGCTACGACGACGGCTGCGAGGCGCCGCTCGACACGCCGGGCAACTGCGGCGCCTGCGGGCGCACCGTGGCGGAGGTCTGCGACGGGGCAGACAACGACTGCGACGGGCTCGTCGACGAGGGCTGCCCCACGGGCATCGACAGCCTCCGCGACCTCTTCGCCAGCCTCCAGTTCGGCGGCTCGGGCGGAGGATCCTTCGCCGACGTCTGCCCCGGCGGCGTGGCCGTGGGCTTCGTGGGCCGCGCCGCGTCGCGCATCGATCAGCTCGGCGTGCGCTGCATGCGCCTCGAGCTCGTCGAAGACCGCGGCGCCCGACCGTACCGCTACACGGTTCGCACCACCGGCGGGGTGTCGAGCCCCGGCGCCCGCGGCGGCGGCGGCGGCTCGGCCTTCTCCGCCGACTGCGAGGCGGGCAGCTTCGTCTCCAGCATCCGC
Source organism: Myxococcales bacterium (assembly GCA_030652255.1). Classification (GTDB taxonomy): domain Bacteria; phylum Myxococcota_A; class Polyangia; order Polyangiales; genus SCUS01. The sequence goes on along the minus strand of JAUSAZ010000118.1, from coordinate 41,247 downwards.
GGCCGCTCGGGCTCGCGGGTCGACCAGTTCGCCTTCGGCTGCGGCTTCTGGCAGGTCGTGGGCACGCCCACCACGGGCTGGCGCCTCGACCACGTCGCCACCGCCGCGCGCGGCACCTGGGGCGGCGGCGGCGGCAGCGTCTTCGCCTACGAGTGCCCCGATGGACCGTCGGGGCAGCACACCGCGGTCACCACCCTCAGCGGCCGCTCGGGCTCCGAGCTCGACGCCATCGGCGTCCGCTGCGGCCTGCCCGACATCGTGGTCCGGTGACCGCCGCGGCCGGCACCCGCACGACGCCGCGCCCGCCGTCGCTCCCGGGCGTGGCGCTCGCCGCCGCCGTGCTGCTCTCCTGGGCGCTCTCCCTGGTCGTCGCCCTCGGGCTCCCATGGGCCGCCATCCCGTGGGCCGCGTGGCCGCTGCTCATCGCCCTGCGCACCTGGCTCCACACGGGGCTCTTCATCGTCGCCCACGACGCCATGCACGGCACCGTCGCGCCGCGGCACCCGCGTCTCAACGCCGCCCTCGGCGCCCTCGCGGTGGGCCTCTACGCGCTCTTCCCCTACGCCACCCTCGCGCGCGAACACCAGCGGCACCACCGCCACCCCGCGAGCGCCGACGACCCCGACTTCCACGACGGCACCCACGACGGCTTCGGGCGCTGGTACCTGCGCTTCATCGGTCACTACCTACGATGGCCGCAGGTGGTCGGGCACGCGGTGGTGTTCAACGTGCTCCAGCACGCCGTCGGGGTCTCGCAGGTCAACCTGCTGGCCTTCTGGGTGCTGCCCGCGCTCGCCTCGACGGCGCAGCTCTTCTACTTCGGCACCTTCCGGCCGCACCGCGCGCCCGCCGGGGGATACGCCGACGCGCACCGCGCGGTGAGCAACGACTTCGGCCCCGCGCTCTCGCTGCTCACGTGCTTCCACTTCGGCTATCACTGGGAGCACCACCAGTGGCCGGGGCTGCCGTGGTGGTCGCTGCCGGCGGCGCGGGCTCGTAGGTCTCCCGCAGCTCCACCTCGCTGAGCTCGACCTCGATCGACCCCGTCGGCCCCACCGCCGCCGCATCGGTGGCGAGCGCGCCCGGCGAGCGCGCCAGGGTGCCGGTGACCTCCTGGGTGCGCAGGCCCAGCGGGACCGCCACCCCGAGCACCGTCTGGCTCGCCCGCGAGGGCGGCAGCTGGAAGGTCATCCGCCGCTGGTGGCCCGCCGACTCCAGCAGCCGGGTGACCTCCGCGGCCGTGAGCGTGAGGCGCATCGCCGTCGCCGCCCGCTCGATGCGCCCGGACGCTCGCACCCTCAGCAGCTCGCCGATCGCCGCGGCCTGCGCCGGGTCGGAGAGCGCCGCGGCCGTCACCTCGAAGGCCCTCCCCGTCGCGCGCTCGACCGCCGCGAGGGCGTCCAGGGTCTCCACCACGCCGTGCGGGAGCGCCTCGCGCTCGGCGGCCGCGAAGGCGCTCGCGACGGTGACGCCCGCGGCGGCGCAGGCGGGCGCGAGCGCGAGCCGGCCGCCCTGGCCGAAGCGCCAGACGAAGCGCGCCCCGGGGCTGAGCGCGCTCGCCGAGGTGGGCGCCCCCCGGAGCGCCGCGCGGAGGTCGAGGGTGTTGCGGGCGTGGTCGTAGCGCAGGGTGAGCGCCACCGGGCTCGGCTGCGGGTCGTTGACCCAGGTGGCGCGCGCGCTCCCGCCGCGGGCGCAGCGCAGCGTGCAGGCCCGGACCGCGAGCGACTCGCACGCGCCGTCGAGCTCGATCGCGACCCGCTCGAAGTACGGCGGCGTCGCGAGGGTGACCGCCGCGGCGTCCGTCGCCGTCGCGTGCGCCGCGACGAACCACCCGGGCACCCCCAGCGCCTGCAGCGCGTCGGGCTCGGCGTCGAAGCCGTCGCCCTCGTCGACGAAGCGGCGCAGCAGCGCGCGGGCGCGGGCGGCGCCGGGCTGGAGCGCCGCCACGGGGCCCTCCAGCGCCGGCCGCAGCGCCTCGGCCGACAGGGTGAGGATCATCCGATGGAGCCCGAAGCCCGCCGCCCCGGAGAGGGCGCTCAGGCGCAGCTGCCAGGTCTCCACCCCGTCGGGTCGCTGCGCCGGGGCGGGGCGGGAGAGCAGCTCGTCGCGGGTGGCCCACACGGTGTGGCCCGTCGCGTCGACCACGAGCAGCACCACGGGCGCCGCCGACACGTCCGCGGCGAGCAGCGAGGGGCGGGCGGTGACCTCCACCCAGCGCCCCTCCACCCGAAGGCCCGCCAGCGCGGGGACGCGCAGCACCCGCACGGCCGCGCGCACGCCCGTCGGGGCGCCGTCGTGGGTGAGCGCCACGGCGCCGTCGTCGTCCTCCTCGAAGCGGAAGCCGCGGGGCGCGAGCGGGGTCTCGGCGAGGCGCTCCCGCAGGAGGTCGAGGGCGGCGCTCACGGGGCCAGCAGCAGCACCTTCACCTGGCTGGGCGAGAGCCGGATGCCGGGGCAGTTGGTGGAGTTCTGGATGCCGACGGAGGTCATGCGGGTGGCGGGGATGCCGCCCACGAGAACAGTGAAGGCCGCGGTGACGTGGCGGGTGGGGCCCATGACCATGCCCGAGGCGACGCCGGTGGCGATGCCAGGGTTGTCGCCCATGCTGGTCACCATGGTGGTGGCCATGTTGTGCGCGGGCGTGCACATGAACAGCACGTTGTAGGCGGCGGGCACGCCGAGCGGCCCAACGGTGATGTTGGGGTAGGGGATGGGGATGGGCGCGGGGGCGGGCGGCGCGGGCGTGAGGCACACGTCCGGGAAGCCCATGTCGATGCCCATCATCTGCGTGTTGGCGAACATGGTCGGTCCCTCTCTCGATGACTCAGCCCAGGTGGATCTGGTCGCCGTCGACCTTCACCAGCTCGGTGGCGGTGGCGACGACGTTGGCGGCGTGGAGACCGAGGGTCTTGCGGAAGCTCCAGTCGCCCTGCTCGGCGCGGAGCTGGTCGATCTCGGACACCGCCCGGTAGGCACGCTTGAGCTTCTGCGAGAGGCGCTCGGCGACGGTGTCGATGCGCTGCGCGGTGAGCTTGAGGTCGTCGAGGTTGGCGGCCACCGCGGCGCCGACGTAGGTGAGCGCCTGGACGGCGAGGTCGCCCTCGCGCGCGGTCACGCTCACCGCATCCGAGGTGACACGCACGGTCGCCGGGGTGACGACGTGCACGCCGTCGCGCGCGGCGACGGTGACGCCCCCCTCCGGGGCGGCGAGCGTGACCGGGCCCGCGGAGGACCACACCGCCGCCGGGTCGCCAGGCCGCTCGAGCACCGCGAGCACGTAGCGCTCGCCGCTGGCGATGCCCGCGAAGAGCACGAGGTCGTCCGCGCGCGGGTCGACCACGCAACTCACCGCGCGGCGGCAGTGGAGCACCGCGCTCGCGCCCTGCACGACCACGCGGTCGCCCTCGACGCGCAGCACCGTGCCGCTGTCCTGGAAGCTCTGCGGAACCTTGATCGAGGTGTTGGGTGCGCTCATGGCGGTGGATGCTCCTTCAGTAGGGTGAACGGAAATCTTCTGCGCTGGCGAGCGCCTCGTCGTCGCCCAGCCATCCCGGCGCGCGCCCGAGCGCGCCCGCGTCGACGGTGCGGTGGAAGCGCGCGCGGAGCACGGTGGCCCCGGAGAAGTCTGCGCCGGAGACGTCGGCGTGGGTGAAGTCCGCGTAGGTGAGGTTGGTCCCGTCGAAGCGGGTGCCGATGCAGCGCGCGCGGGTGAGCTGCGCCTGCTCGGCGTTGGCGCCGCGCAGGTCGGCGAGCGAGAGGTCGGCGTCGATCAGCACTGCGAGGCGCAGGTCGGCCCGGGCGAGGTCGGCCCGCTGGAGCTTCGTCCCGAGGAAGAGCGCGCTCTGGAGGTTGGCGCCGCCGAGCTTCGCGTCCACGAGGTCGGCGTCCTTGAAGTTGCAGCGCTCCAGGGTGACGCCGCGCAGGTCGGCGCCGCGGAGGTCCGACGCGTTGAGCTGGCAGGCGCTGAAGCGGGCGCCGCGCAGGTCCTTGCCCGCGAGCACGCACTCCATCATCACCACGAGCTCGAAGCGCGCGTCGTCGAGCACGGCCTCGCGCAGGTCGACCCGGGTGAACACGCACGCATGCAGCGTGGCGCCGCGCAGGTCGAGCGCGTCGGTCTCGCTCTCGACGAAGGCCACCCGGTCGAGGGTGCCTCCGCCGAAGGACGCCCGGGACACCAGCGACTCCACGAAGGCCAGGGCGGTCATGTCCGCGCCGTCGAAGCGGGCGCCCTGGAAGTCGCACTCGACCAGCCGCGCCACGCCGAGGCTCGCCCCGTGCAGGTCGGCCCCGGCGCCCCGCGCCCGGTAGAGCGTCGAGCGCTCCAGGCGGGCGCCGCGCAGCGAGGCGCCGGTGAGGTCGCACTCCAGCAGGTTGCACTCGACGAGGTTGCAGCGGTCGAGCACGGCGCCGCGCAGCACGGTGCCCTCCAGCATCGCGCCGCCGAGGTCGGCCCCGGTGAGATCGACGCCCGCGAGGTCGACCCCGCGCAGGGTGTCGCCGTTGCCGACGCGCTCCAGCACCTCGTCGCGGCCCATCACGACGGCACCCTCGGCGCGATCACCCGGGCCTGGAGCACGAAGGCGTCCTCCAGGCGCGCGGGCCTGCCCTGGAAGCGGGCGAGGTCGGCGCGGAAGAGGTTGGCCCCGTCGAGCACGGCGCCCTGGAGGCTGGCCTTGGAGAGCAGCGCGCTCATGAGGTTGCACGAGGTGAGCACCGCGCCGTCGAGGCGCGAGCGGATGAAGCGCGCCTCCCGCGCCGTCGCGCGGAAGAACGACGCGCCCGTGAGGTCGCTGCCCGAGAAGTCCGAGCCCGAGACGTCGGCCTCGGCGAAGACCGCGGCCTTCATGCTGGTCTCGCGCAGCGTGGCGCCCTTCACCGAGGCGCCGCGGAAGTTCGCGCCGTCGAGGTTGCAGTCCTTCACCACCCGGAGGTTGTCGGCCTGCGCGCCCACGAAGGACGCCCCCGCCGCGTCGCAGCCGAGAAGCACGCAGCTGGTGAGCGTGACCCCGTCGAGCGCCGCGCCCCGGAGGTTGCACTGGAGCAGGTTGCACTTCACCAGCTTCGCGCCGGAGAGCATCGCCCGGGAAAGGTCGACGGTCATCAAGGTCAGCGAGTGGGCCTCGACGTCCCGCAGCGACGCGCCGCTCAACACCGACTCGGAGAGGTCGCCGCCCTCGAAGTGCGCGCCGTCGAGCACCGCGCCCGTGAGGTCGGCGCCGCGGAGCACGGTGCGCTCGAAGCGAAGTCCCGCGAGGGATGCCCGCGCGAGCACCGCCCGGCCGAAGTTGGCCTCCGCGACGTGGGCGCCGTCGAGGCGGGCGTCGGTGAGGTCGGCGCGGCACGCGACCGCGCGCCAGAGGTCGGCCCCGCGCAGGTCGCAGCCGCGCAGGTCGGCGTTGTCGAGGAAGGCCCCGCGCATGTCGACGCCGCGCAGGTCGAGGCCCGAGAGGTCGACGCCGGTGAGGTCCATGTCCGCGAGGCCCTCGCGGCGCGCGAGCCGGGCGACCACGGCGTCGCGGGCGGCGTCGGCGTCCATGCCCTCGCGGCGCGCGGCCGCATCCAGCAGGTGGGCGTGGGCGCGGTACACCTCCCGCAGCCGGTCTTCGCCTTCGATGAGCCGGGCCTCGAAGGCCGGGTCGTCGAGCATCCGGTCGAGCTCCGGGGCGCTCGCGTCGAGCGACCGCGCCCGGTCTGCCAGCGCGCGGATCTTGGCCATCTCGTCGCGCGCCTGGAAGAAGATCGGGTGCCGCCGCTCGCGCCGGCCGAAGGTCGCCTCGTAGTCGATGCCGTACTTCGCGCACTCCCGGCGCACGAGCGCCGTGGCCGCGTCGCGCCCCGCCTCCGCCTCGGCTTTCTTGTCGGCGATGAGGCGCTCGGCGTCGTCGAGAAGGTCGGGCAGCGAGTCGAGGGTGGGCGTCGGCCGCTCCGGGGGCGCCTCGGGGAGGTAGTCCGCCGGGTCGAGCCCGTTGGCCACCAGCGTCTCGCGGGCGCGCTCCTGGTCGAGCGCCACCCTCCGCCGGAGGTTGCGCGCCAGCAGGAACTCCGGCGTCGTCAGCGCCTCCAGCCGGTCGCCGGTCTCCAGCTTCGGGACCGCATCGTCCCCCCTCGGCTCGGGCAGCAGGTCGGCGTCGCGGAGCAGGTGCAGGTGTCCCCGGGAGCGATCGAGCCGGGCTTCGAGCGCCGCGCGGTAGTGCGCCTCGGGCTTCGGCGCGTCGAGGTGTTCGAGCGCGAGCTGGAGGTGGATGACGTCCGCCGCGTCGTCCTCGGCGACCTCGATCAGGCCGCGGAAGATGAGCGCCCCGCGGGCGCGCTTCGGGAGCAGGTGCACGGTGTCGAGGCGCAGCGCCACCTCGCGGTAGTCGTCGCCTTCGGGGGTGCGCAGCGTCACGAAGCAGCGCGCGCCGACACCCGGGAGGCGGCCCTCGATGAGCGGTCGCGTGGGGTGGAGGTTCTCCAGGCGGAAGGCCTCGTCGCCGACGAAGAATCCCCCCGCGTGCTGGTCGTCCTGGGCGACGTTGAAGAGGCCGAAGTCGATGTCGTCGGCGAGGCCCGGGCAGCGGGTGCGCAGCCAGGCGTCGTCGTAGGTGCCGAGGCGCCCGGTGCGCTGGGGCCAGGCGAAGTCCATCGCGCCGAGGCCCACGGGCTCGGGCCGATCGGCGACCGATCGGATGCGCCGCTCGGGGTGTTCGACGTTGGGCAGGCGGTGCACCGGGCGGCCGTCCTCGAGCGTCGGCGCGAGGCCACGCCCGACGGGGTTGTGCGCGAAGCCCTCGCCGCCGAAGGCGCGGGCCCAGGTGAGCGGCATCTCGGTGAAGGGCGTCGGGCTGGTCATCGCCCCGTGCTCCCAGCGGCGGTCGCCCACCACCAGCACGGACTTGTCGACCTCGCCCACCTGCGCCCGGACCATCACCGCGGCCTGGGGCACCGCCCCGGGCGCGTAGGCGCGGCCGGTGACCAGCACTTCCCCGCGGAGTTTGGGCATGGCCTCATCGAAGATGCCGCCGGGCCCGAGGTCGTCGGCGAGGTCGGGCCAGAGCGCGACCTCCGGGAGAAGGCTGCCGGGCGCGTCTCCGTCGAAGGAGAAGTAGGCGATCACGCCGACCGCGAAGAGGCAGCGCCCCTGGTGCTCGAAGGGGCGGCAGAGCACGCCCGCGCGCATCGGCTTGATGGTCTTCATCAGAGCAGCAGGTGCATGCCGGCGATCTTCAGCTCCAGGCCCCGGGTGCCGATCTGGATGGGCCCGGTCTTCATCTCCGGCCCGCACAGCTGGATGTCGATGCCCTTGGTCCCGATGTCGACCCCGGTGACGCTGATGCCCACGCCGGTGAGGTTGATGGCCATGCCCTTCATGTCGATGGCGAAGCCCGTGCCGCCGAAGCTCGTAGCCTTCCAGTCCGAGCTGTCGACCGCGACCTTCACCCAGGTGAGGTGCAGCTCGTTGTGCACCGACGGCGCGAGGATGGTGACGCCTCCGGGCGCGATGCACGTGTAGCCCGCCGGGGCCGTGATGTGCACGCCCGCCGGGCTCGTCACGTTGATGCCCGCGCTCACGGTGAGGTTCACCGCGCCGGTGACCGTCGCGTTGACGTCGCCGTTGCTCGTCGCCGTGATGCCCGCGTTCACCGTCGCGGTGAGCCCGCCGTTGACGGTGCTGGTCTCGCCGCCGTTGATGGTGCCGGTCACGCCGCCGTTGATGGTCTGCGTGCGGCCGCCGTTCACCAGCACCGTGTCGCCGCCGTTGATGGTCTGCGTGCGGCCGGCGTTGATGGTCTGCGTGAGCCCGGCGTTGATGGTCTGCGTGCCGCCGCCGTTGATGGTCTCGGTCCAGTGGCCGGTGACCGTGGTGTCCTGGGTCGCGTGGTAGGTCTCGGTGACGCTCCCGACCACGTCCTCGGTCATGTTGCCGCCCACGGTGCGGTCGTGGTTGCCGCCCGTGTGGATGAGCCCGGTGCCGTCGGTGCTCGACACGGTGTTGTGCGACGCGTGCCCGTGCACCGCACCCAGCGAGAGGAAGCTCGACTGCGTCGGCGAGAAGAGCTCGATGTGCTGCGCGCCGGCGTTGTCTTCCAGCTCGAAGTGGTTGTCCCCGCCCGTGTGCACGATGTTCATCGTGTGGTTGTCGGAGGTCACCGGCGAGGGGGTGAGCGCGTTGGGCGCCACGCCCGTGATCACCGGCCGGTCGGGGTCGCCCCCGAGGAACACCAGCATCACCTCGGTGCCCTTGCGCAGCGGGAAGTGGAAGCCCTCGGGGTTGCCGCCGTGCGGCTGGAGCATGCGCACCCAGGTCGACGCGGCGCCGCTCTCCAGGCCGCTCTCGTCGAAGCGCACCTTCACCTTGTAGCGGCCGTGCGAGTCGATCTGCGCGTAGTCGCTCTCCCCCGCGCCGTCGATGGTGGCGCTCTCGATGCCGTACACCCGCGGCCACGGGGTGCGCCGGTCGGGCCGGTACTGCACCGTCTCCTCGATGGCCGTGAAGGTCACGGAGTACACCTGCTCGTCGCGCTCGGGGATGTCGAGCAGCGCGCGAAGCTCGGGGCTGCCGGCGACGTTGATGCCGCGGTGCTCCAGCGAGAGGGCGACGTAGTCCTGGTCGAGCGCGGCGCGGGGGTGGTCGACGATCGAGAAGCGGTGGCCCACCCGCAGGTCGAAGGCGCGGCCGCGGCCCTCGTAGACCTTCTGCCGCGCGGCGATCTCCTGGGCGCGCAGCCCCGCGAGGCGCCTGCCCTCCACCGGGTTGAGGAAGTTGTCCCCGAAGCGCCGCACCTCGCCGCGGCCGTCGGCGTCGACGGCACCGTGGCCCGACACGTCGAGGGTGGGGTTGAGCGGGTCGTAGTCGCGCAGCGTGACCTCGGCGGCGGTGACCCGGCGCTGCACGCTCAGGTGCGTCACGGCCTCGACGCCGCCGCGGGTGTCGGCGCTCGACATGAAGCGCACCGGGGCGCCCACCGGCGGCGCGTAGGGCCGCGCGTCGGAGACCACCAGGGTCTCGGCCTCCTCGCCGTGCTCGAAGTGGAAGTACAGCCCCTCGCGCTCGACCCACCGGGAGAAGAACGCCAGGTGGCTCTCGCGGTACATGCACACGTGGTCGAGGGGCTTGTACGGGCGCTGGAGGCGCAGGGAGAAGTCCCGCAGGCCGCCCTCGCGCAGGGCCTTCTCGAGCACCGTCGGGAGCGCGTCGCCGACGTACATCCGGCTGCGCTGGGTGAGCGACAGCAGCCAGAGCCGCGGCACCAGCACCACCCGGTAGAGCGCCGCGCCAGGGAGCTCGTGCTCGACCGAGATCTCCGCGAGCACGCCGTGCCAGCGGTTGCGCGCGGTGCCGTCGTCGCGCTGCACCTCCAGGGTCGCCGGGGAGCCGATGGCGTCGTCGAGGCCCGCCTCGTCGAGGAGCGAGTGCGGGATCAGCACGAAGGCCTCGAAGCGGTACGGCTGCGAGATCTCCTCCCGCCCGCCGAAGGCCAGCACGCGGGCGCCGCTCGGAATCGCCGCCCCGCGCAGGTTGAAAACGTCGGTCGTGGACATCGAAGGCCTCCCGGTCGTAGGTCCCACCCGGCGGAACACCATCGACCCTATCCGACGCGCAACCTGCGCGGTACTGGTCACGGGCGTTGTCTTCGGGGTGACCGGTGCGGCGCCCGTCGATCGCGTCGAGCGCTTGATCCACGGCCAGATTGCGGTAAGTGGACCCACCGCGGCGGGTGGACAACTCCCTGACCACCCACCGCCCCCGCAGCCCGATCGAATCCTCCAACGTGCGACGCTCTCCCTGGTTTCACTCCACCCGCGCGGCACTCTGGGGCGCCATCCCCGCGGCGGCGGTGTTCGCCCTCTACGACCGCGCGCCGTCGCCTCGCTCCCCCGCGCTCGTCGCCGAGCCGCTCCCCCCGATCGTCATCGCGCACCTCGACGCCTCCACGGACGTGCCCTCGACGCCCCTCGTCGCGGCGGCGGCGCCCCTCGACGCGGGGCTGCCCTTCGAGCGCCCCACCCGGCTCATCGCGCTCGCCACCTGGACGCCGGTGCGCACCGAGCCCCGGCGCGACGCCCAGGCCCTCGGCTACCTGCGCGCGGGCGCCACCGTCGACATCATCGACGGCCCCGCCGGGCGCGACGGCTGTGTGGTGCACCGCGACCACCCCGAAGGCGGCTGGTACCGCGTGCGCGACGGGGGCTACGTGTGCGTGGGCGGCGGCTTCGCGGTCCCAGCGCCCGCCCGGGGATACCGCCCCCCGACGCAGCCCGACCTCGACGCCGCGATGCCCTACCCCTACGCGATCAACTACGGCCGCACGATCATGTACCGGCGGCTCCCGTCGCTCGCCGACCTGCGCAGCTTCGAGCCCTGGCGCTTCTCCCACGCGACCCCCGACGGGGGCGGCGGGGGAGGGGAGCTCGACGCCGGCACCCCGACGCAGGCCGCCGCGGGCACCGCGGCCGACCCGGGCGACACGGACGACAACCGCGCGGCGCGGCGCGTGGCCGAGGTGCGCGACGCGGGCGGTCCACCGCGGCTCGGCGACCTGGCGGGCGAGCGCGGCGGCCCGGTGGTGCGCCAGCTCCTCTCGGGGATGTACGTCGCGCTCGACCGCACCGTGCGCAACTCGTCCACCGACGAGGTCTACTGGCGCACCCAGAGCGGAGGCTTCGTGCGCAACGGGCGGCTCGCGCCGGTGCGCAACTGGTCGCGCTTCGAGGGCCAGTGGCTCGACGAGGCCCACCACCTCCCGATGGCGTGGATGGTCAGCGAGACGGGCTGGGAATACACGCCCTACGCCAACGGCACCGGGGCCTCCTCGCACCGGCGCGTGCCGCGGCTCACCCGCTTCGAGCTCAGCGACGACCCCCCCATCCGCGCGGGCGCGCAGACCTACTGGCGCACCCTCGACGGGCGCGCGGTCAACCAGCGCAACGTGCGCCGCGCCCTGCTGCGCACGCCCCCGGAGGGCGTCGGGCCCACCGAGAAGTGGATCGACGTCGACCTCGACGAGCAGGTGCTCGTCGCCTACGAAGGCCCGCGGCCGGTCTTCGCCACGCTCATCTCTTCGGGGCGCGGCGACCGCCACAGCGGCGTGCGCAACTACGAGTCGCCCACCGGGAGCTTCCGCATCCAGTCGCGGCACATCACCACCACCATGGACGGCGACACCGCGGGCGACGGGCCGTACAGCATCGAAGACGTGCCGTGGGTGATGTACTTCCACGGCTCGTACGCGCTGCACGGCGCCTTCTGGCACTCGTACTTCGGCTGGCGCATGTCCCACGGCTGCATCAACCTGAGCCCGCCCGACGCGCGGCGGGTCTTCCTCTGGGCCGACCCGGTGCTGCCCACGGGCTGGCACGGCGTGTACGCGGGCACGACGCAGCCCGGCGCCCGGGTCGAGCTACGTCACTCCCGCGCCAACGCCCCGGAGGAGGACCGCCCGGCGAGCGCGGCCCGCGCGATGCCCGCCGCGCCCGCTCAGTAGCGGGTCAGTCGCGCACGTCGAGCACGAGGCGCCGGGGCGTGACGTCGCCGGGGATCGAGATCGTGCCCTCGACGGTCACCGTGGTGCCGCGCGGCTGCGCGGGGATCTCGAAGAGCCGCGTGCGGCCGGAGACCCTGCCCCCGGCGCCGAGGCGGGTGGAGTTCCACTGGATGCAGTACGAGCTGCCCTGGCCGATGACGGGGTTGGTGCATCGCCCGCCGAGGTCGCCGTCGATCTCGTACTGGCCCAGCGAGCGCCCGCCCGCGGTGACGCTGAGCTCGCCCCGCACCCGGAAGCCCTGGGCGTGCGCGACGTCGACGTCGAGCCAGACGCCGGTGGCGCCCTTACCGGGGTCGGTAAAGTTCACGGAGGTCGGCGCGCCGGGGGTGACGGGCGTGGAGGTGATGCTGCTGCCGACGAGCTTGGTGCCGAGGAGGAACACCGACGCCACGACGCCGAGCACCGTGAGCATCCCCAGGCCGAGGCAGCCGAAGGCGAGGATGCGCGTGGTCCCCCCGCTGGCGGGGGCCGCGGGCGGTGGGAGGGGCGCCCAGGGCTGCTGGTGCGGCGGAGGAAAGGGACCCGGTTGCATGGCATCGGGGAGCCAACGCGAGGATGGGTGCGCGGGTCAAGCGGCGCCGCGGTGAGATCGCGCCATCAGAACAGATCCGCCAGCCGCCCGACCACCCCGTGGCGGCCGAACACCGTCCGCAGGGCGCGGATGGCCACCTGCTCGCGCAGCGGCGTGTACGGCGGCCATGCCGGGTCGCGCGCAGGCAACGCGAGGCTCGGCACGCTTCGGTGCTGGGCGCGGCACATGCGTGTGAGCCCGTCGGCGCCGTGGAGGGTTCCGGCGGCGCCGGGGCCCGCGGCGTCCATCGGGGCGTCGACGGCGCCCTCCGCCGCGAAGACGTCGTCGTGCAGCACCACCGAGGCCCGGAGCCCGTCGGCCATCGCCGCGGCGCGGTCGGCGGACTCCGTGAAGACATAGGCGAAGGGCCCGCCGACGCCGTCGTCCGCGAGCGCGAGCGCGTGGGCGTTGGAGCTCGCGACGAGCACCGGCAGCACCGGGCCGTGCAGGGTCTCCCTCGCGGCGCGCGCGCCCTCGTTGACGCCCACCAGCACCGTCGGCGCGAACCACGACCCCGCGCCGTCGCGGTGCATGGCCTCGCCGCCGACGCCCAGGGTCGCGCCGAGCCGCAGCGCCTCCTCGGTGACCACCCGGAGGAAGGTCGCGCGCGAGTGGTGCATCGCCGGCCCGAGGTCGACCGCCTCGCGCCAGGGGTCGCCCACCCGCAGCGCCGAGGCCAGCTCGATCACCCGCCGGGTGAGCGCCGGGGCCACGCTGGCGTGCACGATGGCCCGCTCGACGGCGTCGCGCCGCTGGCCGGCGTGTACGAAGCGACCCGCCACGATGGCCCGCGCCGCCCGCTCGACGTCGCAGTCGTCGCAGGCGATGAGGGTGGTCTTGCCCGCCACCGTGGAGAGCGACGGGACCGCCGCCCGCGCGCACCGCGCCGCCACGCGCCGCGCGGCCTCCTTCGAGCCGATGGTGACGGCGAGGTCGACCCCCGCGTCGATGATCGCGTCGCCCGCGTCGCGCTCGCCCACCAGCACCGCGAGGAGGTCCGCGGGCAGGCCCTCGCGCACCGCGATCTCCCGGGCCCGCAGCGCGGGGAGCACGGCGAGCGAGGAGGGCTTCCAGACGACGGCGTTGCCCGCGAGCAGCGCCTCGAAGACGAGGGTGAGGGGCTCCGCGAGCGGGGCGTTCCAGGGCGAGAACACCGCCACCACGCCGCGCGGCACGAAGCGCACCTCGCCCCGGCGGTGCGAGCGCAGGTGCGGCTCGATGGCGAGGTCGGCCAGCATCGTCGGCGCCTCCGCGGCGTACCACTGGCCCGCGTCCACGCAGGGGAGCAGCTCACGCACGAGGGCGTCGAAGCGGCACATCCCCTGCGCCCGCTGGAGCACCTCGGCCATCGCGTCGGCCTGCTGCACGATCGCCTCGGTCACCCGCCGCACCATCGCCGCCCGCGACGACACGGCCTCGCGCGCCCACGCCTGCTGCGCCGCCGCCGCCGCGCGCAGCAGCGCCCGCGCCTCGTCCGGGGTGTGCGTCGCCACCGCGGCGAGGGCCTCGCCCGTGCAGAGGTCGGCCACGACGACGTCGTCGGCGCGCGGGCCCGGCGGCCGGCTGCTGGGGTCGTGCGTCGACGAATCCGGGGACATCTCCATAGGGCCCTGTCGATGCCCTGCGAGCGGCCCCGCGGTCAACCGCATCCCGCGCGCGGTTGCGCCGGTCGCGCCGTCCGTGGGAGACCCCCGTCGCGCCATGGAAGACACCGCCGCCCCGAAGCCCGCGTCCGCGTCCCGAACCGTGATGACCTTCCTGGTGTTTCCCGAGCACGCCAACGCGCTCGGCAAGGCCTTCGGCGGGCAGATCATGGCGTGGACGGACATGTGCGGCGGCATCTGCTCCATGCGCCACTCCGCGGGCACCACGGTCACCGCCGCGCTCGACGACCTGCAGTTCGAGCGCCCCATCCTCATCGGCGACATGGTCACCCTCGAGGGCCGGGTCAACGCGACCTTCCGCTCGTCCATGGAGGTGGAGGTCACGGTGCACGGCGAGAACCCCGCGACCGGCGCCCGCTGGCGCTGCGTCGAGGCCCGGCTCACCTTCGTGGCCATCGACGACAAGGGCCGCGCCCGGCTCGTCCCGCCGCTGCTCCCCGAGAGCGACGACGACCTCGCGCGCATCGCTGGCGCGACCGCCCGCCGCGACGAGCGCCTCGCCCGCCGCAAGCCGCGCTGAAGCTTCAGTCCTTCGGGCCGGGGATGACGTAGCGCTCGACGGAGAAGACCCGCTGCGCCTCGGCGACCGCCTCGTCGAGGGTGGACACCTCGCGCCGCAGCGTGACCTCGTACCAGACGTCGAGCACGGCGCCGTCGTTGACCGAGCAGATCTCCCGCGGCTTCGCGTCGACCTCCTCGTAGCCGTCGCGCTTGAGCCCCTCGGCGCGCCCACGCACGAGGTCGAGGATGCTCATCGGGTCCATCTTCGGGGCGTCGCTGCGCTGGGCGTGCAGCACCACCGTCACGGTGGGAGCGCCGCCGCCGGCGACCTGCACCCGGGCCTCCATGAGGTGGAGGTTCTGCCGCTCGGCGAGGTGCACCTCGTTGCCGCGCACCCGAAAAACCTCGAGCCCCGTGGCGACGAGCGCCCGCTTGAGCTCCTTCACGTCGATCGTGGCGTGCGAGCGCTGCTCCTTGTTCACGAGGGAGACTCTACATCACGCGTCGCCCGGCCGTGCACCCTTCCGAAACCATCGGCCGTCATCGGGCCGCTTGCGGGCCCTGACGCGGCGACGCTAGGCTGGCCGCGGAAGCGCGTCGGCCTGAACCCTCCCGGACCTCCCCCGGCGCCGTCTTCCCGGAGCTTTGATGCGAACGCTGCTGCTGCTCGCCCTCGACCCCCGAGGGCTCCTCGAACTCGGTGAGGCCCGGCGCCTCGGTGACGGCGAAATCCAGCTTCTCCGCCGGATGGACAACGGCGACGTGCACACCTTCCGGGTCATCGTGGAGCGCGACCCCGCGCGCGCCCTGCGCTGGCTGGCCGCCCGCCCGGTCGACGTGGTGCTGCTCGACGCCCGCGAGGGCACCGGGCTCCCGCTCGCCGAGGCCACGGCCATGCTGGCGCGGCTCTTCCCCGACGACGACACCCACGGCCTCGCCTCCCGCGACCGCACGCTGGTGCTGCTCGACCGCCAGGCCGCCTGCGCGGCGGTCGCATGGCGGGCCGGCGGCTGTCGCCTGCGCGAGCCCCTCTTCGACCCCACCGGGGCGGAGGTGCTCGACGCCGTCGAGGCGCTCGTCGCCGACCAGGGCCGCGGCAAGATCGCCCTCTGCCTCGCGGGCGGAGGCATCGAGGGCCTGCTCTACGAGGTGGGCGCGCTGCGGGCCCTCGACCGCTTCGTGCTCGACCGGCGCCTCTGCGACTTCGACCTCTTCCTGGGCATCAGCGCCGGGAGCTTCCTCGCCGCGCTGCTCGCCAACGGCGTCACGCCCGACGACATCGTGGAGGGCCTGCGCAAGGGCAACGACCGCGTGCCCCGCATCGGCCGCGGCGACCTCTTCGACCCCAACTTCCGCGAGCTGGGGCGCCGCGCGGCCGGCCTCGCCCGCGCGCTCGTCGGCTCGGGCAGCGCCCGCAACCGCCTCTCGGCGCTCTACCGCGCGCTCCCTTCCGGGGTCTTCGCGGGCGACCGGCTGGAGCAGTACTTCGCCCGCTCCCTCGCCTTCCCCGGCATGAGCGACCACTTCGAGGAGACCCGTCGGCCCGTCTTCATCGGCGCCACCGACCAGGACACCAGCGAGGCCGTCGTCTTCGGCGAGCCGGGCTGGACCGACGTGCCCATCCACCGGGCCATCCGCGCGTCGTGCGCGCTCGCGCCCTTCTACGCGCCCACCAAGGTGGGCGGGCGCTGGTACGTGGACGGCGCCTTCACCCGCACCACCAACATGCGCGTCGCCGTGAAGCACGGCGCGTCGCTCTGCCTCATCGTCGACCCGCTGGTGCCCATCTACTCGCAGGAGGCGGGCTACGTGCACGCGCGGGGCGGGCTCTTCGGCACGATGCAGGGCCTGAAGGCGCTCATCAACGGGCGCTTCGACAAGGCCCACAACGCCATCGCGGAGATGTACCCGAGCGTGGCCTTCCACATCTTCCGCCCGGAGGGGGAGGAGATGAAGATCCTCGCCGGGTCGCCGATGAAGTTCCTCTACCAGGAGGAGATCGAGGAGCGCGCGTACGAGAGCACGCTGCGCCAGGTGCGCGGCTCGATGGCCCGCCTGCGCCGGGACTTCGCCCGCCACGGGGTGCGCTTCGGCGAGGCCGCGCAGGGCCCCGCGCACGACGCCTGGCTCGACGGCGCGCTGGCCTTCGCGTGAGCCCGCGGCGGGTCGTCTCGCTGGTGCCGAGCATCACCGAGAGCCTCTTCCTCCTCGGGGCGGGCGACCGCGTGGTGGGCCGCACCGACTACTGCGTCGAGCCGATGCCCGCGGTGGGCTCGGTCCCCTCCGTCGGCGGAACCAAGAGCGCCGACGTCGACGCCATCGCCGCCCTCCGCCCCGACCTCGTGCTGGTCAACCAGGAGGAGAACACCGAGGCCATCCACCGCGACCTCGTGGCGCGAGGGCTGCGGGTGCACCTGTCGTTCCCGAAGACCGTCGCGGACGCCGTCGCGCTGCTGGGCGAGCTCGCCGCGCTGCTCGACGTGCCGGACGATCACCCCGCCCTCACGCGCCTCCGCCACGCCGTCGCCGCCATGGAGCGCCTCCGCGCGAATACGGTCCCCTGTAAAGTGTTCTGCCCCATCTGGATGGACCCGCTCATGACCATCCACGGCGACACCTTCATCTCCGACGTGCTCGACCTCTGCGGCGGTCAGAACGTCTTCCTCGACCGTCCTCGCCGCTACCCCCTCGCCGCAGACCTCGGGCGCGCCCCCGCGTGGGGCAACGACCGCGTCGGCCTGCGCGACACGCGCTACCCCCGGGTCACCCTCGACGAGGTGGTCGAGCGACAGCCCGAGCTGGTGCTCCTGCCCGACGAGCCGCACCCCTTCACCGAAGCCGACGCGGCGGTGTTTCGCGCGCTGGACATCCCCGCGGCCGCCCGGGGGAGGGTGCTCCGCGTCGACGGCAAGGCCCTGTGCTGGTACTCCCCGCGGCTCGCCGACGCGCTGCCGCAGGTGCGCGCGTGGCTGCACCCCGGGGTGGCGTAGCGGCGTCCGTCGGGATACCACCGTCGCGCCGCGAGGCCCCCGAAGGTTGACCCCCAATGCCGAAGACTCCCACCAAGATCCGTGACGCGCGCTTCCGTGACCGGCCCTCCCGGGGCCCGACCCCGCCGCGGCCCTCGACCCCCGGCGAGGCCCGCTCGCCCCGAGGCGTGACGCCCTCCGAGCCGCCGCGCGACGGCGCGCCCGGCGCGAAGGCCCCGTGGTGGCGCTCGGGCGACGTGGTCATCCCCGTGGTGCTCGCGGTGGCCGTGTCCATCGCGGGCTGGCAGTTCTACCGGGCCCGGCAGCCCGCCCCGCCGCCCACCCCCGCGCCCGTGATCGACCCGACCAGCGCCGACGCTGGCGCGCCCGCGGCCCCTCCCGCAGCGCCCGCCGCGCCCGCCGCCCCCGCGGCACCCGCGCCCTCCGCGGAAGACCGCGCCCTCGACGGATCGCCCGTGGAGCCCCGCACCCGCGAGCCGAGCTCGCCCGACCCCGTCGCGGGCGCCTTCACGCTGGCGCAGGCGACCGAGGGGCTCACCGGCACCGGCGCCCTCACCGCCGAGATCGAGACCACCATGGGCACCTTCACCTGCGCGCTGCTCGAGCGCGAGGCGCCCATCACGGTGGCCAACTTCGTCGGCCTCGCCCGCGGCCGCCGCCCCTTCTGGGACCCGGTCGCCTCGGCGTGGGCTCGCCGGCCCTTCTATGACGGCTCGATCTTCCACCGGGTGATCCCGGGCTTCATGATCCAGGGCGGCGACCAGCTCCGCTCGGGCAGCGGCGACACGGGCTACACCATCGCCGACGAGAACGTCCGCCCCCACAACGCCGGCGGCCAGCTCTGCATGGCCAACCGCGGACCCAACACGGGCAGCGCGCAGTTCTTCATCACCGAGGTGGCCCGCGATCACCTCGACGGCACCTACTCGATCTTCGGCAACTGCACGCCGGTCGATCTCGTCGCTCGCATCACCGCGGTGCCGAGCGCCAACGACCGCCCCGTCACGCCCGTCTTCATCCGCCACGTGCGGGTGCGCCGCGGCTGAATCCCTCTCTAGCGCGCGAGAATCCGCGCGACGCCCTCGATGCTCGACACCAGGGTCGTCGCGAGGCGCTCGGCCCCACCGTCGCCCCGCAGCAGCAGGATCAGCTCCTCGTCGTTGCGCACCTTGAAGGTGTGCACCGAGACCCCGGCGAGGCGCCGACCGTCGAGCACGTAGCCCTCGCCGCGCGCGATGAAGGGCGCGTACGCGGCCAGCTCCTCGCACTCGTTCACGTCGCCGTCCCAGGCGATGAGCATTCCCTCGGAGTTGGCGAGCAGGAGGTGCGTGAGCCCCGCCCGATCGCGCTGCGCGGCGAGCAGGAACCTCAGCGCGGTGGCGAGGTCATCCGAGCGGCGGCTGCGGCGATCGGCGTCGGACGAGGAGCTGGTCTGCATGCTTCGAACGTTGGCGCATCGCCCGAGGGGCCGCCCACTTTTCGACACGGCCCCGCTCAGCCGTTGGAGGGCGGGCCCACCTCGTCGCCCTCGGCGATGCCGCGCAGCGTGTCGTCGACGTAGGCGGCCGCCCGTCCCTCGCGGATCGCCGCGCGCATCCCGCGCATCAGCGAGCCCAGGAAGTAGACGTTGTGCAGGGACATCACCCGCGCCGCGAGGATCTCCCCCGCCAGGAACAGGTGCCGGAGGTAGCCGCGGGTGTATCGCCCGCCCGCGCCGTTGCAGCACTGGCCCTCGCAGCGCGGGTCGATGGGGCCGTCGTCGAGGCGGTGCCGCGCCTGCTTGATGTTCACCCGGCCGCGCCAGGTGAGGCACTGGCCGTTGCGCGCGTTGCGGGTGGGCAGCACGCAGTCGAACATGTCGACGCCCGCGAGCGCGCCCACGAGCAGGTCGCGGGGCGTGCCCACGCCCATGAGGTAGCGCGGCCGGTCGTCGGGCATCTGGTGCGCGACGGCGCGGAGCACCCGGTGCATGTCGGGCACCGGCTCGCCCACGGACAGCCCGCCGAGCGCGACGCCGTCGAAGGGCATCGCGGCGATGGACTCCAGGTGCCGGAGGCGGAGGTCTTCGTGGATGCCCCCCTGCACGATGCCGAAGAGCGCCTGGCCCGGGCCGCGGGGGGCGTCGAGGCAGCGCCGCGCCCACTTCGTCGTGCGCTCCATCGCGCGCTCGATGGCGGCGCGGTCGGCGTCGCCGGGGGGGCATTCGTCGAGCACCATCGCGATGTCGCTCCCGAGCAGCGACTGCACCCGTACGCTCTCCTCGGGCGTGAGGCGCTTCAAGGCGCCGTCGATGTGCGAGCGGAAGGTCACGCCGTCGTCGTCCATGGTGCGCAGCTTGGCCAGCGAGAACACCTGGAAGCCGCCGCTGTCGGTGAGCATCGCCCGCGGCCAGCGGGAGAAGCCGTGTAAGCCCCCGAGCGCCTGCACCACCTCCGCGCCGGGTCGCAGCCACAGGTGGTAGGTGTTGCCGAGCACGATGCCTGCGTCGGTGGTGCCCACCTCCTCCATCGTGAGCCCCTTCACGGTGCCGATGGTGCCGACGGGCATGAAGGTGGGCGTCTCGACCGGGCCGTGCGGCGTCTGGAGGAGCGCGGTGCGCGCGTGGCCGTCGCGGGCGGTGACGTCGAAGGAGAATCCGGGGGTGGACATCATCGAAGGGCGCGGACCATACCGCGCGCCCCTCACAGGACAAGCATCGCGTCGCCGTAGGAGAAGAAGCGGTAGCGCGCCGCGACGGCCCGGGCGTAGGCCGCCCGGACCGGGTCGACGCCGCCGAAGGCCATCACCAGCGCGAGCAGCGTCGAGCGCGGGAGGTGGAAGTTGGTCAGCAGCGCGTCGACCACCTTGAAGGTGTAGCCCGGCTGGATGAGCAATCGGGTCTCGCCGGTGGCGTCGCCGTCGAGGCCCCAGGACTCCAGCGTGCGCACCACCGTGGTGCCCACCGCCACCACCGGGCGGCCGTCGCGCTTCGCCGCCCGCACCGCCGCCGCCGTCGCCGCGGGCACGTCGTACCACTCGCGGTGCATCGGGTGCGCGTCGAGGTCGTCGACCATCACCGGCGCGAAGGTCCCGGGGCCGACGTGCAGCGTGACCGCCGCGCGCTCGATGCCACGCTCGGCCATCGCCGCGAAGAGCGCGTCGGTGAGGTGCAGCCCCGCGGTGGGCGCGGCCACCGCGCCGGGCCGGTCGGCATACACGGTCTGGTAACGCTCCCGGTCGCTCGCGTCCGGGGCGCGGTGCATGTACGGCGGCAGCGGCATCTCGCCGTGGCGCTCGATGGCCGCCCGCGGATCGTCGGCGATGAGCTCGACGTCGAGCATCATCCCGTCGCGCCCGAGCACCCGCACCGAGAGTCCGTCGCCGATGGCGATCACCGCGCCGTCGCGCAGGGGCTTGGACGCGCGGCCGAGGGCCTCCCAGCGCCGCCCGTCGCCGCCAGTCTCCCGCACCAGCAGGAACTCCGCCTTCCCGCCGCTGGCCTTCACCCCCCGCAGCCGCGCCGGGATGACCCGGGTGTCGTTCACCACCAGAAGCGCCCCCGCGGGGAGCAGCGCCGGCAGCGAGCGCACCGCGTCGTCGGAGAGCTCGGCCCCCGCGCGGCGCAGCACCAGCAGGCGGCTCGCGTCGCGCTCGGCGAGCGGCGACGAGGCGATCAGGTCGGAGGGGAGGTCGAAGTCGAGATCAGCGGTTCGCACGCGGGGCTTCTTGCGACGAAGTCGGCGGGCTCCACAAGTGCAACAGCTCCCCGTCGACCGTGGTGATCCACGCGTCGCCGCGGTCGCCGGGGGTCACCTGCGGGACGATGCCGCGCTGGCCCTGGGCGCCCCGTTGCAGGTCGACCACCCAGCGGCGGCTGCCGTCGGGCTCGAGCGCCACGAGCCGACCGTCGCGGCTCACGAGGAGCATGGCGCCCACGTCGTCGACCATCGCCCACACGGCGAAGTCCGGGGCGTCGATCCGGCGAAACGCCCCGGTGGCGTCGATCCGGAGCAGCGCGGCTGGCGTCCCCACGGTCCACGCGAACGCCCCGCCATCACGAGAGGCGCTCCATTCCCGGATGGCGCCCGGGAGGGGCCGCGGGGGCTGAGGGACCCCGTCGGCGTCGAGCGGAAACACCGCGCGCTCGGCCGCCGCCAGCGTCGCGTCCCGTACCGTGATCAGGTGGCCTGGGTTCTCCACGCCCGGCACCAGGCGGATCGTGCCCGCGGGCTCGAAGACCGCGAGGCCCCGTGGCACGCCCACCGCGACGTGCCCGTCGGCGAGGGTGGCCGGGGCCGTCCTCGGATCGGCGGCGATGCTGCGCACCGAGGCGATGCCCCCGTCGGGGCGGAGCGTGACGAAGGAGAGGCTGTGCTGGTCGGACACCACGGCCACCTCGGTGCCGTCGGGGCGTTCGACGAGGCCGTGGAGCGCGCCGGGGAGATGCGCTGCGACCCGCACGCGCCCGTCGATGCCCAGCCGGAAGAGGGTCCTGCCCGCGCCGAGGACCACCAGCCGCCCGCTCCGGTCACAGCGGGGTGCGAACTCCGTCGACGGCGGCTCCTCGACGGGGCTCGATCGGGTCGCTCCCGTCTCCGGGTCGACGAGCACCAGCGACGAGGGCGCGCGCGTGAAGATGGCGAGGCGCCCGTCGGGCAGGCGGATGGGCGCGTTGACCCCGGAGCCGCCGAGGGGGATGGGGTCGACGCGGGTCCAGGGCGCGGCCGGGAGCGTGCCGTGCGGCGGGTCGGCGAGGGCCGCGGTCGCGCCAGCCAGGAGCGCCGCCGCGAGGGCCCGGCCGCCGCGCCGCGGGGTCATGGGCGCAGCAGGAAGAGCGAGCGGATCACGGTGTCGGTGCGCCGCTGCCCGCTCTGGTTGACGTAGGTGCGGGTGCCGTGGGTCTCGCCGACCACCTCGACGGTCTCGTTGACGCGCACCAGCGTGCCGGCGGGCACGTCGACCCACGCGAGGCACTGCTGCGCGGGGCACGCGCGGTCGCTCACCAGCAGCTGGAAGGTCGGCAGCTCGCCCGCGGCCTGCGTGCTGTTGATCACCCGCCCGCGCACCCGCAGCCGCGCGGTGGCGGCGGGCGGCGTGACGAGCGGCGCGACGCCCCGGTCGCCGCCGCCGGAGGCGAGGTAGTCCTGCGGGGTGACCGAGCGGTACACCATGAGCGTGGTGCTGACCGGCGCGCCGCCGGGCGCGAAGCCCCGCACGGTGAGCGTGTTGGCGCCCGGGCCGATGGGCACCTCCGCGCGGAAGTGATCGCCCATGAGGGTGGCGGGCTGGCTGCCCACGAGCACCCGGGCGGCGCGCGGCAGCGAGCCCTCGACGGTGACCATCGAGGCGTTGACGAGGCTGAGCGGCCCGGGCGACTCGATGCGCAGCGGCAGGCGCGGCACCCGGAGCTCGTACTCGCCGCGGATGACCACCCCCGACGCGGTGCGCACCTCGATGGGGAAGCGCTCGCTGCGGGTGACCGTCGGCGCCTCCAGGGACATCGGGGCGGGCGCCGGAATCTCCGCCACGCCCCGCTGGCCGGAGAGGGTGATCGGCTGGTTGGCGATGGAGAGCGTCGCGCCCTCCGGGACGCGGAAGCGCAGGTGGACCCTCGGCGGGTCGTCGCCGAGGTGCTCGAGGTCGGCCACCACCCGGTAGCCGATCACGATGCGCAGCGACCGCGGCGAGCGGGCGCCCGCAGCGTCGCGCACCTCGATGGGCAGCACGATCTCGCCAACGGCCTCGGGGTCGAGCCCCGTGATGGGGAAGTCCACGGCGCCGGTGGCGTCGACGGGATACTCCGTCCCGCGGTGCACGACCCGCCATCGCGCGTCGGCGCCGGGGAGCCTCGCGTGGGCGCGCAGGGCACCCTCCGTCAGCCGCACCTCCGCCTGCAACGGCGGCGGTCCGCCCACCCCGAGGGTGCGCACGGCGAGCACCGCGGCGCCGCCGAGGAGCGCGAGGCCCACCACGGCCCCGAAGATCCAGAGACCCACCGGGGGCTTCTTCAGGGCCTTGATCTCGTCCTGGGTGGACTGCCCCACGTACGGCGCAGGTGCCGAGGGTGCGGGCGCCGAGCCCAGCCGCTGTCCCCCGATGAAGGGTGGAGACTCCTTGCGACGCCGCGCGAAGTGATCGGGCGAGGGCGGCGCCAGTGACTCGCGGGCGGGGGGTGGCGCCGAGGAGTTGGCCACCGGCGGGGCCACGCCCATCATGGTGTTGGCGCGCGGGGCAGCGGCGGTCGGCGCGGGCCCCGGAGGCGACGAGGGCGCCGGCGGCTGCGAAGGGATCGGAGGCTCGGAGCGGGGCACCGGCGGAAGCGCGAGGCCCTCCCGCGCGACGCCGATCATCGTGCGCTGCTTGTTGGCGACCGCGGCCGGCAGGTGGACCACCGGGGCCAGCGGAGCCTCGACGGGGTCGGTCGGCGGGGGAGGGGTTGGAGCCTCTTCAACGAGGGAGCCTGCGGGGTGCGCCTCGCGCACGGTCGCGCGGAGGTTGTCTGTGGGCGCCGTCGGGGCGACGCCGAGCATCGTCGCGTTCCGCGGCGCGGGCGCAGGCGCAGGCGGGGGCGCAGCCGCAGGCACCGGAGGGACGGCCCGCACCCGCGAGCCACACTGGAGGCAGAAGGTCGCGTCCGGCGGAAGCGTGGCGCTGCAGATGTGACAATGGATCTGCGGTCCCCCCGCGCCGGGTCTGTCGTCACCGCTCATCGTGGCGCGGAGTCTATCCCGGACGAAACACCGCGTCGGTCGAGAACGAAGACCGCGCGCGATGACCCACCCCACCCGCCTCCTGGTCCTCGTCGTGGCGGCCGCGCTCACGACGGCGTGCTCCAACTTCCGAGCCCGCGAGGAGGGCGCTACCCTCCGCGGGATGACCCACCCCCTGCGATGGGCCGCGTACGACGGCCCCGAGCTACCCCCACCCCGGCAATTTCCGAGCGTCACCCCGATCCCCGGCGGCGCGATCGTGTTCGGGGGCCGCGGCGCGAGCGACCTCCTCGGCGACGGCTGGCGCTGGGACGGCGCCCGGTGGCAAGGCCTCCCCGCCGAGGGCGCCCCCCGGCCCCGCACTGCCCATGCCGCAGCGTGGACCGGCGACGCGCTCTGCATCTGGGGCGGCGAGTCCGCGGGTGAGGCCCTCGACGATGGGGCCTGCTGGGAGGCCGCGAGCAACCGCTGGCTGCCCATCGCCACGGAGGGCGCGCCGGCCGCCCGCGGCGCGATGGCCAGCGCCTTCACCGGCCGCGAGTGGATCCTGTGGGGCGGCCGCGACGCGGACGGCAACGACTTCGCCGACGGCGCCCGCTACGACCCGGCCACCCGGCGATGGAGCGCGCTGCCGGAGGGCGGTCCGAGGGCGAGGCACCGGGGCTTCACCGCGGTGTCGCCCGATGGGACCAGGGTGCTGATCTGGGGCGGCGCGGGTGAGGCGCTCGCCCTCGGCGCCGAAGACGCCGCCGTCCTCGACCTCGCATCGTCGCGCTGGATCCCGGTCGACCTCGACGGCGCGCCGGGCGCGCGCACGGCGCCCTTCGCCGTCGAGGTGCCCGGCGGGCTCGTCGCCGTCGGCAGCGACGCCGCCGCGGTCTTCGAGTGGAGCACCGGGCGCTGGCGTCCCATCGACCC
The DNA here is from genome assembly GCA_030652255.1 of Myxococcales bacterium. Lineage (GTDB taxonomy): Bacteria > Myxococcota_A > Polyangia > Polyangiales > SCUS01. The sequence continues at coordinate 16,387 of JAUSAZ010000118.1, read as the reverse complement.
GGCGCCCACCGCCGGTCGCTGGGGCGTGACGGCCGTCGCGGCGCCCTCCGGGGTCGTGGCGTGGGGCGGTCGTGACACCGATGGGCTGCGCGGCGACGGCGCCGTCCTCGACGTCGCCACCGGTCGATGGACCCCGCTGCCCGGGGGCGGCCCCCCGGAGGCGCGCGCCGACGCGGTGGGCGTACCCGATGGGCGGCAGGTGCTCGTGCTCTGGGGCAGCGGCGCCGCGGGGCTGCGGGGCGACGGCTTCGCGCTGCGCTGAGCTTTACCAACCCCTGTAAACCTCCGCCGTGGAGGGACTGCGGTCGCGGTTGCGCGGGGGGGAGGGGACGGACTACGGTCCGCCCGATGTTGACGAGCCTCGGTGACCTCTTCACGACGAAGCGTGTGATCGTGACCGTCGGATGTGGCGGCGTGGGCAAGACCACCATCGCCGCGGCGCTGGCCCTCGCGGCGGCGCGCCGCGGGCGACGGGTGCTCTGCCTGACCATCGATCCGGCGAAGCGCCTCGCGACCTCGCTCGGGCTGCGCGAGATGGCCCACGAGGCGCAGGAGATCGACCCCGCGCTGTGGCGCACCGAGGGGGAGGGCACGCTCACGGCGATGATGCTCGACGTGCGCGGCACCTTCGACGCCCTCGTCACGCGCTACTCCAGCAACCCGGCGACCCGCGACCGCATCCTCAACAACCGGATCTACAAGGAGGTCTCCGGCTCGCTCGCGGGCACGCCCGAGTACATGGCGATGGAGAAGCTCTACGCCCTGCGCGACGACCCCCGCTACGACCTCATCGTGCTCGACACGCCGCCGACCTCCAACGCCCTCGACTTCCTCGAGGCGCCCGACAAGATGATCGAGGCCGTCGACTCGCCGGCGATCCAGGCCTTCGTCGGGGCCTTCGAGCGCACCGGCAAGCTGTCGCTCAACCTGCTCTCCAAGGCCATGGCCAAGGTGCTCTCGGGCCTCGGAACCTTCACCGGCGCGGACTTCCTCTCGCAGGTGGCGGAGTTCCTGGCCGACCTCCAGTCGCTCTTCGGAGGCTTTCGCGAGCGGGCCTCGAAGGTGCGCGACGCGCTCATGGGCAAGGAGGTCGCCTTCGTGGTGGTCAGCTCGCCCGACCCGATGGCCGTCGGCGAGGCGATGTTCTTCGTCGACCACCTCCAGAAGCATCAGATGAACGCCGAGGCCCTGGTGATGAACCGGGTGCGCCAGGCCGAAGACCTCCCGACCCCCAGCGCCGACCGCCTCGCGGGCCTGCTCTCCGACGCCAGCATCCCCGGGGCGGCCGACCTCGGCGCGTCGTTCTCCCGGGCGTGGCGCGACATGGCCACCTGGGCGCGCCGCGACGCCTTCGAGGTCACCCGCGCGCGCCGCGAGATGGCCTCGGTGCCCCGCCACGTCGTGGTGCCCACCCTCGACGAGGACGTCTACGACCTCGTCGCCCTGGGCCACGTCGCCGCCCGCCTCGTCTGAAGCCCCCTCAGCGCACCACCGGGTTGCTGAACTCGAAGGGCGCCCGGATCCGGAGCTCCGAGTGTCCCAGCGCCGCGGGGATGGGCGGCAGCCGGGCCCGGGAGACCGCCGCGAGCACGTTGGCGTCGAAGCGATCGACGCCGCTGCGCCGGCTCACCGCCGTGGCGTGCACGCTGCCGTCCCGCGCGATCACGAACTGGAGCACCACGGTGCCCTGCCGCAGCCGCAGCGCCTCGTCGTAGGGGAAGGCGTCGCGCCAGAGGGGCTGCAGCCGACGGCGCACCTCGTGGAGGTACCGGATGTAGCGGGCGTCTTCGGTGCCCAGCGCGATCCACCCGTCGCCGTCGCCGAGGGAGCGCGCCACGCCGCCGCGACCGACGCCCCCGCCGGAGCCCGGCGCGCCGCCGCCGCCGACGCCGCCCTCGCCGACCGCCCGTCGGGGCCCGTCCTGCACCGAGGCGTTGAGGTGGTCGCGCAGCATCGACGCGGCCAGGAGCGCGGCGTCGGCGTCGTCGCTGGTGCGCGGCGCGAGGCGGTCGCTGGTGGTCGACGCGTGACCCTGGTTCACCGCCGGGCGCTGCATCGCCACCGGGCCGGCCACCCGCGCCCTCGCTCCGTCGGCGCCGGCGACGCCCGGGCGGGGGCGCGCCGCGAGGTCGCGGTCGCCTCGGCCGGGACCCACGAATACGGCATCAGGTAAGGCTGCGCCGGGCGGCGCGGGCCCGGCGCGCATGGCCACGGTGGCCACCGACCGGGACGCGGCGCCCGCGGCGGGGAGCGCGGCGGCGTGCGGTACGCGCAGCAGGAGCACCCCGTCGCCGGTGGACACCCACGGGTCCTCGTCGGGGTGTGGGGTGCGGCGGTCGTCTTGCGGCGAGGCGCGGCGCCGCGCGGTGGCGATGCGCTGCTCCTGCGAGCCGTGGGTGGCGTCGAGCAGGCGCTCGTCGAGGTTGACCCGCTCGGCGCGCGCGGCCATCTGCCGACCGCGCTCCAGGCTGCGACCGTCGCCTCGCTCGCCGGGCTGCTCGGCATCGAGGTTCTGCCGGTGGGCGATGCCGCCGAGGGCATCGGGCACTGACGGCGCTACGGGCAGACCCGTCGGCGCGAGCGGTGGCGGCGCGGCGCTGGCGGTGAAGTCCACCGGGACGCTCAGCGCCCGCGGAGGCGCGGTTGGCGCGACGCGAGGGGCGGCGGGGCGGGCGGTCGAGAGCGCGCCCATCACCGCCGCGTGGACGGTGATCGAGGCTGCGCACCAGTGACGCCAGTGGACCTTCATGCTCGCGCTGCATTGTGGTCCGGCGCGGCGCCATTCCCAAGCAGTCCCTCGGCAGCGCGCGATCATGCGGAGGATGCTCCGCGCGGTTTCGCGATCGGGTGGTTCGTGGCATCGTCGGCGCGTCGCTTGAAACGCCGCCAGTGCAAGGAATCAGCACGCGCTCGACGACCAGCCGCCCAAATCTTGCGGCCCCGGGGCCCTCGCCCCGACCCTGCCTACATGTACGACTCGCGGTGGAGCGCTGGGGCCCTTGCGGCGGTGGTGGCGATGACGGCGGTTCCGTCGGCGGCGTCGGCGGTCGACCGCTGGACCTCGCCGCACCCGGGCATCCGGCACCTCCACCGGGTGCGCCCCGGGGTCGACCTCCACGTCGTGCTCGTCGACCTCGGCAGCCCCGAGGTGTCCGTCGTCGCGACCCGCCCCGAGGACCGCTTCACCACCACCACCCAGTTCGCCCGGCGCTACGACGCCGTCGTCGCCATCAACGCCAACTTCTGGGGCCGCGGCTCCTGCGGCCTCGCGGCGGGCGGCGGCGAGGTCTACCCCCGCATCTACGAAGACGGCTGCGTGGCGACCATCGGGGTGGGCCCCGACAACAACGCCATCGCGCTCGACACCAGCGCCTCGCCGCACGGCCCGCTCCCCGCGCTCATCACCGAGGCCTGGAGCGGCAAGCCCTGGCTCATGCGCGGCGGCCAGGCGCCCCGCAACTGGGTGCGCCCGCAGCACCTCTACCGCCCCAACCCCCGCACCGCGGCGGCGCTCACGGCCGACCACCGCACGATGATCCTGCTGAGCGCCGACGGGCGGCGCCCCGGGGTGCAGGGGCTCACCGGCTTCCAGATGGTCGACGTGCTGCGGGAGTTCGGCGCCCACGACGCCATCAACCTGGACGGCGGCGGGTCGACCACCCTCGTGATGAACTCCCGCGTGGTCAACCGCCCGAGCGACCGCCACGAGCGCGCGGTGATCACCCACCTCGGCATCCGGCTGCGTCCCGGCGCGGCCTGGTACGCCGGGCAGATCACCGACCGCGGCGCCCCGGTCGCCGTGACCGCGGGGCAGCCCGCGAAGGTCTGGGTCGAGGCGCGCAACACCGGCCGCCGCGCGTGGTCGGGCGTCGAGGGCCCCACGGTGGAGCTCACCGACGGCGGGCGCACCTGGACCGCCCGCGCGGCCGAGGAGGTCCCGCCCGGGGGCGTCGGGCGCTTCGAGGTGTCGTGGGTGCCGCGCACCTTCGGCAACACCTCGCTCCGCGCGCGCCTCGTCACGCCCGAAGGGGGGCTGCTCGTCGACGAGCCCATCCGCTTCAACGTCGCGGTGCGCGCGCCCGACGCCCCCGCCGCGCCGGCCGCAGAGCCCGCGCCGCAGGTGATGACGGCCTCCATGGGCTTCGGGTGCAGCACCCGCCCGGGGGCGCCGTCGGGCCTTGCGTGGGGCGTGCTCGGCGTGTTCGGCTCGCTGGTCGCGGCGCTCCGTCGGCGCCGCCGCCCGGCTGCATGAACCCCGCTCGCACCTCCCTCCTCACGCTCGCCCTCTCGCTCGTCGGCGCGCACGCCACGGCGGTCGATCGGGTCACCCGGCCCTACCGCTGCGTGCAGCACATCCACCGCGAGCTCCCCGGCCAGGACGCCCACGTCGTACTCATCGACCTGCACTGCCCCGGGGTGGACGTCGTGGCCACCCGGCCGGTCGATCGCCACGTGTCGGTGAGCGGCTTCGCGCAGGAGTACGGCGCCCAGATCGCCATCAACGCCAACTTCTTCGACGGCTCCACCTGCGGGCTCGCGATGGGCGACGGGCGCGTCTGGCGCGATGCCTACCGCGACCGCTGCGGCGCCTCGGTGGCCTTCGGGCCGCGGGCGGGCGGGACCCGCCTGGCCTTCTTCGAGAGCGTCGACCGTCCGACGACCTGCGAGCTGGCCTGGGCCCGGCAGGTCATCACGGGCTGGCCCCGTCTGCTCGAGCGCGGGGCCGTGGTCTTCGAACCCGAGGAGCCCATCGGGATGTACCGCTTCCACCCGCGCACCGCCCTCGGGGCGACGCCGGGCGGGGACACCCTGGTGCTCGCTGTGGTCGACGGTCGACGCAGCGGAATCCCGGGCATGACCTCCCTCGGGCTCATTCCGCTCATGGAGGAGTTCGGGGCCTCGGACGCCATCAACCTCGACGGCGGCGGGAGCACCGAGCTCTACATCGCCGCCGAGGGGGGCGTGGTGAACCGCCCGAGCGACCGCGTCGAGCGCCGCGTGGGCAACCACCTCGGCATCCGCGTGGTCGACCCGTAGCGGCTTGCATCGCCCCGCGCGGGAGCCTACGCACGCTGCCATGCAAGCTCCTACCGACCCGTCGCTCGTCGATCAGGTCCGCGCGCTCCGTGAGTCCGCGGGCGGCCTCTGGCTCGACGACCGCGCCGTGATCACCGTCCGCGGCGACGACCAGCTCACCTGGCTCAACGGCGTGGTGACCGCCGACCTGCGCCCGCTCGCGGCGGGCCACGGGATGTACACCGCCATCGTGGCGGTGAAGGGCAAGCTGCTGGGCGACGCCTTCGTGCACCGCGCCGACGACGCGCTGCGGGTGGTGGTCCCGGCGGCGCAGCGCGAGGCGCTGATGGTGCACTTCGAGCGCTTCATCGTGATGGAAGACGTGACGCTCGAGGCGACCCCCGAGCGGGTGTTCACCGTGCAGGGGCCCGCTGCCCTGGCGGCGACAGAGGCCTGGGCGGGGCGCTCCACGGCCGACCGCCTGGGCCGCGGCGGCGTCGACGTGCTGGTGGGCGACGGGGGCGAAGCGCCGAGCGCCGAGGGCGTGACGCCGGTGTCCCGCGAGGCCTTCGACGCCGAGTCGGTCGCGCAGGGGCGGCCGCGCTGGGGCGCCGACTTCGGCCCCGACAACTACGTCCAGGAGGCGGCCATCACGGCGCGGGCGGTGTCGTTCCAGAAGGGCTGCTACCTCGGGCAGGAGGTGGTGTGTCGGCTGGAGATGCGCGGCCACGTGCAGCGGCAGCTGGCGAGCCTTACCCAGGCTGGTAAGGTTCCGGAGGTCGGCGCGGAGGTGCTGGCCGAGGGCAAGGTGGTGGGCAGGGTGACGGGCACGGCGCCGGCGATGGGGAGCGAGCCCGCGCGGCTGCTCGCGATGGTGAAGTACGCGACGCTGGAGAAGCGCCCATCGCTGGAGATCGACGGCACGCCAGCGGACTGGGCGACGTGATCGGGCGCGCGGCGATCGGGCTGCTGTTGCTGACGGCGTGCGCGAGCGCTCCTCCCGGCGGGGCCACGCTCGCGGGCGCAGGGGAGCCCGTCGGGACGCCCGACCCCGACGCGGGCGCGCGCATCCGGGAGAGCGAGCTGCGGTGGCTGGCGGCGCACCTCGCGGACGACCCCGACCCGTCTCGCACCGGGGAGTCTCCCGCCGTGCGACGGCTGGTCTCCTACGGGGCGCCCGGGGCGAGGGTGGTCGCCGAGGTGTTCCGCGTGGGCGACGAGCGGCGGGCGCCCTATGCGCGCTCGGTCATCGAGCGGGTGATGCGGGCGCACTGTCGTCGCGACTTCGCGCGGGTGGCGCGAACGCGGCGGTGGCTCTTCGCGGCGGCGGCGGACGCCTCGGTGGCGACCTGGCCCGAGGGCAGCCGCTGGCCGCTCGATCGGGTCGAGCGGCTGCGGTCGTGGGCCGAGCGCGACGCGCCGTGCGAGCCGACGGACTGAGAGTGTGTTTGATCGGTTTTTCGGTGAAATCGCGAAGAGACACGAGTCTGGCAAGGACGGTCGACCGCGCGTAGCTCCTGCTACGCAAGGGAGATCGGACGCCGCCAGGCGACGTGGATCTGAAGCGAGTTCATCGAAAAACCGATCAAACACACTCTGAGCTACCGGGGCGCCTCGCTGCGCAGGGCGACGACGTTCGCAGCGACCAGCATCGCGGCGGCGCCGACGCCCGCGAGGAGCACTCCCTGAAACGACAGCACCTCCTCCAGTCGGGTGCCCCCGTAGCCCATGAACCTCGCGACGGTGCCTCCGATCACCGCACCGGCGACGCTCGCGGCGACGTTGACGGCGATGTTCCGCTGCACCTCGTCGGTCTTCAGGAGAAGGGTGGCCACGAAGCCGACGACTGCACCCATGGTGATCCAGACGGCGATGCCGAGCATGGTGTCCTCCTGTGGGATGGGCGTTGAGCAGACCCCTTCGATGCAGCATCGGGCGTACCATCGCGGGCCCGGCGAGCGGTCGTGCGCCGCGGCGTGGCGGGCGCTCGCAGCACGCACGCGCCGATGCGACACACCGGGACAATCCGCTACGGCGTGGGTGATCGCCGCGGGCGTTCGTGTGGGGGTATCGTGGGGGCGACATCTCACCCCCGGAGGCCAACGTGTCGCACAACCTGATTCAGCTACGGCGCAATCGAGGGGACCTCCGCGTTGGCGACACCGCCCTCCAGCGGCTCAAGGAGGTGATGCACGAGCGCCGGGTCATCACGGCGGGGGACATCGTCGACGTCGCGCGGGCGAGCGGGCAGCCCGAGGCCGCGGTCTACGGGGTCGCGACCTACTACGGCGACCTCGGCACCGCGCCGCGGGGAAGGCTCCGGGTGAAGATATGCAAAGGCACCGCCTGCCATGCGGCCTGTGGCGACGCGTCGGTGGGCTGGATGGAGGACGCCCTCGGCCTTCGCCTCGGGGAGACGCGCGCCGACGGCGAGGTCTCCCTGGAGGCGGTGTACTGCCTGGGGTTCTGCAACGCGGGACCGAGCGTGGAGGTCGAAGGTCGCGTCTACGGTGAACTGACCCCTGCGCGCGCCCGGGCCCTCGCGGACGACCTCGCTCACGGCGGCGGCGTCGACGAGGCCGATGGGGCGCTCGTGCCGCGCTTCGAGGCGAGGGGCGGTCCCGCCATCGTGCTGGAGCGCCTCTCCCTGGACATCGACGCGACGCAGCTCGACGTCGCGCGCGCCCACGGCGCCTTCGAGGGGCTCAGCAGAGCCCTCGGGGCGCTCACCCCCGAGCAGGTGCTCGCCGAGGTCGAGCTCGCGCAGCTCCGGGGTCGCGGCGGCGCGGGCTTCGCGACGGCGCAGAAGTGGCGCTTCGCCGCGGCCAACGCACGGGGCGGCGAGGCCTACGTGGTGTGCAACGCCGACGAAGGCGACCCCGGCTCGTACATCGACAAGTACCTCATGGAGCGCGACCCCTATGCAGTGCTCGAGGGCGCCGCGCTCGCGGGCTACGCCATCGGCGCCGCCCGGGGCTTCGTCTATGTGCGCAGCGAGTATCCACGCTCGGCCCCGGCGCTGCGTCGGGCGGTGCTTGAGGCTCGCGCGGCGGGGCTGCTCGGAGAGGACATCCTGGGGAGCGGGTTCAGCTTCGACATCGAGGTCGTCGAGGGCGCCGGGTCGTACGTCTGCGGCGAGGAGACGGCGCTCCTGCGCTCGCTGGAGGGCCTGCGGGGAATGGTCACCGCGCGGCCTCCGTACCCCGCCGACAAGGGCCTCTTCGAGCGCCCCACGGTGGTGAACAACGTCGAGACGCTCGTCAACGTGGGATGGATCGTGCGCCACGGCGGCGAGGCCTACGCGCGCCTCGGCGTCGGCCGGAGCCGCGGGACCAAGGCCGTCTCGCTCAACGAGCGCTTCGCGACCCCGGGCATCTACGAGGTGCCGCTGGGTGTTCCGCTTAGGTCGGTGCTCGAAGGGCTCGGCGGCGGCATGAAGACCGGCCGACCCATCAAGGCCGTGCAGGTCGGCGGCCCGCTGGGGGGCATCCTCCCGGAGGCCCTGCTCGACGCGCCGCTCGGCTTCGAGGAGCTCGCCGCGGTCGGCGCCCTCCTCGGCCACGGCGGCATCGTCGCGTGGGACGACGCAGTCGACCCTCGCGACATTGCGATCCACCTCTTCGAGTTCTGCGACGCCGAGTCGTGCGGCAAGTGCTTCCCATGCCGCATCGGCGGGCGCCGCGGCCTGGAGCTCGCGCGCCGGCTGAAGCAGCCCCGCAGCGCCGCGGAGGTCTCCGCCGACGTGGCCCTGCTCGGCGAGCTCTGCGAGACGCTCCAGCTCGGCTCGCTCTGCGCCCACGGCGGCGCCATCCCCGATCCCATCCGCTCGCTGCTCACCCACTTCGCCGCCGAGATGACCAGCGGGGTGAGCCCGTGAGCGGCGCCGACCACGGCTCCCGGCGGCGGCTGGTGACGCTCACCATCGACGGTCGCACGGTGCAGGCGAGCGAGCGCGCCACGATCCTCGACGTCGCCCGCCGCGAGGGGATCTACGTCCCGACGCTCTGCTACGACCCCCGCCTCGCGGCATTCGGGGCGTGTCGGGTGTGCATGGTCGGCGTGGCGGGCGCCCGCGGCCCGGTCGCGGCGTGCACCACGCCGGTGCGCGAGGGCATGGTCGTCGACACCCACGATCCGACGGCGCAGCGCGTGGCCCGCGGCGTGGTCGAGCTCGTGCTCTCGGATCATCCCCCGGAGGCGCTCGCGGGCGGCGGCGACGCGGCGGACGACCGCAACGAGCTGCGCCAGGTCGCGCGCCACTTCGGCCTGGCGAAGAGCCGCTACGAGGGCGAGCGGCACGCCTACGAGCGCGACGACCGCCACCCGTACATCAAGATGGACCTCAACGAGTGCATCGTCTGCGGCCGCTGCGTGCGGGCCTGCGACGAGATCCAGGGGACCTTCGCGCTCGCCTACGCCGGCCGCGGGTGGGACACGAAGATCGTCGCCGGGACGGACTCGGGCTTCACCGACAGCGCGTGCGTCTCCTGCGGGGCGTGCGTCTCGACCTGCCCCACCGGGGCGCTCGACGAGGGCGCCTTCCGGCAGCTCGCCACGGTCGACCGCACCGTCACCACGACCTGCGCCTACTGCGGCGTCGGGTGCTCGCTGGAGGTGCACGTGCGCGGCGACGCCGTCGTGGCGATCGACCCCGCCCTCGACGGCCCATCGAACCTCGGCCACACGTGCATCAAGGGCCGCTTCGCGCACCAGTACGCCCGCGCGGGCGACCGGCTCACCTCGCCGCTGATGCGCCGCGCCGACGGCTCGTGGCGCGAGGCCTCCTGGGACGAGGCGATGGGCTTCGTCAGCGCGCGGATGCTGGCGATCAGGGAGCAGCACGGGCCCGACGCGATCGCCTTCATCAGCTCGAGCCGCTGCACCAACGAGGAGAACTACCTCCTGATGAAGCTGGCCCGCGCCGCCGTCGGGACCAACAACGTCGACAACTGCTCGCGCGTCTGCCACTCGCCGACCTCCGCCGGGCTCATCGCGTCGCTCGGCGAGTCGGGCGGCACCAACTCCTTCGCCGACATCGACGTCACGGCGTGCCTCTTCGTGACCGGCGCCAACCCCACCGAGGGGCACCCCGTCGTGGGGGCGCGCATGAAGGAGGCCCGGATGCGCGGGGCGCGGCTCATCGTGGCCGACCCGCGGCGCATCGAGCTCGCCGCGATGGCCGACCTCTACCTGCAGCTGCGGCCGGGCACCAACGTGGCGCTCTACAACGGCCTCGCGCACGTCATCGTCCGCGACGGGCTCGTCGACCGGGCCTTCGTCGAGGCGCGCGCCGAGCCTGCGGAGGCGTACTTCGAGCACCTGAAGGGCTATGACCCCGGGCGGGTGGAGGCGATCACGGGGGTGCCGGCGCGGCTCATCGAGGAGGCCGCGCACCTCTACGCGGCGTCGCGCCCCGCGGCGATCTTCTATGGCCTCGGCGTCACCGAGCAGGCGCAGGGGGTGTCCGGCGTGCGCTGCCTCGCCAACCTCTGCGTGCTCACGGGCAACTTCGGCAAGCCGGGCTCCGGCGCCAACCCCCTGCGCGGCCAGAACAACGTGCAGGGCTCCAGCGACGTCGGCGCGCTCCCGACCTACCTCACGATGTACCGCAAGATGGCCGACGACGAGACCCGCCACGCCTTCGAGGTGAAGTGGGGGCGACCCATCGGGCCCGAGCGCGGCCTGATGATCCCGGAGATGTTCGACCGCGCGGTCTCCCGCGACCTGCGGGCGATGTACGTCTTCGGCGAGGACATCGCGCAGACCGACCCCAACGTGCAGCACGTCGAGGAGGCCCTGCGCTCGCTCGACCTGCTGGTCGTCCACGACCTCTTCGAGAACGCGACGGCCCGCTTCGCCCACGTGCTGCTGCCCGGGTCGAGCTTCCTCGAGAAGACCGGCACCTTCACCAACGCCGAGCGCCGCGTGCAGATGGTGCGGGAGGCCGTCGCCCCGCCCGGCAACGCCCGCCGCGACCTCGACGTCCTGCTCGACCTGTCGGCGCGCCTCGGCTACCCGATGCCCCACCGCTCCGCCGCCGACGTGATGGACGAGATCGCCGAGCTCACCCCGCAGCTCCACGGCGTCTCCCACGATCGCCTCGGGACCCAGGGGCTACAGTGGCCGGTGCCGACGCGCGACCACCCCGGCACCGCGGTGCTCTACCCCGAGCGCTTCGCCACCCCGAGCGGCCGCGCCCGGCTCTTCGACGTCGACTGGGAGCCGCCCGGCGAGAGCGCGAGCGAGCGATTCCCCTTCATCCTCATCACCGGGCGGCAGCTCGCCCACTACAACTCCGGCACCCAGACCCGGCGCACGGGCAACGTGGAACTCCAGCCCGCGGACCTCGTCGAGCTCCACCCCGACGACGCCGCGCGACTCGGGGTCGCCGACGATGACCTCGTGGAGATCGAGAGCGCCCGCGGCGCGGTGCAGACCTGGGCCTGCGTGACGACCCGCGTGGCGCGCGGCAACGTGTTCCTGTCGTTCCACTTCCCCGAGGTGAAGACCAACCTCCTGACGAGCGCCAACGCCGACCCGCTCACGAGCTGCCCCGAGTACAAGGTCACCGCCGTCGCCGTGCGCCGCGTTCCCGGGGCGCACCCGCCGCCGCCGCGGACGGCGAAGGGCTTCCGCCAGGGCGCCCACGACTGATGCCCCTGCGCCGCGTCGAGGTCACGCGCATCGACCCCGCCTCGGCGGAGCACCCGGTGACGCGGGACGACGAGCTCATCGTCGAGGAGCCCCTCGCGATCCGTGTCGGGGGGGAGTCCCTCGCGGTCACGATGCGTACGCCCGGCGCGGACGCCGAGCTGGTGATGGGCTTCCTCTGGGCCGAAGGGGTCATCCGCTCGCGCGACGATGTGTCGTCCATCACGCGCTGCGCCCGCCCGGATGACCCGACGCGCGACAACACCGTCGAGGTCACGCTCGCGCCCGGCGTGCGGAGCCCCCTCGACGACGTCGACGCGCCGCTCTTCGCCCGCCGCGGCACCATCACCAGCAGCGCCTGCGGGGTGTGCGGGCGACGCTCCATCGACGACCTGCTGACGAGCTTCCGCCCGGTGGCCGACGGCCCCGGGGTGGCTCGGGCGGTCATCTCGGCGGCGGTGCGCGACCTGCACGAGCGGCAGCCGATGTTCGCGCGCACCGGCGGGTGCCACGCGGCGTCGCTGCGCACGGCCGCGGGCGAGCACGTCGTGACCTTCGAGGACGTCGGCCGGCACAACGCCGTCGACAAGGTGGTCGGCGCGAGGCTACGGGCCGGCGCCCTGCCGCTCGCCGGCCACCTGCTGGTGGTGAGCGGACGGTCGAGCTTCGAGATCGTGCAGAAGGCCCTCGCGGCGGGCATTCCCGTCGTGGTGTCGGTGTCCGCGGCCTCGTCGCTCGCGGTCGACCTCGCCCGTCGGGGGAACCTCACGCTCATCGGCTTCGCCCGCGGGGACGCCATGACCGTCTACGCGGGCGTCGAGCGGATCGTGTAGCGCGCCGCCGGGAGGATGGCGCTCGGCCGACGCGGGCTCCATGTGCTGGAGTCCGATGCCCTGGCAAGCTGCCTTCGCCCGCGCCCGACCCGCTGTCCTCCTCCTCCTCGCGGCCGCCCTCGGCACGACCGCTGGCTGTCGCGGCTGCGACGACGCGGCCCGGAGCGCGGCCCGCCTGGCCACCGAGGGCAACGCCCGCGACCTGCGCCCCGACGCGTCGCGCCCCGCCACCGAGCGCCGACCGGGCATCCTCCTCGTGGCGCTCGATGGCGTCCCGCGAGACATCCTCTACGGGCTCCTGCGCCAGGGGCGGCTCCCGGGCTTCGCGCGCCTGCTCGGCGGGGTCGGCGACGGCGGCGGCCTCGCCCACGCGCACCTCGACGAGACCCTCCTGGCGACGCTGCCCTCCTCGACGCTCGCGGCGTGGGCGACGACCTTCACGGGCGTCACCCCGGCGCGGCATGGCATCAGCGGCAATGAGTTCTTCATCCGCGAGTCGCGGCGCTTCATCGCGCCGGTGCCGGTCTCGGTCGAGAGCAACGTCCACACCCTGGAGACCGAGAGCGACTCCCTCGTCGACCAGATCCTGACCGTCCCGACGGTGTACCAGCGCATGCGCCGCACGGAGCCGGGCGTGACCATCTGGGTGGCCCTGAGCCAGGTGCACGGCGGCGCCGACCGCTTCCTGCTGCCAGACCGCTCGGTGCTCATCGATGGCATCACCGCCCACGCGGGCGCCGCGGTGGGGCTCGAACCGGGCTACGCGCCCTACGCCCAGGTGGACGAGGCCGTGCTCGAGAACCTCCGCGAAGACCTCGACCGCCACGGCGCGCCCGACGTGCTCACGCTCTACCTCTTCGGCACCGACCTCTACGCCCACGAGGCCGAGGTGGGTCCGCAGCGGGCGCTCGACACCTACCTGCGCGAGGTGCTCGACCCACGCCTCGGCGCGCTCGCCGACCATCTCCAGCGCCTCGGGGCGCTCGACGACCGCTTCGTGGTGGTGGTGTCCGACCACGGGCACACGGCGGTGATGCCCGACGACGCCCACTCCCTCGGCACCGACCGCGACGGCGAGGACGAGCCCCCGACGGTGCTGCGCCGCGCGGGCTTCCGGCTGCGCCCCTTCGAGCTCGAGGTGCCCGCCGAGACGCCCTTCGACGCCGTGCTGGCCTACCAGGGCGCGATGGCCTTCGTGTACCTCGCCGACCGCACCCGGTGCCCGGGCGGGGTGTGCGCCTGGTCCGAGCCGCCCCGATACCGCGAGGATGTGCTCGCCGCCGCGGAGGCCTTCCACCGCGCCAACGCGGGCACCGGCCCGGTCGCTGCGATGCGCGGCACCCTCGACCTCATCCTGGTGCGCCAGCCGGCGCCCATCGCCGACGACGACCGTCCCTTCGAGGTCTACCTGGGCGGCGGTCGCACCGAGTCCATCGAAGACCACCTCCGTACCCACCCCCACCCGGACTACGTGACCTTCGCGTCGCGGATGCGCGACCTCGCGGTCGGGCCTCGCGGCGAGCGCGCCGGTGATGTCCTGCTGCTCGCGCACAACGGCGATCGCCCGCGCCCCGAGGACCGCTACTACTTCGCCCACGAGTACCGCTCGTGGCACGGCAGCCCCTCCCGGGCCGACTCCGAGCTGCCCTTCATCGTGGCTCAGCGGCACCGCAGCCCGGCGGCGCTGGCCGCCCTCGTGCGCGACGCCCTCGGCGCTGACCGCGCGCCCACGCAGGACCGCGTCGCCGACGTGCTCCTGGCCCTGCGCCGCGCCCGCCGGGTCGACTGAGAGCCGCCGTTACGCCGGTCGCCAGTCGGGGATCGCGTCGAGGTGCGCCTTCAGCTCACCCGTGCTGATGGGCTTGGGCACCAGGGTGACCCCGGGCTGCGCCTGCGCGAGGTCGACGGCCTCCTGGTCGGCCCTCCCGGTGGCGAGCAGCACCGGCACCCCGGGCTGCAGCTCGCGGATGCGGGGCAGGGCGCGCTTGCCCCCGAGGCCCGGCATGTTCATGTCGAGGATGACCACGTCCGGGCGCTCTCCCGCGGCGAGGTGCTCCAGGGCCTCCTCGGCGTTGCCCGTCAGGACCACGCGGTGTCCGAGCGACTCGATCACGGGCCCCATGGCGGCGCGGATGAGCTCGTCGTCGTCGACGAGGAGCACCTCCAGGCGCCGGGCGTTTCCCTCGGGGCCCGGCGGGGCGGGGGGGTCGCTGTCGGACGCGGCGGTGTCGGTGGAGGGCAGGCGGAGGAGCACCCGGGTGCCGCGGCCGACCTCGCTCTCCAGCGTCATCGTGCCGTGGTGGGCCCTCACCGTCCCGTACGCGATGGACAGCCCGAGCCCGGTGCCCTTGCCGTGGGACTTCGTGGTGAAGAAGGGGTCCATGGCCTTCTCCACGACCTGCGCGGGCATGCCGCAGCCGGTGTCGATGACCTCGAGCTCCACCCAGCCCGGCTCGGCGTTGCGGGTGCGGAGGGTGATCGTGCCGCCGCCGGGCATCGCGTCGACGGCGTTGACGCAGAGGTTCATCAGCGCGTGGAGCAGGGCGCCGTAGTCGCCGCAGATCGCCCGCAGGTGGTCGTCGAGCTCCACGGCGAAGCGCACCTGCGCGAGCGTGGTGCGCTCGAGCAGCAGGACCTCCTCGCGCACCAGGGCGTTGAGGCTCAGCACCTTCAGCTCGGCGAGGTCCTGCCGGGCGAAATCGAGCAGCCGACGGACCAGCGAGCGACCGCGCTGGCAGGCCTTGGTGATCGTCGCGAAGGCCTGCTGCGCCGGGCTGCCCGGCGCCTGCATCGCCTCGTGTGCGGAGGAGAGCATGAGCACGGAGCCGAGGACGTTGTTCATGTCGTGGGCCACGCCGCCGGCCACGCTGCCGAGGCTGTCCATCTTCTGCGCCTGGCTCACCTGGCGCTCCAGGCGCAGTCGCTCCGCCTCGGCCTTCTTGCGCTCGTTGACGACCTCGAAGACCGCCGCGAAGTGACCCTCCATCGGGCGGTACGCCGAGATCGCGCACCAGAGGTCGAGGGATGGGATGTAGATCTCGAAGCGCTCCGGGACGCCCGTCTCCACCACCCTGCCGTAGCGCTCGAAGAGCTCGGGGTTCGTCTCGCGGATGCCCGGTGCGATCTCCGAGATGCGCCGGCCCACGACGTCGCGCAGACCGGTCTGCGCCTCGAAGGACTCGTTGACCTCCAGGTAGATGAAGTCGTCCGGCCTGCCGTCCCGGTAGAGCAGCTGGCAGAGCGCGAAGCCCTGGATCATGTTGGTGAAGAGCGAGCGGAAGTGGGTCTCGCTGTCGCGCACGGCCCGCTCGGCCTCCACCTCCTCGGTGATGTCCCGGGAGTTGACCACGATCGCGTGCACGGCCGGGTTGTCGAGCAGGTTGACCGCCACCGCCTCCATCCAGATCCACGTCCCGCCCTTGCGGGCGTAGCGGTAGCGGGCCCGGACCGGGAGCCCGGGCTCCGCGAGGCAGCGCTCGAAGGTCGCCCCCACCCGCGGGGCGTCGTCGGGGTGCATGAGGTCGAAGGTGTTGCGCCCGGCGAACTCGTCGGGCGCGAAGCCGTGGAGCCGCTGCGCCGCCGGGGAGTTGTAGATGAGCCGACCCTCCCGATCGATCAGGCTCAGGATGTCCCAGGAGTTTTCGATCATCGCCTGCATCCGCTCGGCGCTGAGCGGGGGCGCGGGCGGCGGAGCCTGGTCGGGGTCAGACATCGTGATGCACCGGGGGGCGATCATAGTCCCCGGCGGCGCCGGTACCGGGCCTGAAGCGCCTACGGACGAGCCTGGTCTCATACCAACCGGGTGTCGATCTTGCCGCTTTGGCGGCCACCCGTTGGTGAGACACGCCGCCTGTTTGACGCTGGGGTGAGCGCCAACGCGCGAACCC
>JAUSAZ010000113.1 GCA_030652255.1 Myxococcales bacterium | reverse complement strand
GGGTTCGGGCGTTGGCCCTCACCCCGGGCAATAACAAGGGACGCCCCGGACATTGTCCGGGGCTTTGCCGGACCGGAACTCGCTCGACCTTCCGGAAGGTGCAGGCGACGAGCAACAGATTGCAGGGAATCGGCGTCCCTGCTCGACAGCCCCGGACCACGTCCGGGGCGTCCCCTGTTATTGCCCGGGGTGAGGGCCAACGCCCGAACCCCGGCGACGCACGGCGGCTTGTCCCACACTCGTACCCCTGAAAAACAAACTGATTTGCGAGATGTGTCCCGAAGTGAACCATGAATGGAGAGGGGATCGGAGCAGGCGAGATCGCTTGAATTCTCGCTCTTTGCTCCCCCTCTCCATTCATGGAGAGGGGGCCGGGGGGTGAGGTCGCTGAACGCGCACCAGACGCGTTGGAGAACCGCTCTACCCCGGCCGGCGCGAAAGCTCCTCGTCGCAGCGCACGCAGTCGAGCTCGACCCCGAGCATCGACGCGCGCCCCTCGGGCGTGAGCACCCACGGCCGCGAGAACATCGGCGGGTGGTGGCGCACGTGCTGCCCGTGCCCGCAGGCGAGCTCCGCGACCGGGTCGCCGACGTCGTCCGTGTGATAGCCCGTGATCGCCCTGCGCATCGCCTCGCTCCCTCTCGTGAACCTACGGCGCCGTGTCGGGCGTGGGCAGCGGGGCGCTCGCCTCCATCTGCGCCCGCGAGCGCAGCGTCACCTGCCCCGGCACCTCCAGGCGAAACCACCCGCGGCTCTCGTCGAAGGCCCCGCCCACGCTGGGGGTGAAGAGCCGCCGCGTGGCCACGACGGTGAAGCTCCAGCGCGAGCGACGGCCGCCCGGCAGGGGCATCGGGTCCTGCTCGTCGAGGCCGCGGCGCACGGCCTCGATGGCCGCGCGGTCGAAGGCCGGGATGCCCGACGGGTGCAGCAGCCGCACGTCGAGCACGCGGCCCGCGGCGTCCTGGTCGACCTGGATCTCCGCGCGGGTGGTGCGCACGTTGCGCCGCCACGACTCGTCACCCGCGTTGGCGGCCATCGGCGGGCGGTTGCTGTTGAGCCCCTGCCCCGCCACGCCACCGATGGCCTCGATGGCGTCCGCCGCCCCGCCCAGCCGCGGCTGCGGGGCCTCGAGCACCTGCCGCTGACGGCGGATCATCCGGTCGCCGAAGATACGGATCGCCCGCTCCGGGGCGATGAAGCCCGCCATGAGGGTGTCGGCGAGGTTGGGCACGCGCACCACCCCCGGGCGCCACGCCTCGGCGACGCGGCGGCGGACGTTCCAGAGGTAGGTGCGAACGCCGGGGGCCTCGCGCACCACCGTCGAGGCGAGGGCCTCGCGCACGAAGCCCTGCGTGGCCGCCCGCGCGCGCTCCGCCTCGGTGCCCGTCGAGCCCGGGAAGAGGTTGGCTCTCTCGCTCCGGGGCGCCGCGGCGGCCGAGGGCATCGGCAGCGCGAGCCCGTCGGCGCTCGGCCGCAGCAGGTCGGCCGCGCGCAGCACAGCGGGCGGCGGAGCGACGGGCGGCGGAGCGACGGGCGGCGGGGCAGCGGGCGGCGGAGCAGCGGGCGGTGGAGCAGCGGGCGGTGGGGTGGCGGGCGGTGGAGCGACGGGCGATGGAGCGACGGGCGGCGGCCTCGCGGCGACGGCGCGGGGAGCGGGCTCCGCGACGGGCTCGGGCGCCGGTGCAGCGGGCGGAGCAACGGGCGCGGGAGGCGCTTCGAGGGTGAGCTCGGTGACGCGCAGCGCGGGGGCGGTCGCGGCGACGGGCGGCGCCTGCGGGAGGGCCAGGAGCAGCGCGACGATCGCGGCGTGCCCGAGGCCCGAGGCGAGCAGCCAGCGCGAAGGTCGCGAGGGGAGCATCGCCGCAACGATGACACGCCGCACGGGCCCGTGCGCCGATGGGGCGTCGCGCTACGGGACCAGCACGACCTTGCCGAGCACCTCGCGGCGCTCGAGGCGCTCCAGTGCCTCCGCCGCCTGCGCGAAGGGGAACACCCGATCGACGTGGGGCTTGAGCGTCCCAAGCCCGACGAGGTCGAGGATGCGCGTGGCGTGGGCGAGGTTCTTGAGGGGCTCGCGCATGGCGAAGGAGCCCCAGAACACCCCGACGATGTCGCAGCCCTTGAGCAGGGGGAGGTTGAGCGGGATCTTCGGGATCTCCCCCGACGCGAAGCCGACCACCAGGTAGCGCCCCTGCCAGGCGATGGCGCGCAGGGCCTGCTCGGCGTAGGGCCCACCCACGGGGTCGTACACCACGTCGACCCCGGCGCCGCCGGAGAGCTCCTTCGCGCGCTCCTTGAGGTCTTCGCGGGCGTAGTTGATGCCCAGGTCGGCGCCGTGCGCGCGGCAGAACGCCACCTTCTCGTCGGTGGAAGCCGCCGCGATGACCGTGGCGCCGAGGGCCTTGCCGAGCTCGATCGCCGCCACGCCGACGCCCCCAGCGGCGCCGAGCACCAGCAGCGTCTCGCCGGCCCGGAGGCGCCCGCGGTCTTCGAGGGCGTGGAGCGTCGTGGCGTAGGTGAGCAGCGTCGCGGCCCCGACCTCGAAGCCCACCGCGTCGGGCAGGCGCGCGGCGGCGGGCGCGGGCACCACCACGCGCTCGGCGAAGCCCCCCTGGAGCATCGTGGCGGCCACCCGGTCGCCCGGCGCGAAGACCGTGACCCCAGCGCCGACGGCGGCGACCACGCCCGCCACCTCGCCCCCCGGGACGAAGGGCGGCGCGCTCTTGAACTGGTACTTCCCGCGGGTGACGAGCACGTCGGGGAAGTTCACCCCCGCGGCGCGCACGTCGATGAGGATCTCCCCGTCGCCCGCCACAGGCTCGGGCACCTCGTCGACGCGGAGACTCGAAGGCCCGGTGAGCTCGTGGCAGCGGACGGCGCGCATGGTGACGGCGACGCTATCACGGCGCTCGCGGCCGTTGCGCGGGCGCGTCGACCCGCGGCATCGTGCGGTCACAGAGGAGCGCCGCGATGAGGTCACCGGTCGGGTTGGTGGGAGTGGTCTTCACGGTGCTGGCAGCGTGCAGCGAGACGACGTCGCCGGGCGGCGTCGACGCCGGGACGACGACGGACGTGGCCGATGTGCGGGACGTGGTCGATGCGACGGACGTGGCCGATGTGCGGGACGTGGCCGATGTGCGGGACGTGGTCGATGCGTCGGACGTGGTCGATGCGTCGGACGTGGTCGATGCGCCGGACGTGGTCGACGCGCCGGACGTGGTCGATGCGCCGGACGTGGTCGACGTCGCAAGCACCGACACCGGCGTGCGCTGCGGCAGCACGGAGACGGCGTGCATGACCGGCGGCGTGGCGGTGTGCGTGGACACCCGGAGCGACAGCCGACACTGCGGCGGGTGCGGGCGCGAGTGCTGCGCAGGGGAGTTCTGCGCGGCGGGTGCCTGCGTGACCAGCTGCGGCGTCGGGGTGACGCCCTGCACGCCCCCCGGGGGCATGTGCCCGGTCTGCGTCATGCTGCGTAGCGACAGCGCCCACTGCGGTGCGTGCAATCGCGCCTGTGCGAGCGGTCAGGCGTGCGTCGATGGGGCGTGCGTGACGCCGGCCTGCGCGGCGGTGACCGAGCCCCCGGCGCCGATGGGCGTGTGCGACGGCCGCGGTCGCATCGCCTGCGAGATGTGGGCGCAGGGCATCGCCGGGGGCCGGCCCAACGTGACGGCGCAGTGCCTCACGTCGCCGTCGGGCTGCGCGAGGGCCGACCGCTGTGACGACCTGAGCGACGCCTCGACGTGCCGCTGCGGCGCCGACCCGGCGTGCGGCCCCAACGAGGTGTGCGCGCTCGTCGGGCCGACCGCGCGCTGCCAGTGCGCCCGGCTGTGACGCTTGTGGGAGGGGGTCAGCGGGGTCGGGCTTCGGTATCGTCGCGGGCGGACATGACGAGGTCGCCGACCAGCCCATCGCGGACCGCTCCGGACGCCGGGAGGCGTTTGCGGCTCGTCGCGCTCTGCGTCGGCCTCCTCCAGTCGTCGTGCGGCACCGTCGCCCTGGCGCCCGACGCGTCCGCATCGCTCGATGCATCACGCGACGCGCCGCCGGTCGACGCGCCGAGACGGCCCTGCGTTCCGGGCGACAACGTGCTGCTCTGCGGCGCTCCGTTGCTCATCGCGCACCGCGGCGGCGGAGCCCTGAGGCCCGAGGAGACCCTGCCCGCCTTCGCGAACGCGGCTGCGCTCCACGCCGACGTGCTCGAGCTCGACGTGCATACGACCGCCGACGGCGAGGTCGTGTGCATCCACGACGCCACGGTCGATCGCACGACCAACGGCACCGGCGCGGTGCGCGGGCTCACCTTCGCCGAGCTGCGCGCCCTCGACGCCGGCTATCGATTCACGACCGACGGCGGAGCGACCTTCCCCTACCGCGGGAGGGGCATCACCGTCCCGAGGCTGGCCGAGGTGCTCGCGGCACACCCCACCGCGTGGTTCTCCATCGAGATCAAGCAGCTCGAGCCTGGCATCGTCGACGCGGTGCTGGCGGTCGTCGATGCGAGCGGCGCCGCGAGCCGCGTCGTGCTCGTGTCCTTCCACGACGCGGTGGTCCGCGAGATCCGCGCGCGTCGACCCGGTCTCGTCACAGGGATGAGCCTGGGGGAGTTCGTCGCGTTCGCCCGGCTGCGGCCGGGGGCCGAGGAGAGCTACGCGCCCCCGACGACGATCTCCCAGCTCCCCGCAGACAGCGTCACCGCGGAGGTCGTCGCGCGCGCCGAGCGCTTCGGCGTGCGGCTCCACGCGTGGACCGTGAACGATCGAGCGGCGATGGAGAGGCTCCTCGACCTCGGCGTGCACGGGATCATGACCGACGACCCCGCGCTCCTGGCCGACGTGCTCGCGCGCCGCTGAGCCCGCCACTCCGAAGGCGTGAGCGGGTGATGCCGAGCGTCCGCTCCCCGGTGCCAGTGAGCTCTCCAACGAGCATCGGGTAGAGCGCCCGACGCACTTCGCCCACGCGCATCGAGCTGTATCACGGGGCCATGGGCGATCTGGTGACTGGAGCGGATCCATGCGAACACAGCTCTCGCAGCGCTGCGCCATCGCCTATCCCCTCTGTCGTTGATAGCGCCCCGGCGCCGCCCGTTTTCCGTTGCGGCGCGGTGTTTCCGAACCGCCGACGCTGCCCCTACTTCGCGAACGGGTGCCGCGGGCACTCCGTCACCGCGCCCTCGCGGTAGGTCGCCAACGGGTCGACTGCGGGCGCTGGCAGTGGCCTCGCGGCGTGGCGGTTGAAGCGACCGGCGAGCGCTCCGAGCCCGAGTGACCCCAACGCCACCACCAGGGCGAGGGGAATGGCCCAAGCGGCAGCGTCGCCTTCGTGATGGTTCCACCAACCCCATCGGGAGAGCGGGTCGTAGCGATAGGACTCCGCGTACACGTGCAACCACACGGCGAGCACGCACGGCGCTGCGACGAGAGCGGTCATCAAGGCGAACCCGAGATCCGCCGCAGCGCGTGCCGACAGCGCCCGATGCTCCGCCGTAACCGTTCACGGGCTTGATTGATAAACACGGGCGCTGACGGTCGCCGAGCTCGTCTACTTCGCAGTCCTCGACCGGTCACGTCGCGCGACAGGAGGCCGCGGACGCCGAGAGCAATCGGGGTTTTCGGAGAGCTCCGG